>JANPJM010000094.1:0-13108 GCA_031425525.1 Hymenobacteraceae bacterium | reverse complement strand
TGTGCCCGACCTTTGGATTGGCTACTCACTTGCGGGTTCTCGCAGAGATGCGCAAGAGGTTCAGTAGAGGTGCGCAAAGGCTGTTCTCTGCGAACCTCTGCGTTGTTACTCTGTGAACCTCTGCGAGAACCAACCCCCTTTTCTCTGTCCCGATGTACGTAGTAGAATGCCCGCGCGACGCTATGCAGGGTCTCGCCCACTTCATCCCCACGGCCCAAAAGACGGCGTATCTGCAGGCTTTACTGGCGGTTGGCTTCGATGCGCTCGATTTCGGCTCGTTCGTATCGCCCAAAGCCATTCCGCAGCTCGCCGACACCGTGGAAGTACTCGCCGGGCTCGACCTGAGCCGGACGCGCACCAAGCTGCTCGCCATTATCGCCAACGAGCGCGGGGCTGAAGCCGCCACGCAGCACCCCGAAATCAGCTACCTCGGCTACCCGCTGAGCGTCAGCGAAACGTTTCAGCAGCGCAACACCAATCGCGGCATCGCCGAAGCGCTCGCCGACGTAGCCCACATCCAGGAACACGCCGTGCGCGCCGGCCAACAATTGGTGGTCTACCTCTCGATGGGCTTCGGCAACCCCTACGGCGACGCCTACGAACCCGCCCTGCTCGCGGCCTACACCGAGAAACTGACGGCCCTCGGTATCGACATCATTTCCCTGGCTGATACCGTCGGAACGGGCACCGCGCCCGTTATCGAGCAAGCGTTTCAAACCCTGATTCCGGCGTTTCCGCAGGTCACGTTTGGGGCGCATCTGCACACCACACCGGCCACTTGGGAAGCCAAAACCGCCGCCGCCTACGCCGGCGGCTGCCGCCGCTTCGATGGCGCCATCGGCGGTTTCGGCGGCTGCCCGATGGCCGGCGATACCCTCACCGGCAACCTCCCCACCGAAAACCTCATCGCCTGGCTCGCCCTGCACGGTGTAGCTTTGGCCCTCAACCGTGCCGCACTGGCGGAAGCGCAGCAATTGGCGGCGGTAACGTTTTAGGGGTTAGTTTTTAGGGTGTAGTGTTTTAGGCGGGCTACCTCGTTTAATTGTCGCGGAACTCACGTTAAAACCAACCGCAACCCATAAACCCCTTCACCTAAAGACCAGCGTAAGCATCCAATTATAAACGCAGCACCGCCTAAGCATTACACCCTAAAAATTAAACACTTACCCATGCCTTCCGTCGATTTATTCATTCCCTGCTTCATCGACCAGCTTTACCCCGAAACGGGAATGAACACCGTGAAGGTGTTGGAAAAATTGGGCTGCAAAGTGCGCTATAACCCCGCGCAAACCTGCTGCGGCCAACCCGCCTACAACGCCGGGTACGTAGATGAATGCCGGACGGTAGCCACCAAATTTCTCGACGATTTCGGCTCCGCCGATGAGGCTACGTACATCGTCGGGCCAACGGCCTCGTGCGTCGGGATGGTGCGCAATTCCTACGATGAACTCTTCGCCCAAACGCCGAATTTGGTGCGATTTCGCGCCGTGCAGCGCCGCGTTTTCGAGCTGACGGAGTTCGTGGTCGATGTGCTGAAAGTCAATCGTATCCCCGGCGCCCGCCTCGACGGCACCTACACCTACCACGATTCGTGCGCCGCCCTGCGCGAGTGCGGCATCCGCGACGCCCCCCGCCGCTTGCTCGATTCGGTGGCCGGGCTGCGCCGCATCGAAATGGCCGACACCGAAACGTGTTGCGGTTTCGGCGGCTCATTCGCCGTCAAGTTCGAGAGTATTTCGGTGGCGATGGCCGAGCAGAAAGTCGAAAACGCCCTCGAAACCGGCGCCGACTACCTCATCAGCACCGACACCAGTTGCCTGATGCACCTCGATGCCTACATCCGCGAAAATGAAAAGCCAATTAAGGCGCTGCACATCGCCGATGTGCTGGCGAGCGGGTGGTGAGTGGGTGGCGAGTCGCAGACCGGAACCTAGAACAGGATGTTGAATGTGCCGTTGGTGATCGAGACCGGTGGCTGCGACGACGAGCCGGCCGTGAAGCTGAATGTGCCGGTCATTACGCCCGCAGTCGTATCCAGCGTTGTAACGACGGCTGTACCGCTGTGGGCCGGGGTGCCATCGGTCAGCCAGTAGCTACCGTTGCGGGTGAAGTCGGCCGAACCGAGGGAGCTGTATGATCCCAACGGGTAAGTGCCGGGCTCGGGGTAGGTGCCCGGCGCGGTAGCCGACCGCAGCCGAAGTGCGAGCCTCTCTGTTCCATTGGCCGCGTCTATAACCAATCTTGGTCCCAAAAATCTGAAAGACGAAACGGCAAAGGTTCGGGTAGTGCCCCCTTCGCTGAACGTGCACGACCCGCTAGGCGAGCGAACACTGAAGTTGATTGCCCCGATGTTGGTCGTCGTGCCGCTGGTTACTACCGCAGTATCGGCGGAAGGCGCCGGAAAACGAACACTGGCCGGAGTACACGAAACGGTATATACCCCAGTTCCTAAACCACCGATAACGAAGGCACCCGTAGTGTCGGGGGTGGCGGTGAACGTTCGGTTTAAGGCGTCGGTGGCCGTAACCAGCGTCGCGGCGGTTGCCGGTACAACCCGGCCACTGATTGCCCCGGCCCGCTGAATGGGGATGTTGCCCAAGTCCACGGTTCCGCCGGCGGTTACGTTTGCCGTGAGGTCGGGCAGCGTGGCGTAGCCGGCAGCGGGCGTCAGCCGCACGAGATAATACCCGACCGGCAGGTTGGGCAGCGTGAAAATGCCGTTTGCGGCAGGCGTCGTCGTCGTCGACTGGTTCGCGGAATTGATGGCCGCCACCTGGGTAATGGCATTCGTCGGGGTGATGGCGCCGCTGATCGCGCCGGTTTCTGCGGGGGTGGGTGGCGAGTTATCGTCTTTCTTACAGCCGGTTAGTAGCAAAAAGCAGATGGCGGCTTGAAAGGCGGCCCGAGCGAAGAAAGAAAAGGAAGTCTTCATACACAAATGTACGTTGGCTCAATGGCGCTGCATATCGCCGCTGTGCTGGCAAGTGGGTGGTGAGGAATACAAGAAAACGGTATTGCCCTAACACCATTCTATTTCTAGTGCCCACCGCCCTCTCCGTCATCCTGCAACCGGTACAAATCTTCGTCGCGCGCCATCAACTCGGAAACGTTGATTTCGAGGTCGCGCATCAAGCCTTCGCGGATGTCATAGACCCAGCCGTGGACGTGCAGCCCCACTTGCGCGCCCCACGCATCCTGCACGAACGACGTTTTGCAGAGGTTGTAGACTTGCTCCTGCACGTTCAGCTCGACCACGCGGCGGAAGCGCTCGTGTTCGTTGCTCAGCGCCGATAGTTCCGGCAGGTGTAGGCGCATCACGTCGCGAATCGGGATGAGCCATTTGTTGATGAGGCCCAGATGCTCGCGTTGCATCGCCGCTTTTACCCCGCCGCAGCCGTAGTGCCCCAGCACGATGACGTGTTCGACCTTCAGCACCGCCACCGCGTATTGCAGCACTGAGAGCATGTTGAGGTCGGTGGGGATGACCATGTTGGCGATGTTGCGATGCACGAAGATTTCGCCGGGATTGGTGCCGGTCAACGTGTCGATGGTCACGCGCGAATCGGCGCAGCCGATGAACAGAAACTGCGGTTTCTGACCGCGCGCCAAATCCTCGAAATACGTGGGCGAGAGGGCGAGCTTCTGCTCGACCCAGCGCCGGTTGTTGGCAAACAACTCGTCGTAGCGCGTAAAATCGGGGACGGCGGGCGTCGGCTTGGGTGGTGGCGGGGCGGGCGCTTGCTCCGGCTGAAACCCGCCGGGCGTGAGCGACGCGCCGACCTCGGCAATCGTCTCGAATCCGATGATGTTGCCAACGACTTCGGTAGGGTGCATCGCCGCGTAGCCTGCCCGGCCGGGGTGAAACGTGAGCTGAATGTTGCGCAGCCGCGCCGTAGCGCGGAAATTCTCGATGGCCTCCACGATGTCATGGTCGACGTACGACGAACGGCGGGCGTCGATTTCCACCACTGAATCTTCCGGCAATTGCTCCAGAATCTCGACGACACTGGCTTTGTTGAGAAAGGAAACGTGGTCGGCAAGGTTGATCCTGATTTTGTCGCTGATGCCGGGCGTGGGGTCGCGGTGGAAGAAGTACGACGTAGCGTAATTGGCCCGCAAAATGAAGAAAATGCCCACCGCCAGCCCAATGCCGATGCCGATGAGCAAATCGGTGAGCAGCACCGCCACGATAGTTACCAGAAATGGTAAAAACTGGCTCCAGCCCAAGCGCCACTGCTCCGTGAAAAGCACCGGTTTGGTGAGTTTATAGCCCGTAAACAGCAGAATTCCCGCCAGCGCCGATAGCGGAATGCGGTTCAACAGCCCCGGAATCAGCAGCACGCACCCCAGCAGCAGCACGCCGTGGGTCACGGCGGCGTACTTGGTGCGCGCCCCGGCACTCAGGTTCACCGTGGAGCGCACGATGACGCTCGTGACCGGAATGCCGCCCAACAACCCGCTGATGATGTTGCCGATGCCTTGGGCTTTCAGTTCGCGGTCGGCGGGCGTGTGCCGGTGCAGCGGGTCGATTTTATCGGTCGCCTCCACGTTGAGCAGCGTTTCCAACGAGGCCACCACCGCGATGGTAGCCGCCGTAATCAGAATCTGCGGCAGCGCCGCCGCATCGGTGAAAGCCGCGAAGTTGGGGAAGCGCAGCAACGACCCCCAGCCCGCGCCTTCGGCCAGCACCGGTAGCTGTACCAGGTGCGAGGCTTGCAGCGCCAAATCGGGCGCCGAGGTTTGGAAAAAAGCGTTCAGCCCCACCCCCAGTAGCACCGCTACCAGCGCGCCCGGCACGTTTTGCAGCACCCGGCTGCGCTGCAAGGCCGGGCGCTGCCACAACAGCATCACTCCGACGGCCACCACCGCCAAAATCAGCGCTCCCGGCTTGATATTGCCCAGGGCCGCCGCGATTTCGGTGAACGTCGTGGCGCCGTCGGCCTGCACGAATTCAAACTCACCTTCGGCGTCGCGATCCCAGCCAAGCGCGTGCGGAATCTGTTTCAGGATGAGTGTCAGGCCGATAGCCGCCAGCATCCCCTTGATGACCGACGACGGGAAGTAGTTGGCGATGATGCCCGCCCGCGCAAACCCCAGCCCCACTTGCAGCACCCCGGCGATGGCCACGGCCAGCAAAAACGACTCGTAGGTGCCGAGTTTGATGATGCCCGCCGCCACGATAGTAGTCAGGCCGGCCGCCGGACCGCTCACGCTCAAGCTCGACCCGCTCAACGACCCCACTACCACACCGCCCACTACCCCCGCGATGATGCCCGCCAAGGGCGGCGCCCCCGACGCCAGCGCAATGCCTAAACACAGCGGCAGCGCCACCAAAAATGTGACGAGGCCGGCGCGTAAATCGGCGGGTAAAGTTTCCGCCAGCGGCGTGGTTTGACGAGTCATAAACTAAGGAAGTACCCGGCACCGGGCCGGTGCCGGTGGATGGCGACTGAGCGGCATAAATACCGTCCAGGCACCGGCACGGTGCCGCATACGTCGATACCGCCCTTATCGCCGGGCCGGTGCCGGATACGTTGACGCTTCGGCTACCGCAGCGCATCAGCGGCGCGGTGCGCCATCACCTTCACCACCTGATCCAGCACGAAATCGACCTGCTCGTCAATCGTCAGGTGGGTGGTGTCGAGGATGATGGCGTCGGCCGCCTGGCGCAACGGCGATTCGGCGCGCGTCGAGTCGATGCGGTCGCGTTTGCTGAGGTTGGCTTCGATGTCGGCGAGCGGCACGTCCTGGCCATTGTCGTGGAGTTCTACCTGGCGGCGCAGCGCGCGGGTATGGACTTCGGCCGTCATGAACACCTTCACCTCGGCGTCGGGGAAAACGGTGGTGCCGATGTCGCGGCCATCCATCACCACGCCACGTTTTTTGCCCATCCGCTGCTGCTGGGCCACCATGGCGTGGCGCACGGCGGCAATCACGCTCACCTCCGAAACGGCGTTGGAGACGCGCATCGTGCGGATTTCGTCCTCGCGGTTTTCGCCGTTCAGAAACAGCTCATTGCGCCGCGTTTTAGGGTTGCGCTTGAAGGTGATGTGAATGTCGGGCAGCGCGCGCGCCACCACGGCTTCATCCTCCCAATCGAGGGTATTTTCGAGGAAATACAGCGTTACGCCGCGGTACATCGCGCCCGTGTCGATGTAGGCGTAGTGCAGCTCTTTGGCCACGAGCTTGGCCGTGGTAGATTTCCCGCAGGACGAATATCCATCAATGGCGACAACGAGCTTTTGCATGGGAAGAACGAAGAACGGGGAAGGCGAAAATCAGTAACGACGACCACTACCCGCGCGCGGCCCGCTGCGGGATGGCAACGGGCCGCGCGCGGCTAACAGTCTTTGGTGGGGCAGGGGATGTGGTTGCGCTTGGCGGCTTTGCGCTTGTAGCGCTCGGTTTTGCGCTGTTGGGGCGTTTGGCCGGCGCGCGCGCAGCCGCCGGGCAAGGCCAGCACGCCGGTAGCCAGCAGCCACAGCGCACAACCCAAAGCCAGCCGACCGGAAAACAAGGTGCGGAACGTCATCGGGAGCCAAAGGTACACGCGTGGGGGGAGGAATGGGGGTGGGCTGGGCCTGTTCGGCGCCACCGTGTGGCGCCCCGGCCCGCGCCAGCCACACGCTGGTGGTAGAATAGGGAGCGAAAAGCAGCGCGAGCCTCCGGCCCGCTGGCCGCCCGAAACATCCGCACGCGGCCAGCGGGCCAGAGGCCCGCGTTCCCCCACCTTTGCGCCGCTCGGCGCCGCAGTGGCCGCCGGAATCTTCGTTTCGCTTATGCTCCCGCTCGCCGGCGCTACCACCTTTCGCGGCCACGTAGCCGACCTCACCGCCCGCCGTTTCCGTCCTGCCGAGTTGGTGGTGACGGCTGGGCGCATCACCGCGCTCACCGAACTCCCGCCCGATGCGCTGCCACCCGATGCGCCGTATTTCATTCCGGGGTTCGTCGATGCGCACGTTCACGTCGAGTCATCGTTGCTGACCCCGGCCGAGTTTGCCCGGCTGGCGGTGGCGCACGGCACGGTGGGCACCGTGTCGGATCCGCACGAAATCGCCAATGTGCTGGGCGTGGCGGGCGTACAGTTTATGCTGACCGACGCCGCACGGGTGCCCGATTTCGCGTTTGCGTTCGGCGCGCCGTCGTGCGTGCCGGCTACGGTGTTCGAGACGGCGGGCGCCACGATTTCGGTGGCCGATATCGAAATGCTGTTTCAGGATGCCCGCATCGGCTACCTCGCCGAGATGATGAACTGGCCAGGGGTGCTGTTTGGCGACTCCGAAGTGGCCGCCAAGATTGCTCTCGCCCAACGCTACGGGCGGCCCGTCGACGGCCACGCGCCCGGCCTGCGCGGCGAGCAGGCCCGCGCCTACGCGGCGGCCGGGATGAGTACCGACCACGAATGCTTCACGCTGCCCGAAGCGCTCGACAAGCTCGAAGCGGGGATGAAGATTTTGATTCGCGAAGGGTCGGCGGCGCGGAATTTCGACGCCCTCATCGACCTCCTCGCCGACCCGCGCTGGGCCGAGCGCGTGATGTTCTGCTCCGACGATAAGCACCCCGATACCCTCGCCGTCAATCATATCGACGACCTCGTGCGGCGCGCCCTGGCGCGCGGCCTCGACCTCTGGACGGTGCTTGGCGCCGCCTCGCGCAACCCGGTAGCGCATTACGGACTGCCCGTGGGCCTGCTGTGCGCCGGTGATCGCGCCGACTTTCTGGTGCTGCGTGCCGCGCCGGATCAGCACCTGCGGGTGGCCCAAACGTGGCTCCACGGCCGGTTGGTGGCCGAAGACGGCGTTTCGCGGTTGCAACCGGCGCCCGCCACGCAGCCCGCGCCTAACTATTTCGTGGCGGAGTCGCGCGTGCCCGCAGATTTCCGGCTGGCCGCTCCGACGGGCGCCGCCACGGCGCGCGTGCGCGTCATCGTGGCGGAAGACGGGCAGCTCGTGACCGGCGAGGAGCTACTGACGCTGCCCGTGGCCCCAGACGGTTCTATCCAGCCCGACCCCGCGCGCGATCTGCTCAAAATTGCCGTCGTGAATCGCTACGCGCCGCGCGCGCCGGTGGCGGTGGCGCTGGTGCGCGGTATCGGGCTCACGCAAGGCGCGGTGGCGTCGTCGGTGGCGCACGATTCGCACAATATCGTGGTGGTGGGCGCTACCGATGCGGCCATCTGCCGGGCCGTCAATCTGGTGATTGCGGCCGGCGGCGGGCTGGCGGCCACCGATGATGCCCCCGCTGGCTCGGCCACCGACCACGTACTGCCGCTGCCGGTGGCGGGCCTGATGTCGGCCGCCGACGGCTACGAGGTAGCGGCGGCCTACACCCGCCTCGATGCATTTAGCAAAACCACCCTCGGCTCGCCGCTGCGAGCGCCGTTCATGACAGTTTCGTTTCTGGCGCTGCTCGTCATTCCGGCGCTGAAACTGAGCGACAAAGGGCTGTTCGATGGGGCACGGTTTGCGTTCGTGGACGTGGTGTCGTGAGGGCTGGGTCTTGTGCGCGCCCGCACGTTGGCGCGGCCAGCAGTTGCGGTTACGGTGAATGGGTGCGGCATCGGGCAACTCTTCTTCAGGAGCAGATATCTATACGTCGGTTCCGCCGGCCCCCGCGATCCACCACGTTCCCGGTGTTCATCGCACCTTTGAGGCCGGAACCGGCGCGAGTGCGCGCCGCTGATTTCTGCATGTCGCTTCCCCCCCCGCCGTCCGCCGTCCCCCCCGAATCGGCGCTGGAGCAGCGCTTGGCCGCGCTGCGCGCCGCCGGTCAGGAGCGCGCCTGGATGGAATCCCTTTTTCAGGGGTACTACGCCCAACTGGCCACGGCCGTGGCGCGCGTCGTGCGCGACCGCGAGGCCGCCGAAGACCTCGTGCAGGATGTGCTGGCGCGGGTCTGGCACAACCGCGCCACCATCGAACTCACCACCACCTGGCGCGCCTACCTGCACCGGGCCGCCCTCAACGCCGCCCTGCGCCACCAGGAGCGCGCCGCGCGCTCGGTGTCGCTCGCCGACGGGCTGCCCGCCGGCGCCCCCGAACCCGCCGCGCCCCTCGCCGATACCCTCGCTGACCTGCACCACCGCGAGACGGCCGCCGCCGTGGCCGCTGCCCTTACGCACCTGCCCACCGAGTGCCGCCGCGTCTTCGAGCTGAGCCGGTTTCAGGAGTTGAGTTACAAGGAAATCGCGTCGGCCCTCGACATTTCGCCCAAAACCGTCGAGAATCAGATGGGCAAAGCCCTGCGCATTATGCGCGAGCAGCTCAGTGGCGTGCTGAAGAATTTGTACGCGTTGGTGCTGTAGTGCGGACGGCAGTCCGCAGTTGTACAAAACCGACGGCCAGTAAACGGCGGATTAAAATCCGCACTACAGCAAAAAAATCACCGCGCCGCGTAGGGGTACCGCCGCCCCCACGTATCGGGGTAGCACCGCGCCGGTGCTGTGCCGGACAGCCATCGGTCCGCGCGCCGCGCCCAATTGGTTTTCTGTGTCGTACTTGCTTCTGTTCTCGTTGCTTCTGTTTTGATGTCTACCGCCGCCGCCGCCGATTCTGCGCCTTGGGATTTGCTCGCCCGCCAGCTTGCCGGCGAGGCTACGCCCGCCGATGCCGCCGCCGTGCGCGCCTGGCAAGCCGCCGCGCCCGGCAATGCCGCGCTCTGGCAGCAGCTAACGGGCATGTGGTCGGAGGCAAGCGCGGCGAGTATGGCGCCCATCGCGCCGGTTTTCAACCCCGCCGATACCGCCGCCGCCTGGCAGCGGTTCGAGGCCAACGTGCTGGGGCCGCCGCCATTGCCGAACCCGACTTCGGCGCCGCAGCCGGGTTTGCCGGTTTCGCCGGGCGTGGTAGGGCTCTGGGGGAAAGCGGCGGCCCTGCTCGTGGTGGGCGCCGGGGCGGGCTGGCTGTTGCGCACCACCATGCCGCCCGCCGAAGAAGCACCCGCCACAGCGCCCATCGCGACGACGGTCGCGCGCCCAACTGAAACGGTTGCGGCGCCGTCCGCAAACGTGGCCGCCGAGGTCGATCTGGTTTTCGAGAACACCCCCGTGCGCACCGTGGCGCGGCGCCTGGAGCGCGCCTTCCCCGGCACCACCATCGCCATCCCCGATTCGGGGGTGGCGCGGCAGCAGTTTACGGGCACGTTCCGGGGCACGCGCCCGGCCGTGGTACTGCGCGTGGTAGGGGTAGCAACCGGCGCCACGGCGCTGCATCAGGCCGATAGCACGTGGGTTCTGCAACGCGCCGCCGAGTAGGCGTGTCCTCCAGCGTGTCACCGAGCATTCCACCCAATGCGCCACCCACTGGGCCACCCAGGGTAGATTCCGTTGGAATCAACCCTGGGCTGTGGGATGGAACCCTTTTCGGGCTCTGGCGGGGTTTTCAACCGGCGCTTTTTGGTTATCTGATTGGCGCTAAAGCACTCATCAGCGGAAGTCTGCTGGTGGGATTAAGTTGGCTGGCGCTGCCGGTCGCGGCGCAGCGGGTGCGGGCTACGGTTGCGGCTTCAACCGCTGCTGCCGCTTCACCAGCAAACCTGCCCGCCGCCGCCGACCCACTCGCCCGGCGCATCTCGCTGCCCGCCTTGGCGGCGCCGCTCGAAATGGTGCTGCGCGAGGTGGGGCGCCGGGGTGGGGTAGGGGTGGCGTATAGTGCCACCCGACTGCCGATGCAAGCCCCCGTGCGGGTGCGCCCGCAGGTGCAGCAACCGCTGGCCGTCGTCCTCGAAACGGTGCTGCGGGGCCAGGGCGTGGCCTTCGGCGTGCTGGATGGGCAGGTGGTGCTGTGGCGCGCCGCCGACGCTGCCCCGGCCGGGGTGCGCGTGGCAAGTACGGCCGGCCGAGTGCCGGTTTCAGCTCCGAGATTGCCGAAAACCGAGAAGGGTGTCCGCAACCTTGCGCAGCAGCCTACGGCAACCGGGAACGGCCCCCGAAAACCCTCAAGCCGGCTTGCTGAAATCAACAACGACAGTTTGGGTTTGCAAACCCGCTCTGTCGAAACCAACATGGGCGGTTTGCAAACCCAAACTCGCCATGTTGAAACCAACATGGGCGGTTTGCAAACCAAAACCCGCAATGTTGAAACCAACAAGGGCAGTTTGGAATCGAAAACCCGCCTTGCTGAAACCAACAAGGGGGTAGCGCCGCTGCTGGGCACTTCGGCCGCTTCCGCAGCACTGCTGATCACGCCGAACACCGTGGCGCTGGCCTTCCCCGCCGATACCCTTTCGGCACCGCCCACGGCTTTGCGCGTGCGGCCGTGGGCGCCGCTGGCCCCGACGCCGTGGCGGCAGGGCGTGGCGCAGATGTCGCTGTTGCCGCCGTTCAGCACGCGCTGGACGGCCAACGCGCAGACCGTGAACCGCATTTCCGTGAACCTGGTAGCGGGCTATGCAGCCGGCATTCGCGGGGTGGAAGTGGGCGGCGCGGTGAATGCCGTGCGCGATTCGGTGGTGGGTTTGCAGGCCGCCGGGCTGCTCAATGCGGCCGGGGGCGCCGTGGCGGGCGCGCAGATTGCGGGCGCCGCCAACATCACGCGTGGCTCGCTGGAAGGCATCCAAAGCGCGGGCATCTGGAACACTGCCCACGGGCAGGCGCAGGGTTGGCAGAGCGCGGGCCTCGTGAACGTGGCGCATACCACGTGGGGCGTGTGGCACGCGCCGCGCGGGGCCGCCGCGCCCGATGCCTGGCGCACTGCCGAGCCGCTCGTGCAACTGGCGGGGCTACTGAATACGGCGCCGCGCGGCATCAAAGGGGCGCAAATCGCGGGTTTGCTCAACGTGGCGGGCAAAGTAGAGGGCGTGCAGATTGCGGGCTTGCTCAATATCGCCGATTCGGTGGCAGGCGTCAGTCTGGCGCCGCTCAACTTCGTGCGGCACGGCTACCACGCCCTGGAGTTGAGCAGCGACGGCACCTGGCCGATGATGCTGGCGCTGAAACTCGGCGGGTCGCCGGCGTTTTATACCTATTTCGTGGGCGCTACCTCGCTGCCCAACAACAGTACGCGGTGGGGCGTGGGCTACGGCGTGGGCGGCGAGCTGGCCGCCCGCCGCCGCTTGAGCCTGAGCCTCGACGCGCAGGCCGTGCAGGTCAATCAGGATGATAACTCCTGGGAAACTTGGGGTTCTGTGCTGAACATGCACACCCAGTTTCGGGTGTTGGCGGGGTGGGCCACGGGGCCGAAACGGCGGTTGCGGCTGGTGGCGGGTCCGACGTTCAACATCCTTGTGACGGAGCGGCCGGCGTCCATCGGTACGCCCGATTCGCCGGATACCACCGATTTTTTGCCCCCCTCGGGCGTGTTTTTCCTCGATGACGTGTCTACCGACCGCCGTACCCGCACCAACGGCTGGCTGACGGCCACGGTAGGCATCCGTTGGAAATTCTGAGGCGCCCGGTGGGCGGTGAGCCGCGCCGGGCAGCGCCGTATCGGTAACAATTTCGTAACCTTCGTGCGGCGGCCCGCCCACGGGCGCCGCCGTAGGTTGCGGAGCCAAACCGGGCACCGGCGACCTGATATAGCCTTTATCTCGTCTCCATCGTCCTTTTTGCTGCCTCTGCCGGTGCGTCATCTTTCCCCCAACAAACGTGTGCTGGGCCGCCAGGAACTGGTCGATTTCCCGGCGTTCGGCCTACTCCGCGTGGAAGCCAAAATTGATACGGGCGCCTTTACGTCGGCGCTGCATTGCACGCACCAACGGGTAGAAACCGATGCCGAAACCGGCCGCCTCATCCTGCGCGTCCGTCTCTTCGACGAGCGCCACCCGCAGCACGACGGCCGCATCCTCACGTTCCCCGAGTTCGAGGAGCGCGAGATTCGCAACTCCTTCGGCGATGTGCAGCGGCGGTACGTCATCAGAGCCGCCGTAGCA
The DNA here is from genome assembly GCA_031425525.1 of Hymenobacteraceae bacterium. Classification (GTDB taxonomy): domain Bacteria; phylum Bacteroidota; class Bacteroidia; order Cytophagales; family Hymenobacteraceae; genus JANNMJ01. Next base: position 241 of record JANPJM010000094.1, on the reverse strand, counting down.
CTATTTGGGCAAGCCATCGACGCCGAATTTTCGCTCTCCGACCGCTCCGATCTGCGCTTTCCGGTGTTGCTCGGCCGCGCGCTCTTACAGCAAGGTGCGTTCGTGGTCGATGTGGCGCGCCGCAACGTGTCGTACAAGTTTCTGCAACGCCAACGGAAGGGAGGGAGGGTGAGAGGGTGGGAGGGTGGGAAGCCCAACCGCCGCGCCCCCGCCGCAAAGGTCGGGCGGCAGCCCGGCCCGT
>JANPJM010000093.1:0-72031 GCA_031425525.1 Hymenobacteraceae bacterium | reverse complement strand
ACCCGGCGCCGCGCCGCCCCGGCCCCCCCACACAAACCGGCCCACGCCTCCACCCACACGCGGCCCGGGGACGCCGCACCCCACGTTACCACGTTCCTAAAAAACCTGCGCCAGTTCGTGCTTGATGCGCGCCAGGGCGGGCGCCGTGGGGTCTACTTCCTGTTCGATGACGTGTTCAAGGACTTTCTTCGCTAGGTCGGTGCCGCGCGCGTGTGGCGCAAGCTCGTGGAAGCTGCGGTTGATGAGGGTAACTACGGTTTCGCGGGCGCTCTTGACGGCCGCCCACGAGTCGTGGGTCATATAAATCTGCTGCGAGACGTTGTGGTTGTACTCGTTGCGGATTTCGCTCAGCAGCACCCGCTGGTACTCCCCGGCCGAGAGGTTGGCGCCTCCCACCCGCACCAGCATATTCGAGGGCGTGATGCGCTCCAGAAACAGACAGATGCGCTCGTAGGCTTGCAGCCGCACGGGCAGCACGGTTTCGGCGTTTTTCATCTGTAGTTCGAGCAGCCGACGGCGGTGTTCGCGGTCGAGAAACTGGCGCGTGAGGAGCAGCATGGCGCCGCCCACGGCCACGGCGGGCACCGTGGCGAGCAAGAGCGCGGGCAGGAAATCGGGGAAAGTCATGGCCAGGGAAAGAAAATCGGGAGTAAAAGCGGAGGGCAAGCCGCGCGGGCAGCGTGTAACGCACCACCCCAGACGGTACGTACGCTGGGGAGGCTCAAAGTTCGGCGCGGGGCGCCAACCAAACGGCTGGTCGCGGGTTGTACGGCGACAAATGAGCGGGAATGAATTGCCGCTCGCGCCGGTTTCACCCCCAGGCCGACCAATGAATGCGCGCGGGCCGCTACTTTTGCGACCCTGATTTCCATCAGACATTGTTTCACGCTTCAAAAGGCTGGCCTTCCGACCTGATTTTTCCTCCGCATACCTGATCGATGGCAACTGCAACGCTTGAAGCCGCCCCGACGACCTCCCGGACGGCCCCGATTACCCTCACCGAGCGCGCGCTCGTGGAAGTAAAACATATCATCAACGAGAAAAACGTCCCCAATGAGTACGGCCTGCGGGTCGGCGTGCAAGGCGGCGGTTGTTCGGGGATGAGCTACCTCCTCGGCTTCGACAAACCGAAGACCTCCGACGAAACCTACGAGCTGGACGGCGTCCTGCTGATGATGGACCGTAAGCACGCGATGTACGTCCTCGGAATGGAAGTCGATTTCCAGGATGGGTTGAACGCCCGTGGGTTCATCTTCAACAACCCCCAAGCGAAGAGTAGCTGCGGCTGCGGGTCGTCGTTCTCGGCCTAAGGAGCGCTGATTTTTTGATTTCGCTGATTTGCAAAGCGCCCCTGCCGGAAGGTTGGGGCGCTTTTCGTTTTATCGCCGCTCGGAGGCTGGGCTGAAAGGTTCGAGTTTTTTTTTCGCGCGAATGTTTCAGGTCGTTCAGCAGCCGTCGGCGCTTCGTTTCGGCGTAGTAACAACCTTTTCTCTGCCCTTAAAGGCAAACGCCCTGGCCGGAAGGTCGGGGCGTTTTTGCGTTTACTGAACTCCGGCTTACGACCGCATAAACCCGCCAAAAAACAGCGTAAAAAACAGCGCCGCCAGCCCCAGATTTCCCCAGAACAGCTAGCGGAACCGGCGAACCGGCGCATCATCAGTCGGCCAACCGATGCGGAACGTGCCGCGTGGCGCGCCTACAATGCTCACGATAAACAGCACGGGCGCTACCAGCGCGGCGAAATAGAGGTAAATGAACAGCAGCGAGCTGTACCCCGTGACGTGGAATACTTTGGAAATCAGCACTTGCGCCAACGCAGCAGCATTGGCGATGAGGCAAATCCAGATGGAGATTCGGGCGAGTTTCAGCATTTTAGTACGTCGTGGCACCTCCGTGGGTAGTTTTTTTGGGTACGTAGGGGCGGGCCTTGCACCCGCCCGCGCGGTAACGAAAAGCGCCCCGGCCGAAAGGTCGGGGCGCTTTTCGTTTATCTACATCCCTCCGTACTATTCACCAAAACCTAGGATGCTGCGCGCGATAGCAAAATTGATAACTACGGCAGCCAAATTCCACAGTGCCAACAAACGGTAGCGTATCACTATCGAATCTGTCAGAGCCCAACTGATACGGAAAGTCCCACGAGGAGCTATAGTGGTTGAGACACCGAGCAGTATTGGAAAGATGAAAGTAAGCCACCCTAATACGTAGAGCTGCACACCATGCATAGCAAGCCAGCAAACTATGGTTTGCTGCTCTTGGCAAAAAACTACGCCAATCAGCCCCAGCAAACCTATTAAATTAATCCAAGCGCAAAACAAGACGCTGAATTTCTGCATAAAAGCTCAATACGTCGTCGTCATATCCGCCGGCACCACCAAAATATAATCGGCCTTGCCGAGGTTTTCCTTCTCCAGCTTGCCCAAATCGTCCTGTGAGACGGTGCTGATGGTGAGGAGACGGGTGCCGGGCGCCTCCTTCAGTAGGTACTCGCAGATGCCGGAGTGATCGTCGGAGTGGAAGGAGCCGTTGAGGTGGAGGACGGTTTCGCCGGGGCCGCGACTGGTGGCGATGAAGTGCGCCATCGTGGCGTCTTTGAGGGCTTGGGCGGCGATCATGTTGTCGAGGCCGGGGCCGCCACCGTGGCCGCTGCCGGCTGACTCGCCGCCGAACATGGCGCGCATCCGCTGGTAGGCAGGGCGTTGGCCGTCTACGGTCAGTGGGAGCGGCATCAGCCACGATTTATCCGTTGCGGGGAGCGCCGTCAGCGATTCGGCGCCGTCCTTCGCTACCTGCCGGGCCAGTGGGCGTGGGGCGTTCGTGCCGATGAAGCGCAGCCGGTGGGCGCGCGCCAACTCCACGAGGGGGCGGTAGTCGGTGGCGTAGTTGGGCCAGGGGCGGGTGCGGGCGAGGAAGGTTTTTTCGTCGATGGAATCGCAGACGGCGACGTAGCCCGCGAGGGTGGGCTGCACGTCGCGCTCGAACATTTCGGCCGCCAGCACGAGCTTTTCGCCTTTGGCTTTCAGCAAGTCTTGCGCAACTTGCAGCTCCAGCCAGTGAGCGATGGGGTTGTTGTGGGCCTCGCCGAAGAGCACGACATCGGCGCTGGTGGTCAGCGCTTTGGTCATTTTGGCGTAGCGCACGGGCTTGCCGGTGGCGCTGAACAGGCGGTACGCGGGGCGGTCGGGGGCGGGTTTTTGAGCGAGGGTGGGGAACGCGAACAGAAAAAATAGCAGCAGCGCGCCCCCCAGCCTACTGCTCCCCCTCGCGCGGGGCTCTGCCCCGTGTGATGTATTTGCAGGCGTCCCGCCCGCGCCGGCCAGAGGCCGGCCAATAGTCTGCACGGGGCAGAAGCCCCGCGCGAGTGACCGACTTATCCTTTGTAAAACAGCCATTTGCCAAGTTCCTTAAACGTCGGTTTCTTGCCGTAGAGCAAAATGCCCACGCGGTAGATGCGGCCCGCGAGCCACGTGGTGCCCACGAAACCCAGCACGAGCAGCGTCATCGAGAGCGCTAGTTGCCAGGCGGGCACGCCGCCGAACGGGATGCGCATCGTCATCACGATGGGCGAGGTGAACGGGATGAGCGACATCCAGACCGCCACCGGGCCGTTGGGGTTGTTGATGACGGCCGTTTGCGCGATGATGAACGACAGGATCAGCGGCATCGTGATGGGCATCATGAACTGCTGGGCGTCGGTTTCGGCATCGACGGCCGCCCCCACGGCGCCAAACAGCGCCGCGTAGAGCAGGTAGCCGCCGAGGAAATAGAAGACGAAAACGGCCAGCAGCGTGCCCCAGTTTACGGCTTTTACCTGCGACCACACGCCCGCAAATTTGGCTTTTTGCGCGGTACCAGCGTCCTGCTCGCTCATGGCGGCGGCTTTGGCGGTAGCCGAGGCGCCGCCGACGGTGGCGCCCGAACCCGTGTCGGCGGCTTCGGCGGCGAGGGCGGTTTGGGCGCGATTGGTCTGCTGCACGGCCGGAATCTTATCGATCCCAAACTGCGACGCCAGCGCCGTAGTAACCCCGTAACTCAGCACCACCCACAGCGCGAATTGCGTGAGCCCGACGGCGGCAATTCCCAAAATCTTCCCCATCATCAACTGAAACGGCCGCACCGACGAGATCATCACTTCCACGATGCGGTTCGTTTTTTCCTCCGTCACGCCACGCATCACCTGCACCCCGTACAGGAACGTGAAGAGGTAGATGAGCAGCGCGCCGCCGTAGCCGAGCGCCACGACGAGGCCGGCGTTATCGTCCTTTTCGCCGCCGGAGGCGTCGAGGCGGGTGGTTTTGAGGTCGAGGTCGGTGACGCGGGCCGCCGCCAGCACGGTTTCGTCGATGCCGGAACGACGCAGGCGCAACTGCTCGACTTGGCGCCGCAGCAATTTTTCGAGCCCCAGTTGCTGGTCGAGACCGAGGTTGGCTTCGGTGAAAAGCTGCAACCCGGCGGGGTTGTCGAGGCTGAGGGTGGGCGGGGCGTAGAGCAGCACGGTGCCTTTTTGCTCTTTGAGACCCAGCTTGGCGGCGGCCAGCGGCGGCGCTACGGGCACGAACCGGTACGACGAATCGGCGGAGGTGAGTTGGCCGAGCTTGCCCGATTCGTCGAGGACGCGCACGGTGACACGGTCGTCGTCGGAGGTAGCGAGCCAGATCGGGATGGCGAACGCCGCCGCCAGCAGCAGCGGGCCAACCAGCGTCATCACCACGAAGCTCTTTTTACGGACGCGGGTGAGGTATTCGCGTTGGAAGATCAGCCAGATTTTTTCCATGATGCGCTAGGCGTTTAGGCGGTGACGAGGGCCGCCTCGCTCTCGCGCACGGTGCGGATGAAAATGTCGTTGATGCTCGGAATCAGCTCGTGAACCGATGAAATCTGCGCCGGGGTCTTCTCGATCAGGTACCGCAACAGTACGTTCAACTGCACGCCGTTGAGGAGTTGGGCGGTGAGGCGAAAATGATTGTCGGGTAGCCGCTCCTGCGCCACGACGTGAAAATCGGGGTGCGCCAGAATCGGCGGCGACGGGCTGGTGCCCAGTATTTCGTAGGTGCTGGTGCGGAACGAGTTGCGCACGTCCTTCACCGGCCCGTCGAGGATTTTGCGCGAGCGGTTGAGGAGGGCGATATGGTCGCAGAGTTCCTCGACCGATTCCATGCGGTGGGTGCTGAAGATGATGGTGGTGCCTTTGCGGCGCAGCTCCAGAATCTCGTCTTTGATGAGGTTGGCGTTGATGGGGTCGAAGCCGGAGAAGGGTTCGTCGAGAATCAATAGCTCCGGTTCGTGCAAAACGGTGGCGATGAACTGCACTTTCTGCTGCATCCCCTTCGAGAGGTCTTCGACGTTTTTCTGCGCCTGGCCCTTGAAATCGAGCTTATCGAGCCACGTATTGATGCGCCGCACGGCCTCGCTTTTCGCCATTCCTTTGAGGCGCGCGAGGTACACGAGTTGCTCGCCGACCTGCATTTTCTTGTACAGGCCGCGCTCTTCGGGCAAGTAGCCGATGCGACTGATGTGGCTGGGGTTCAGCCGCTCGCCCTTGAACAGCACTTCGCCCTTATCGGGCGCCGTAATCTGCGTGATGATGCGGATGAGCGAGGTTTTGCCGGCGCCGTTCGGCCCCAACAGGCCGAAGATGCAACCGGCGGGGATGTCGAACGACACATCGGACACGGCCGTGTGGCGGTCGTACTGCTTGCCGACGTGGCGGACGGAGAGCAGCGGGGCGGCGGAGGGTTCAGTCATAACGGGGGCGAAGGTAGTCGCCGTACCGGGCCCGCGTAAGCCCGTACCGACCCCGGGTAAGGCCGTACCGATCCCGAGTAAGTCCGTACCGACCCCGGGTAAGCCCGTACCAGTTCAGGTAAGCCCGTACCGACCCCGGGTAAGCCCGTATCAGTTCGGGTAAGCCCGTACCGACCCCGGGTAAGCCCGTACCAGTTCGGGTAAGTCCTTACCGGCCCCGGGTAAGCCCGAACCGATCCCGGGTAGGGCCGGACGTATTGGTTTCACCCCCCTAGCACTTCGCTCAAAATATCGAGCGACTTCACCGGCCCCAGGTTTTCGACGTGGAGGCGATAGTAGGCGAGCAGCAGGTGAAGCAGTTCGCGGCGCTCGCGGCCATTTTGCACGGCCACGGCCACCGCGTCGGACGAGCCGCGCAGCAGCGCCTCGAAGCGGTCTTCGAGTTCGTTGAGGGTCAGGCCGGCGCTCAGGCTCACGCCGCGCGGGGTATTGGGTTGCAGCACGCCGCCGCTCAGAAGCTGGTTTACGATATCTTCGCCGGAGCGCGGCGCGAAGCCGAGGTACTGCGACAGGCCGAGCAGAAAAGTCAGGGGGAAATTCTCGAAACCGGTTTCGGCTTGGTCGAACCCGACCAATTGCTCGCGCAGGTAGGCGAACAGCGCGTCATTGGCTTCTTCTTCGCGCACGGCGCGGCTCACGACCTCGCTCAGCACCATTACCACGCTGTTTTTGCGCATATCGTAGGGCACGGTATGGTAGGCGTACGCCACGCGGTACTCACTCAGGCGCGTGAGACCGCCGCCGCGCTTGGCGGGGTACGCCACCAAATCGAGCAACGTAAACGGCTGAAACAGCGCCAACCGCGATGGCGCCTTACCCCCACCCCGCACCGAATTCACGATGTAACTCTGCACGCCCGCCTCCCGCGTGTAAATCCGCGTGATAATGGAGCTTTCGCGGTAGCGGATATAGCCGAGGACGAGCCCCTGGGTTTTAATGAGCATTAATTACGAATTACGAATTAAGAAATATCCATCGCGAACCGTCAATTCGTAATTGGTAATTCGTAATTCAGATTACTCGCCCAGCACCGCGATTTTGCTCACGCAGGTGTTCTGCCCATCGGCATCCGACGAATAGGCCAGGTAAATGCCCGTGCGCACGCGGCGGCCGTTGTAATCGCGGGCGTTCCAGACGGCGCGGCCGCCGGTGGCGGTGGCCTCGTAGACGAGTTGCCCGGCTACGTCGGTGATTTTGACGGTGGCACCGCCCGTGAGGCCATCGATGGCGATTTGCCCCGCGAAACGCGCCGGTACCGGGTTGGGGAAGACGGTGGTGCAGGTCGGTTTTTCTTCCGTAGTGGGGGGTTCCGTGGCCGAGCCCCGGTAGGAAACCAGCCCGCCATCGGTGCCGATGAAGACCTCGCCGGTGACACCATTGATGGAAAGGGAATTGACGACGTTGGACGGCAGCGGCGAATTTTCGGCCGTGAACTGCGCGATGGCTACGTCGCCGTCTTCGCCGAAAAGGTACACGCCGTCGTCGGTGCCGATCCATTTGCGGTTGGCGCCGTCGATGGCAATCGCTTTCACCAACTGATTTTCGAGCAAGAAGCGGCGGTCGATGATGGGTTGAACAGCCTTGAAGGTTGCTCCTACCGTCAGGGCGTCCGCCGTGTTGTAAAAAACCTGCACTCCTTTACTCGTCCCGATCCAGATATCGCCCTTGCGATCCTTCGCAATCGCGTAGATTTCTCCCACCAGGCCCCCGTTTTCGGGTTGCACGGTCAGCGGGCGCGAGCGGCCCGATTGTTCGTTGTACACCAACCCTAAAATGCCCGTGCCTTTGACACGCGATGGGAAACCGGCAATCCACTTGTTGCCGTTATCGTCGATCACGATCCGTTGAGCCATTTCGGCCCCTACCACGCCCGCCAGATGCGGCCGCACGATGGCGGTGGCGGGGTCAAAGGAAAACAGCGACGGCTGACCCGCCGCCTGATGAAAATTGGTGAACCACACGATACCGGCCGCATCCACGGCCACGCCGGGCACGCGGTAGTAGCCCTCGCCGATGCCGGTGGTACTCACCAGCGGCGCCCCGCTGAACCGCCGAAACGGCGCGTCCGGCCCGCTCCACTCGATGAGGCCGTTGCCGTAGGAACCGATGTACAGCTTCTGATTGACGGGGTTCCAGGCGGCGGCGCTCAGGTTGTCGGCCAGGTCGGGGTAGTTGGTGGCCGGCGAAACGGTGCTGCGGTTGTAGGTGCGCCACTGCCCGCCTTGTCGGTGCGAGAAGCCTTGCCCGCGCCCCGTGCCGCCCGTGCCCGAGTTGTAACCGCCCGAAAACGCATACATATCGGCCCCGACCGGCAGCGTGAAAAACGACACATCGGCCGCCGGGCCGTTGGGCGCCACGATGGCGGGCGGCGTGCCTGACGCCAGCCGCGCGGCATCGGTGACAAGCAACCCGCGCGCCTGATCGGCGATATAGTACTGCCCATCAGACCCGATGAGCGCCTGAAGCAACAGCCCGGCCCCGACATTGAGGTCGGTCACGGAGCCGTCGGCGCGCAGCACGCTCACGCGCGAGTCGTTGGAGTACACCACCGTGAGGGCTGTGCGGGTGGCCATCAGGCCCGTAACCGGCACGAAGCTGGTAGCGCTGATGCCCGCCACCGTATCCCACACGTCCGCGTTGAGGCGAAAGACGCCCCGGCCGTCGTTGGCAGCGTAAAAATGCCCCCGGTACACCGCCAACGCCCCCACGTTGCTGAGGGTCGAGTTGAGCGTCCAGTTGCGGTAATCGAGCAGGTTGCGCGTGCGCAGCCCCACCAGCACGCCGTTGTCTATGGCAGCCAACAGGCTGTCGCCGCGTACGGCTACCGCCCGGATGGCCACGTTGTTGCCCGTTCGCCCCAAGCCCGAATAGGTATCGGCGACCTCCACTTTCCGCAAATCGACCACCACGATCCCGAACGAACACGCTACGTACGCCAGCCCGTCGATGGTTGTAATAGCACTGATGGCTTTGGTGCCCACGATGGTGCGCCGCTGAATGTCGGCCACGTTGGTGATGACGCCCGTGCGCGGGTCGAGCAGATCGATATTCGTATCCTGATAGCCGATCACGACGAGGCGCGTCGCCGAATCATAGGCGAGCGCCGCCACGCGCACATCGGCAAAACCATCTTGCTTGGAGAGCGCGCGAATCGATTTATCGGCCAGATCATACCGAAACAGGCCGTAATCGCCGGCCACGTACAGCGCGTTATTGGCCTCCACGAGGCGGCTCGCACTGGTGCCGGGCGCCACCAACTGCCACTGCCCCAAAGGCGTTTGGGCCGATGCCGTGCCGCCCGCGAGCAGCAGCGCCACCACGGGCAACGCGCGGCCGATTCCATTGAAAAGACGCAAAGAAGCGCGCCGGAGCGCCGAAAGTCGAACGTGAGTCATAGAACGAAACCAGGCCGTGCCGCCCCCACGGGCGCCGGAATGAAAGAGAACGCGCGAATGGGCGCCAAAATTTCCAGTACGTGCCGCCCCTAACGCCGGGCGGACGTAAAACCGTCTATTCGCCACGGGCTTTTTGGGCTTGTCCGTCCAGAAAACACGCCCGGCAGCGGGCTTCGTAGGTATCGGTTTCGCCGAGCAGCACGCGCTCGGCGGCGGCGGATAGCCGGAAAGAGTACGCGGCGGGGTCGCCGCAGCGCACGCACACGGCGTGTACTTTGGTCACGAACTCGGCCACGGCGAGCAGTGCGGGCATTGGGCCGAACGGCCGGCCGGCAAAGTCCATATCCAACCCGGCGCAAATCACGCGGATACCGCGGTCGGCGAGGTCGTTGCAGACATCGGGCAGCGCCGAATCGAAAAATTGGGCTTCGTCGATGCCCACTACATCGCAGCCCGCGCCGAGCAGCAGCAAATCAGAGGCAAACTGAATCGGTGTCGAGCGGATACTGACCTGGTTATGCGACACCACATCTTCGGCGTGGTACCGCGTATCGAGGGCGGGTTTGAAAATTTCGACCCGTTGCCGGGCGATGCGCGCGCGCGTCAGGCGGCGGATCAGCTCCTCGGTTTTTCCCGAAAACATCGACCCGCAGATCACTTCCAGCCACCCGCGCCGGGCGGGCAGGTGCGGGTGTTGCGCGTCGGCGGGCGTCGGGCGCATAGTGAGGCGAGGTTCGAGGAAGAGGGACAAAGGAGGGAGATTTTTTGATGAGTAGGTGAGCGGATGAGTAGATGAGTAGATGAGTAGGTGCGCTAAACAGTACCTACTCATCTGCTCATCTAAATCATCTACTCATCATATCGTAAATGCGGCAGCCGATTCTCCACCGGCACCGTGGCGCGAAGTTCGGCGGTGAGCGGCGAGTCGGGCGCCGTTTGCGCTTGGCAAGCCAGCCGGCTGTTACCGGGGAGGCGCCCCAAATCGGCGAAACGCTCTTCGGCGGCAGTGCGCGGGGCGAGAACCTCGGCGCCCGCCGTCAGTACCAACCGGCAGGTGGTACAGCGCCCGCGCCCACCGCACGCGTGCGCCCAATCGAGCCCGGCAGCCTGGATGGCGGCGAGCAGCGGTTGGTCGGGGGCCACGTCCACGGTGGGCGGCGGCACGAGGTTGCTGATGGTCAGGCGCGCCACCTGGTGCCGGAGAATGAAAGGGATGAAGCGGAAGGCACGCGGAACCGCGCACGCAAAAACACGATTTCAAGGCTAATGAAGGCCATTTCCACTACCATCGGCCCCGTTTCGACGTGCGCTGTCGTAGCTTGCCCCCGCATTGACCGGACTCGTTTAAATTGATGGAAGACAAAGTTACGGCCGCCCGCATCGGCGCCTACGCCGCCCGCCTGGCCCAGCAAGCCTGCACCACCGCCCTCGCAGGGCAGGAGGCCGTCGAAGGCCCCGCCCTCCTCTCCCTCACCCCCATCCGGCAGCTCAATCTGCTGGTACTGCACCGCCTGATGTTTCGGTGGAAGCAGGAAACCGAGCGGTTGCGCTCGCCTTATTTCAACTACGAAGCCCCCGAAGTGCAGCAAGCACTGGCTGGTTTTATGGCTACGCTCTCGCGCCATATTCGGGTGAAAGGCGCCGATCTGGAGCCCCTCGTGGCCGAGGCCGCCGCCGATGCGCTGGGCCTGGCCTTCGACCCGGCCGCCGCCTACGCCCAGCGGTTTCTGCCCACCGATGAAGCGGGCGCCGCCTTTATCACCGACTCGTTGCGCGCTGATCTTAAGTACGTTGATGTCAATAAGGCGCTCTTCGAAGGTTTCATCAATCAGCTCCCCACCACGCCGCTCGACCGCGCCGGGGTACTCAGCCGCTTGAAACTGTACGCTACGGCGCATTTCCGCGAAGTGGCCGCACCGGATGCGGTGCTGCGCGAATTCAGCGAAATCGTGCCGGTTACGCTGGCCGATCTGCGCGAGCCGGCTGGGGCGGTGGCTCCGGCTCCGGCGCCCGTAGTGGCACCGATTGCCGCCGCGCCGCAACCGGCCCCTGTGGCAGAAGCGCCTACTCCTAAGGCTCCTGAGCCTATCGCGGCTCCTAAAGTTGCTGAACCTGCGCCGGTAGCGGCGCCAGCGCCGCCGCCCGCCGCCCGGCCGCAACTGGCACCGTTGCCCGCGCCGCCAGCCCGCGCGCCGTTGGTAACGGCCGAGGGTACCACTACCCCACTCCACGAGAAGCTGCGGCACGACCACGAGAAATCCAATCTCAATGACCAGCTCCGCAGCAAAGTCTCGCAGGCGCCCGGTCTGGCCGAAGTGCTGGAAACGAAGGCGAAGATCGAATCCATTGGCAAGGCCATCACCACCAATCAGAAGTTCACGTTCATCGCGCAGCTTTTTGATGGCGACCGCGCCGCCTACGACGCCGCCGTGGTGCAACTCGACGCCCAACCAACCGCCGCCGCCGCCCACGCCCTCCTGAACGGCGGGTTGGCCACCACCCACGGCTGGGCCGACACGCACGACGAGTACGTGCAGAAGATTTCGCAACTCATTGAGCGCAAGTTTGCCTGAGCCCGTGACGGGTGCGCCGCAGGGTACCGGGGCCGGGTGGCGTCGCTGGCTGCTGGCCTTCGGAGTGGCGTTGGCGGTATTGGCCGGGCCGGCCTTCCCAACGTACCGGCACTACGATTTTTCGCACTCGCGCGACACCCTGACCTACCTCAGTCTGGCGCGCGGCGAGTACCGCAGCCTGTCGGTCACGCGCCGCTACCGGGTGGTAGTGCCGTGGCTGGCGGCGGCGCTGGCCTCGCCGGCACGGTTGGCCGCCGAGAGCGGGCGGCTTGCGTCCGGCACTTCATCGTCTGACCCGCAAACAGATGCGCCGCTCCGCCTCGCGTTCCTGCTCGTGAACACGCTGTTGCTGGCCGCAGCGGGCGCGCTGGTCTGGCGCACGGCCGAAGCGGCCGGCGCCGCCCCGCTGGCGGCGGGTTTGGCAATGGCCGTGGCCCTCAGCAGCCGCTGGGCCACCTACGCCGCCGCCCTGCCGCTCACCGATTCGCTGTATTGCCTATGTTTCGCGCTGGCCTTTTACGGCGTGCGGGCGCGGGCGGGGTGGGCGTTGGTGGTAGCGCTGCTGCTCGGCCCGCTGGCGAAAGAGTCTTTCATCTTTTTGATTCCGTGGGTACTGTGGTTTGGGCGTGGCGTGTTGCCGTGGCCGCGCTTGTTGGGCGCATTAACGCTTGGCTGCCTGGCGCTGGTCGCCGCCCACACCTACGTGGATGCCCGCGCAGGCGCGCCCGCTTCGGCGAGCGTAACGAATGCGGTGGCGCACGCCGGGAACCTCATCTATTCGCTCCGGCGGCTGTTTTCGGCGCACGGCGTGGCCGAGATATTCAGCATTTTTGGGTTTGGCTGGTTGCTGCTGCTCGTCAGGCGCCGCCAGCCGTGGGGGGCATTGCTGCTGCGGCTCCTGCAAACGCCCGGCGCGGCCCTCATCGGAGTCGTAGCTGTGCATATGCTCCTTTCCGGTGATTTGGGAAGGATGGGCTACCTCGCGTTTCCGGTGTTTGGGGTGGCGGTGGCGTTAGGGCTGAGCCGATGGAGCGGTTTGTCGGGAGCGAAACTCATCGCGGGTGTTACCTCTGACGCTACGGCATAGACGGTACGCAGGGCTTCGCGCGGCTATCTCGCTGCACCCTCACAAGGAAGCAAATCTACCTGCGTCACGGGCGGAGCGGGCGGCGGCCACGCCCGGCTGCCCAGCCCCAGCCGCACCAGTACCACAGGCACAAACGCCGTTGGCAGCGTATCGCGCCGCACTTCTGCAAACCCGCGCAATAACTCGGCATCGCGGTTTTCCTGGGTGATACGGGCGCGGTCGAAGGGCGCGGCGGGGCTCAAGGCATCGGTGTAGACGGCGTGTTCGGCACTCAACTCAGCCATTAACCAGTGCTGAAAAGTACGGTCGTGGCCGCCCGCGCGGCGCACCCACGCGGTGGGCGCCGCGTGCAGTCGGGGCCACGCAAACTGTCCGGTTTGGTAGCAAAGGCGGTTTTCGGTGAGGTGCTGGTCGGTGAGGAGCCAGTGGGCTTTGGGCGCCGCCCGCACCCGCGCTGCCAGCGCCGCTGAGGCGTTCAGGGTCAGAAAATGATTTGGCAACAGCCCAAACGCCAGATTCCAGAGCAGCAGTGCCGCCCCGGCCCAGGCCAACGGCACCGGGCGCCACTGCCCCCACCCCACCGCCACCACCGCGCCCAGCAGGGGCAGCATCGCCATAAATTCGGCATTTCCATCGTTGATGGCCGCAAAGGCGGCGTGCAGTCCAAAGGCCAGCGCGTGGGCCAGCCGAATGCGGCGTTCACCGGCGCCCACCTCGTCGCGCCGCCCGGCCCATACACGCCGGGCGCGCCAGAGCAGCGCCGCAACCACCATCGGCACGAGCCACAACACTGGCCACCGCAGCAGCAGCGCCACCACGGTGCCGTGTACCTGCCCCAGCGTACGCCCCAGGTTGATAACCGTGAGCATCAGCGCTTTAAGGCCGGGCGTAGGCGTGGCGCCGTTCACCACGTAATCGTGCAGCACGAAGTTCGTCAGGCCCGCCGCCGTTAGCGGGAAACCTTCGTGGTGGGCCGCCAGCGCGTACGTAGCCGGTACCAGCAACGCGGGTAAGCCATATGCTACGGCCGCCCGCCACCGCACCGGCCGCCCCCACCACGTGCCGAGCCCCAGCCCCAGCCACCACCAGAAATGAATCTGGTGCAGTAAACACGCGCCCGCCGCCAACGCACCCGCCAGCAGCAGCCACCGCAAACTGCCTTTGGCATCGGGGTTGGCGGCCCACCGCACCCACGCGCCACTCGCGAGGGTAGAAACCAGAATCGGCGCCAGATACGCTTCGTTTTCCGTGGCAAACCGCAGCAGCCCAAACGTACTGCCCACCACCAACAGCCACGCCGCCAGCGAAGTAGCGGGCGCACCCGCCGCCCGCAACACCGGCCGCAGCCCCCACAAGATACCGCCGTACAGCAGAGCATTGCCCGCCACCAGCCCGCGCATCGGTTCCACGCCGCGCGGCAGCAGCGTTAGCCAAGCCACGCCCAACGGGTTGTAGAGCAAATGGTGCGGCAGCAGCAAATCGTGCCGCCAGCGCACGCACGCGGCGTAATACCACGCATCGAGGGTGGGATTGGCTGTGGGGAGCAGCAGCGCTAAGAACGTGAGCGCCGCGATGACGAGTAGCAGGTGCGGTAGCCAGCGCGGAGGAGGAGTGGCTAAGGGTTGTTTCACGCCGCAAAGCAACGGGGTGGCGGGGGGAGGTGCGCGAAATCATAAAAACCAACGCCCTCACCGGAAATCAGACGAATGATGACAGGCACCTGAGATCGGGCTGAAAGAGCAATTAGCGCCTATATTGAAGGTGTGCTTTTCCGGCTTGGCTCGCGGTTGGGCGAAAAGCCACCCGCCGCGTCTTTTTGACTAAACCAAAGGGCATTTTGGCTAAACCTGCCTGGCAAGCAGAGGGCAACCTTTGCAGCGCAAATCAACTAACAAGCGTTTCTCATGCAAGCAATCAGAATTCATGCCTTTGGCGGCCCGGAAGTCCTGCAAATGGAAGAGCTGGCGCGTCCGGTGCCAGCGCCCGACGAAATCCTCGTTAAGGTGTATGCCAGCGGCGTAAACCCTGTAGATTGGGTGGTTCGGGAAGGCAGTAATGCCGCGCTGCGTTATCACCTGACCTTGCCGATGACCTTGGGCTGGGATGCGGCCGGTACGGTGGAAGTCCTGGGTAGCGAAGTGACCGGGTTTCAGAAAGGCGATGCCGTGTACGGGGTGCCCAACTTCCCCGGCGATGGCAGCTACGCGGAGTACTGCGCGGCCAAAGCCAGTCAGTTTGCCCTCAAGCCCAAAAGCCTCGGCTTCACCGAGGCGGCAGGTGTGCCGCTGGCCGGCCTCACGGCCTGGACGGCTCTCTTCGAGTACGGCAAGCTGCAACCGGGGCAACGCATCCTCATTCAGGGAGCTTCAGGAGGGGTCGGCAGCCTAGCTGTGCAGTTTGCCAAAGCGAAGGGGGCGTACGTCATCGGCACCGCATCGGCCGACAACTTAGACTATCTCAAACAACTGGGGGCAGACGAGGCACTCGACTACCGTAGCCAGAAGTTCGAAGAGGTGGTGCGTGATATGGACGTGGTGCTGGAAGCCTCGCCGCTGCGCGATAACGCGGAGCGGGTGAAAGCCGTGACCGTCTTGAAGGGGGGGGGAATATTCGTCAGCGTAAACACCGATTTCCCCTTTAACGAAGCGGTGGAAGCCGCCCTGGCCCAGAAGCACGCCACGGGCGAGTTGTCGGCCAATCAGCCCCGGCAAGGGTGGTTACAGGAAATAGCCCAGTTGATTGACGCGGGCAAAGTGAAGGTTTTCATCAGCAAAGTATTTCCGCTGGCGCACGTGGCCGAAGCCCACCGCGAAAGCCAGACCTGGCACGTGCGGGGTAAGTTGGTGCTGGCAGTAAGAAAAGACGACGAGCCGGTATGAAGCGCTTTCAGACGATAAGCGAGTTTCACGAGTTTGTGCAGTTACCCAAGCCCCAGCATCCGTTACTCAGCGTAGTGGATGTTGGCACCGTTCCGCACCGGGATGGCGAGGAGCCGATGAGCATGGTCTTCGATTTTTACTCCATTGCCGTCAAACGAATGCACAATGTCCACGTGCAATACGGGCAGCATTCGTTTGATTTTAATGAAGGCGTTCTGTCGTTTATGGCACCCAATCAAGTGTTCACCATCGCGGTAGCTGACCAGGCCGTGGCCGTGGAAAAATCCGGGTGGGTGATATACATCCACCCGGATTTTATGTGGAATACGCCGCTGGCCAAAACCATCAAGCAGTACGACTTTTGGAGTTACGCGCTCAAGGAAGCCCTGTTTCTTTCCGCCAAGGAGGAGGCGACCATCCTGAGCATCATCTTCGCGATCCAGCAGGAGTACACTGCCACTATCGACCGGTTCAGCAAGCAGATCATCGTCTCGCAAGTGGAAAGTCTGCTGCATTATGCCGACCGGTTTTATCATCGCCAGTTCCTCACCCGCGAAAAGGCCAACCATGAGATACTCGAACGGCTGGAAACCCTGCTGCAAGAGTACTTCAACAGTGACAATTTACTGGAAAGAGGATTACCCACCGTACAATACGTGGCCGACTGCCTACATCTTTCGCCCAAGTATTTAAGCACACTATTGCGCGTCGTGACCGGGCAAAACACGCAGCAGCATATTCACGCCAGCCTGATCGCAAAGGCAAAGGAAAAATTATCGACCACCAGCCTGACAGTCAGCGAAATTGCCTACGAGCTGGGGTTCGAGCATTTGCAGTCGTTCAGTAAGCTGTTCAAGACGAAGACGAACCTGTCGCCGCTGGAGTTTAGAGCCTCTTTTACCTGACAAAGAAGGGCTTGCAAGCCCGGTAACGCCCACCAATGCTTAAAGGTCGGGCCGAAGGAGCGGAAGCGCGGTTTACGGGTGGCACTCTTGCCTTCTTCCTATAATCTCCTAATCCCGAAAAATCTCCCCAAAATCCCCAGCTACCGCGTCAAATCCTGCTTCCGGTTCGCATCAATCGCCAACAGAATAAACAGCAAGATCGTAAACGACCACAACCCCGACCCACCATAAGAGAAAAACGGCAACGGAATACCGATCACCGGTGCCAGGCCAATCGTCATCCCAATATTCACCATAAAGTGAAAGAAGATGATGGCGGCCACGCAGTAGCCGTACGTGCGGCCGAAGACCGACTTTTGGCGCTCCGCCACGTACACGATGCGCAACAGCAGCGCCATAAACAAGCCCACCAGCACCAGCGCGCCCAGCCACCCCCACTCCTCGCCGACGGTGCAGAAAATGAAATCCGTGCTTTGCTCGGGCACGAAATCGAACTTGGTTTGCGTGCCTTGCAGGAAGCCTTTGCCCAGTAACCCGCCCGACCCAATGGCAATTTTGCTCTGGTTGAGGTTGTAGCCCATTCCGCGCGGGTCGAGACTTTGGTCGAAGAGGACGAGGATACGCTTGCGCTGGTAGTCTTTGAGGACGTGATTGATGAAGAAATCAATCGAAAATACCTCCGCCAGCCCCGCCAGCCATACGCCTACCGGCCAAAACCAGCGGCGCAGCATGCGTTGGTTGAAGAAGAAATAACCGCCAAGAATCAGCGTAAACGCGCCTACCAGCCACAGCGGCGGCACCAGCATCGTGAGGACGAAAACCGCCCCCGCCGCTACGCCCAGCACCAGCGGCAGCGGCGACATGCCCTCGCGGTAGTACGGCAGTAGCAGGGCTGCGAAAACGAGCGCCTGCCCGGTTTCGTCCTGAAATTTGATGATGAGGGGCGGCAAAATGGTCAGCGTCACGAGCTTGGCGTGGTCGAGCCAGGTTTGCTGATTGAGCTTGGTCTGGCTCAGAAATTTCGCCACGGCTAGGGCCGTCACGAATTTGGCAAACTCGGCGGGTTGCAGCCGAAACGCGCCCACCTCCAGCCACGAGCGCGAGCCTTTGATGTTGGGCGCCACGAACAGCGTAATCACCAGCACCACCAGCATCAGCAGGTAGGCTTGGTACGCCAGTCCTTCAAATACCTTATAATCAACCACCAACAGCAACATAATGATGATGACGGCCGTGCCGATCCACCACAATTGCTTGCCCGAGTTGAGCGAAAAATCCCAAATCGGCTTGACGTTATCCGGGTTGTACACCGCCGCGTACACATTGAGCCACCCCAACCCCACCAGCGCCGCATACAGCAGCACGGTAGGCCAATCGAGGTGACTTTGCCGGCGGATTTGAGCCATTACTTACATCATTTTGTCATTGCGAGGAGGCTTTGCGACGAAGCAATCTCACGGCAGACGAGCCGCGCCGAGGCTACTGCGAGATTGCCACATCCCTTCGGCTACGCTCAGGGCAAGCTGTCGCAAAGCCTCGTCGCAATGACAAATCGGGGAATCAATGCTTATGTTTCGGCTTGAAATTGCCCGCCTTCACCCAATCTTCCCAGCGTTTGCGGCCGGGCGAGATGCTGTCGGTCAGGTACTTTTCAATCATGCAACCCGCGAGCGGCGCGGCGGAGAGCGCACCGAAACCGGCGTTTTCGACGTACACCGCGATGGCGATTTTGGGGTTGTCGCGCGGGGCGAAGGCCACGAAAACGGCGTGGTCTTCGCCGTGGGGGTTTTCGGCGGTGCCGGTTTTGCCGCACACCACGATGTTGGCCGTCTTGCGCAGGTTGGCGAAGGAACCGGTACCGTGGTCAACCACCTCCTGCATACCGTCGATGAGCGGCTCGAAGTGCTTTTGATCGACGGCCGTGAAGCGCTTTTGGCGGTATTCGGGCAGCGGCAGCGCGTCGCGTCCGATGCCGCGCACCAGATGCGGCGTGTAGTAAAAGCCGCGATTGGCCATAATCGTCACGATGTTCGCCATTTGCAGCGGCGTAACGCCCGTTTCGCCCTGCCCGATACTCATCGAGTAAATGGTAGGGTATTTCCAGCGATGGTAGCCGTACACTTTATCGTAGAACTTCGCCGACGCGATGAGGCCCATCTTTTCGTGGGGCAAATCGACCCCCAGGCGCTGCGCCAGCCCGAACGACTGCACCATCGGCCGCCACGCCTCCACGCCCAGGCGCGTGTCTTCGTAGGCGTTGCCCGACCGGTGCCGATTGATGACCGACCGAAAAACCTGATAAAAATACGGGTTGCACGAGTGCTTAATGGCGATGCGCAGGTTGCGGCCGGGTTCGTGCCCGTGCGCGCACGTCACGAGGTTTTGGTTGCACGCGTAGCCGGTTTCGGGCGTCAGCACGCCCTGCTGCATCGCTACGGCGGCCTGCACGAGCTTGAAAATGGAGCCCGGCGGGTACACCGCCATCAACGGCCTATCGAAGAGCGGACGCTTGGGGTCGCGCAGCAAGGCCATGTAGTTGTTGCCGTACTGCTTGCCTGTGAGCAGGTTGGGGTCGTAAAACGGCGCCGAAATAAACGTCAGCACTTCGCCGGTCGCCGGTTCGATGGCGACTACCGAGCCCACTTTGCCCGCCATCAGCTCCTCGCCGTAAGCCTGTAATTTCAGGTCGAGCGTGGTTTGCACATCTTGCCCGGCCACGGCGGCCGTGTCGAAGGCGCCGGCTCGGTACGGCCCTTTCTCGATGCCGCGCACATCGACCATCGACATTTTCACGCCCCGGCGGCCCATCAGAAACCGCTCGTACTTGGCCTCCAGGCCGGTAAGGCCGATATAATCGCCGGAGCGGTACGTGGCGTAGGCGGAATCTTCGAGTTTTTGGGGCGAAATCTCGCCGATGTACCCCAGCGCGTGGCTCAGGCTGCGGTGCGGGTAGCCGCGCTCGGTGCGGGCGTTGATGTAGAAGCCCGGAAAATCCATCAGCTCGTCCTGCACGGCCGCGAAATCCTGGGTACTCAGCTTCGGCAGCAGCACCGACGGCCGCACTTTCGAGAACTTGCGCGCCGCCCGGATGCCGTCGCGCAGGGTCGTCTGCTCGATCCGGAACAACGCGCAGAATCGCGCAGAATCAAGCGTCTTGACTTCGCGCGGCACCACCATCAGGTCGTACACGGGCGTGTTTTGCACCAGCAGCCGCCCGTTGCGGTCATAAATTAGCCCCCGAAACGGGTACAGCGGAATCCGCCGGATGGCGTTGTTGTCGGCCGCCAGCTTGTAGTGGTCGTCCACGAGCTGCAACCAGAACAGGCGCGTCAGAAAAATGGCCGCCACGATCAGAAAAATGGCCTGAATCGTGTATTTACGGCTTTCGAGGTATTGCAAGAGCGAGCGGGCGAATCAGTCCAATACAAGCCGCAAAGGTAAAACGTACGCGGTGGGCAAATTGTCCGCGCTGCTTTCGGCACACCAAACGCGCGTTCGAGTCATATTCGCCCGGCCTATGGTAAGCCTCCCGGCGTTTGGCGTGGGCGCTCCGGCGTTTGGCGAGGGCGCTCCGGCGCTTGGCGAGGGAGCTCCGGCGCTTGGCAAGGGCACTCCGGCGCTTGGCGAGGGAGCTCCGGCATTTGGCAAGGGCGCTCCGGCGCTTGGCGAGGGCGCTCCGGCGCTTGGCGAGGGCGCTCCGGCGCTTGGCGAGGGCTTCCCGGCACCGCTTAAACTGCTTCCGGAGGGTGGCAAGCCCACGCCCTCTTTTACGCGGCGCGCTCCTGGCACAATTCCACCAGCACCCCGCCCGCCGAGCGCGGATGCACGAAACACACGAGTTTGTTATCGGCCCCCGGCTTCGGATCCTCACTCAACAAATCGAAACCTTCGGCCCGCAACCGGGCCATTTCAGCGCGAATGTCGGCCACGCCGAAGGCTACATGATGGATGCCTTCGCCCTTCTTTTCGAGAAATTTTGTAATCGGTGAATCGGGCGCGGTGCCGACCAATAACTCCACTTTGCTTTCGCCGGTCTGGAAGAAAACGGTTGTCACCTTCTCCGTTTCCACGGTTTCGGTTTTGTACGGTTCGGCGCCCAACAGGCGGCGGTACAGGTCGGTGGCGGCCGAAAGGTCGCGGACGGCGATGCCGAGGTGTTCGAGGTGCATAACGGCGCGGATAAACTGCCAATGGTCGGCAGCCGCAAAGGTGCAGTCAGCGGGCAATATCCTCGGCCTTCCGCCGACTATCCCCGTGCGCCGTTATGTCAAAACGGCTGGTTAAAGTTCGCCTAACATTCTGGGCGTAATTTTGACGCGTTCCAAACTAAGCCGCCCACTCGGCGGTTTTCATCGGGCGGCCAATCCGCCTTCGCTACAGATGCTCAAGCTCCCGATTTACCTCGACAACAATGCCACCACGCCCCTCGACCCGCGCGTGCTGCAAGCGATGATGCCGTACTTGACCGATGTTTTCGGCAATGCCGCATCGCGCAATCACCCGTTCGGCTGGCAAGCGGAAGAGGGCGTCGATTACGCTCGCGAGCAAATCTCCAAGCTCATCGGCTGCACCGACAAAGAAATCATCTTCACGTCGGGCGCCACCGAATCCGACAACCTCGCCATCAAAGGCGTGTATGAGATGTACGCCCAGAAGGGCAACCACATCATCACGACCACCACCGAGCATAAAGCGGTACTCGATACCTGCAAGCACCTCGAAAAGCTCGGCGCGCGCGTGACCTACCTGCCCGTTGATGGCGAAGGCCTGATTTCGCTCACCGACCTGGAAGCCGCCATGACGCCCCAGACCATTCTGGTGGCCATTATGTACGGCAACAACGAGACCGGCACCATTCAGCCGATTCGCGAGATCAGCGCGATTGCCCACCGCCACGGTGCCCTGTTCATGACCGACGGTACGCAGGCCGTGGGTAAGATTCCGGTCGATGTGGAAGCCGACGGCATTGACCTGATGGCATTTACGGCCCACAAAATGTACGGCCCCAAAGGTGTGGGCGCGCTCTACGTCCGGCGCAAAAACCCGCGCGTGAAGGTTACGGCCCAGATGGACGGCGGCGGCCACGAGCGCGGGATGCGTTCCGGCACGCTCAATGTGCCCGGCATCGTGGGCTTGGGCAAAGCCTGCGAAATCTGCCGCCTCGAAATGGCCGCCGACACCGCCCGTATCAGCCAGATGCGCGACCGCTTGGAGCGCGAGCTACTGACCCTCGAAGAGTCGTACGTGAACGGCTCGACGGCTCACCGGCTGCCGCACGTCACCAATATTTCGTTTAAGTACGTCGAAGGCGAAGGGCTGATGATGGGCGTGAAAGACTTGGCCGTCAGCAGCGGCTCCGCTTGCACGTCTGCTTCCCTCGAACCGAGCTACGTGCTGAAAGCGTTGGGCCTGTCCGATGATCTGGCGCACTCCTCGCTCCGTTTCGGCCTTTCGCGGTTTACCACCGACGAACAGATCGACTACGCTATTGGCCACGTAAAAGAGGCCGTCACGAAGCTGCGCGATATGTCGCCGCTCTGGGAAATGTTCCAGGATGGCGTCGATCTCGACAAAATCGAGTGGGCAGCACATTAGAATGAGTTTTGAGTTACGGGTTTTGAGTTTTGAATGATTCAGAATCGAAACTCACCCTCCAACACTCAAAACTCGACAATTAAAACTCAAAACTCCCCAATGGCTTACTCAGATAAGGTCATCGACCATTACAGCAACCCGCGCAACGTCGGGACGCTCGACAAATCCAAAACCAACGTCGGCACGGGCCTCGTGGGCGCCCCGGAATGCGGCGACGTGATGCGCTTGCAGATCGAAGTGGATGAGGAAACGAAAACCATCATCGACGCCAAGTTCAAGACGTTTGGCTGCGGCTCGGCCATCGCCTCTTCGTCGCTCGCGACGGAATGGCTGAAAGGCAAAACCATCGACGAGGCGCTGGCCATCGACAACATGGAGATTGTGGAAGAATTGGCGCTCCCGCCGGTCAAAATCCACTGCTCCGTCCTCGCCGAAGACGCCATCAAGTCGGCCATCAACGACTACCGCGTCAAGAACGGCCTGCCGGAGTTGGAGTTGGAGAAGAGCCACCACTAAGAAGCTGTAAGCTTCAAGTTGCAAGCTACAAGCTCTTTGGCTTCGCAGCTTGCAACTTGAAGCCTCTAGCTTGCAGCTTCTCTTATGGAAGATACCCGCGTCGAGCTGGCGCGCCTCCAGCGCGAAATTGAAAGCTTGCTGAACCTGCGCGAAGCCGAATTATTGTTCGAGTTTCGGGAAGTAGACCAGCAAGTGCGGCTCGATTTGGTGACGGTGAGCCCCCGGCACCGCCAGTCGTTCCTGTTCCGCACTGAAAACGGCCGCGACCGCCGCGAAACGCTCCAACGGATGCTCGAATACGTGCAGACGTACCGCGACCGCGATTCGTCGTTCACGATCCAATGGCGCGCCCTCGGCGAACCGGAATTGAACACGTCGTATTTCCGCGCCAAGCACGTCTACGAAGCCCTCGACAAGTTGTATTTCGGCCGCGATATGCACACGATTACGGTGTATAGCGTGGTACTGAACCCGATTGCGTAAAAAAGGGGGTAGTTCTTTAGGGTTTAGGATTTAGCCAAATCACATCGCGCTACGAGTCCCCAAAGCCTAAACACTAAACCCTAAATCCTAAACACTCAATGATTACAGTTTCCGAAAAAGCCCGCGAAAAAGTCTTCAAGCTGCGCCAAGATGCGCACCTTTCCGACGCCTTCCGGTTGCGCGCCTCCGTGGCGGGCGGCGGCTGCTCCGGCCTTTCCTACAACCTCGACTTCGACGATGAAGTCCGCCCGATGGATCAGGAATTTGAGGACAAGGAGGTGAAGGTCGTCGTCGATATGAAGAGCTTCCTGTATCTGGCCGGCACCGAGTTGGATTTCTCGGATGGCCTCAACGGCAAAGGTTTCCACTTCATCAACCCCAACGCCTCGCGCACGTGCGGGTGCGGCGATTCGTTTTCGGTGTAACATTTCCGTGAATCAGCCCGCTTGCGTGGGTTGGTTGCAGGTTGCGTCGCCCGCTTCGGAGTTGTCTCCGGGGCGGGCGATATTTTTTGGCGTATTTGAGATCAATAAAATCTGTCATTGCGAGGCGGAGGCTTTGCGACGACGTGGCAATCCGGCGTTAGCTACACGATTGCATTCGCTGGATTGCTTCGTCGCAGAGCCTCCTCGTAATGACAGGTCACGGAGTCTTTTATTGTGAAGCGGTGGCTTTTCGACGATGTGGAAAAACACTTTACCAATCCATTCAGCCGCCGTTCCGGCGCGGCGGCGGTAGTTTCGCGGCCCCGTTCGGGCTTCCTCCGTTTTTTCGATTTCTCCTTGCAAAAGCCTTTTCTCGTAGGCATCACGGGCGGCTCGGCGTCGGGCAAGACCACGCTGCTGCGCCGGCTCATCAGTGCCTTCACCGCCGATGAGCTGTGCCTCGTCTCGCAGGACAACTACTACCGGCCGCTCGCCGAGCAGCGGGCCGATGGCAACGGCGTCGTCAATTTCGATATTCCAGAGTCGATCAACGACGTGGAATTTGCCCGCGATGTGCGCGCCCTGCACGGCGGTGAAACCATTCAGCGTCCCGAATACACCTTCAACAACCCTGACGCGCCGCGCAAAATGCTCACGTTTTGCCCGGCGCCCGTGATTGTCCTCGAAGGGCTGTTCGTGTTTCACTTCCCCGAAATCGCCGCCGAACTCGATTTGAAAGTGTTCGTCGAAGCGCAGGAACACGTGAAGCTGCACCGCCGCATCCGGCGCGACAATGTGGAGCGCGGCTACGACCTCGACGACGTGATGTACCGCTACCTGCACCATGTGGCGCCGTCGTTCGACCGCTATATCAAGCCGTATCAGCACGAGGCCGACCTCATCATCCCCAACAACCTACACTTCGAGCGCGGCCTCGACGTGCTCATCGGCTACCTGAAGGGCGTGGCGCGCGGCGAGCGCCCGCACCCGGCACAAGCCGCCGGGTAAGCGGCGGTTTGCGCGGCGAGCAGCACGCAATTTCGCGTCAGGTTGCGCATAGCGCGGGCGGCGGGGCTATCTTTGTAGCTCTATGTCGCGCTTGGCCCATCATCTGCGTTTGCTCATCGTTGCGTTGGCGGCGGTGTGCGCCGTTGGGCTCAACCACCGGCACGTGGTGGTGGTGCGGCATATTGCCGCTACCGGGCCGCATGAGGCCGCAGTAAAAGGCGTGCGCACCGTGGTGGTGCGCGAGCGGGTATCGCTCGAATCCATCCACGCCGACGTGGTGGCGGTGGCCGGGCTGGTAGCCGAATGGCTGCCTCCTACCCTGGTGCCGCGCAACCCGTTGGGCGCGTGGCTGCAAACCAAATCTTTCGCGTTGGACGCCTTGCCCACGCAACCGGTGCGTGCCCTCGTGGCCCGCGCCGTGCCGGCCTTTGCTCGGCTGCTGGGCGCTTGCGTAGCGCCCCACGCGCCCTAAACGGGCAGTTTAACTTCGATTTTTTTGGCCCCGGTAGGCCGAAGCACCCGCTTCGGCTGCGTGTTCGCATCGCCCGGCCACTGTGTAATTTTTGTTGGAGCCACGGCTTCGGCTATCGGTTGTTTTTTCGTTTCCCCTTCATTTTCAATGCGTAATAAAGGACTCATCGTCACGCTGTCGGTCATCGTGGCCGCGCTGTGCAGTTGGTATCTGCTGCTGACGTACCAAGCCCGTAAAGTGGAAGACCGCGCCAACGCGTTCGCCACCAAAAACGGCAAAATCGACGATTCTCGTCGGAATCAATATTTGGATTCGGTCTGGAATCAGCCCGCTTTCCTCAAATACACCTACCAAGACCTCAAGAAGAGCGAACTGGGCATGGGCCTCGACTTGAAAGGCGGGATGCACGTGACGATGGAAGTCTCGCCGGTCGAGATTCTGCGTTCGATGGCCGGCCACTCGCAAGACCCTGCGTTTCAGCAAGCCATCAAACTGGCTTCGCAGCGTCAGCGCGATTCGCAGCAGCCCTTCACCAGCCTGTTTCTGACGGCCTACAAGGAGATTGCGCCCGACGGCAAACTCGGCCCGCTGTTCGCCAACTCGGGCAACAAAGGGCAGATTTCGTACTCGTCGTCGAACGAGGACGTGCTGAAAGTGGTGAACAAGGAAGTAGAATCGGCCATCGAGCGCTCGTTCAACATCCTCCGCACCCGCATCGACAAACTCGGCACCACGCAGCCGAACATTCAGCGTTTGAAGGGCACCGGCCGCATCCAGATTGAGCTGCCGGGCGTGCAAAACCCGGAGCGCGTGCGCAAAATGCTGCAAGGCCAAGCCAAGTTGGAGTTCTGGGAAGTGTATAAGCCGCAGGAAGTCAATCCGTACCTCGTGCAGCTCAACGACTTTATGCTGAAGCAGGAAGCTGCCGCCCGACTCGCGGGCGGTGAAGCGCCAGCCACAGCCGAAGACGACGCGCTGGCCGCCGCCAGCAAATCGCTGCCGGTAAACACCAACGAGGTGGGCGCCATCGCCTCCACCGATACACTGGGCGCAATGACCGATTCGACGGCCCTCGCCGCGAAACTCGACGGTAAAGCGGCGAGTGACACGGCTAAGAAGGACGCCAAAATGGCTGCTGCCGATTCGTCCCTCAACTCGAAGCAGGCGAAAACGATGATGTTATTTACGCAAGTGAATAACGGCCTCGGCTCGAATGTGCGCGACACGGCCAAGGTGAACGCCCTGTTTGCCCGCGCCGACGTACGTGCCATCTTCCCGCCGAACATGAGGGCGCTTTGGGGCGTGAAGCCGCTCGAAGGCCAGAAACGCGACCAGTTTCTCGAACTCTACTTCGTGAAAAAAGGCCGCTCGGAAACCGTGCAGGCACCCGTGAGCGGCGAGTACGTGACGAACGCCTCGCAGGACTACGACCAGCAAGGCCGCGCCGAAGTGCTCATGTCGATGAACCCGACCGGCGCGCGCAAGTGGCAGAAACTGACCGGCTCGAACATTGGCCGTCAGGTGGCTATCGTGCTTGATAACTACGTGTACTCGGCGCCGAACGTGCAAGCGGAAATTAGCGGCGGGTCGTCGTCGATTTCCGGCTCCTTCACCATCGAAGAAGCCCAGGATTTGGCCAACGTGCTGAAAATCGGTAAGCTGCCCGCCCCTACCCGCATCGTGGAAGAAGCCGTGGTGGGGCCGTCGCTCGGTCAGGAAGCTATCAACCGCGGGCTGTACAGCACGCTCGGCGGCATCGCCGTGATTATGCTCTTCATGGTAGGTTACTACAACCGGGGCGGTTTGGTGGCCGATATCGCGCTGCTCATCAACCTGTTCTTCATTTTGGGCATTCTGGCGCAATTCGGTACGGCGCTCACGCTGCCGGGCATTGCGGGTATCGTACTCACGCTGGCGCTCGCCGTAGACGCCAACGTGCTGGTATATGAACGCGTGCGCGAGGAAATCGCCCACGGCCTGAGCGTAAAGGATGCCATCGCGAAAGCCTACCATAAGGCGTTCTCGGCCATTTTTGATGCGAACGTCACCACGCTCCTCATCGCGCTGATTCTCGGCTACTTCGGTTCCGGGCCGGTGCGCGGGTTTGCCACTACGCTCGGTATCGGCGTGTTCACGTCGTTTCTGACGGCGCTGTTCCTGTCGCGCGTCATCATCGAGGCGCTGGTGAGCGGCAAGGACGAGAATCAGATTTCGTTTAAATCGACGTTCTCGCGCACGCTGTTTAAGAACCCAAATTTCGACTTCATCGGCTCGCGCAAGATTGCGTACGCGTTCTCTATCGGCATTCTGGTGATTGGCTTCGGCGTGATGTTCTACCAGGGCGGGCCGCTGTTGGGCGTCGATTTCAAGGGTGGCCGGTCGTACGTCGTGGAGTTTGCGCAGCCGGTTACTGCTTCTGATGCCCGTGAGGCCATCCTGCCGGGCTTTGCCAACGCCGGCACCGAGGCCAAAACCTACGGCGGCGAGCGCCGCCTGAAAATCACGACTTCCTACCTCGCCGACGACGAATCGACGGCCGCCGACCGCAAGGTCGAGGAGAGCCTGATGAGCAGCCTCAACGCCAAGTACAGCGCCGCGAAACCCGAAATCCTGAGCACCTCGAAAGTAGGCGCCACGATGGCCGACGACATCAAGCAATCGGCCGTTGTGTCGTTGCTGGTGGCACTGGCGGGCATTTTCCTGTACGTGATGTTGCGCTTCGGCGGCCGTTGGGAGTTCTCGTTCGGTGCCGTAGTGTCGCTGTTTCACGATGCTCTGTTCCTATTCGCGGGCTTCGCAATTGCGCGCCTCTTCGGCCTCAATTACGAGATGGATCAGGTGTTCATCGCCGCCGTCCTCACGGTGGTGGGTTTCTCGATGAACGATACCGTCGTGATCTACGACCGCCTGCGCGAGTACCTGAAAGAGAACCCGCGCCTGACGTTTGCCCAGATTGCCAACCCGGCGCTCAACAGCACGCTCTCGCGGACGCTCATCACCTCCACCACGATTTTCCTCGTCGTGTTGGTGCTGTTCATCTTCGGCGGCGAAACCCTGCGTTCGTTCTCTTTCGCGATGCTCATCGGGGTGGCGTTCGGCACGTATTCGTCGATCTTCATCGCTTCGGCGATCATCTACGATACCATCAGCCGCACCAAATCGGGCGCCGAGCTGATGCACTCGACCGGCACGGGCAACCCGGAGGACGGTGAGCTGGCGGGCATTCCGACCCTCGACCGCAGCCTTGCGCCGTCGGCCGTCGGCAACACCAGCAGCGGCCTGATGGGCGCGGCCGGTGCGATGGCGAACAACCCGCAGTCGTTGGGCGGTGCGCCCCGGCCGACGGGGCTGTAAGGTTTCAGTTGATTTAATTGGACGTAAAAACGCCCGGTTTCCTGTAAAGGAGGCCGGGCGTTTTTGGTTGGGAGCAGGACGGTCAGAGTGGCGGCAATGCAGCAGCATCGTGCGGATCAACTACGGTTAGTCCACTGATGCTTTTAAAATCCGAGAGGTTACGCGTCACAATGGCCAGGCCGTGTACGAGCGCAGTAGCGGCGATTATCGCGTCGGGCAACTTGCGGCGGTAACTACGGCGGAGGTTAATCGTAGCGGTCACAACCGGTTCGCTTAACAGAAGCTGGTGCGTAGCAGCTAACCATTCGGTCGTGGTTCGGAACTCTACCGCATCAGCAGCCGGCCACGACAGGACTTCAATACGATTGATAACCGAGTAAGCCACCAAGCCACGCGCGGCGGCCTCATCGAGCCATATGCCAGTGGGCGTTGGCAGACGGCCAGCCAGTAACTCGATGATTGTGTTTGTATCGATCAGAAACTGTAGTCCCATTTGCAGTTGCGGCGCGCCCTAATCAGTGGAATTAGCTCTTTGGCGACCAGACATCGCGTTCCCATTCGTTCCGGACTTCTTCTACGTGTTTCAGCCACGCTTCCGCGTCAACACCTGCCAAGGCACCCGCCCAATTCCGGCGGGCTCGCGGTACTTCAGCCGCTGACGTGGAGTGCGTTTCCTGAACCGGCCCTACCACCCGAATATGCGGATTAAGTTGGAGCGATTCGAGCGCTTGCGAATCGAGCGCTTCGACAACAATCAGACTCATAGCAAAACCAGTCTTTAGCAGTTAAATCGTCACGCCCTCCGCCACTACCTCGCGCACTTCGGGCACCATCCGCTTCAGCAGGTTTTCGATGCCTGATTTCAGCGTCACCGTGGCCGAGGGGCAGCCGGAGCAGGAGCCTTGCAGGTGCACCGTCACTACGCCGTCGTGGTAGTGCTTGAAAGAAATGTTACCGCCATCCTGCTCGACGGCCGGACGGACGTAGTTCTCCAGTAAGTCGGTGACTTTCTGGGCGATGATGGCATCTTCGGCCGATAAATCGCCCACGGCAGCGGCGGCTTTGGCCGTCTGCTCCTGCACCGGATCGACGGAAAACGCCTGACCGCCGGCCTCAACGTACGATTTCAGGAACGTGCGCAGCTCCGGAATCAGGATCGACCAATGATCGTCGGTTTTCTTCGTGACCGTCACGAAATTTTGGGCGATAAACACGCGCGCCACGTACTCGAAATTGAACAGCTCCATCGCGAGCGGCGAGTTGGCGGCGGATTCGAGCGTGGGGTAATCGACACTGATGCCATCGGGCAGGAACGTCGCGTTGCACACGAATTTCATCGATTCGGGGTTCGGGTTCGCTTCCGCGTAGACCGATACGGGCTCTTGGGCCATAGTTTTTTTGCCGGATTAGGGCGGTTTAGGACTTGAAGAAAAGCCGGAACAAAGCCGGCCCGGTTGGTTGCCTTAGCTGCTTCAACCCCCACCACGGGGCGAGGGTTTCGGCTGGGCGCAAAAGTACGGGGCCGCTGGTCGGCGACGAGCTAATCGGCCGGCAACCGGCCGACAGCACGAGTTTGCCGTAAGTTCGTTGCCGTACCGATGCTTGTATCCCTTTTGCTTTCCGTCTTGCCCGCTGCCCCGGTCGCGCCGTGGCTCTTGCTGCCGTTTCTGACGTTGCTGTTCCTCGTGGCGGCCGGGCCGATGGTGCTGGCCGGTTTCTGGGATCGGCACCACAAAGCCATTGCCGTGGGGCTGGGGCTGCTGATGGCGGTCTGGTACCTCGGCGTGCGCCACGAAGGCGGCACCGTAGCCGCAACCCTGGCCGAATACACGGCATTCGCCTGCACGTTGGGCAGTTTGTACGTGGTGGGCGGCTCGTTTTACATCGGCGTAAACGTGCGCGCCACGCCGGGTCGCAACGCGGGGCTACTGGCGGCGGGCGCGGCGCTGGCCTCAGTAATTGGCACGACGGGTGCGGCGGTGCTGCTGATTCGGCCGCTGCTGCGGCTCAATGGGCGCCGGACGCGGCCGTACCACGTCGTGTTTTTCATCTTCATCGTGGCCAACGCTGGCGGGCTACTCACGCCTCTAGGCGACCCGCCGCTGCTGCTCGGCTACCTGCGCGGCGTGCCGTTCGGCTGGACGCTGACACACCTCTGGCCCTATTGGCTCTTCGCCAACAGCGCGCTGCTGGGCATTTTCTGGCTCCGCGACCGCCAAAACCAGGTCTTCGGCGGCCTGAGTGTTGGGGAAGAAACACGCATTCTGGCGCCCGGCGGCCAGGCCGCGCTAACCCTCCACGGCGCGCGCAACCTACCGTTTCTGGCGGCCGTGGTGGGCGCCGTCCTCCTCGACCCCGCCCGGCTCACGGGTTTGCCGTCTATCGGTATCGGCGGCCATTACCTGATTGGGCTGCGCGAAATCGTGCAAATCGGCGCGGCTGGGCTGTGCTATTGGCGCACGCCCTCGCAGCGGCTGCACGCCAACCACTTTACGTGGGCGCCGGTGCAGGAAGTGGTGGTACTGTTTTTCGGTATTTTTCTGACGATGATGCCCGCCCTACAACTCGCCGCTCAGGCAGCCACGCAGCCCGCGCTGGCGCCGTGGGTGCGGCCGGCCCCGCTCTACTGGGCCACGGGCGTGCTGTCGGCGATGCTCGACAACGCCCCGACGTATGCCAACTTTCTGACGGTCGGGCTCGCGCGGCACGGGCTCACCGCCACCAATCCGGCGCAGGTAGCGGCGTTTGCCGCCGCGCCCGCCACCTCGCCGCTCCTGACGGCTATCTCGGTGGGCGCCGTGCTGTTCGGCGCGATGACCTATATCGGCAACGGCCCCAACCTGCTCGTGCGCGCTGTAGCCGAGCAGGAAGGCGTGCCGATGCCGACTTTCCACGGCTATTTCCTACGGTATGCGCTGCCGTTTTTGCTGCCGGTGCTGGTGCTGATTGGGTTTTCGATTGTTTATTGAGTGATTGCGGACTTAGGTTTACCGCTCGCGCGGAGCTCCGCCCCGCTGCGAAACTGAATACCGGGGGCTGTGCCCCCGCCGCGTAGCTTGGCTAACATTTACCGCGCGGACTACCGTGGGGGGCACAGCCCCCCATGTTTGGTAACGCTACGGGGCGGAGCCCCGTGCTAGCGGAGGTGAGTGGGGGCGTTAAGCAAGTGAGCCGACACCATTGGTAAACCTACTCACCTACTCATCTCTCTCAAGAGCCACAAATCGGCAATCACCAGCGCGGCCATCGCCTCCACAATCGGTACGGCGCGGGGCAGGACGCACGGGTCGTGGCGGCCTTTGGCGGGCAGAATGGCGGGGTCGCCGGTGGCGGTGAGGGTGGCGGTTTCGCGCGGGAGCGTCGCGACGGGCTTGAACGCCACCCGCCACCGCAGCGGCTCGCCGGTGCTGAGGCCGCCCAGCACGCCGCCCGCGTGGTTGGTGGCGGGGCGCACGCGGCCGGTGGTGTCATCGAGCGTAAAGGCATCGTTATGGGCCGAACCGGGCAGCCGCGCCGCCGCGAATCCATCGCCGATTTCAAACCCTTTCACGGCGTTGATACCAAGCATCGCGCCGCCCAACAGCGCCGGCAGCTTCCCGAAAACCGGCTCACCGAGGCCCACCGGCAACCCAGTGGCCGTACCCGTGACGATACCGCCCACGCTGTCGCGCGCGGCCCGCGCCGCCTCGATGCGGGCAATCATACGGGCGGCCGTGGCGGGGTCGGGGCAGCGCACGGGCGTAGAATCGATGCGCGACAGGTCGAGCTGCTCGTCGGGCACAGTCAGGTCGATTTCGGCCACGCTACTCACCCACGCGCGGATTTCGATACCTGCCCGCGCCCGCAGTAGCGTCGCCGCGATGGCGCCGCCCGCCACCCGCGCCAGCGTTTCGCGCGCCGACGACCGTCCGCCGCCGCGCCCATCGACGTGCCCGTATTTGGCGAGCCACGTAAACTCGGCGTGGCCCGGCCGCAGCGCGCCCGCCGCAATGGCGCCGTAATCGGCGGAGCGCTGATCTTCGTTGCGCACCACGAAGGCGATGGGCGTGCCGAGCGTGCGCCCCTCGTACACACCACTCAGAATCTCCACGCGGTCGGCCTCCTGCCGGGGGGTGGTGAGGGCGCTTTGCCCCGGCCGCCGCCGGTCGAGCGCGGTCTGGATTTCTTCCACGGAAATGGCCAGCCCCGCCGGGCAGCCATCGACGATGCCGCCCACGGCCGCCCCGTGCGATTCGCCAAAAGTGGTCAGGCGGAAATGGGTGCCGAAGGTGTTCATAATGCGGGAAAGAGGAATGGCGGCGCAGCTAGTGGATGCGGCGCGCGGGGTGTTCGATGTGGCATCAACAAGTGATTTAATGATCGCAACAAGTCACGTAATCACATCAGGAAGTGACTTAATCATATGAATCAGTGGCCAAATGATCGCAATAAGTGGCTTAATAACATTAACCGAGGCTGTTTCAGACTATTAAGTCATTTGGTGGTCTGAAGAAGGCACTTGATTAAACCAAGCGGCACTGTTTCAGACCATCAAGTCACTTTATCATCCGAACACGGCACTGGTTCAAACAAACTCGTTGTGTTGTGGCAGCACTACGTCACTGGTTGCGCGCATTAAGCCACGTATTCGTCTCAACTTCGCCGCCCCGACCACCACAGCCCGGCCCCGACGACTGCCAGCACGGCCAGCGCAATGTTGGCTGACAGCCGCAGGGAAGCGGGGTCGGGCGGCGGTACGAAATCGGCGGGTTCATCGGTGAGGCGGTCGTAGAACGGGTCGCCGGCCCACGGGGCATCGCCGGGCGCCACCAGGCGGCGCGGCCCCGGCCGCACGCGCCACCGCAGCGCCGAGCGCAGGGTGTCGTAGCGCCCCCGGCGCGGGTCGAAATAGATGAGCTGCGCGAGTGAATCGAGGCGGTAGGTGCCGGGGCGGTCGGCGAGCAGTTCCCACTCAAACCGCTTGCCGCCGCCCACCGCGCCCGGCCCCACGGGCGGCCACGCGGCTTGGCTAAGTACGCGCGGCCGGTAGGCCGTCATGCCGCCCGCTGCTCCGGCGGGCATCAGCGGCTCCGCAAACCGGACGGGCGCGAGGTTGCCGGGGCCGCTGATTTCAATCCAATACCGCGCGGGTTGGCCGACGAGTACGGGGTCGCGGCTCAAAAACTCGCGCCAACGTAGCTCGCCAACCGGCACCGCTCCCGCCAGCGGGTGCGTCGGGAGCGGGCGCACGGCCACCGTCAGCGGCGCCGTGCGGACGGTGTAGTCGGTGGCGAGGCGATTGGCGCTGCCTTCGACCGGTTTTTTAGCCAGTCGGTACTTGATGAGCCGCAACGGCAACGCCGGAAACTGCAACGGGTGCGCCGCCGACAACGGGTAATACACCGCATCGTGGAGTTGAAACCGGAGTCTGACACTGCCTTCCGGCCCCGGCACCGTGTCGGGCGCGAGGGGGTAAGCGGCGGGCAGCTCCTCCCACACATCGGCGGGCTTCATCAGGCGCCGCAGTTCCTCGATTTGGCGCGAAAAATCGGGCGCGAAGTTGAGCACCGCCTGGTCTTCCGGGGCAATCGTGAGGTAGAGGCGCGCCCGCACGCCCTCGCCGGCCCACACCGGCCCCGTGGTCGCGAGGCTCAGGTAGAGGCGCGCGTGGTCGGGCACATCGCGAAAATCGGCGGGTTTGGACTTGCCGAAAATCTCGTCGGCCAGAGCGTAGCCGACGGAGGGGTCGGTGGGCGCGACGACTGGCGGAGTTGGGGTGGCCGGGCCAATCTTGACGGTGCCGCCAGCGTAGCGCACCGGCTGGCCATTTACGCTGATACTGAACGCCGGCAGCGTTTTTTCGCCTTCACCGAAGGCCAGATACCGCTGCGTGATGCGCAGCGTAGTCAGCGTGGTTTGCGCAGCGGCGGTGCCGATGGTACGAGTGGTGGTACGGCGGTCGCGGGTGGTTTTTTTGAAGCCCGGCAGCGTCGGGAACGGCCCCAACTGCGTGAGCTCGCCGCCGGGGATTTCGACCGCCACTTCCACCGGCTGATCCACCGGCACCGGCCCCGCCGATACGGTGATGCGCACGGCTTCGGCGGGCGGCGGGGCGGGCGCCGGGCTGCCCGTAGGTTGGGCAGTTGCGCCGAAAGCCAACAGCCAGCCCACGGCCACCGAGCCTACGCGCTCACCGATCCGCGACCGTTCGTTGCTCTTTCGCTGCCTTGCTTGCCCGATTCCCACGGCCTAAAAGTAGTACCCCGCACACCCGCTTGCCGGGGCTGTGGCTACCGGGCAGCGGCAGCGGCCGCCGCAACGGGCTATTTCGTTCGCCTAGAAAAGTGGGCCGTTGCGCGCGGCAAACGTGTGTCAAAGGGAAATAAACCCGGTTTTGGCAACCCCTTCCGTAGCAACCATCGTAGGAGCCCTGAAAACCGATCTGCGCCGCGGTTGACGGCCGGCTTTTTCTTTCACATAATTACCTCTTGGTAGCGATGATGGCTAACACCCCGCATACCCCTGACGCCGAGCGCGACCGCCCGGCCGACCTCCTGACCCGCCCCGGCGTCGACCGGCGCTCGTTTCTGCGCTATACCGGGGCTACGGCCGTGGTAGGCGGCCTGCTGCTGGCGGGTTGCAAAGATGATGATCCGGTTGTGCCGCCAGTAGTAGCGCCTAGTGGCGTCAAAGTCCTCACGAACGATGACTTTGGTATTCTCAACTATGCTTATGCGCTTGAACAGCTCGAAGCGGCGTTCTACATCAAAGTTGTCAACGAGTCGGCAGGCGTGTTGTCAGCTTCGGAGTTGGACACGATGAAGGCAATTCGCGACCACGAAATCATTCACCGCGAATTCTTCAAAGCAGCAATTCCAGCTGCCAAGCGCCTGATTGATTTAACGCCGAACTTTTCGACCATCAACTTCACGAACCGTACGAGCGTACTCGGCGCGGCGCGGCTGTTCGAGGATACTGGCGTACAAGCTTACAATGGCGCCGGACGCTACATCGCCGATGCTGGTTACTTACTGCTCGCCGGGAAGATTGTTTCGGTGGAAGCACGTCACGCCGCCTTGATCCGTGACCTGATTGCGCCTAACTCGTTTGCTGCCAATGTGGCTATGGGTGGTGTTCCGGCAGCCACTAACTCCGATGGGCTGGATCTGTCGAAGCCGCCCTCGGTCATCCTGCCGATGGTGTTCCCGTTCATTCAGAATAGCAGTGAGCTTAGCAGCTTGCTACCGTAGTACCTGAGTAGCAACGGTCTCATTTTCTTCATTAGAACACACATTCGCAATGAACCTTCTTCAAATTTTCGATTCCATCGCGGAAGTCGATGACAAAGCTCTCGACCGCTTCGATACCCGCCGGGCTGCATTCAGCCATATGTTTTCGGCCGGTAAAAAAATATCCGCTGCGGCTGCACCGGTTTTCCTCGCCTCTTTCTTCAACAAAGCTTACGCTGGTGAGCAGGGTGTTCAGGAAACGGTGACGCAGGTCTTGGCCTACGCCTTGCGCTTAGAGCGTTTGGAATACGCATTTTATCGCGATGGCCTTGCTAGTTCATCGCTTGCCTTGAGTGGCAATGACCGCGTAGGGCTGATCGAGATTCGCGACAATGAAAATTCTCACGTACAACTGCTCGAACGCTCAGTGCCCGCCGCGATGCAACCCGCTGCCGACACCTACCGCTTCGATAAAGTATATACGAGCGTCTTCACTGACCGCGCCGTCTTTCTTGCTGTTGCACAAGCACTCGAAGACACGGGCGTACGCGCCTATAAAGGCCGTGCCGGCGAGTTGAAAGGTACAGCTGAACTCGAAGTAGCACTCAACATTCACTCAGTAGAGGCACGTCACGCGTCATACATCCGCCGGTTGCGCGGTGAGCAAGCGTGGATTGTAGGCGATACCTCCTCGATTCCGACGGTGCCACTCCCGGCGCCGGCAACGGGTTCCATTGCGGGCAACGCGTTTTACCAAGCCGGTGCCCCTGCAGCCGCTTATCCGAGCGAAGCCAACACAGCTCAAGGTGGCTTGAGTGGTTTATATGCCGGCAACAACATCCCGGCCATTCGGTACGCAGAGGCTTTCGATGAGCCTTTCGATCCGGGTACCGTGCTGTCTACGGTAGCTACACTTTTCTTGTAAAAGCGCGTTCAGCGACACGGCCTCCGTGTACTGAATGAACCTCATCGGCCCCTCGCTCCTTGCAGCGGGGGGCCGATTTGCGTTTGCGGCTTCTGCACAGTCAGGCAACCGCCCCGGCGCCGGGGTTATCTTTGTGGCAGTGAATCAGCAATCTCTTTTCTTTTCCGCCGACGGCGCCGCGCCCCTGCCGCGCCGGGCGTTTCTGCGATACGCCGGGGCAGCCTCGGCCGGAGCAGCCCTGTTATTGGCGGGCTGCAAAGACACTTCCGATGACCCCACCAACAATACCGCTACCGCCAACCCCAACGGCGAATCGGTCGGGCTCGGCTCCGGCGACGTGGCGCTCATCAATCTGATCCAGGCGGGCAAGCAGCTTTCGGTGGAGTTGTTCCGCCAGTTGCTTCTCACGCCTAACAACCTGAGTTTGACGCCTTCCGAACTGGGGCTCCTGACGGCCATCCGCGACCAGCAGCGCGTCCAACGCGATACGCTCAAAGCGGCGGCCAACACCAACCGCACCGGTACCAGCGCGCTCAATATCAAAGATTTACCCGTCGATTTCGCATCCCTCACGCTCAACGAGCGCACGGCGGCCCTGACAGCAGCACTTTCGCACCTGAACACGCTGGTGGCTGGGGCTGCCGGCGGGCTCCGCTACGCGTCGGGGGGCCGGACAATGACGCTGCTCGGCCAGATATTGAGCGTTGATGCGCGCCACGCCGCCACTGTCGCGCGGATGTTGCCCACCGCCGCCCTCACCGATGTTACCGCCTCCGGCGATGCCCGCAACCGTGCGTTGCGGCCTTCCGAAACGGCTACGGCCTTCAACCTGCTGATTACGTCCGGCTCCCGACTCCTCACGGGCTCGCTGGCATAACCGCTTTTTTCGCTTCGTCCGTGCAACTTTTGGCTTGGCTCGACGCCCTCGGCGCCGTTGATTCTGTTCCGGTTTCTCCCATTTCACCCACTGCCGGCGTGCCCAGTGCGGCACCCGCATCGGCGGCTTCTCGGCGCGCAGCTCTCGCGCAATTGGGGCGTGGGGCGCTTGCGGCCATTCCGGCCGTTGGCGCTGCGTTCGCGGCTACGGCCGGGCCGGGGCCGCGCGTGGCCTCCATCGTCACCGATGCCTTCAACTTGATTTTACGGGCGGCGTACGTACAGCAAGCCCTGCTTGCGCAGGCGCTTGCCCGCCCTACACTGGTAGTGCCCGCGCCCGACCGCGCCCGTCTCGAAGCCATTCAGCCGATTCTCGACAATCTGATCGTGCAACTCAGCGGCAGCATCAGCCTTTCCGGCGATGCCGTAGAAGCGCCGGCAGCCTACGACTTTACGGGCAACCGCAATGTTGCCGGCGGCGGGCCGTTCAGCCCGTTCACGTCGTACGAGGATTTTCTACTTCTGGCGCAGGTTTTCGGCGACACCCTTAGCCGCACGCTCATCAACGGGCTCAACACCTTGGGCGGCAATGGCTTGTTCGCCGAGCTATTAGCTCAATTTTTGGGCACCACGAGCCGCTTGGCGGCCGATGTGCGTCATCTGCGTGCGGCCATCGTGCCGGGCGTGCAGCCGTGGCCGGTAGATGGTGATCGTTCCACACTACCGCCGTTTTTTCTGGAACAGGTGCCGGCATATGAGGGCGAAGACAGCGCCGTCGTGTACAACGTCCTCGACCTGACCTATACCGGCGAGGCCGCCGTGCTGCCCGAACCACTACCGGCCCGCGACGTGCTGACCGCCGCCTTCGACCAACCTTTCCCACTGACGCAAAGCGAATCGGTGCCGACGGCGAGCCTGGATCGGCTGTTGGGGCAGTTTCGGGCGATGTAAGTGTCCAATGGCAACGAGGCGTGCCTTGCGGGTAGACCTGAGTCGAACTTCGCAATAAAATCCTGGGAATAGTGGCATCAGGTCGCAAATCACGTATCTTCGACCGTTAGAACCGCGTAGGTACTGGTTCCGGCGGCCGGTACTGATTTGTGGTTGGGTACCGCCGGAAATTGCTGTTGCTTTCCTCAAGAATGCTGGCCCCATGCTGGACTATATCAAAACGATTTTGCTGAAAGTCAGCTTCAATCGATACTTGTTCGAAAAGGAACTGCGCAAGGCAGTTCGCGCGCTCATCCCGGCCGAATTGCTCCAGCTCCGAAGCTGGTGCTACGAGCAGTTCGCCGCCCGTTACTCGCCGATTCTCGACCGCACGTTTGCACCGGTGTAGCCGGTTCGGGTGTGCTTGTCGTGTGCCAAGCAGGAGCTTGACGTTACGCTTTTTTGCCCGGAGCCTCATCCCGCGCACGCCACCCGGCGCCGCGTACCGAATCGCGCAGCTTCTCGATGCCCGCGCGCTGCACGGCCGACTCGGCGAAGAGCGCGCTGAAAATTTCTTCGGATAGTTCTTCCCAATCGGCCGGCGGCAGGTCGGGCAGCATCGGGTGAGGCAGAAACTGACTTTCCTGGTGCGGGCGCGCGAAGCGGTTCCACGGGCACACATCCTGGCAGATATCGCAGCCGAAAGCCCAACCGTCGAGCTTATCGACGTATTCGGGCGGGAGGCGGTCGCGTAGCTCGATGGTGAGGTACGAAATGCACCGCTTGGCGTCCACTTCGTACGGCGTATGCAGCGCATCGGTGGGGCACGCATCGAGGCAGCGCGTGCAGGAACCGCAGTAATCGGGTAGCTCGGCGGCGTCGGGCGCCATTTCCAGATCGAGAATCAACTCGGCGATAAAGTAAAACGACCCGACGCGCGGCGTAATCAGGTTGGTATGGCGGCCCATCCAACCGAGGCCGGCTTTTTTGGCCCACGCCTTATCCATCACCGGCGCCGAATCGACGAACACGCGCCCGCCGACATCGCCGATTTCGGCCCGCACCCGGTTCAGCAGGGCAAACAGCTTGTCTTTGATCACGAAGTGGTAATCGCGCCCGTACGCATATTTGCTGATTCGGGGCACGTCGGGGCGCTGGCGCACTTCCTCGGGCGGGTAATAATTGAGCAGCACACTGACCACCGTTTTGGCGCCTGGCACAAGGCGGCGCGGGTCGAGGCGCTTGTCGAAATGGTTGGCCATATAGCCCATTCGGCCGTGCAGGTTGCGCGTCAGCCACGATTCGAGGCGCGGCGCTTCTTCCTCCAGAAACTCAGCCCGGCTGATGCCGCAACGCATAAAACCCAGTTCCACGGCCCACGCCTTGACGAGGGCCGCACGGCGGGCCAGTTCAGTCGGCGATGACGGTAAGTGCGGCGAGGGCATTCGGGCAGGATGACGGGAACGGTGGGCGGCGTAAAGGTCTGGCGCAGCCAGCGCCAACCCTGCGCTAACCGCCGCCGGAGCGGGCAAATTCGGTGCGAGCCCGCAACCGGCCGTTACTTTGCTGCGGTTCGGCTATACTGCTGAATTACACATCTTCTTTTTTCTGCCGCAGTATGCGTCTTTTTTCTACTACCGCGCGGGCGGCCTTCGGGTCGTTAGCGCTTTCTGTTATTCTTTGTTCGTCGGTTGCCGCGCAGGTGGTAGCGCCCCCCAAAGAATTGCTCAAACCCGAACAGGCCGAGTTTGCCGATACCGTCAAAACGTGGCGTTACGGCGGTTTCAACGCCGTTAACTTCACCCAAACCACGCTCAGCAACTGGGCAGGCGGCGGCGAAAGCGCCATTGCCGTCAATGGGCTTATTTCGTATTATTTGCGCTACCATAAAGGGCCGGTGGCGTGGGATACGAACCTCGACGCCGGTTACGGCCTGATCAAGCAAGGCGATGCCCCGATGCGTAAAAACGAAGATAAAGTAGAATTGAACTCAAAATACGGTCGTTTAGCGTTCGGCAAATTTTATTACGCCGGGTTGTTCAACTTCCGAACACAATTTGCGCCCGGCTATGATTTCAGCGGCGATGCTACGCCCCCACCACTCATTTCGCGTGGATTAGCACCGGCGTATCTCACGCTGGCGGCAGGGCTCGACTTTCGGCCCAACCAATACTTCACAGCCTTCTTCTCGCCGCTGACCGGCCGATTCACCTTCGTAACCGACCAAACCCTCGCCGACCAGGGCGCTTTCGGCGTCACGAAAGGTGAGTTCGACGCGGCCGGCGTCCGCACGAAAAAGGGCGAGAATATACGTTCCGAATTCGGGGCCATCATCACCGGTCGGTTTCAGAAAGATTTAAGCAAAAACGTAAACCTGCTCACGCGCGCCACACTCTTCAACAATTACACGAATTCGGAAAAGAGTAAACGCGGCAATGTCGACGTCAATTTCGATGCTCTGCTGACGCTCAAAGTGAGTAAATACCTCGCGTCGTCATTGTTCGTGGCGCTCGTGTATGATGATGATGTGGATGTGCCGCAGTACGAAACCATCAACAACGTAAAAACCCAAACCGGTACCGGCCCGCGTCTGCAATACAAGCAGGTGATCGGGATTGGCGTTTCGTACAAGATTGCGCGCTAACGACGGCCGCTGGGTCAGGGGTAACTGACGAGCATTAAACCGGCTGATAAGCAGCAAGCCAAAAACTACTCAGTATTTTGTCATTGCGAGGAGGCTTTGCGACAAAGCAATCCTCGTTTGCTCGGCGCAGTAGCAGAGTATTC
This sequence comes from Hymenobacteraceae bacterium, assembly GCA_031425525.1. GTDB lineage: Bacteria > Bacteroidota > Bacteroidia > Cytophagales > Hymenobacteraceae > JANNMJ01. The sequence goes on along the minus strand of JANPJM010000093.1, from coordinate 30,808 downwards.
GCCCCGAGTAAACGAGGATTGCCACGTCGTGGCAGAGCCTCCTCCTCGCAATGACAAATGTGGCATACTTGCTGGGCAGCCGCTTAAACAACTCACCGGGCGCGTGTTGGCCGAACCAACGCGGGACAGTCTCATCGCCACGTTGAGCATCGATGATAATATCGGAATCGACTAAAATCATCAGGCTTCCTCATTGCTTTTCTTGTTCCACCGCCCAGAACCCCAATGTTTACGACGTTGCTCACGCACCGACTCTACGCTGTCTGTGATGTGATCGTATTCGGGGCCGGCCCAAATCCCAAAAAGGTCGGAATACTTTGATTTTTCTTCCTTTTCGGCATCAGAAGCTGGTGGGGCCGGCGTTGCTTCCGAATCAGGTGCCAGCACGGCTTGCGCACGATTCCGACGGCTGCGCCGTCGCGGGCGTTGCTCGACGTACTCGACAAAATGCAGTACCTCCTGCTGGCGCGCACGGCAACGCGGCAATGCGATTCGCGATTTCCTGAATATTCATAAGGCAAAACTAACGCGCAGAAACGCCCGGCCGGTTGCATTTCGCAACCAGCCGGGCGTTTTCATTTGCAGCATTTTTACCCCTATTCGCTGCCGAACAGGCCCGTTTGCTGGCCGGGTGGCACTTTGCCCAAGTGGCGGTAAGCCAACTCGGTGGCTTCGCGCCCGCGTGAGGTGCGCATCAGGTAGCCCTCCTGAATCAGGAACGGCTCGTAGACTTCCTCAATGGTTTCGGCTTCCTCGCCGCACGCCGTCGCAATGGTGGTAATGCCTACCGGGCCACCCTTGAACTTGTCGATGATGGTGGACAGGATGCGGTTGTCCATATCGTCGAGGCCATTTTGATCGACATCGAGCGCGTTGAGGCCGAATTTGGCGATGGCCACATCGATGGTGCCATCGCCCTTGACCTGCGCGAAATCGCGGGTGCGGCGCAGCAGGTTGTTGGCGATGCGCGGCGTCCCGCGCGAGCGCCGGGCAATTTCCCACGCTGCATCCTCGTGGATGGGCGTACCCAAAATCCCCGCCGACCGCTCGACGATGGATTTCAGCAGCTTGGCATCGTAGTATTCGAGCCGGCACGTGATGGAAAACCGCGCCCGCAGCGGCGCCGTCAGCATCCCCGAGCGTGTGGTAGCCCCGATGAGCGTGAACGGGTTGAGCCCGATTTGCACGGAACGCGCAGCGGGGCCGGAATCGAGCATAATGTCGATTTTATAATCCTCCATCGCCGAGTACAGGTACTCTTCCACCACGGGGTTGAGGCGGTGGATTTCGTCGATGAAGAGTACATCGTTCGGCTCCAGATTGGTGAGCAGCCCGGCCAGGTCGGAAGGCTTGTCCAGCACCGGGCCGCTCGTCATCTTGATGCCCGCGCCCAGCTCAGCGGCAATGATGTGCGAGAGTGTGGTTTTGCCCAAGCCGGGCGGGCCGTGCAGCAGCACGTGGTCGAGGGCTTCGCCACGGCGCCGGGCGGCCGTCACGAAGATTTTGAGGTTTTCGACAATTTTATCCTGACCGGCGAAATCATCGAACGACAGCGGCCGGAGCGCCTTATCGATTTCTTTATCCGAATCCGTCATTTGCGCGGCGGAACCTGTTAGAAATGCTTCACGCATAAGAAATTGCAGAGGCTAAAAAGCGCTGTTATGGGAGGTTGAGGGCCGTGTAGGCCGTTGGTGGAAAACCCCGTTCGTCCGGAAAAACTTCCCGATGGGCTAAAGAAACGTCAATTTATTCGATTGAAAAAAGTGGTGCCAAGAGCAGGCTGTACTTTAGAGCATCAGCAGCAAGTTCGGGCTTCATTCCGGCTGCTATCTGACCTCTATGCAAACTGATATCAAAAAAGTAAAAATGCTGCTGCTCGTCGGGGCCGCCTTAGTGAGTGGCGCGGGCGCGCAGGCCCAGGTTGCGCCCTTGCCTAAGCCCCAGACCGGCGTAGTGACGATTAAGGTGATGCCCTTGGCGCTGCTCGACCCCACGACGCCCACCTTCCGGTTTGGGGCTGAATATCGTATTTCGCCGTTGTGGGGGCTGGAAGCGAGCTACGGGCACCAGATGCGCAACCTCGGCTGGGGGTACGGCGGCAGCAAACCTCTCCACGACCGCTTCCAGAAAGCCCATCTCGAAGGGCGCTATTATATGCCGGCTTCGCCGTTTTACGCGGCGGTGGCGGGGTTTCGGGTCGGGCAGCAGTTCGATGCCGGCGCGGGCACTTTCTTCCGCGACGGCGAGCGCTGGCAGTATACCAGCGCGCGCGTGCAGCGCACGGTGCTGGGCGGCGTGGTGAAATTGGGCGTGGTGATACCCCTCGACGCGCACTGGCGCCTGGATATGGCCGTGGGCGGCGGTTTGCGGGCGGGCAATATCCGCTACCAAACCCGTGAAGAAAGCCGCTTAGACCCCACAGCCTTCGGCTTTTACGATGAGTGGGAGTGCGGTTTCCGTCCCGATTTCGGCCCTACCACTACCCCCGGAACTTTCCGCCGCGCCACGCTGGCCGTGGAGGTTCGGCTTGGCTACGAACTGGGTCGCTAAGGGCACCCCCACCTTCCACTCGCTACTTCTCCTACGGTTGCAGCCCATTCGCTTGGGCGCTGCGCACCCTACTTCGCTCTCCTTCTCTGCCTTTTTCCTGCTTTCTTGGTGCTTTTTACTTATCATGTGGCCTCGCCTGTCGGGCTATTATGCCTGATTGCCACTTCAACGGCGCTGTGCGAAATACGATTCGCATCAACCGCAACCGATTCCCTCGGCGTGGCGGCCGATAAGGCCGCTGATACGCCCCCAACGGCGCTGCTCGCCACAGTTGAGCAGCAGCTCGATGAATATTTTGCGGGTACCCGCGTCGGGTTCGATTTTCCGATGGCGCCCGTCGGCACGCCGTTTCAGCAGCGGGTGTGGGCCGAGTTGCGGGCCTTGCCCTACGGCAGCACCACTACGTACTCGGCGCTGGCCCGTAAGCTCGGCGATGCGCTGGCGGTGCGGGCGGTGGGTGGCGCCAACGCGGCCAACCCGCTGGCTATCGTGGTGCCGTGCCACCGCGTGATCGGTACGGGCGGCAAGCTCACGGGCTTCGTGGGCGGCACGGCAGTCAAGCAATGGCTGCTCCGCCACGAGGCGCGCCACACGGCCCCGGCCGCCGGCAACTTGTTCGCGACGAACGCGCAGACGGTGCCGTTCGGGAGTTATTGAAATCGAGCTAAGACCGAACTTTCCGCCCGTTGCGGGGTACGTTTGTATGGCGGGCGGCAATGGAGCCGTTTTGCCTTCCTCCCCGTACCCCAATGACCACTCGCGAGTTTCTGAAAACCGGCGCCGTAGCCGGTCTGGCGGGCCTGTTGCCCACCGCCCCACTGTTTGCCGCCGCCGCTGCCGATAGCCCCGCCAAAGACGGCCCTCTGGGCAAAACCAAAGTCGTGGATGAGAAAGGGCAGTACATTTTGCCCGCGCTGCCCTACGCTTACAACGCGCTGGAACCCCACATCGACGAGGCCACGATGAAACTCCACCACGACGCCCACCACGCGGCGTACGTCAAAGGGCTCAATAAGGCGCTCGACGAGTTGAAAGCGGCGCGCGAGAAGAAAGATTTCAGCCTAGTGGCGCACTGGGAGCGCGAAGCCGCCTTCCATGGCTCCGGCCACCTGCTGCACACGCTGTTTTGGGATGGGATGGCGCCCGCCAAAAACGACCGTAAGCTCAGTGAAAAGCTCAGCGGCTATATCGCCAAAAGTTTCGGCTCCTACGACGATTTCAAGGCGCATTTCGTCGCCGCTACCACCGCCGTAGAAGGCGCCGGCTGGGGCATTCTCGCTTACGAGCCCGCCGCCGACCGGCTCATCATACTGCAAGCCGAAAAGCACCAAAATCTAGCTCTCTGGACAACTACGCCCCTTTTGGTATGCGATGTCTGGGAACACGCCTACTACCTCAAGTACCAAAACAAGCGCAAGGATTACGTAGAAGCATTCTTCAACGTCATCAACTGGCCCGAAGTCAGCGCGCGGCTGGAGCGGGTGGTGGGGTAGTTTTTAGGGTTTAGTTTTTAAGGTTTAGTCCGATTGAATCGCGCAGTGTGTACCTAAAAAATGCCTAAAAACTAAACCCTACTTCTTCAGCAAATACCGCGTCATATAAATGCCGCCGGTTTGCTTTTCGGTGGGGCTTTGCACGCCGGTGGTTACGCGGTCGATTTGCCAGCCCTCGGCTTCCAGGGCCGCAATTTTGGTCAGAATCTGGGCTTCGTTCTTCTGAATATTACCGAAATTGATGCCCGTGATGGAGTAGAAATTTTCCATTTCTTCGAGCGTCTGCGTACCATCGGGTTTGGTGATGATGAGCCGCGAGCGCCCCAAACCACCCGGCACAATGCTCTCGATGGTGGTAAACTGCATAAACTGCGTGGCGTGCGGCGTAGCCGTGCGGAACGCAGCCGTGAGGCCGATGGTGGCGGTGGCCGCGACGGCCAACAATGAGAGAGAAAGAGACTTGCGCATATGCGTAAGGAGTTGAGAAAAAGGGTTTGGGGTGGAGAGGCGTATTTTTCGGCGCCAATTTACGGCACGATACCCGTTGGCCGCCGATGGTTGCCCAAACCTGTCACGCCACTGCACGTTTCCAATACCGCAGCCATCACTCCGCCACACGCGCTTCATTTCGCCCCTGTTCCGTCTATGCTACCTCCTTTCGATTCCGATTCCGACCAAAACACCGACGGCGCCCCTGACCCCGCCGACGAGGCCGCTTTCGAGGCCCATCTGCAACGGATGATTACCGGGCTGCCCCTGCCGCTGCTCAACAATTTGCATATTTTGCTCACGGGGTGCGTGCAGGCGGCACTGGCCCTCTGGCGCGAGCCGGGTGTCGAGCCGGAACTCGTGACCGAAGCCGAAGATCTCAGCGGCCTCACCGAAGACCGTGTGCGGGCGATGAGCCAGATCCAAGACCCACCCGCCGTCGGGCGCTTGCTCCTGACGGCCCCCGTGCGCCTGCACGCCGTGACGGCGCTAGGGCTGGCCTTGCTCGAAACGCCCCTGCTCGACCGGTTTACGCGGTTTATGTCGCGCCCCGATGGCGATTTCGGCCCCGATACCTGGCAACGCATCCGCGAAGCGGCCTACGACATCGGCACCAAGCTGATGCAACAATTTGAAGACCGCGCCAACGGTGCCCTTTACGATGTAGAAGACCTGCTGGCCGAGCGCGATGGCGAGATCGAGGAAGCGCCGCGTTACACCGGCGATGTGCTGCGGCTGCGGCGGCTGCAAATCGAGGGGTTCGTGGCGCGCTCGTTTGCCGGCTACGTGGCCCCCGATGCCGAAAGTAGTACGTTCGGCGATATGCCCGCCGGCGACCTGCTGCCGGAGGGCGCCACCACCCCCGACGCGCCGGAAGCCGCCGACGCGGGCTTTCAGCGGCCTTTTCTGTCGAGTGGTTTTTTGGAATCGCAACTCGCGATGCTGCACCTGGCGATGCGCCTACCGCTGGCACTGCGACTGTTGCCCGACCACCGATTTGGCGATGCCGCGCGCACGTTGCGCTGGCTTCGGCAGCCGGCGGCGCTCGAAAAACTCCTGAAACGAATGGAAAAATTAGCCCCCGACGAAACCATCGAGCTGACCTTAGCTGAGTTGCTCCGGCTTTATCAAGGGGCGCAATTTACGGCGTTGGCCCTCGTGGGCGATGTGATGAGCGACCTCGATGAATTTTTGGCCGCCAGCCCCCGGCCGAGCCAGCCCCCCGCTGAACCCGTGATGCTGAACGCCTTTTTCAACGGCCCGCCCGATGAAGACGGCGACTCGCCGCGCCGCGCCATTTTCGGCATGGTCGAGGGGTTCGTGGAGATGGTGCGCGAGGTGATTGGGCAAGATTTACCCCCCGAACACCTCACCGAACGCGCCGCATTGGAGAACGCTCAAGCGGAGATTGATGAGTTGAGTAAGTTGGTGTAAAACAGCCCGTAACGCCAAGCTCCTGCTTGACGTTACGTTACGTTACGTCACCCAAACGCCGCACCGCACGCGCTACGCGTCCACCGCCTTCTCCCACCAACGCGCCACCAACCCACCGGGGCGCACTTCTACGGGCGCGCCCGGCATGGGTAACAGCAGCGGAATGTGGGCGGTTTCGGCCAGCGTAAGCACCTGCTCCACAGGCTCACGCCAGGCGTGAAAAGCCAAGTTGAACAAGCCCCAGTGAATCGGCATCAGCACGCCGCCGCCGAGCAATTGGTGCGTGCGCACCGCATTGGCCGGCCCCATATGAATGTACGGCCACTGCGCCCCGTACGCGCCGATTTCGAGCATCGTAAGGTCGAAGGGGCCGTAAGCGGCCCCGATTTCAGCGAAAAGTGCCTCGCATGGCCCCGAATCGGCACCGTAATACACCTTACGGGTGGGGCCGAGCAGCGCGAACGACGCCCACAGCGTTTGGTTCGGCAGCGAGACCCGCCCAGAGCCGTGACGCGTCGGTAGCGCCACCACCCGCACGACGCCGATTTGCACCTCGTCCATCCAGTTCAGTTCGTGAATGCGGGCGGCGGGCACGCCCCAATCGCGCAGGTGCGCTCCTACGCCGAGGCCGCAGTAAAATGGCGCCGTCGTGACTTGCAGCAACGATTTGATGGTCGGGGCATCGAGGTGGTCGTAGTGGTCGTGCGAGATCAGAATGCCATCCAGCACGGGTAGCTCAGGAAGCGCTAAGGTGGGAGCGAAAAACCGTTTCGGCCCCACCAATGAACTGACGGACGCGCGCTCGCCCCACACTGGGTCGAGCAGCAGCCGCACGCCATCCAACTCGATCAAACTCGACGAATGGCCGAACCACGTGACGCGCAGCCCGGTGGCGGCGGGTGTTTGGTACTGCGTGGGGTCGGTGCGGAACGGCCCCAGCGCCTCCACCGGCGCGCGCTCCTGATCGCCGCCGACCCACTCGCGCAGCATCGGCCAGGTCGAGCCGGGCACCATCGTTTCGGTGGGCACGGGGTTGAGAAACTTGCGCCCCGCGCGCTGGGCCGGACGCAGCAGCGAGCCGGTGGGTGCGGCGCCCGCCTCCGGGGCGGCCTCGCCGAGGAGCTGGTCGGTGGCGAGCCACGCGGCGGCGCCGAGGGTGCCGGCGGCTTTCAGAAACGTTTTTCGGGTCATCAGAAAGAAGAAGCGGACGCAACGGCGTGCAGTTGCCACCGCGCCCATTGTGGCTGACGGGCAAACGCCGCCAATATTGCAGGGGTGTGGTGCCAACGCCCTTATCGCCCCGCGCGCTTTATCTTGTGCGCTTAACGCTGCTCCCCTTTTCTGCTATTTCTTGATGTTACTTCACCCCTTTCGCCGCTGGCTACAGCGGGCGGCGTTTGCCGCTGGTTTTCTATTTCTGCTCGGCTTCAGTCCAGCGATGTATGATGCGCACGCGCAGACGACGCCGACCGCCGCGCCCGCCAAAAAAGCGGAAATTGAACCGATAAAACCGGTTTCATTGGCCGATTTCGACCCCGCCACCTTCGCCGCCGATTCCGGCGTGGCGGCCGTGGTGCTATCCGATTATGGCCGTACGTCGTTCGTGCAGGAAGGCAGCGGGTTTCAGGTGCGGTTTGAGCGGACGCGCCGCGTGAAAATTTTGCGCGAGGCGGGCCTTGACGAAGCCACCATCAAGCTCCAACTTTACCACCGCGACAACGGCTACGAAAACCTCGTCAGCCTGAGCGGCGCGGCGTGGAATGTAGAGGGCGGTAAGTTGCAACGCACCGAAACGAAGAATTCGGCCGGCACCACCGTCCGCCTCTCCGATTACGTGAACGAGCGCCGCCTGACGCTGGCGGGCGCGCGAGTGGGGTCGGTGGTCGAGATTGGCTACGTCACGCAATCCGACTTTATTTTTACGCTACCCACCTGGCAGTTTGAAATCGAAGACATTCCGGTGCGCCGCAGCGAATTGCTGGTCGAGATTCCGCAGCTTTTCGATTACGCCGTCGAGCTTCTCAGCTATTATCCTTTCGCGCTCGAAGAGCAATCGCTGAAGCCGTATCAGGCAATGAGCGTCAATGGTCAGCAAATCAAAGCCACGCATTTGCACTGGGTGATGCGCGACGTGCCGGCGTTTCGGACCGAGCGGTTCATTACGACGCCCAACGACTATATGGCGCACGCGCAGTTTCAGCTGCGGGCCGCCAGTATGCCCGGCTCCGGCTACCGCGCCTACACCACCACGTGGGATAAGGCATCGGGTGAATTGTTGTTGCATTCGCGATTTGGCGGCATTCTGGGAGCCGTCGGCGAGTTGGCCAAGCCCTTGCGCGCCTTGCGCGAAAGCGAACCCGACCAAGCCGTACGCGCCCAAGCCGTGGTAGAACTGGTTCGCGGAGCCATCGCTTGGAACGGGGTTTCGTCGATTTACGCCGCCGGGCAGCTTGCTGAAGCGCTGCGCCAGCACAAAGGCAACTCCGCCGACATTAACCTATTGCTGGTAAGCAGCTTGCGCACGGCAGGCATCAACGCTGACCCCGTAATCCTGAGTACCCGCGACCACGGCGCGGTGCCCGACATGCTGCCGCTCCTCGACCGGTTCAACTTCGTGCTGGCTGCCGTGCAACTGCCCGGCCAACCGGAGCCGCTCTTGCTCGATGCCACCACGCCCCTCGCGCCGCCCGGGATGTTGCCCGAACGCTGCTTGGGTACGCGCGGGCGTCTGATCGCGCGCTACGAGAGCTCCCAGCGCTGGTTGCCCATTGCGGCGACGCAGAAGTACACATCGTTTCTTTCGGGCACGGTTACGCCCGATGGGCGCGGTGGTACAACGGCGACCCTACGGCTGGCGCTCACCGGCTACGCGGCCCAACGAGCGCGGCGGCGCGCTGCCGAACTCACGCCGGAGCAGATGGTGAGCCGGTACTACACGCCCGCGCCCGGCGCCCAACTCACGCAGCGCACCGTTACGCAGCCCACCGACGCCACCCAGCCCGTGACACTGGAAATCGGCGTGTCCGAACCGGCGGAGCCCGGCGCGGCGTTGCCCGCGCTGGTACTGGTAAACTTGAAGAGCTACGGCGGCCTCACCGAAAACCCTTTCAACGCGCCCGAACGCCGGTTTTCCGTTGATTTGGGCTCGCCCATCGTCGAGACAATTATGCTGGAAGTGGCCGTACCGGCAGGGTACGCCATCGAGTCGGTGCCGGCAGCGCTCAACACCCGCACCCCCGATGGCCACGTGCGCGCGCAGTACCTCTGCACCCCCGCGCCGGACGGCCGCTCGGTGCAGGTCAGCAGTACGCTGAGTTTGGCGCGCGCGTCGTTCGCGCCGGAAGAATACGATGCCTTGCGCACCGTGTACGGCCGCTTGGTGGCAAAACACGCCGAAATGCTGGTGCTGAAAAAGGCCGACCAATGAGACAGCTCTTCCGCCTACAAGCCGCCGCCCGACGCGCGTGGCTTGGTCATCTTTACGTCGGATTACTGCTGCTGATTGCGCCGCAGTGGGCCGCCGCCGCTGACCCGCCGCTGCCGTACGCCGCCGCCACCATCGCGCCCGCCCTAAGGCGAGGCGCCACCTCTGTCGTGCGGCGCCACGACGTAACCATCACCCTGAAACGCCCCGACCGCTATACCCTGCGCGTGTGCCGCGCCGTTACCATCACGCACCGCGCGCTGGATGCCGCCGCCACGCAATTGGAGGTGCCGTATTCATCGTTACAGACCATCGAGGAGTTGAGCGCGCGCCTCTACGACGGCAACGGCCGCCCCATCCGCCGCCTCAGCGGCGCCGATTGGCACGATGTGAGCGCTACCGACGCCGATACGTATCTGGACGATACCCGCGCCCGTGTGGCCTCGGCGGTGCATAACGAGGTACCGTACACCATCGAAATCACCTACGAAATCAGCTCGCGCAACCCGCTTTTCTTGCCTGATTGGCAGCCCCAGGAACGCTGGCGCCAAAGTATCGAACGCGCCACTTTCCGGCTTTGCCACCCCGCCACGCTGCCCGTGCGCTGGCGTACGCAACATTTGCCGGCCCAAGCGGCCCAAGCCGATACCCTCTGCTCGGGCGGCCTCACCGAACACCGCTGGACGCTGACTAATGCGCCCGCCCTCACCAACGACCAGCCCTACGCCCCGGCATTGGCCGAGCAAGCGCCCGCCGTGTGGTGCGCGCCCACCGCGTTTGAGGTGCAGGGCCACGCCGGGCGGCAGACTACGTGGGCCGAGTTTGGCGCGTGGTGGTACGCGCTCAACGCGGGCCGCGATCCCCTGCCCGCTGCGCTGACCGCCGAAATGGCTGCCCTGCGCGATTCCGTGGCCGACCCGCGCCGCCGCGCTCGCCACGTGTACGAGCGCGTGCAGCGAAGTACGCGCTACGTGTCGGTGCAACTGGGACTGGGCGGGTGGCAAACGCTGCCCGCCGCCGACGTGGCCCGCACCGGCTACGGCGACTGCAAAGCCCTCGTGACGTACACCGGTGCGCTGCTGCGGGCGGCGGGCCTGGCGGCCTACCCCGCGCTGGTACGGGCCGGCGCCGACGCCGCCCGAATGCACCCCGATTGGGTGGCGCCGCAGTTCAACCACGTGATTTTGTGCGTGCCACTGCCGGCGCGAACCGGTAGCGCCGCCGACACCGTATGGCTCGAATGCACATCGGGCACGCGGCCGTTTGCGACACTCGGCGATTTTACGGCTGGTCGGCCTGCGCTGCTAGTGCTGCCCACGGGCGGGCGGCTGGTGCGTACGCCCACCCTCGGCCCCGCCACCAACCGGCGCACCCGTACCGTACGCGCGCGCCTCGATGGGCAGGGCAACGCCACGGCCGCCGTGCGCACCCGAAGCACCGGCAACCTCGGCGACGACGAAGCGCGGCTGCTCTTATTACCTCCTGATGAGCAGCGCCGCATCGTGCGACAATGGCTCGAATCGATGACGCCGCGCGCGGAACTGCGGGCGGTACGTTACGCGGCGGAAGCGCCCGACGGCGCCGGGGCCGTCACGCGCGAAGACCTTTCCCTGAATTTGCCCTCGGCTGCCACCCGCGCCGGGGTGCGTTTGCTGCTCCCGCTGGCGTGGCTGCACCGCGCGCCGAGGCCGGCGGCGGCCGATACGGCCCGCCGAGCGCCTATTTGGTTGGGCCTCGGCACCTCGTTCAGCGATACGCTAGTTGTGGAACTACCGCCCGGCACCCACGCCGAAGAACTCCCCGCGCCCATCGCCCTAACCACCGATTTCGGAACGTTCCGCAGCAGTACCGGCCTTTCGGCCGACGGCGTGCGCCTGACGCACATCAGTTCCGGCAGCAGCAGCGGCGGCGAGTTTCCGGCCTCGCGCTATCCTGAATTGCTCGCGTTTCAGGCGCAACAGGCGCGCGCCCAACGGCGCGTTGTCACGTTGCTGGTGCCGGCGGCCGTCACCACAAAAGCGCCTTGAAATGAAATAGAAATGGCCCCAGTCATCTTTCCGTGGAAAGATGACTGGGGCCGAAAGCAAAGTAGCACTTTGCCGCAGGACGCGACTATCTCCCTGCGCTTGTAATTACTCGGCCGTGGCCGAGTGGGTGGTGGTAGGCACTACGGGCGGCTCCTGCATCGGCGAAGGCGCGACGGGCGTCGTCTGCACCACCGCGCGGGGCTGGGGCGGCACCGAACCGGCGTTCTCGATTTCAGAACGAATCTCGTTGGTAGCGTCGCGAAATTGGCGCATCCCTTTGCCCAACCCGCGAGCCAACTCAGGAATACGATTGGCGCCGAAGAAAATCAGGATGAAAACGAGAATCAGCATCAGCTCGCCGCCGCCGATATCTCCTAGAAAAGCAAACAGCATACGTGCGGTAGCTTAAGGGCAGAGCAGCCTAAACGGTTGGCGGAAGCGTGCCATCGGGACGGCGCTCGGCGGCGGGAGGCGTCGGCTTAGGGTCGGTAAACTCGGTAGTGGCGTCTTTGAATTCGCGCACCCCTTTGCCCAAGCCCCGCGCCAATTCAGGGATTTTTTTGGCGCCGAAAAACAACAACAGCACCACCAGAATGATGATGACTTCGGAACCACCCAGGTTGCCGATTAGAAACAAGTTCGAAAGAGTCATAACGCAAAAAACGAAAGGGCTACACGCCGCTTGGCAGGTGTGGCGGGTCTGTTAGGGCACGGCCCCGGTGCAGCCGACTACCATCCGGGCCGCAAAAGTACGGCTCTCGGTACGGCCCATCAATCGGGCCGCTCCGGCCTTGTACCCGCCAACCGTCGGAAGGTTGCAAAAGGTGCCGCGCGGGCAGGCAGTGTGTGCGCAAAAAGCGGTTCGACGGTGGATGAAACGCCGTGGATTGCAGGATTGCTAGCGACGCTCGCCAGTGGCGGTTTTGGGCGGCGGGGCTACTACACCGATGCCGCCCGGCGCCAGCAAATACAGTTCGCCGCCCGGCCCGGCCACCACGCGTTGCCATCCACCACCGCCGGGCGCGGGCGGCAGCGCCACGCGGCGCGGCGGGCGGGCGGCGGCGTACAGTGCTTCAAATTGCAAGTTGCGCCCGCCGGGCAGCAGAAAAAACACCTCATCAGCCCGGAACTGCACATCCGTTACGGCACCCAAATCGGGCAGCGCCATTTTCCGGCTGAACGCGCCGAAAATATCGAACACGTAGATGCCGGAGGCGCGGTCGAGCAGGTAGAGCTTGTTTTGATACGCGTGCAGCGCGCGGATATCGGAGCGCGCCGAGGTCAGAATCAAATCCAGAGGCACGGCACTGGCGGCGCCGGGGTCGCGCGGGTCGAGGCGCACGAGGGCGAGTTGGCGTTCGTCGTAGAGCCAGATAGTGCCGTCGGGCGCGAGCGTAGCAGCCCGAATCAGGCTTTCGGCCGTGGCGGGGTAGTCGGCGAACTGCAACACAGTCATCGGCGACAGAAACCGGTCGAAGAGCGTGAGCGATTGGCGGTCGTCGTAGAACGCCAGCACTTTCCCCGTGAAGCCCGCATCGAGCGCTGCCACCCGCCCGCGCACCGGTGCCGAATAGGTTTGCAGCGCCTGCCCGGTAGGCGTAAGCTGCACGATATTCTGCATCGCATCGGCGACGTACAGCACGCCGCCTGGGTCGGCGGAAGCAGCCCCCGGCTGCCCAAACGGCATCAGCCGCGCTAGGCGCAGCGTATCGGGAACGGGAATGCCCGGCGCCTGCGCCGCGCTTCGATAGGCGGTCAGGAGAAGCAGTAGCGGCAGTAAAATCCAGCGTTTTTTCATGAAATCAGGATTTTTACTACCTCACCACGCGACCGATTTATCGCTCGAAATACTCCAACCGAAGCTGCTCACCATCATATACGGCGTAGGAGCAATAATTCACCCATTCGCCCAAATTCAGGTACCGACTACGGGCATCAACAGCCACATCGAGCGGCAGATGCCGGTGCCCGAATACGTAAAAATCGTGCGGTTGCCGGGCTTGTACATCGCGGCAGTACTGCAACAGCCATTCATCGTCGCCGAGGTACACTTCCTCTTTTTTGGTGCCCGCCAGGCGGCTGCGGCGGCTCCAGAAATTGGCCAGTCCAATGCCCACATTCGGGTGGATGCGAGCAAAAAGCCACTGCGCCACCGGCGACGCAAACACGCGCTTTAGTACCTTGTAAGTATGGTCTTTCGGCCCCAAACCATCGCCGTGCCCCAGCACGAATCGGTGGCGCCCCAGCGCTACGCTCACCGGCCGCCGCACTACGGGAATGCCCAGCTCACCGGGGAAATAATCGAAGAGCCACATATCGTGGTTGCCGGTGAAAATCGTCACCGGTACGCCCGCGTCGGTCAGTTCCGCGAGTTTGCCTTTGAGGCGCGTAAAGCCTTTGGGGATGGCGTGGCGGTACTCGAACCAAAAATCGAACACATCGCCGAGCAGGTAAATCGCCGCTGCATCGCGGCGCGCCATTTCCAGCCACCGGATGATTTTCAACTCGCGGGCGCGCGAAGTCGCCGCGTCGGGTACGCCCAGATGGAAGTCGGACGCGAAGTACACGCGCTGCCCCGGCGCCACGGCCACGGCAGGTACCAGGTCAGGCAGACGCATCGGGTGCGGCATCAGACGGCTGTTCAGCGGGCGCGCCCTCATCTTCGAGCAGAAACAGTACGAGCTGGCGCGGCCCGTGCGCCCCCAACACGAGGGTTTTTTCGATGTCGGCCGTCCGGCTCGGCCCCGTAATGAGTGAGAGCATACTCGGCAGCCGCCGCCCGTAACGCGCTTGCACCTGCGCAAGGGCGGGCCGGATATCAGCCACAATCTGCGACGACTGCGCCACCACCAGATGGATTTCGGGGTACGCGCTCAGGCGCCGCCCGCTCGCCGTGCCCGACGACACCAGCACCGACCCCGTACGCGCCAGCAACGCCTCGCAGGTAGTCAGCGCCGCCGGGGCGTCGGCCACGAAATGCTCCGGGGTGGCCGTAAACTCGATATGGCCGTGGCCGAGATATTCCTGCAAGGTCGGCTCCCAGACGTGCAGCGTGGTAATTTTTTGCTCCTGTTTGAAGCGAAATAATTCCTCGAAAAAATGCTCGTCACCTTCGCAATAAATAAACGTACCACCGGTGGCAATAAAATTGCGCGCAAACGCCTCCGTCAAATCGCGCGGGAGCGGCGGGTGCAACGGCGCGGCGCCATCAGGCGCGGGTGGCAACGGCGCGCTGCCCTTCGCCAACGCCTCGCGGATGCGGCGCAAAATCAAATCCTTGGAGCGGGTTTCGTACATCGGTGGGGCCGGTCGGGCCGGGCGGGGCCGCAAAGGTCGGGCGCGGGGCGCGGTTGGCGTGGGGGGCGTGGGTGGCTTACTCTCCCCTTTTCGCAATAATGAGTTAGCGAGGGGAATGTGTTGAAAAAAACCGGCTCCTCCACCGCGACAAACAACGCCCCCGGCAGCCTTTACAGCTAGCGGGGGCGTTGCTTTTTACCAAAAATCGGTTCGCTCATCTACCCTACCGGCTGCACCGGCGCGGGCGCTGTGGGCTCCGGCAATTCCGGCAACTCTGTGGCCGAGGAGCGGTTTAGGTCGCGGCCGGGGTGTTCGCCTTTCACTTCGCTTTCGGTGGCCGAGCGGTCGGTGCCGGCCATATGCACCTGGTAGCTGGTTTGGCTCGCGAAGGGGCGCGGGCCTACGAGGCGTTGCAGGTCTTCCTGCAAGAGCATTTCGCGCTTGAGTAGCTCTTGGGCCACTACTTCCAACTCGTGGCGGCGCTCGGTCAAGAGGACTTTCGTGCGGATGTAGGCATCTTCGATGATGCGGCGCACCTCGTCGTCGATGATTTGCGCGGTGGCCTCGGAGTACGGCTTGGTGGCGCGGTACTCGTTTTGACCTTTGGAATCGTAGAACGAGATATTGCCGAGCTTCTCGTTCATCCCATAAATCGTGACGATGGAATACGCCATCTGCGTGATGCGCTCCAGGTCGGAAAGGGCACCGGTGCTGATTTTGCCGAACACGATTTCTTCCGCCGCGCGCCCGCCGAGAGTCATGCACATCTCGTCGGTGAGCTGCTCGATGTTGTACAAGAACTGCTCTTTCGGCAGGTACTGCGCGTAACCGAGCGCCGTGGTGCCACGCGGCACGATGCTGACCTTCACCAAGGGGTCGGCGTGTTCGAGGAACCAGCCGGCGATGGCGTGACCGGCTTCATGGTAAGCCACGATTTTCTTCTCGGCCGGCGAGATGATTTTGTTCTTCTTTTCGAGCCCACCGATCACGCGGTCGATGGCGTCCTCGAAATCCTTCATCGTGACGGCCGGGCGGTTGCGCCGGGCGGCGATGAGGGCCGCTTCGTTGCAGACGTTCGCGATTTCGGCACCCGCGAAGCCCGGCGTCTGCGCCGACAGTTTCCGCGAATCGATGTCCGGCGCCAACGCGAGCGGCTTCAAATGGACATTGAAAATTTGCGTGCGGCCGTTGAGGTCGGGCCGGTCGATGCTGATCTGGCGGTCGAAGCGGCCCGGCCGTAGCAGCGCCGAATCGAGCGTATCGGGGCGGTTGGTGGCGGCCAGAATGATGACGCCCGAATCGGTACCGAAACCATCCATCTCGACGAGCAACGAGTTGAGCGTGTTTTCACGCTCGTCGTTGCCGCCCGGCATATTGCCCCGGCTCCGCGAGCGGCCGATGGCGTCGATTTCATCGATAAAGATGATGCACGGCGCCTTCGCTTTGGCTTGCTTGAACAAATCGCGCACGCGAGCAGCGCCCACGCCTACGAACATCTCCACAAAATCGGAACCCGACAGCGAGAAGAATGGTACGTCGGCCTCGCCGGCTACTGCCTTCGCCAACAGCGTTTTACCCGTGCCGGGCGGGCCAACCAGCAGCGCGCCCTTCGGAATCTTGCCGCCGAGGGCCGTGAATTTGGCGGGCTTCTTCAGAAACTCGACAATTTCCTCCACTTCCTCCTTGGCTTCCTCCAACCCGGCCACGTCCTTGAACGTGATTTTCACTTTGTCGCCGCCTTCAAACAGCAGCGCCTTGCTTTTGCCGATGTTGAAAATCTGCCCGCCAGGGCCACCCGCGCCACTCGCGCGGCGCATCAAGATGATGAACCCCACCACCATCAGCACGGGCAGCGCCCACGAGAACAGCATCTCGACGGGGCTCTGTCGGTTTTTTGAATCGAGCGAAACGCGCTCGGCGTCGGCCGGGCGGGTAGCTTGCAGCTTGTCGAGGTCGTCTTTGAACGACTCGGCCGAAATCACGGGGAACGTGAACTGCGGCCCTTGCTCCACCACGGTTTTCGGCCGCGCGCCGAGTACATCGCGGTACTTATCGGAACGCACGGCGTCGGTTTTGAGCGTCACTTCCACATCGTGGTCGTTTACGACGGTCAGCGACCGCACGTCGCCCGCGACGAGCATCTGCTCGAAACGTTGTTGTTTGATTTCGACAGGCGAGGCGCCCTTGTTGAGCCACAGCAGGGTGGCTACCAGAATAGCCAGTGCGCTCAGCAACCAGATTTGCGCTTGGGGGCGCGGCGGCTGGGTGGGCAACACGGGCTTTTTACGCTTTTTGGGGGTATCGGCCATTCGGCGACGAAAAGAAGGATAGAAGGCGAAAGAGAACAGGGCACGCGTAGAGCGGCACAAACGGAGTTCGGCGACCAGCCGACGCAGATCGGTAGCAGAACCCCGGCCCCTTGAATAAGTTGCCCCCGATAGTCGGGTTAAACCAAGCTTTATTGTGGGGAAGGCGCGCGAAGAGCCATTTAAGGTCAATTTTCGCAGCCAAAGGCGTCGGCCGGAAGGGGCAAACCGGCGAATACCGACCGCTGTCTCGCCCGATGCGGTTAGCTACCGCGCGGCGGTGGGCTCGGCGGGTTCGGCCATGTACTCGATGGGCGCATCGCCCCACAACTCTTCGAGAGCGTAAAACGAACGCTTATCGCGCAGGAACACGTGGACGACGACATCAACATAATCCAGCAGCACCCACTCGCGATTGGTACGGCCTTCGCTCTGCCACGGCCACTGGCCGGTGATTTTATGCACTTCGTCTTCCACGGATCGCGCGATGGCGTCGAGCTGCGTATCGGAGTTGGCCGAGCAGATGATGAAATAATCGGCTACGGCGTTGGACAGCGTCCGCAGATCGATGACGGCGATCTCGGCGGCTTTCTTTTCCTGCATTCCGTGGACGACGAGTTCTGTCAATACGTCAGTTTCGGAGCGATTGCGCTTACTTTGTTGCATCAGGGTTAACTAGGGGGTACCGCTTCCGGCAGACCGGCAAAAACGTTTAGAAACAGGTCCGGTGCGGCTTCCTTTCCTGCAAACTTCATTCATCGGGCAGCAATTCCATTTTCTGCCCGTCTGCGCCTCTACCAACGCGGAGGCGCACGCGGCGGTGGTCAAAAATGCCGCCACGCCCGAAGGTATGACGATTCTGGCCGATCAGCAAACGGCCGGCCGTGGACAGCGCGGCAGTGCGTGGCAAGCGCCGGCCGGCGAAAACCTCACCTTCTCGGTACTGTTACGACCCACCTTTCTGGCCGTTACCGAGCAGTTTGCCCTCAGCGTAGCCGTGGCCTTGGCCGGGCACGACACGCTCCGGGCGGTATTACCGCCTGATGTGGCCGCCACCGCCCGCATCAAATGGCCGAATGATCTGTATCTGGCCGACCGGAAAGTAGGCGGCATTCTGATCGAGAACACGTTACGCGGCGCCCAAATAAGCGCGAGCATCATCGGTATCGGCCTCAACGTCAATCAAATAAATTTTGATCCGGCGCTGCCGAATCCGGCGTCGTTGGCTACGGCAGTGGGCCACGCCTTCGACCGCGCCGCCGTGCTGACCACTTTGCTTACGTGTCTGGAGGCGCGCTACCTGGCGCTGCGAAGCGGCGCCGCCGACCGCCAACGCACCGAGTACCACACACAACTCTACCGGCGCGGCGAGTTGGCGCGGTTTGCATTCGCCGATGGTCGTCCACCCGCCACCGGCAGCATCGAAGGCATCAATGATCGCGGTCAACTGCTTATTTGCTTCGGCGAGGAAAATCGTGCGTTCGGCGTGCAGGAAGTTCGGTTCAGCGAATAAGTCAAGACGCTAGATAGCCAGTTGTTGGAAAGGGGTACTGCAAATCGGTACCTTGCAGGCCCTTAACTTGGCCCAAGCCAAAACCACTCGCTTTTAGAGCGGTTACTGGTGCGCGCTGGTTTGTGTGCGTTTCCCCTAACCCCTGTTCGTTTTTTATGCGAAATTCCTACTTTCTCTCATACGTCTGCGTTGCTATGGCCCTCCTAATCGGGCACCGCGCCGACGCGCAAATAAACGGCCCGCAAGGGCTCAATCTGCCGGGTACCTGGAATGCGTACGCAACGCCCGGCGCCCAACCTTTTGGTGGTATCCAGGCGGCGGCAGGGGTGCCCGACCGGCGCTGCCTATTGCAGAACACATTGCCTACCAGTCGCTATTCGTCTACCATCAACTGTCAGGCGGCTGGTGGTGACGTGATGGCTGGCACCTACGATTTTTTGTTTACCAGCGGCCCACCAGGTGGGTACTTCAATAATAAATGGTGCAACGGAACAGGCGGCTCTCGGACGGTTGTGACACCGAACACAGCGCAAAGCTTTACATGGCAAGGTGCAGGGCTCGACAATCGCATTACGCTGGTCAATGGAACCTATTATACCACTAACTGGAAAGACAACGGCTACGCCAATACAAGTGCCATTATAATGACCACCACCTCGGCGCCGGTTACGGTTACGGGTGTTTCGGCAGCCATTAAAGCGCCATATGTATCGACTACTCAACTGGATGGGGTAGCTACCACCGTAACTGCCACGATCAGCGCGGCCCTCCCCGCCGATCAGGCAGTGTACCTGCATTACGCCGATAACGCTGCTTATACCGGCACGGCCACCAACGGCGGTATCGTACTGCTTACGGGTAGTGGCACCACGTATACGGCCGATATTCCGGCAGCTTTCAACACGTTTGGGAAGACGGTCTACTACTACGTCTTCACGACCAATACCAGCGCTACGCCGACTTACATCACAGCCGATGTCTCGTTGCGGGCCATCCGGTTCAACAACAACAACACGATCGGCGGTTATACTTACACAGTGGGCAGCCACGTTACGGCGCCGGGCGCTACCGTTTGGAGTTCGGGCTCGTCGTGGGTCAGCGGCCAGGTACCGCCAACCTCAAGGGCGGTTATACTCAATCACTCCATCACCAATGATGTAACTACCAACGTGGTGTCTGATCTGGTGATTGCCTCAGGCATCACGCTGACGTTAAATCAGAATCTGTCGACCACTGCAGGAGCCGGAGTCATCATACCGGCTACCACTACGTTAGTAACCAGCGGCGCTGCCCGCTTTGCAACGGGTGCCGGCGGCGATCTGACCAACAATGGAACGATTACGAATCCAGGCGGCCGGATTACGGCGGGTCGTTCGCTCACCAACAACGGCTCGATTACGATTGGGAGTGCCAGCACCGCCGGCTCTCTGGCTGTAGGACAAGCAAGTACGGCGACGACATTGACCAATAACGGCTCGTTAGATTTTCTGGGAGGTGTAGGCACCGTAGCCTTCTTTACAGGCGCCGTGACCGTGGGCGGTACTACCAACATTACGTTTGCCTCTGTATCCTTTATACCCAGCGTAGGCACAAGCAGCGTTGACTTCGGGGTTGCCTCAACCGTCACAGGTACTTTAACCATCATTCCTTCTACTTTCGTCAGCACGAACGCCCCGTTCTACAGCAACACTTCGAGATTGGAATACTCGACGGTAGGTACGGCGGTGGCGCCGTACGGACGGGGCGTCGAGTGGAGTTCGGCCACTCCCGGTACGAAAGGTTATCCCGACGATATTCGCATTTACGGTTCTTGGCTAAACCTGAGCAACGGCGCCCCTAATGTCTTGCGCGAAATGGGCGGCAATCTGGTGCTTTCGACGCCAGGTGGTGCTTTCACCAGTGGCCTATTGATGGATGCTGGCGGCGATAATATGACGCAACCACTGGTAGTTAAAGGCACGGTATCGGTGTTGGCTACCGGCACCATCAGCTTGTCGAATGCCGCCGGCGGCGACATCAAGGTCGAAGGAGGGACTTTTAACTGCGCCGGCATATTCAACGCCAACGGGCGTGCTATTTTCATGAATGGTGGGGCCACTTCTCAAACCCTAACGGGCCCGGCTGCCGGTCTAGATGTTTCTTACTTGCTAGTCAACTGCCCCACGCTCACGCTGGGTTCTAACGTTAACGTGTTTGCCCCTACCGGCGGCAACGGCGTCTCTATGAGTGGCAACATCAACTTAGGCGGTTGGAGGTTGCAAATCCGGCCGGGGGCCAATCTGGAAGTAACAAGCGCGCTGCGGAACATCACGTCGTCAGGAGGCTCCGGGCCGGGCGCGCAACTGCTGCTGCGGCGCTCTAATGCTATTGTCAGCACATCGGGCGGGTCGCTCAACATTGCCTCCGGCGTGAAAGTGATTACCGGTACGTACGGCGACATTACGCCCGGCGCGATCAATTTCGGCGGTGTCACGACCATCAACGGCACGTTGGAATTGCAGACCGGCGGTTTCGTGGATGGCTCCGGCGGCAACGGGCCGCTCTATGGTTCCACCTCCAACCTGATTTACAACACGGGTTTTTCGTACGACCGCCGCTCGGAGTGGGATGGGCTGATTACGGCCCGCACACCGTTCAACGTGACGGTCACGGGTAACACCACACTCAATGCCTACGACCCCGGCGCGAGTACCGGCAACATCAACCTGCCCGGCACGCTGACCATCGACGCGGGCAGCACGTTCAACGCGGGCAGCCAGCCCGACGATTTCGTCATCAACGGCGACATCATCAACGCCGGTACGCTCACGCTGTCCTCGACGGTGGGCGGCGACACACGCCTCGGCGACGATTTCGTGAACACCGGCACGTTCAACTCCAACGGCCGCGCGGTGTGGTTTATTGGGGGCACGCAGCAAGACGTTTCATCCACGACGGCGCTTTCGTTTTCGTACGTGGTGATGAATAAGTCGGGCAACAAAGTAAACCTGCTCAACGACTTGGCCATTCCGGCGGGCGGGGGCGGTACGGCCATTTCGTGGCAAACCAGCACCAGTACCTTCGATCTCAACGGCCGCACGCTCACCATCGGCACAGCCGGCGTGGGCGCCGTGATTGGCGCCATTCCGGCGGGTTCGGGTTTCGCCGGCAACTCTACCTCTACGCTCAACCTGCTCGGCACCGGCGACATCGGCACGCTCACTTTCGTGAGCGGCAGCCAGCAGCTCGGCACGCTCAACCTCGACCGCACGGCCAGCGGTCTCGTCACCCTTGGTTCCCCCCTGACGCTCAATACGAACCTCGCGTTCACGAACGGTATGGTACGGCTCGGCAGCAACACGCTGGCGCTGACGGCCGCCGCCACCATCAGCGGCGCGAGCGCGACGAAGTACGTCGAAACCAACGGCACCGGTGCCCTCGCACGCCAAGGGCTCGGTACGGGCGGCATCACCACCGCCGTGGATTTCCCAGTCGGCACGGCCACATCGTACAACCCGGCGGCCCTCACCAATACCGCCACGCTCGATACGTACAGCGTGCGCGTGAGTGCTACGCCGACGATGGCTGCCCCAGTTCCCTCGCAGGAGTTGCTGCGCTTCTGGAACGTGAATGAAGCGGCGGCCGGCGGCTCCAACGCCACGCTACGCCTGTATTGGAATGGAGCTTCCGAAGAAAACACCAATTTCCGGCGCAACCGGCCGCTGTACTTCACGAAGCTCACAGGCGGCATGTTCACGAAATTCCTGACTACCGCCACGCAGGTAACGGGCTTGCCCTACTACGGCGAGCTGGCGGGCATCACTTCGTTCAGCGAATGGAGCATCGGCAACCAGGGCGTGCTGCCGGTGGAGTTGCTGTTTTTCACGGGTCGGATGGATGGCCCGGATGCCGCATTTGCGTGGCAAACAGCTTCGGAGAAAGACAATCGGCAATTCGACCTCGAACGCTCCATCGATGGGCGCAAGTTTGAGGCTATCGGCACGGTGGCCGGCGCGGGCACTACCCAAGTGCCGCAGAGCTACCGTTTCACCGACCGCAACGTGGCCCGCTTGGGCGCGACGGTGCTGTATTACCGCTTGCGGCAGCTCGATTTCAGCGGCACTGTAAGCTATTCCGATGTGGTGACGCTCACGCCCGGCAAGTCGGATGGCACGGGGCCGGTCATCTTCCCGAACCTTGCGGTTTCGGATGATTTTACGCTCCAATGCTTCGCGGCGGAAGCTGGAACCGTTGATTTTACCCTGACCGATGCGGCGGGCCGTACGGTGCATCACAGTAATTCCGCCATTGTGGCGGGGTATAACTACCTGCCCAGCCGCACGCTGGCAGGTTATGCGGGCCTGGCGCCGGGGGTGTACCTGGCGCACGTGTTGTTGCCCGGTCAGCGGCCCGCAATCCTGCGGTTGGTGCGGCAATAGCCCTTTTGCACCTAATCAGGGGTGAGTCAGTTGAAAACGACGCCCCGCCGAGGCAACCTCGGCGGGGCGTCGCGCGTCCGGGAAGTGACAACCACCGGTGAATGTCGGGCGGCGGCACAATGCTTGCCCCGGCGCTCGGCAACCGGCGGCAGTCGCGCGTATCTTTACCCTTGACATCTCTAACTTCAGCTCCCGATGCGCTTTCTTACTCGACCACTCTTGGCCCTCAGCACGGCCCTCAGTTTGCTGATGGCGGCGGGCGGTGCCCAGGCGCAAGCCACGATCAACGTTACGGTCGGGGATAGTTTTTACCGTCCGGCCACTGTGACGGCCGCCCCCGGCGACAATATCGTGTTCACGTACAGCGGGAATTCCTCGCACCCGACAGCTTCGGATAACGGCGCTTTCGCCACATTTCCGATGGACGCCAACAACCGTACGCACACTATTACCCTTGCGACGGCCGGTACTTTCGGTTATCATTGCACCTTTCACGGCGCGCCGGGCGCGGCGATGTTCGGTACTATCGTAATACAGCCGCTCAGCACGCGCGCTGATGCGCTGGCGCCGCTGGCTCTCAGCGCGTTCCCGAACCCGGCGTCGGCGTCGCGCGATTCGCGGGTGACGGTCTCGTTTAACCAACGCTCAGGTACCGAAGGCAAGCTGCGGCTGCTCAACATCATTGGCCGGGTGGTGCGCGAAGTACCGTTTGGGCGCGCGCCGGAGGCCGGCGAAACCCGCCTTTCGCTCGATGTGGCCGATTTGCCGGCAGGCGTGTATTTCACGTCGCTCGTGGTGGGCGAGCGCGCCGTTGAGACGCACCGTTTGATTGTGCAGCCGTAAGCCAGACTCGTTGATTTTTTAGCGATTGACGCTGTTGCGGCCCGTCGGAAAATCTTCCGGCGGGCCGCATTGCGTATGCGGCAGCACGATGCGCGGGAGCTTGGCGCGAGTCGAACAAGGAGCAAACGCGCGTCGGGTGCGGCTCACTGGTGCGCTGCTGCCTAATTTTGGGGGCCGGCGCGGGCCGGCAATTTTTCTTTTCGGGCAACCCGCCGCGCGCGGTGGCTGTCCGGGCTGGGGGTTCCTGGCGCCCATTTTCGTCTATGCGTTCTTACAAATTCGTTAACGACCTCACCGGCTGGCTGGTGTTCGTGATCGCCACTGCCGTCTTCCTGCTCACGCTCGAACCGACCGGCTCGTTCTGGGACTGCGGCGAGTTCGTGGCTTGTTCCTATAAGCTGCTCGTGCCGCACCCGCCGGGCGCACCGACGTTCCTGCTGCTGGGGCGCATTTTCTCGTTGTTCGCCGGGGGCGATGCCTCGAAGATCGGCGTGTGGGTAAACGCGCTGTCGGGGCTGTCGTCGGCGTTTACGGTGCTGTTTCTGTTCTGGACGATTACGATGATGGGCCGCAAGCTGCTCGTCGGGCTCAAGGGCGAACCCAACGGCGGCCAAACGGCCCTGCTGATGGGCGCGGGCGCCATCGGCGCGCTCGGGTTTGGGTTCACCGATTCGTTCTGGTTTTCGGCGGAAGAGGCCGAAGTGTACGCGCTGTCGGCGTTTTGCACGGCCTTCGTGGTGTGGGCGATGCTGAAGTGGGAACGCGTAGAAGAAGAGCCCGACTCGGATCGGTGGCTGATTCTGATTGCGTACGCCGTCGGCCTCTCCATCGGGGTGCACTTGCTGAATTTGCTGGCCATTCCGGCGCTCGGCTTCATCTATTATTTCAAGCGCCATCAGGTGACGGTGCGCGGCGGACTGGTGGCGTTCGTGGTGTCGGGCGTCATCATTCTCTCGATTCTGGTGGGCATCATTCCCGGTTTGCCGACGCTGGCGGGCTGGTTTGAGCTGTTTTTCGTGAATAGTATCGGGCTGCCGTTTTCGTCGGGGCTCTGGATTTTTCTGGCGCTGTTCATCGGCGCCATTTGGTACGGCTTCCGGCGCTCGTTCCTGACGGGCTCGCAACTGCTGAACACGGCGATGCTGAGCTTCGTGTTCATCCTGATCGGTTACTCGTCGTACCTAATCGTGCCGATTCGGTCTTCCTACCTGCCGACCATCAACGAGAACGCCCCCAACAATGTGCTGGCGTTCGTGAGCTACCTCAAGCGCGAGCAGTACGGCGACCGCCCCATCCTGTATGGCCCGCAGTACAACGCCGAGCCGATTTCGCAGGAAGCCGGCGACGACATTTACGTGCCCAATCCGCGCTCCGGCAAGTACGAAGCGATTGATCGCAAGCTCGTTACCGAATACGCTGCCACCGATAAAGTGCTGCTGCCGCGCATCTACTCCAACCAGCCGCAGCACCTCGAAGAGTACCGCAAATGGGGCGTCAATATCCCGTACCAGCCGGGCGTAAACCCCGAAACCGGCCGCCCGCAGTACCCCAAGCCCACGTTCGGCGAGAACATGAGCTTCCTGTTCGGCTACCAGCTCAACCACATGTACTGGCGGTATTTCCTTTGGAATTTCGTCGGGCGCGATGGCGATGTGCAGCAGTCGGGCGTGCTGTGGCCAGGAGAAGACTCGAAAGCCGTGCGCGCCGCCCTGCCCGAGCGCGTGGCCGAGAGCAAGGCCCGCAACAATTTCTGGGCGCTACCGCTGCTGTTGGGTATTCTGGGGCTGATTTACCAGATTCGGAAAGACGACCGCGATGCGCTCATCGTGGGGCTGCTGTTTTTCTTCACGGGCATCGCCATCGCGCTGTACCTCAACCAGCCGCCGATTGAGCCGCGCGAACGCGATTACACCTTCGCGGGCTCGTTCTACGCCTTCGGTATCTGGATGGGGATTGGGGTGCTGGGGCTGGCCGATTTGCTGGGGCGGTTCCTGAAATCGGTGACGGCGCGGGCCGTGGCGGCTACCGCGCTGGGCGCGCTGGTGCCGGTGGTGCTGCTGGCCCAGGGCTGGGACGACCACAACCGCGCGGGCCGCTACAACTCCGTCGATTCGGCGCGGAACCTCTTGGAATCGTGCGCGCCGAACGCCATCATCTTCACCAACGGCGACAACGACACCTTTCCGCTCTGGTACGCGCAGGAGGTGGAAGGCATCCGGCCCGACGTGCGCGTGGCCGTGCTGTCGTACATGAACACCGATTGGTACATCGATCAGATGCGCCGCCAATCGTACACGAATACGCCGCTCATCACCACCCTCGACTCGACGAACTACCGCCAGGGCACCAACGATTACCTGACGTACCAGCCCATTGCGCAGGTGGCCGGCGGCATCGATCTGAAGCAATTCATCGGCCTCGTCAAGCAGAATTACCCCGCGCTGGTGGTGCCCACGCAAATCGGGAAGCCGCTGCTGAGCTTCCCGACGAAGAAATTCTTCCTCGATGTGGATACGACGGCCGTCTGGAATTCGGGCATCATCCCCGCCGACCGTCGCGCGCAACTGGTGCCGCGCATGGAGTGGACGCTGAAGGGGAATATCATGGAGAAGAAGAATCTCATCATCCTCGATATGATTCAGGCGAACCAGTGGAAGCGCCCGATCTACTTCTCGACGACCGTCAATTCGGCTGATTTTATGGGGCTGATGCCGTATTTCCAGCTCGAAGGACTGGCGTACCGCTTGCTGCCGGCGAAGAACCCCGCGCCCGACCCGCGCCAAAACGGCTACGTAGCGCGCGAGCTGATGCACCGGAATATGATGACGAAGTTCCAGTTCCGGGGGCTCGATAATCCGACCATTTTCAACGACGAAAACGGCCTCCGCTTCCCCGCCAACTCGCGCGATAAGCTCTCGATTCTGGCCGAAGCCCACCTGGCGGCCGGCGAAAAAGCGCGCGCGAAACAGGTCATCGACTACGCCTTCAGCAAGATGCCCGACGCGGCCGTGCCCTACGACTACTACACGCCGCAGTTCATCGGGCCGCTGGTGCGGGTGGGCCAGCAGGCTCGCGCCAACCAGATTATGGACGTGATGAGCGCCCGCGCCGTGAAAGCGCTCGCCTATTATCAGGCGAACGACTCGCGCCAGCTCTTCGACAACGAGATGCGGATGAACATCATCATCCTGCAAAACCTGGCCGTGGCGGCCCAGGAAATCGGCGATAACGAACGCGCCATGCGCTATCAGCAGTTGTTTTCGCAGTATTACAACCCCAACGGCGGGATGTAATACCGCCAGGCCGTGGTGCGGCCTTCCGGCCGCCGTTGCGTATAGCGCCAACGGCAGCCGGAAGGCCGCATCTTTTTTTATACCCGCCCCCGGATGAAAGCCGCCTCTCTCCTGCTGCTCCTGCCCCTCGCGGCGGTGGCCCCGCCGCCCACGCCACCCGTGCGCACCGGCGCCACGGCCCTGTACGGCGCCACCCGCCACGAAGCCGACTCGCTGCGGGTGTGGGTGAGTTGGAGCGCCGCGCGGGCCGCACCCAGCGGGCTGCTTTTGAGTACGGTGGGCGCCAAAGGCGCGGAAACGCCGTGGCCCGACCCGCTCGTGTTGCGCCCGGCCGATGGCGGTCAAACCCTCACCTTCACGTTGGCACTGGCCCACCTGCCGCCCGCCGCCGACCGCCTCCGGCTGCGCGAAACCACCCCCGACGCCCCCGACGCCCCCGCCCCCACCGACCTGGCGGTGGCCCCCAACTCGGCGGCGCGCGCCCGTACTTACGCCCTCGCCGATACGGCCGGGCGCGTGCTGACCCGCCCCTGGCTGCGCACCGACGAGGTGGTGCGGCCCCTCACCTTTGGGCTGGAATTGCCGCTCACGCTGCTGCGCTACTCGGCTGATTTCAGTCCGGCCCTGCCGCCGATGGCCGTGGGCGTGGCGCCCGCGGCCGGGGCCACCATCCGGGTACTCGGCACCCGGCCGCTCGCGCCCACCGATACGTTCAGCATCCGCCAGCCGGGGCTGTACGCGCTGCGGCAGGGCGACGGCGCCCCCCTCGACCCGCTGCTCGTGGAAGACGGCGGCTTCCCCGATATCCGCACCGCGCCCGACCTCATCCGGCCGCTCGTGTACCTCACCACCGCCGCCGAACGGCAGAAACTGCTCGATGCGCCCGACCCCAAAAAGGCCACCGACCGCTTCTGGCTCGATGTGGCGCAGAGCCAGCCGGAGGCGGCGCGCGCCCTCATCCGCACCTATTACGGCCGCGTGGCGGAGGCCAACCGCCTGTTCAGCGCCCACAAACCCGGCTGGATGAGCGACCGCGGGATGCTCTGGATCGTACTCGGTCCGCCCCCCCGCGTGGAACCCGACGCCGACGGCGAAGACTGGATTTACCGCGAAGTAGCCGGCAGCAGCGCGCGCTTCCATTTCCGGCGGCGCCCCTCCGTCTTCGCCCCCGACCACTACGAATTGCAGCGCGAACGCGGCTTCGAGACGGTGTGGTACGCCGCCACGGCGCAGTGGCGGAAGGGGTCGGGCGTGACGGCGGTTAGGTAGTTTACTGCCGCACTACCCGCCGCACCACCGTACCCGCACGGGTCTGGAGCGCCACGGAATAGATGCCCGCCGGCAGGGCGCTCAGGTCGAGCTTCGCGTTTTCGGGGGTGAAGGTGCGGGTCAGCACCACGCGGCCCACGGCATCGCGCAGGGTAGCGGTGGTGGCGCCGGCGGGGGCGGCCAGCGCGAGCGGGCCGCTGGTGGGGTTGGGGTGGAAGTCGGCAGAGGCCTCCGGTTCGGCTGCGGGCAGTCCCGTAGTGATCGTCAGGAAATTAGAATAATTACGGCGGATGGATTTACTGAACTGCCGGGTAATCAGGCCGAAATCATTTTGTACATCGCGCAGCACTTCCCCGGAAGGCCCGTATGTCAAGTCCATTCGCAGGGCGTACGTCAGCATCCAGCCCTGGCCGGGGTTCCAGCTATCGCCTTGGTAGCCAGTAAAATTGCCCACCGCGTCCTCGCTCAGCGTGTACCGGTCTTCGTTCTGCCAGCTACCGCCTGGGCCGGTCGCTCTTGCCCGGATTCGCTCGTAGCTGCCGGCAATACCGTAGGTGTACGCATACCGGGTGCTGTCGCCGGCGAGGGTGCCGTTCCAGCTTCGGAGGATGCCCTGCGTCAGGCGGGCGGGTTGCGTGCTAAAATCCCAAGTGGGCGTATCCCAGCGCAAATAGGGGCTCCATTGGCGGGTGGTGCGGTTCCATATCGCGATCACAACCGTGCGCCATTGACCGCCCGCATTGGTACGGATTTCCTGATACTGATTGACGAGCACGCCGCTATCGAGCACCTGCTCCGTGAGTTCGGTTATGGCGCCCGTTGCGTCATATACGTAGCTGGTTTGCGTGCTATCGGTCGTCAGCCAACCGCCACTGCTCTGCCAACGCTGATAGGCATGCGTCGTCTGATTGCCGTACGGGTCATAAGCGTACAACCGGCGAAAACTTGCCGTCCACACCCCATTCGCATAATTCTCCCCCAGCCATTCGGTGTATTGGCCCTGGGCATTGTAGGTCGTCGAGTACCGGTATTTTATCTGACCGGTAATAGAGTCGCTCACCACGCGCTGCGTTAGATGGCCGGCGGCGTCATAGTTGAACGTCTCCCGCCGTGGAAATGCCTCCTGCGCATTCATCCAATCGTACACGATGGCTTGCCCCGGCAGCAGCCGGGCAGGGCGGGCTGCCAGGTGGCCGGGCGCTGAGGAGTCATCGGGCGCGCCGGGCGCGGCCAGCCAATGGGCGTTGGCCTGCCGGGCCTGAGGGGCTGGCGGGGCTTGGCCGAGGGCGGGGCGGGTCAACCCCAGCAAGACAACCACCAACATTCGGACGGTAGCGGAGCAATGCGTCATAAAACAACTAAAAACCGGTAAACCAGCCGACGCGCTACCCCCCCGATTGGTTACACCCCCGACGCCCGCCAAAGGTCGGCACGGGGGGGCAATGGCAAAGAAGCCCGTTTTTCCGCCCGGCCCGGCGGCGGGCGCGGGAGGGCACGGCGGACGTCCGCCGGAGGGGGCGGCGGGCGCGGCGGGGGCGGGCGGATGTCCGCCGGGCTTCGCGGGGGGCGGGAGCGGGTCGGGCGGACGTCCGCCGGGCTGCCGCCGGGGTGGGGGAAGGGGCGGCGGATGTCCAGCGGGTTTTTTGGCGGCGGATTGCTAGATTTGGCTTTCTAACATTCCTTTTCCCCTTATCCCAATGCCCGAATCGCCCACCCCCGCGCCCGAAACGCCGCCGCAAACCATCGCGTGGATTCCGTCCACCGAGGCGGTTCGCGCCCAACTGCTGCTCGACACGCACCCGCGCCTGGTAGCCGCCAAAAAAGAGCTGGATTGGCTGCTGAATGCCCCGCTCCTGACGCACGCCCAGAAGCACGTCGCCGCGACGGCCACCAAAGCGGGGCTGGCGGCCACCCGCCCCGCGCAAACCGACGATCTGGCGGCGGTAGTGAAGGAGATGCGCAAGCCCCTGACGGAACTGCGCGGGGTGATGAAGAAAAAATTTAAGGCCGCCTACGAGGGATACTACCCGCAGTTTGGGCTGGAAAAAGTCAGCAAGAACTGGCAACTGCCGAAAGACCGCGACGACCTCGAAACTGCCCTGCGCGATTTCCTGCTTCCCGCCCTCACCACCCACGGTTTTCAGGCCGACCCTGACACGGGTACCGCCGTCTGGCAACCGCTCCTCGACCGCCTCAGCACCGCCCTCGACGCGGCCGGCGGCACCGACGAAGCCCGCTCGCTGGCCGTGGGCGAAAGCAGCCCGCTCGATATCACCACCGATAAAGCCCTGCGCTGCATCGTCCACCTGCTGATGGCCCACAACCCCGACGGCTGGGAAAGCACCCTGCGCGGCTGGGGCTGGCGGAAAACGAGTTTCTAAGAAGGAGCGCGGGTCTCCGGCCCGCTTGCTACGCAAAGTGCCAAGCGCACCCTGAGCGGCAAGCGGGCCGG
>JANPJM010000092.1:0-5675 GCA_031425525.1 Hymenobacteraceae bacterium | reverse complement strand
GTAACTCATACGTGCGACTGCGCGCCACCCGCGGTTCGGTCACCGTGGCGAAGTCCTCTAAAAAGGAAGAGAAAGTCAGAGCGGACATTCAAAAAAAGAGCTAACACGAAGATACCCGAAATTTTGATGCGTTTACCCTGGGGGGAGGGGGGTACTCAGATCGTATCATGCGAGTGGCATATTTATGCCATACCGCCGCCGACCCCACGCCGGGAGCTTTGCAGAGATTTTACGGCCGATTGCCTTCGGCCGACCTTCCCTCTCGCTCATCGCTCTCCGGTTATGGCTTACGCGTACTTTTCCCTGCTTGGCTTGGCGATTCGGCGGCGCTGGTGGGCGCTACTGCTGGTGTTGGTCCAACCCACTGCGCCGGCGGCTGCCCAGCCGTGCGCGCCGCTCAACCTGACGGTTACGGCCCGGCCGGCGGTGCTTTGCGATGCCGCCCCCGTGCGGCTGCGGGCGCGGCACCTCAACCAAGCCATCCAAACCTTTACCGCAAGCACGCCCGTGGCGCTGCCGGGGATGGGCACGCCCGTTACGGCGCCCCTGATCGTGAGCGGGCTACCGTATTTCTTGCGCCGGGCGAGCGTGGTGGCCGTGACGCTCACGTTTCAGGCGCCCCAAAATGCG
The DNA here is from genome assembly GCA_031425525.1 of Hymenobacteraceae bacterium. Taxonomy (GTDB): domain Bacteria; phylum Bacteroidota; class Bacteroidia; order Cytophagales; family Hymenobacteraceae; genus JANNMJ01. Next base: position 5,045 of record JANPJM010000092.1, on the reverse strand, counting down.
GCCCTCGACGTGTATCTACGGAACCCGACCGGGGGCAACCGCACGGCGCTGATTCGGGCGGGCGTGAGCGGCACGACGGGCGCCGACTTCACCACCACCGTGCTGACCGATACTACCACCGCGACCATCAACGGCGGCACGGCGCCGTACACGGGCGCGTTCCGGCCGTTTCAGCCATTGGGGCGCCTCGGCGACGGCTCCGACCCGAACGGTGCCTGGCTGCTCGAAATCGCCAACCTCGGCGCCGCCAACGCCACGCTGGTGAGTTGGAGCGTGAGCCTTTCCGATGTCGATTTCGCGTGGAGCGGGCCGGGTATTCCGCTCAGCTCGTTCAGCACCACCCAGCAAGACCAAACCGTTACGCCCCCTACGCTACCGGGCCTATACACCTACGAAGTGCGGGCGCGCCGGGCCGGATGCACCCAGGAAACCCAGACCGTCAGCGTGCGGGTGGCGCGCCCGTTGGTGCTGCCCAGCGCTACCCCGGCGGTGGTGTGCAACGCGCCCGGCACGCCGGTTCAGCTCCGGGCCAACCCCACGGCCGTGCCCAGCGCCGCCCTCACCTACGCCTGGACTGGCCCCAACGGCTTCACTTCCACCCTCGAAAACCCGGTGGTGACGCCGCCCGCCGCGCCCGATGTCTACCTCTATGCATGCACCGCCACCGACGTAGCCACCGGCTGCGCGAGCCCACCGGTTGAAGTAGCCGTGACGGTAAATACCGTAACGGCGGCGCCCACGGCCACCCCGGCGCGGGTCTGCGATGCCACTACGCCGGTGCAGCTCCTCGCCAACGGGGTCGATGGAATGGGGTCGGCCCTGAACTATAGCTGGACGGGGTCGGGCGGCTTCACGGCCAATATTGCCAACCCGCAGGTAGTGCCGCCCGCCGGGCCGGGGCCGTTTACCTACACTGTCACCGTCCGCGACCCCGGCACCGGCTGCGGGCCACCGCCGCTGAGCGTGAGCGTAGCGCGCGGCACGGCGTCGGCGAGCATCTCGCGGGCGTCGGTCTGCGGCGGGCAGGGGGTGATGAACCTGCAAGGCGCGGCGGCGGGCTTCGCCAACCCCGGCGCCCTCACCTACACCTGGACCGGCCCCGGCGGCTTCTTCGTGACCGGCCCCACGGTGTTTTTCATCTCGCCGGCGGCCGCGGGGGTGTACGCGTATTCGTTGGTCGTTTCTGATCCGGTGAGCGGGTGCAGTGCCTCGGCCGCGCCCGTGACGCTCACCGTCGAGACGCCCGCCGTGGCGCCCACCGCGCTGGTGCTGGCCGGGTGCAATGCCGACGTAACGCTCCAGCCCAACCCCACCGGCTTCGCGCCGGGAGCCGCCCTCACCTACGCCTGGACCGGCCCCAACGGTTTTACCTCCACCGCCGAACGCCCGCAGGTGCAGCCGTCGGTGGGGCGCAACACGTTTTCCGTGACCGTCACCAACGCTGCCACCGGCTGCTCGGCGGGGCCGGCATCGGTTACGCTGAACACGCAACGCCCCTCCGTGACGGCCACCGCCTCCACGCCGCTCGTGTGCGGCACGCCCATGCCGGTGCAGTTGCGGGCCACGGCGACGGGCTTCGCGCCGGCCGCTACCAACCCCACGGCCTACCCGATTCCTGATTTCGGGGGTGGCGGACCGGGGCTGGTGCTGGCGCCGCTGCCGGTGAGTGGCCTGGTGGCGGGCGACGGGCTGCGGGCCGTCGGCGTGACGCTCACGCACGCGTACGTCGGCGATTTGGTGCTGACGCTGCTTGCGCCCGGCGGTGCCCGCGTGGTGCTGGCCAGTCGCCACGGCGGCGGCGGCGATGACTACACCAATACCGTGTTCAGCGATGGCGCAGCTACGCTCATCGGGGCGGGCGCGGCGCCCTTCACGGGCGAGTTCCGGCCCGATCGTTCGGCAGCGGTGCGGCGCTCAACGGTACCTGGCGCCTCGAAATCACCGACAACGCCGGCGCCGATGTGGGCACGCTCGTGCGGTGGTCGCTCGATTTCGGCCGCCCGCTGACCTACGCCTGGACCGGCCCCAGCGGGTTCACCTCGGCGCTGGCGGCGCCCGTGGCGACGCCGCCCGGCGCGGGCACGCACACCTACCGCGTCACCGTTTCCGACCCCGCCACCGGCTGCTCGTTTGCGGTATCGACTACGGTGCAGGTGGTGCAGCTTGCCGTGGTGAGCCTCACGGCTACGCCCGCCGCGCTGTGCGCTCCCACCGACGTAGCCCGCCTGCAACCCACCGTGAGCGGCGGGCCAGTCACGTCGCGCAAGAGCGTGCGACCCGTGTTTATCCACCCCTACTACGACCCTACTTCAACGGAAATACTTGTCAGCGGGCTGCCCGCCAGCCTACCCGCCACGGCGGGCGCCGTGCAGGTCGAAGTATCGCTCCAGTTTCAGTCGATGCAATACCTGGTGCTGTCGTTGATAGCGCCGAGCGGGCGGCAGGTGACACTCGTGAACTACCAGAATATCAGCGGCAATGAAATGCTGCGGGCGCGGTTCTCCGACCTCGCCCCCACCGCCATCGGCAGCGGCACGGCGCCGTATACGGGCACGTTCCGACCGACCGGCGCGCTCACGCTTTTCGGCGGCGAAGACCCCAACGGCACCTGGCGCCTGGAGGTGGCGTGCCTCACCAACCTCACCCCGTTCAACCCCGGCGGCGTGCTGGATGGCGCGCGGCTCATCCTCGACGGCACTATCTACCAGTGGACCGGCCCCAACGGCTTCACCGCCAACCAGCCCGCGCTGGACGTATCGCCGCCGCTGGCGGGCGCCAACCCCTACACCCTGACCGTGCGCTACGGCGCCTGCTCGACTACGCGTACGGTGAGCGTGGACGTGCAACGCCCGGCGCCCGCGCCCACCGCCTCGCCCGACGGTATTTGCGCGCTCACAGGCGGCACGATTCAGCTCCGCGCCAACGCCCCGACCGTCGATAAGCGCGCCGCAAACGCTACCATTATTCCGATTCCCGACAATGCCGGGTCGGCGCGCTCGGCGGTGGTGTTGAGCGGGCTGATAACCGCGCTGCCCGCCGCCACCGACGTAGCCGTGACGGTCGATGTCCGGCATTCGATGTCGAGTGAGCTGACCCTGACCCTGATTGCGCCCGACGGCACCCGCGTGCTGCTCGCCAACCGCATCGGCATCGGGTTCGGCAGCGGGGTGGGCTACCTCAACACCGTTTTTTCGGACGGCGCGGCGGTACCGATTACCGGCGGCACGCCGCCGTACAGCGGCGTTTTTCGGCCGGAGCAGGCGTTGGCCACTACCCTGGCTGGCCGCAACCCCAACGGCACCTGGCAACTCGAAGTAACCGACCGCGCGGCGGGTCGCGTGGGCAGTATCCGAAGCTGGTCGCTGCGGCTGACCCGCGCCACCTACGCCTGGACGGGGCCGCTCGGCTTCACCTCGGCGCTGGCCGATCCGGTGGCGTTCATTGCGCCGGCCACGCAGTTTGTGCCCGCTACGTACGCCGTGCGCGTCACCGATGGACTCTCGGTGGGGGGCTGCGCGTCGCCGGCCGCGCCGCTGGTGGTGGCCGTGGAAACGGTTTCGCAATGGACGGGTGCCGTGTCGGATTCGTGGTACGACGCCGGTAACTGGACCCGTTGCGTGCCCGGCCCACTGGTAAGCGCCACCATTCCCGACGGCCTGAGCCGCTACCCCATCATCCGCAACGGCACGGCGCAGGCGGCGGGGCTGGTGGTGTACGGCGAGCTGCAACAGCTTGGCGGCACGTTGGAAGTCGGCAACTCGATCTTCAACTTCAGCGGCCGCCCCCTGCGCCTGACCGGCGGCACGGTGCGGGCGGTGGGCAGCAATAATTTCCGGCTGTATCAGGTCACAGAAATCAGCACACTGGTGGTGGCGCTGCAAAACGCTTACGCGTTCCTCGACCACGATCTACTGATTTCGACGGCGCTGACGCTGGTTTCCGGCGACTTCCATACCGCCGGCCAAACCCTCACGCTCGGCCCCACGGCCACGCTCACCGAAAGCGCCGCTCACTACTTGCTCGGGCGGGTGATAACGACGCGCGCGATGACCAACATCGTAGGGAACCCGGAAACCTTCGGCAACATCGGCCTGAGTCTGCGCTCGTGGCCGGGGCACCTGCCCACGCCGGGCCTTACCACGGTGGCGCGCACCACCGATGCGGCGCCCGACGGGCCGAGCTTCCAGGGCATCCGTCGGGTGTTCGACATCGAGCCCGCCACCAACGCCGGGCTGCGGGTGGCGGCCACCTTCAGCTATGCCCCGCGCGAGCTGGCGGGCTTGCCCACCACCGTCACGGAAAGCGCGCTGACGGTCTTCAAAGCCGAAACCGCCGCCGGGCCGTGGGCGGTGCAGGGCTTCACCACCCGCGACGGCGCCGCCCGCACCGTAACGCTCGCCAACATCGTCGATTTCTCGCTCTGGACGCTCGGCAACGACTTCACCCCTCTCCCCGTCGAACTGACCCGTTTCGCGGTGCGCGCCCTCGGCCCCGACGCCCGCCTGACGTGGGCGACGGCTTCGGAAAAGAACAATGCTTGGTTTGAGGTCGAGGTCAGTACCGACGGCCGCACCTTTCGACCCATCGGCCGGGTGGCGGGCCACGGCACCACCCCGCAGCCGCACGAATACGCGTTCACCGACCCCGCCGTGGCCCGCTACGGCGCCCCGCTGCTCTACTACCGCCTGGCGCAAGCCGATACCGACGGCACCGTCACCCGTTCCGACCAACGAACCCTGCGCGTCACCGCTGCGCCCGGCCCGCTGACCGTCACCCTCGCGCCCAACCCGGTGGGGGCGGGCGGCGCCGCCGTGCAGCTTCAAGGCCCGCAGCCCGGCCCCGCCGTGCTGGTCGTCACCGATGCGGTGGGCCGCGTGGTGCTGCATCGCGCCCCCACGCTACTCGCCGGAGCAACCGAAATCGCGCTGCCAGAGCTGGGTACGCTGCCCCCCGGCGTGTACCACCTGCACGTGGTGCAGGGCGGGCAAACCGCCACCACCCGCGTGGTACGCCAGTAAAAACGTGGGGTGGAGCGCAGCTCCGCC
>JANPJM010000091.1:0-27872 GCA_031425525.1 Hymenobacteraceae bacterium | reverse complement strand
CTCAACTCCTGGGCGCGTTTTTCTTTTTCGTCGTTCTGGAAGGCGAGTTCCGTATTGGCGATGCTTAATTCCTGGGCACGTTTTTCTTTTTCGTCGTTCTGAAACGCCAGTTCCGTATTGGCGATGCTTAATTCGGCGGCGCGTTTTTCTTTTTCGTCGTTCTGGAAGGCGAGTTCCGTGTTGGCGATACTTAGTTCCTGGGCGCGTTTTTCCTTTTCGTCGTTCTGAAACGCCAGCTCGGCATTGGCAATGCTCAGTTCGGCGGCGCGTTTTTCTTTTTCATCGTTCTGAAACGCCAGTTCGACATTGGCGATGCTCAGTTCGGCGGCGCGTTTTTCTTTTTCGTCATTCTGAAACGCCAGCTCGACATTGGCGATACTCAGTTCGTCGGCGCGTTTTTCTTTTTCATCATTCTGAAACGCTCGCTCCTCATTGGCGATACTCAGTTCGTCGGCGCGTTTTTCTTTTTCATCGTTCTGAAACGCCAGTTCGACATTGGCGATACTTAGCTCGTCGGCGCGTTTTTCTTTCTCGTCGTTCTGGAAAGCCAATTCCTCATTGGCGATACTCAGTTCATCGGCGCGTTTTTCTTTCTCATCGTTCTGGAAAGCCAACTCTTTGTTGGCAATGCGCAACTCGTCGGCCCACTTGCGTTCGGCCAAGTTCCGCGTCACGATCACCGCGCCCAGAATGTGTTCGCCATCGTCGCGAAAGACCGAGCCGTTGAACAGCACTTCGGTCAGTTTCCCTTCCCGGTGGGTGATTGTCAGCTGGAAATCGGTCACTTTGCCGATCCGTAGCACGTCCGCGTACACCTCCCGCACCTTATCCGGCTCGGTGAAGTAGCCGAAACAGGCCGAGCCGACCAGTACCTCGCGGGCAATGCCGGTACTGCTGACCATCGCTTCGTTGGCCTGCATAATTCGGCCCGCCGGATCGACGATTACCAGCGGATCAAGGCTGGCTTCAATCAGGCTGCGATACCGCTCCTCGTTTTCTTTCATTATCGAACGTGATTGCCGCCAGTAATTAGTAAGACCGAACCGGAAGGCACCGGGCGCGGGGCGCGCTCGCCCCCCACTGCCCACCGCCCGTGCCGGGGCGGTCGCAGCGTACCGACCGGCGTAGGCCGCCCGTATACGGCAAGCGCCGGAAAACGATAACAGCGTAATAGTTGCCGCCCGGCGTGCGCTGGTCGGCAGCAAGGTAGGCCGCGTCTTCGCCACCTGATCTGATGAACATCAACTCAGGCCTTGATTTTCGTCAGATGCCCGGCCGGCGGTTGGCCGAACCTTTGGTGTTCGTGCTCCGGCTCTCCTTGTCGTCCTTACTCCTGCGGGGTAGGCAACGCCTCGTGTGGTCGCGTCGAACGCTGGGCTTTGGGGCGGCGGGCCACGCTCCACGCTTGTTCATACCTATCCGATGCTACACCTCCGGCCGCCGTTTTCGGGCCTGACCGCCGCCGCCGTGGCGCAATCGCGGGCCGAAAACGGCCGTAATCTGCTTACCCCCGATGCCCGCTCGGGGCTCTTGGCGACGATGCGGGAGGTCGTGACGGAGCCGATGTTTTTGCTGCTGGTGGCGGCCAGCGCCGTTTATTTCGGTTTGGGGCGGGCCGCAGAAGCCGTTACGCTCGGCGTGGCGCTGCTGCTGGTGGCGGGCATTTCGGTGTATCAGACCGTGCGCAGCGATCAGGCGTTGGGCGCCTTGCGCGACCTGACGCAGCCCCAGGCGCAGGTGCAACGCAACGGGCGCCTGGGCACCGTGTCGGTCGAAGACCTCGTGGTGGGCGATGAGGTGCTGATCACGGAAGGCGAGCGCATCCCTGCCGATGGCACCCTGCACGACGCCAGCGATTTCGCGGTAGATGAAGCCACGCTGACCGGCGAGGCCGTGCCGGTGGCCAAAGCGGCCGGCGAGGCGGTGTTTGCCGGCACCAGCAGCGTATCGGGCAGCGCGTGGCTGACGGTGACGGCCGTGGGCGGCCAGACGCAATTGGGCCGCATCGGGCAGCGCATCGCTACCATCGCCCCCGAAAAAACGCCCCTCCAAGTACAGGTCAGCCAGTTCGTGCTACGCATGGCGTGGGTCGGCGCGAGTGCTTTTGCGTTGGTGTGGGGCATCAACTACGCCCGCTCCGGCGATTGGGCCACGGCCCTGTTGTTCGGCCTGACACTGGCGATGTCGATCCTACCGGAAGAAATCCCGGTGGCATTCAGTAGCTTCATGGCGTTGGGGGCGGCGCGCCTGAGCCGGGTAGGCGTCCTGACCAAACAACCCCAGACGGTGGAGAGCCTGGGTTCGGCCACGGTGATCTGCGCCGACAAAACCGGCACCATCACGCAAGACGGCATGCGCGTTTGGCAGCTCTACGACAGCGCCGCTGATGCGCTCGTGCTGCTGCCCGACCCCACAGCCGGCGCGGCGGCGGCTACGCTATCGGCCACGGCCGCTACGGTGCTGGCCTACGCCCGCTGGGCGAGCGAGACCGACCCCTTCGACCCGATGGAGAAGGCCATCGTCGCGGCCTTCGTCGCCGCTGATCCGGCCGGGGCCGCCGCGCCGCCCCCGATGATCCACGAGTACCCGCTGGCCGGGACGCCACCGATGATGACCCACGTCCGGCAGGCGCCAACCGGTGAAATTCTGGTGGCCGGCAAGGGTGCCGTGGAGCATATTCTGGCCGTGTGCCGTCCCGAACCGGCCCTGGCCGAGCGGCTACGCGCGGTCACGAAGCAGCTATCGGCGGAAGGCTTGCGGGTGCTGGGCGTGGCGCGCGGCACGGGCGCATCGGCCCCTTTTCCGGCCGGCCAGGACGACTTCGCGTGGGAGTTGCTGGGGCTGATCGCGCTCGAAAATCCGCCCAAACCCAACGCGGGCGCCGTCATCGACGCTTTCACGGCCGCCGGCATCCGCGTGAAGATGATTACCGGCGACTATGCCGAAACCGCCCAGGCCATTGCCCAGCAGGTGGGTTTGCCGGGCGCCGATACGCTACTGACCGGCCAGGAGGTAATGGCAATGGCCGAGCCGATGCTCCGGCAGCGCGCCGCCGACACGGCCGTGTTCGCGCGGATGTTCCCCGAAGCCAAGTTGCGGGTGGTGGAAGCTCTGAAAGCCAACGGCGAAGTAGTGGCCATGACGGGCGACGGCGTCAACGACGGCCCGGCGCTGAAAGCCGCCCACATCGGCGTGGCCATGGGTCGGCGCGGCACGGAAGTGGCGCGGCAGGCCGCCTCGCTCGTGCTCGTCCACGACGACCTGAGCAGCATGGTCGAAGCCATCGCGCAGGGCCGGCGGATTTACCAGAACTTCAAGAAGGCGGTGTTTTACATCGTCTCGATTCACATCCCGATCATCCTCACGGTGGCCGTGCCGCTGCTGGCCAATTGGAAGTGGGCGAACCTCTTCAGCCCGATTCACATCATCTTTCTGGAGTTGGTGATGGGGCCGACCTGCTCCATCGCCTTCGAGAATGAACCCGCCGAAGCAGACCAGATGCAGCAACCGCCCCGGCCGCTGACGGCCACTTTCCTGGCCGGCGCCGAGCTGGGCCGCAGTATCGCGCAGGGGTTGGGCATCACGGGGGCCGTGCTGGGCGTGTACTACGCGGCGATGCAGCAGGGCGAACCCGCGCTGGTAGTCCGCACGCTGGTATTTGCGACACTGGTGCTGAGCAACATTTTCCTGACGCTCGCCAATCGCTCGTTTACGCAAGCCGTCTGGCGCACCCTGCGCGTACCGAACCGGGTGCTGTGGCTGATGCTCGGCCTCACCTTCGCGCTGCTGCTGACAACGCTTTTCGTGCCCGCCGCGCAACGGCTGTTTGGGTTTGCACCCGTTTCGGCGAGCGCGCTGGCGTGGTGTGCGCTGGCCGCGCTGGTGGGCGTGGGCTGGGTGGAAGGGTACAAGGCCGTGCTGCGGAGCCGGTAAAGCGAGGAAGATTTACCGGATGGAAGCCCGATGACGCCTCTGCCAACCAGGGGCGGCCGTTTCCGGCCGCCTGAAAGCGGCGAGTGCTTACAAAAGCCAAACGCCCCGCAGCCAGGTGGCTGCGGGGCGTTCGACGGCGGCGTGCCGGGCGCCCAGTGTCACGCGTTAGGCGGGCAACGCATCGTGGCGGGCCTGCACGGCGGCGATGGCGGCCGTGAGGATGGCTACCTGGGCATCGATCTGATCGGCATCCACTTCGGCCAGAAAGGCCGCCGGGCCGCCCTCGGCCGCCGCCGCCCGGCGGGTCAGGCGCGCCTGCTGGTAGGTGGCCGTCAGGAGCTGATCTTCGTAGCGGGTGCGGTCGTCGGCGCCGAGACCGGGGCGCGCGAGCTGCTCGTTGAGGTACGTTACCCGGCCGGTGGCAGTGGCGAGGCTGGTCGTCACGGTGGCATCCGTGCGGTCGTCGCGACGGTCTTGGTAGGCCAGGTTCTGGTCGCGGTTTTGGTAGCCGTCCAGCTCTCCTTCGAGACTGGCTTTGACGATGAGGCACTCGACGCGAGTGCGCAGCAGATTCACGTTAGACGTCATACAACTAAAAATTTGGGGGTGGAAAAAAAAGCACCCGGTCGCGGTCGCGCCGGTCGCCCTCCCCAAACGGCGCGCGCGCCGCAGATATTGTGTGGCAAGCGAAAACTGCGATAAAAAAAATCAGGACTTGCGCAGGGGAGGTAGCGCGGAACTCCGTTCCGCGTTCGTTGGATGATGCCGCGTGACGCAGAACAGAGTTTCGCGTCACGTTTTGCGTAAGCCCTAACCACATTCAAGTGCCGTTCGGCGGGCCCTCCGCCAGCAGCGCGGCCAGCGCGGCTGCTTCGGTTTCGAGCCCTTCGGCTTGCAGACGCAGCAGGTGGTGACGAGCGCTGGCATCGGGCGGTAGGGCGGTGGGGCGCGTGGCCAGCCAGCGGCGCCGGAACCACGCCACGTAGGTCGGCCAGCCGCCGGGCGCCGCAGGGTCGGGCGCGGGCGCCGCAGGGTCGGGCGCGGGCGGCAGCGCGGCCAACAGGGCGGGCAGGGCCGCCCGCCAGTGGGCGGCAAAAGCCGCCTGGGCTTCGAGGGGGCGCAAGGCGCGGCGCAAGCGGCGGGCGTGGTGGCGGCAGTAGTCGAGGCGGGCTTCGAGCGGCGGGCGGGCGGGCCCCGCCAGGTCGGCGGGGCGGGGCGGCGGTACCGGCGGCTGAACCGGCGCAGGAGCGGCGGTGGGCGGCGGCAGGTGCGCCACCAGCGCTTCGGCCACGGCGGGGGTGAGCGCCCGCCGCCCGCTTTCCAAATGGGCCACCTCCGCGCCGGTAAGGCCCAGGTAAGCAGCCAGCGCCGGCTGGGTAAGGCCAAAGTGGCCGCGCACGGCCGCAAATACAGTAGAAGCCGACGGCAAACGGGCGCGGCGCGGCATTGGCGAAGGGGGCAAAGGTGTAGGGTTAAAAATTTCTGAACGTCTTAACCCTACAATCAGGTGTAGGGTTAAGACGTTGCAAAAAAATTAACCCTACAAAGGGGTGGGGCAGCGCTCACGGGAAGCCGCCGACTGCACCGCCTCGATCCGGCCTCGTCAGGAATGGCGGCGGCGGGTTCGGGGGTCGCCGGACGGGAACAAACACCACCGCGCGGGGCGCGTTTTTACCGTTCGGTTATGCAGGTAACCAGCGCAGAATCTGCGCAGCGGCCCCAAACAGGCCGCCACCGGGCAGATTGGGACGGCCCCGAAAGGGCGGCCGTTCGGCAGAAAAGGCGGACGGCCGTACCCCGAGAACCTCGCCCCCGGAATTTTACAAATCGCGGGCACGGCCCGCGCGGCGGGTATCGGTGGGGTTAGGAGCCATTTTGATGACCGTATCCCTCGAATTGACCGGCACGACCACCGTCTGATCGGCCAGGCCCAGGTAGCTGCACTTCACTTTGACGCTGGTAGCGCTAGCGGGGATTTTGGCAGGCAGCGAAAAACTGCCATCCCCGTTCGTAACGGTCATCCACGTGGTGCCCTCAATCACGGCGGTAGCGCCGGCAAGCGGCGCCCCCGTGGCATCCTGAATGGCGCCCATCAGGACGGTCATCTCGGTTGATTCCGGCGCCGGGAGGTCTGCCTTACGCGGCGCACCTGCTGTGCTGTCGTCCTTCGCGAGGGGGATACTTTGCGCGAGAACCTGAGCCCCGCAAAACGTGAGCGCAAGCGCCAGATTAAGGGTGAAAAGAGGGCGCATAAGACGTGGATGGGGGAAAAACAGGTGGTGAAAGAACGAAGACCGGGTCAGGGGTCAGCGGGATTTACCGTGCAAAGTCATACCGCAAACCCGCGAACAATTGCCGCCCGAAGGAGGGGGCACCGGCCACGGACACGTTGATTACATCGGCGAGGTTGGTGGCGCCGCCATTCAGGCGTAGGCCGGTTTTACCTAGCACGTACTCCAGTTGGACGTCGATGAGCGTGCGCTCGGGCAACTGGGCTTCCGCAAACGGTGTGATCGATTCAAAGCCTTCGATCCAGCGCACGGCTACGTCGTAGCGCAACGCGCCGGCAGTGCCCGTAAGGCCCACGTTGACCTTGTTGGTGGGGGTGCTGAATTGCCGCAAGGCCAGGTTGCGCTCCGCGCTGCCTTCCGTACCTCCGAGGGTCATATAGGCATAGTTGGCCCACAGCGACAACTCCGCCGACGCAAACCACCGCATTTCGACGGTCGCACCGTATAAATCAACCTTGCGGTCGGCATTATACCACGTTTGCACGACCCGCGCGGTGGTGCCGGGCTGCCCAACGGTGGCTAGGTCGGCCGGTTTCGGGCGGCTGCCATCTTCATTCGCTACGAGCAGCGCCTGGGCAACCAGGTTTTCCGACTCGGTTTCAAAACCCGTCAGATCGAGCAATAGCCGTTTGCCGAGCAGCGTGCGGTAGCCAACTTCCACGGTCTGGGTCTTTTCGAGCCGCAGTTTGTCGTAGCTAACTTGTTCGGCGACGATATCAGCCCCGGCTTTGAGGGCGCGCAGCGAGTAGCCCGAGAAACCGTTGGTGATGTTCCCCAAAATGAGGCGGTCGCCGGCCGCTTGCCGGATAAACTGCTGCGGTTGGGTAGGCGCGGCGAACGACTGGCCAAAGCTGGCCCGCACGGCGTGGTTACGCTCGGCCCCCAGTAGAAATATACCCGCCAGACGCGGCGACACGGCGGCGCCGAAGTTCTGGAAACCATCGTACCGCGCGGCGGCCGTCAGCCGCAACCGACGATCAGCCAGGGTTTTGGAGGCTTCGGCGTAGCCGCCGTATTGGTAGTTGGTGGTGTTTTCGGTACCCTCGGCGTTGGCGAACAGCGATCCGTCCGAAACCAGCTTCGTGCGGCGGTAGCTACCCCCGACCTGCAGGTTGAACCACCGCAAAGCAAAGTCATACTGGCCGCTGATATCGGCCAGGTTGCTCCGCAACGGCTGGCGCGTGCCGCCCGCCCGTTGCGGGGTGTCTTCGGAGGCATCGTGGAGTTTGGTGAACGCTTCCGAATCGCCGTTGAGCTGCACATCGGCGGCACCAGCGGCCGCAGCGGCGGCGGCCCCCCCATTATCACCGGGGTGCGTGACGAGCCACGCATTGTACCCTTGCTGATACTGGGTAAAGTAGTTTTGCGCGTACGTAAGTTGGCCGTTGGTACGGGGGTCGAGTTGGTTTTGGAGGGCCGCGCCCAGCTGGGTCATACTGTAGATGCCCTTGCCGCTTTCGCGGGTTTGAAACGCCCGAATCGCCCAGCGGGTGCTGCGCAACTCGAACCGGTGGAGGTGCATATCGACATCGTCGAGGCGGAAACGATCCGTCGTTTGCAACGTGCCCGCCACGCGGCTGTACCGGTACTCGTACGTGGCCCGCAGGTCGGGCGTGAGGAGGTACGAAAGACTCGGGTTCACGCGGATGTTCAGCGCCTTGCTGTCAGCCCCCACGGTTTGCTGCTCCGTCCAGCCGGGCATGAACACCCGCTGGCCGTTGAGGGCGCCCCCATCCAGGCCGTAGGTGTACCCTACATCGCCGTAACGGTTGATGGCATTGTAGCCGCGCAAATCGCCCCGCAGGTTGTTGTTTGGCTCGATGGCCGCCTGCTGTGCGTCTTCGTTGGTCGCCGTAAAATCTTTAGCCGAGAAATAGCTGACGTTCAGTTTGGCCGCAAAGCGCGAGTTGAACCGCATCGCATACCGCACCTGCGCATCCTGCAACGTGCGCGAGCCGCCGCGCAGCGCCACGCTCAGGCCAGGGGTCTGGAACGGGTCTTTGGTGGTGGTCACCAGCACCCCGTTGAAGGCATTGACGCCGTAGAACGTCGAAGCCGAGCCGTGAATCAAGTCCAACGTTTCGATGTCGAGCGGCGCGGCGCCGAACACGTTCCCGACGTTCACCCCCAGCGACGGCAGTTGCAGATCGGCGTTGTCCGTCAGTTGCACGAATCGGTACGTTTGGGTCGAGTTGAACCCGCGCGTCGAGATGGAGCTACTGAGCAGGCTGTTGGCCGTGACGTCCACGCCGCGCAAGCGCCCCAGCGCCCCGAAGACGGCATCCGTCGCTACCTCACGTGCCAGGCGGTCGGCGGTCAGATGGTCCAGTGTGATGGGCACCTTGAAGGTGTTTTCCTCCCGCCGTGAGGCCGCCCACGTGGTTTGGCCCACGTCGTAGAGCGCGCGTTCCAACTCGACGGTAATGGCGGCTTCGGCCTGCTCGATGGGCAGATCCTGCGACACAAACCCCTCGTGCGTAATGACGACGTTGGCCGGCCAGTTGAACGAGGCTTTTAGCGCGAACTGCCCTTTGCGGTCGGTGCTGGTGGTGTACACCGTGCCGCTCAGCGAAACGGCGGCGCCAACCACGGGCTGGTTCTGGTCGTCGAGGACAACGCCCGCTAAGGTTTGTACCGGCGAGGTGGCCGCCCGGCCAGGTGCTACCTGAGCAAACCCAGCGGAAGCCGTTCGGCCCAGTAACGCCGCAAGCAAAAGAATTTTAGTAGAGAGAGCGGGCATAAGCGGAGACGCCAAAAACAGGGAAGGGAAGGATCGGAAGCGGAAGTAGCGAGTAGCGAGTAGCGAGTAGCGAGTAGCGAGGTACTGTCACCTCGGCGGCCCGGCCGCTTGGGTAGATGCCCTAGTAAGGCGTGTTTTGCGGATCGAAGTTGGCCCAGCCGGCCAGCCAGTTGGCGGTGCCGAAAGCCCCCCGGAACGGCGCCGCCTGAAACCCGGTGGGCAACGGCGCTACCTTGCCGGCATCGAGTAAAGGCGAACCCGCAGTGGGCACCGGATTGGGCGCGGCCAGCGAAAAAGCCGCCGCCCCGAGGCCGAGGTCGGTGTTCTCCGGCGATACCTGGTTGGCCTGGGAAGGGGCCAGGAAGGGCGATACCAGGTCGAAGCCGGTCGTGGTGGTCACGTTCACGACTTGGCCGGCCGGGGTGCCCGCCACCGCAAGGCCCTGCAATTGCAGCACGTTGGCCGTGTAGTTGGCTTCCGATGCGGCTCCGCTCAGCGTCAGCCCCTTGGGCCAGCCCGCCAACACGGTGTTATATACACTCTGGGCCGTGTTGCGCCGCAACAGGGCGCCGTTGGTGAGGGTGTTGCCGAAGGGCCCGACCTCCGTCGTCAGCGTCGCCAACGGCCCGAGCAGGGTCACGTTGGCAAACTGCGCGCGGGTTTGGGGCGTGTTGGAGGTTCCAGTGGCGTCATTGTCCGACTCGAAGCCGTTGGACGCGCCTATCTGGTCGGAGTTGTTGGGGTCGGCAATCCCCAGCGCAAACTGCACCTGACCGGAGTAGCCGTAGTCGGTGTCGAACATATCATCGACCCCCCGATGGGCGACGAGGTAGCTGCAGTTCACGGTGCCCCCGAACCACTCGAAGGCGTCGTCGCCGCAGAACGACACCTGCACGTGGCTGATGGTGGTGCCCGCGCCCACCCCGGCGATGGTCAGGCCGTTGATCTCGTTGTTGGCGAGCAGCGCGATGCCGCCGTATTCGATCCGCACGTACTGCAAAGAGCCGGAGTTGTCGGCGGCATCAGTGCCGCCGTACGCCGCGATAGGGCCACCTTCTACCTGGCCCACGCCGCCGGGTTGATTGACCGGGGCTTTGCCGCACACGATGACCCCGCCCCAGTCGCCGACGTTGCGTTTGCCGGGCGCAAAATTCGAGGTGAAGACGATGGGCTTCTCGGCGGTGCCGTTGGCCAACAGCTTGCCGCCTTGCCGGATGATCAGCGTCCCGCTGCTTGTCCGGTCGCCTTTGATCACGGTGCCCGGCTCGATGGTGAGCGTTGCGCCGGCATCTACGTACACAAACCCCTTCAGCAGGTAAGTGTTACCCGCCGTGAGCGTTTGCGTCGGGATCGACGCACTCAGAATGACCACCGGTTTGGTGGGGGCGGGCGGGGTGTCTGACTTGGTGCAACCGCCAAGCCCGATGCCTAGCAGGGCGGTAGCGCAGGCAAGTGAAGTAAAAGATAGTCTCAAGGTTGAAAAAGGCCCAAACGGGCTGAAAAAGGAAGAAAAAGGTAAGCGCGTCGAGCAGGGCCACCCGAAAAGGTGGCACGCGTTGAATTTGTCCAGGAATTCAGTGGAAATGCGGAAACTGGGGCTTTCTGGCTGAAGCGGCGAGTGTTCCGGGGGTGGCGGCTAAAACGGGGCTAGAGCGGCGTTTTGTTGAAGCAAAGGTATCGAAAGCGCCCCTAAATTGCCCCTAAAGGGATGCTGCTATTCGACAAACAAGGTAGATTACCCGGTGAACGAGTGTTTTCGACCGGTGTATAGGGATGCGGGCTTTTGGGCGATCAGTTAATCCGGGAAAGCAGGTTAGGCGCTTTGACGGTACAAAAGAATATACTCGTGTCGCGTTACGCAAAAAGAGCGTGTCACCTAATCAGGTGACACGCGCGCGGCGGCAACTGCGGGTTCGGGGGCTATCTCAGCGGTCTCGTCTGATTGCTCCTGGCGGTCTGACGAGCGTTGCGCTGGCTGCTCGTACGCATCGCGCGCGCGCGCCGTCAGGCCGCTGGGAGCGATCAGACGGCTGCGCCGGACTTAACGCAAACAGCCGCTACGCCCTGCCGGAATACCAAAACAGCCCGTCTGGACGCGTAGTCCGGACGGGCTGCTGGGGCGGTTGGGCGTTTTCGCGGAGGTACCGTGCGCCGACTAATCGAGCAGTTCGGCGGCCGTGCGCGCCACGTCCCGGGCAATGGCCAGGTTGGTTTCGCGCAAGTTGACGGCCAGATAAATGAATTTTTTGCCCCCGTCGACGAGCTTGATGATGTGCGTTTGGGTGGTGAGGGTGATGAGGATGTCGTCGATCACTTCGTTTTTGAGCTTGAGCGCAGTCATGGCCTTCATCTTCTGCTTGACGACCTCCGCGTTGTAGGCGGCGGCCGTTTCGGGGTTGAGGCCGGCAGAGTTGGAATGACTGGCGAGCGCCATCCCGGAAGTCGTATCGACGACGGCGACGGCAAGCAGAGTGGGGAGGTCATTCAGGATTTGCTGAATGACCATTCCGGCGGAATTATCCTGGCTGTAAGCCATAAAGAAAAAAAAAGGGGGGAGGGGAAAAAACAAACGACAAGTCAGGAGCCTACGCGGGTCCGGACGGTAAAAACGGGGTGAGTTACTGTACGGCCGATAGCTGCGCTCGGGAGCCAGTCACCGAGGCCGTTTCCATGTGTTGCTCGGTGCGCTGAAACACGGGGCCGGCCTCATTCATATGCTGCTGCTGCCTGACCAAGGTCAGGCCGTAAGCCGTCAGGCCCAATAACCCGGTCCCTACGATCAGCCCAAACAGCCGCAGAGCGGGCAAGCGCCAGCGCCGGGGTGCTGCCCCCACTGCCGCCGCCCTTGGTTCGGCCCAAGGCAAGGGGGCAGCGGCCGGCACCTCACCGGCGGCTTGCAGCGCTTGCCACTGCTGGGCAGCTACGGCGGCTTCCTCGGGGTGCGTTCGTAGATAGGTGTTCACGGCCTGCGCGGAGGAGGTGGCCAAATCACCTACCAGGTACGCATCGCGGTAAACGGGCAGCAACCGTCCCGTCTGCGGATGGAAGGGAGAGGCGGATAAATGGGACATAGCGCACGGACAGCAGAAAGGACGGTTGTCTGACGAGGAGTGATTGCGTGGGCGATGCCGGAATCGGAAGGAAAGGTGCCGGAGCTATCTAGCGGCGACTTGATTCAACAGTTCGGCAAACAAGCCAGATTGCCAGGTGAACGGGTGTTTTCGCTGCTTGTAAATGCGGGCTTTTCGGCAATCAGATGAATCCGGGAAAGCAGTGTAGGCGCTTTGACGGTACAAAGGACTATACCCGTGCCGCGTGATGCAAACAGCGCGTGTCACCTAATCAGGTGACACGTCCGGGGTGGAATTAGTGGGTGTGGTTTCCGTCCTTTGTGGTTGAATTAGCTACAGCTGACTCTCTGTTAAACCTGCCTCCCTGTGATGGACATAAACCCTGGGACCGATACGCTCCCGCTCTTACCGCTTTCCGGCCCCGTCCGCCTGGCCCTGGTGGAAGATGACACCCGTTTGCGGACGCTGCTTTACCAGTACCTGAGTCATCAGCCGGAGTTTACGTGCGTGGCGGCCGTAGCGTCGGTGGAAGAGCTGTTGGTGGAGCTGGAAGAAGTGTCCCTGCCGCCGCAGATTCTGCTGCTCGACATCAACCTGCCGGGGATGAGCGGCCTGGAGGCATTGCCGATGCTGAAAAAACGTCTCCCCGCGACCGACATCATCATCCAGACGATGCACGACGATGCCGACCGCATTTACCAGGCCCTGCGCGCCGGCGCCAGTGGGTACATCGTCAAAAACCTGACTCCCCTGGCCGACTACAAGCAGGCCGTGTTGGACGTGGCGCGCGGCGGGGCCGCCATCGGCCCCTCCGTGGCGCGCAAGATGCTGGCGCACTTCACGCCGGCACCGAGTAAAGCGCCCGACTTACTTTCCGAGCGCGAACGGCAAGTACTCGAAGCGTTGGTCGATGGCCTGAGCGAGAAGATGGTCGCCGCGCGGTTGGGCCTCTCGCCCGATACGGTGCATACCTACGTGCGGCGGTTGTACGAAAAGCTCCAGGTTCGGAGCCGGGGCGAGCTGTTGGGAAAAGCTGCGCGCGGGACGTTGTAGGCCGCGCGGCCCGCTACTGCGCGTAGGGTTGCGGCACCCGCAGGTGTACCACCCAGCCAGTTGCCGGCTCATAGCCAGCGGCTAGCGTACCAGCTAAGAGGGTGGCCCGTTTTTCCATATTGCGGGTGCCCTGCCCCGCCCGGCCGCGCGGAACGGGCGACGGGGTGCCATTATCGGTAATCGAGAGCCGGAGTTCGGTGGAGGTTTCGTTCAGGACGACGTGCAGATGGCTGCCGTGGTGGCTGTGCTTGATGGCATTGGTGACGGCCTCTTTGAAGATCAGATAGACGTGTTGGCGCACCGCCGGGCGCAACGCCCCCGGCGTGAAAACGGCTGGCCCAGCAAACGAAAAAGTCCAGCCGGTGCCACGGGAAATCTGTCCGAGGTAGTCGCGGATGCGGTCGCTGAGGGCTTCGAGGGTATCGACCCCGGTATCGATGCTCCAAATGATGTCGCGCACCACTGCCGAGGCGGCCCGGCTGTCGGTAATCAGGTCGTTGAGCCGAACGGAGGTGGGGGCTTCCAGGGCTTGCAGCAGTTCGGCTTGCATGGTCACCCCGGTGAGCAGTGCCCCGACTTCGTCGTGCAAATCGGCCGCGATGCTGGCGCGCAGTTGCTGGTCGTGGGCGCGGCGGGCATCGCGCTGGCGTTGGCGGAGATAAAACGCGGCGCCAAGTAAGCAAAGCGCCACGCCCCCGACCCAGGGCTGGCGCCACCAAACGTCTTTCACCACCAGCGGAATACGCAGGACATTCGCCGCTGCCACGCCGCGCCCCGTCTCGCCGCGCACCTCGATGGTATAGTTGCCGGCGGGCAAGTTTTGCAGATGGAGCTCGTTGGTGGGGCCTAACGGCCGAAACTGCCGTTCTCCTCCCCCCACCAACCGGGACGAAAAGCGGGCAAGTTTAGGAACGTCGTAATCGGCCAGGGCAAACTCTAATTCCACGAACAAATCGCGCGGCGCCAGCTGCAAGCCCTTACGCAGGAAGCGCTCCGGGAGCCAATCGAAAAAAACAGAGTCGCGCGCGGCGTCGTGCTGCGCGATGCGCGTCATCAGCAGGCGCGGCCGGCTGGGATTCGCGAAGCGCTGCCTGGGATCGAGCTTACTCACCCCGCCCACGCCGCCGAAGTAGAGCAGCCCCGTGCGGGGGTCGCGGTAGGCGGAACCCTTGTTGAGCTCGTTTGCTGCCAGGCCGTCGGCCTCGCCCAGGACCGTCAGTTGGCCGGTGCGCGTTTGGTAGCGCACCAGCCCGGCGTAGGTGCCGATCCAGAGAATGCCGGGTTGGGGGGCGGGCAGGATCGACGCTACCGCCTCGTTGGGTAAGCCCTGGCTGGTCGATACTTGTCGCATTACTCCCCGGCGCGGGTTTACCAGCAGCAGGCCCTGGTCGATGGTGCCCACCCACAGGCTGTCGGGGTGGGGTGCCCAGAGGCACTGAATGGACACCGTGGGCACGCGCCGCGCGCCGCCCTCGTCGGGGCCGTAGCGCGTGAGCCGGCCGGTGGCTACGTGGAGGCGGTACAGGCCGTCGTTGGTGCCCACCCACAACACCCCGGCGGGCGCTTCGATGAGCGCCTCCACGCGCCGCGTGTGCAACGCGAAAGTGGTATCGGCGTCGTGGTAACGCACCAGCTCACGGCGTTGGGGGTCGAGCAGCACCAGCCCGCTACTGGTGCCCCCCCAGACCTGCCCGCGCTGGTCTTCGAGGAGGCAGCACGCCGTGAGGTCGGTGGCCGATTGCGCCGACCGCCCGTGGTACGGCACCGAGGCGAGAGTCCGGGGATCGAGCGTTCGGAACGCCGGAAGACTACCGGTTTCGGTGGCCAGCACCACGTCGCCGCGCCGGGTGGTGAGCGCTGCCCGCACCACGTCGGTCACCTCCTTTAAGGGCCGCAAGGGCGCCGTCGGCGAGTCGGGGGCCTGCACGAACGAGCCAGCGTACGATCCCACCAATAGCTGCCCGTCGGGTAGGCGCGTAAGGGCGCGGGTGCTCAGGAGCTTGCCGCCCACCACCGGCAGTGTCTGTATTCGGGCGCGGTCGATTCGCCGTTTGTAGCAGCCTTGCTGCTGTCCGGCGGCAAATGCCCAGAGCAGGCCGCTGCCCGCCGCGCCCACTTGCAAGCGGTACTCGCCCGCAAATGCCAGGGGCGGCAGGGGGCTGAGGGTCAGTTTGGGCGGCCGGCCGGCCCGCCACGTCAGTTTTACGAGGGTATGGTGGCGGCCATCATGTAGTTCAGGGGCTTGCGTAAAACCGCCGTTACGCCACCAGTACCACGTACTGTCGAGTTGCATGATGCCGCGTGAAATATTGCTCTGCGCCCACCGCTGCGCTACCCGCCGGTAGCCGTCCGGCCCGACTTCATAGAGGGCGTTGCGGTCGGCGAGCCACCGCCCACCGGAGCCGGGCACGACGAGGTCCGGCGTCGTCGAGAATTGATACGCCGGGCCACTGGTACCCTGTCTGGCCCAATTGAAATGCCCTTTTAGCCGCCGCCGAACGCGGCAACGGGCATCGAGCAGCCACGTTTCCTGCACCTCCGACCGCACCGCCCAGATGCCGCCCGCCGGGGCGTCGAGCAAGCCAAACACGGCCCCTTTGCCCCGGGCTACCGGCGCTACCAAGCCCTCCGTTGGCCAGCGCGGGTTCAGCACCGCCACCACCGATGCCGCGGTGCCGTAGCTGACCCAAAGTCGCCCCGTCTGCGGATGCAGGCACAGTACCTCCACGCTTTGCCCCCCCGCGTTTGGCGGTAGGGGTACGGCCAGCAGTTGCCCTGCCGCATAGGCATACAAGCCTGATTCAGTGCCGATCCAGAGGTGTCCGCCGGCGAATACCAGTGTCTTTACCGTGCCGGATGGTAGGCGTAGCCCCTCGCGGATCAAGTCATTGAGCGGCACGGCCTGGTAGCCGTCGTAGCGGTACACACTGCGGTCGGTGGCGGCCCACATAAACCCCGCTGAATCGGGTTCCAGCTTGTTGAGGCGCAAGGCACTCAGCACCGGATCGCGTTGCCAGGCTTGCGCGCGCCCCCCGAGGGCGGTGCCGAGCCAGAACAGAACCAACAGCCAGTGACGCATCGAAGATAGTGCTGAATCGAGAACTAAAAAAAGGAAAACACCGCGCGGGGTGCGGGCTCCAGCCGAGCCGCCAGGGTTGCGGCGCGAAGGTGCCTCGGCAGCGCTTTCGCGCCGGGCTGAGGTCGTCTGCCAAACAGCACAGACAAGGCGCCGGGGCCGCCGCACGACACGCACCCGGTGCCCCTAGTGGTGGCGCCGGGCGGCCCGGGTAGCTCCAAAAGCAGCCGGCGATGCCGCATCGTGAATGACCATATAGCGTGGGCGCAAAACTACCGCGCAAACAAACGGAGTTGCCGAAACCAGCCGCGCGCCCGCAACTACCGCCGCGTTGGTGGGGCGGCGCCGAGGGTTTAGCTTTACCTTCCCCGAATTTCGGCGCTATTCCGCTCCATTTCTCGCCTATGACTACTTTCATCAGCGACTGTTCCGGGCTGACCTTTCCGGAAAGTGAAAAAATCAGCGGGCAGCTCGTGCGCCAACCTATTCTGGCGCTCATTCAGCAAGACCACCCGCAGTTTGGACGGGAAGGCTGGCTGGCCGCTTCGGAACTCAACGATTACCGCCGCCGCTACCTCGAAAACTTCCTGATTCGGGAGGTGAAGGAGTTGTCGGAGCTGGAAGAAACCGTCCTCAGCAACGTGCAGGAGCATCGCACCCTCACCGATAAGGTGGAAGACCGCGAAGAACCCCTGACGTTGGGGCAGCGCTGGGCCGACCGCATCGCCGTTTTCGGCGGTAGCTGGACGTTCATCTTGTTTTTTTTCGGCGTAATCATCACCTGGATTTTCGTCAACGTTGCGCTGTTGCGGCAATCAGGCTTCGACCCTTACCCGTTCATCCTCCTCAACCTGGTGCTTTCCTGCCTGGCCGCTTTGCAGGCGCCGGTCATCATGATGAGCCAGAACCGCCAAGAGGAAAAAGACCGGGAACGGGCCAAGAAAGACTATATGATCAACCTGAAAGCCGAGCTGGAGCTGCGCATCATCCACGAAAAGCTCGATCACCTGATGCAGCAGTAGGCGCTGGCCACGCAGCATTTTTCCGAAGCATTGCAAACCCGTCCGGCGCCGCGCTAAAAAGACGTAACTGATCGTAATCCAACTCCAGCGGCCGCCCTGACCTAGGGCATCGTGAACGACAAGTCCGCGCTGAAAATCATCGCCGTAAGTCCGGTGCTCTGGCGGTAGTAGGCGTAGCGCAGGTCAAGCGCCTTGAACTTGGCCACCCGTCCGCCGAAAGGCGTCTTAAACCGGCTCAACCCGTAGAGGGGCGAGTACCGCAACCCCAGGCCCAGCTTATTGGCCGAGAAGGCCGCCAAGTCGTAGTCGGACGTGTAGTAGGCATCGGCGATTGCGTGTTCCAAATAGGGCGCAAAATAGGTAGATGCCGTCTGAACGTGGTAGCGATAAAACGGATAGAGTACGAAAAACGGCGTCATCTTGAGCGGTGTCTCCAACTCGAATGTGTGGGCGCGAATGCCGAAGTTGTCGTTGTAGAAGCGGTAGAAGCCGCGTACTTGTACCAGATCGGTGGCGTAATACGTGAGCCGCAGCCCAACGGGGTATTTGTACCGCTGACGCGGGAGGCGCTCGGTGCGGGCGGTACCAAAGGCTCCGCCGGTTTCGTGGAAATACACGCGGTGAAACGGCGTACTCAGCAGCCCGCGCTGGGCCACCAGCTCAGTACTTACCGCTACCTGTAGGCGTTGGCTGACGACCTGCGAATACACGAGGTTGAGGTTGTAGCTCTGGCGCTGGTTGGCGCCGGCGCTGGGGTCGGGCGCCGAACTGCGCAATTCGATGGGCCGAATCAGGGTGGCCTGATCGAAAAACACTTGCGCCGCCACGCTCAGCTCGCGGTTGCCGTCGGCCGATGCCCGCGCCCAGGAAGCCGCTGCGTTGAAGGAGGTATAGTCGTACTCCGCCGAAAAGCCCGCCCCCGCGCCGACAATCGTGCGCTTATCGGCGAGCTGGCGCGAAAGCCCAAAATCGGCGTGGATGCGGGTATCCTTCGCGGACGGCGACGACATCACCTGATCGATGCGATCAGTGGAGGCGGAGGCGTAATAGTCCATCCCCAGATTGGCCGACAGGCGCGTGGCTGAATCGAGCGGCACGTTCAGGATGATGGTGGGCGTCAAGTCGGTCAGGTACTGCGTACCGATGCCGCCTTCCACG
This sequence comes from Hymenobacteraceae bacterium, assembly GCA_031425525.1. Classification (GTDB taxonomy): domain Bacteria; phylum Bacteroidota; class Bacteroidia; order Cytophagales; family Hymenobacteraceae; genus JANNMJ01. Next base: position 9,528 of record JANPJM010000091.1, on the reverse strand, counting down.
GCGCCGCGGTTGCCGTCCTGCTCATAGTAGCTCATTAGCAGGTTAACCTCCGTCTCGCCGTGGTTGCGGGGGGTGGCGGGACCCCGCGGACTGGCCGGCGCGCCATAGCCGTCGATCCGGATGGGCGTGGGCGTAACCTGCGCCCACCCAACAGCGGGTAACAGGCCTATCACGAAGACCAGCAGGACCGTTCGGGGGCAAATCGGCAGGAAGAAAGCGCGTGACAAGGGACGGAGGAAAATCAACCGAAATATGGATTAAGTATTGCGTCAAAAGTAAATTGATAACGTGAGCCTCGTAACTTTTTGACACCCAATAATCTGGCTTGCAGCTAGAAGCTTATGACTAGCTACTTAATTGCAGCCGCAGCCACCGCCTACCTTGCCGCCATTGGCGCCGCCCGCACCTTCGCGGTAGCTCTCGAAATTGGTCTCGTAGGTTTCAATGCGCTTGTTGGCGAGCTTCATATCCTCATCGTTAAGATACACTTTCTGATAAGCCGCCACCGATACGCAGCCGGACGAGGCCCCGCCGATCAGGGTTAAAGTAGCCATGAGCGCCAGCCGAACTGGGCGGAGAAGTCGGAAGTGTATCATCGAGATCCTGGTTTGGCCGGAAGCGTGACCGGTGCCGACTGGTCGGAGTAGTAATTCGTCGTCATTCCCTTCGAGGTGAGCGTCCGGCCGTCGTTCGTGATCAGCGTGCAATCAACGTTCTGGAGCCGATTGATAAACGCCAGTCCCTCTACCGGCCCTTTAACGAAGACCACCTCGTCGAGGCCGTCGGCCAGTTCTACGTCGGGACAGATGATGGTGACCGAGCGCAGCCCGATGGCCGGATAGCCGGTGTGCGGATTGATGATATGCCCATAATACTGCCCCTTCACGGTGAAGTACTGCTCGTAGTTACCGGCGGTCACGACGGCGACATCCGTCACGGTCAGCCACGAGGAAACGGTTTTGGGCCGCGCCGGATCGCCGATGGCGATGCGCCAGAGCGAACCGTCGCCCTGGCGCCCCCAGCACGATACGTCGCCGGAGCCATTGATCAAGCCTCCCGCGATGCCCATCCGCTGCATCAGGGCTTGGGCCCGCCGCACGCCGTAGCCTTGCAGGATGCCCGCCAGATTCATGCGCATCCCCTTTTCTGCCAACATCACCGAGTGGGTGGCCGGGTCGAGGACGACCTTGCGGTAGTCGATGCGCCGCACCGAGGCCCGCACCACAGCCGAATCGGGCAGTGCGGGGTGTTCCTGGCGGTCGAACCGATAGATCTTCTCGCCCCCCGCGAACGTGATATCGAACGCGCCATCGCTGAGTGCCGATAGCCTGAGGGTGCGCGCAATCAGGTCGTATACCTCCTCATCGACCACCACCGGCTGCAGACCCGCCGCGCGATTGACCTGCGTGATCTGCGAGGCAGAATCCCAGTAGGAGCAGAGTCGGTCGATGCGCCGGGTTTCGGCAATGCCCGCCCGCACGGCCCGCCACGCCAACGAGTCATCCGCCGATACGGCCGTAAACGTGAAGTGCGAGCCCATCAGTTGCGCACTGCGCGTGAAGTTGCGGGGCTTGCGCACGGAAGCGGCGACAGGTCCGGCAGGTGGTTGAGCTGCCGCCGAAAGCGAACAGGCCAAAAGGCCCAGCAGCGGCAACAGCCGGGCAGCGCGCAACGCGGCAGGATAACTCAGCGGTAGGCAACTGTGCACGGCGTTTATCTAGGGGCGAGGAGCGCCGTGAGGTGCAAGTCGTAGGCGGCCGGACCACCCGCCCGATACCCGGTTTTTGCCAGTACTTTTCCGCTGGGGGAAAGGAGAACGACGAGCGGAAAAACGCCTTCGTTGTTCAGTTGCGCGGCGGCTTGCTCGTTGCGCTTGAGTTGGTCGGCGGGCAGTTTGTTTTTCTTGTTCCGCGGAAAGTCGAACCTAGCCAGAACAAACCGGTCTTGGGCGTACTCCGCGAACTCGGCTTGATCCAGCACTTCCTGCTTGAGCATGATGCACGGTTTGCACCAGTCGGAGCCGGAAAAGACGGCTAACACCGGCTTATTACTGGCTTGGGCCCGTTGCAGCGCGGCCGTCAGGTCGGTGTTCCAGGTAAGAGCTGGCGTTTGCGCGCTGGCCCCCAGCGCGGTAAAGAGAGTCCACAGACCCAAAATGAAAATACGCATCAGAAATAAAGTGCTAGAGGTTGGATTGCAGCAGGCGTACTCCACAGACTATGCTGCCGTTACCATTACGCAGCCTGAAAGGGGCATTCTTAGGCCGATTTTAACTTTTGAGAGGTAAACAGCACATGGGTGCTGGGGGAAGGGTGGATGGAAAACGGGTAATGCCAGGAAACGCGTGCCGGCGTTCGGCCGGGTAGGCAGCTGGCCGGCCGCTCGGCGCTCGACAGGGGGTGAAGCATCGATTTGCCGTGCTTCCCCCCAAGGACTCAGCGAGAGAAGCCAATCGAAAAATTACACTACCAGGAAATCAGATGCCTGCAAACAGCACGGCCGTTTCCAGGTAGTCGGGCACGGTTACGTTGGGCCAGCCTTTTTCCTGCCGGAGCGTGTGCGCCAGGGCTTCGGCCGCCACCGGCTCGCCGTGCACGACGAACGTGCGCTTCGGCGTCTGCTCGAAATTGCCTAGCCAGCGCAGCAGCTCCTGCCGGTCGGCGTGGGCGGAAAGGCCGCCGAGGTGTTCGACGTGGCAGCGCACCGGCACCAACTGGCCGAACATCTTGATTTGCTCCTCCCCGTTCTGCAAGCGGCGGCCCCGCGTACCCTCGGCCTGGTAGCCAAGCAGCAGGAGGGTATCCTGTGGCTTAGGCAGGCGGTGGAACAGGTGGTGCACGATGCGCCCGCCCGTACACATGCCACTGGCCGAAATGATGATGGCGGGGCCGGTTTCCTCGTTCAGCGCCTTCGAATCGCGCGATTCGGTGATGAAGCGCATCCGGGGGAAATCGAACACGTTGCCGTGCCCAAGGCGGTGCGCGGTGGGGTGGCGCGGGTACAAATCCGATACGCGAATACCCATCGGGCTATCCACGTACACCGGCACTTCGGGCACGCGGCCTTCGCTCAGGAGTTTTTTGAGATAGTAGAGCAGCGTTTGGGTGCGGCCCACGGCAAAGGCCGCGACGAGCAGCACCCCGCCCCGGTCCAGCGCCTCGTTCACGACGCGGGCCACTTCGGCTTCGGGATCCTCGGGACGAGCATCGCGGTCGCCGTACGTCGATTCGACCAGCAGCACGTCGGCGTGCGCGATGGCGGCGGGGTCGTGCATCACGGGGTTGTCGTAGCGGCCTAGGTCGCCGGAAAACACGAGTTGCTTGCGCTGGTGCGCTCCCTGCATCGCCAGCTCCACGCTGGCCGAACCCAGAATGTGCCCGGCTTCGCGGAAGGTGAGGGTCAGCGCGCCGTCGAGGAGAGGTAAAGGCGCATCGTAGGCCACGCTTTCGACCAGCGGCAGCATCCGCTGCACGTCGGCCTGGGTATAGAGCGGCTCGGCGGGGTGGTGGCGCGAATAGCCTTTTTTGTTGGCGAAAGCGGCTTCTTCTTCCTGGAGCTTGGCCGAATCGAGCAGCATGATGCTGAGAAGGTCGGCGGTGGGTTCGGTGCAGAAGATGCGCCCCCGAAAGCCGTCGCGCACCAGCTTGGGCAGGTAGCCGCTATGGTCGATGTGCGCGTGCGTGAGGATGACGATACCCACGTCGGCGGGGGTGAGCGGCAGGGCTTCGCGGTTGCGGAGGCGCAGTTCTTTTAGCCCTTGAAACAGGCCGCAGTCAATCAAGACCAACTGCTGCCCGGTGGCCGCTTCGTCGAGCGTGAGCAGGTATTTGGAACCCGTGACGCAGTGCGCGGCACCCAGAAATCGCAGACTGACATTCACGTTGGAAAGCGTTGAGGGCGGGCAGCGGTACCCGCCCACAAGAGTACGCCCATCGCCCGGGCGGGCTTATGATAAAAATCAGGCGCGGTGCTAACCTTCGTCATAGGCCCGGCTGCCCAGGCGTCGGTCCTTTACCAATCGTTAGCGGGGCTGTTCCCGCGCAGGCGTTACACCTGCAAGCGGCGCCATTTTCTGCCATTCGGCCCCGCGCCAAGCCCTTTCGACCATCGTGTTCAACAGCCCCCTTCTGGCCGAAACCGGCGCAATGACCCGCTTTGCGGGGCGGTTCTTCCGCGAGGGGTTCCGGCCGCGCTACGAGGTGCAAGAGCTGCTGTATCAGTGCTACACGGTGGGCTACCAGTCGCTGCCGCTGGTGGGCATCACGGGCTTCATTATGGGGGTCGTACTCACGCTGCAAAGCCGCCCCACGATGGCGCAGTTCGGGGCCGAATCGTGGATTCCGACGATGGTGGGGCTGACGATCATCCGGGAGGTGGGGCCGATCATCACGGCGCTGATTTTCGCGGGAAAGATCGGTTCCAGCATCGGCGCCGAGCTGGGCTCGATGCGCGTCTCGGAGCAGATCGATGCGATGGAGGTTTCCGGTACCAACCCGTTCAAATACCTGGTAGTTACGCGCGTGATTGCCACTACGCTGATGCTGCCGGTGCTTACGGTGCTGGCCGATGCCATCGCGCTGTACGCTTCCTACCTCGGCGTCAATATGAAAGGCGTTACCACGCTGGCGCTGTTCACCAACACGCTGCTGGGCCGGCTGACGTTCGGCGATGTGCTGCCGGCAGTACTCAAAACCTTCTTCTTTGGCTTCGCCATCGGCCTTATCGGCTGCTACAAGGGCTATTACGCCAACAAGGGAACCGAAGGCGTGGGGCAGGCCGCCAACTCGGCCGTGGTGGTGTCGTCGCTGGTCATCTTCGTGCTTGATCTGCTGGCGGTGCAGGTTACGGGGTTGCTGGGGCTGGTCTGATGCGCCCTCCGATGCTGCCCGAACAACCCCTAAACCGCCCCGCGCCCGTCGCTGTCGCCGCCAACGCGGCGGCTGAAGCGGTGATCACGATTGCGAACGTGAGCAAGTCGTTCGGCGACAACCACGTGTTGCAGGATTTTTCACTTACGCTCCGGCGGGGCGAGAACGTGGTGGTGCTGGGTAAGTCGGGCTCCGGCAAATCGGTGCTGATCAAGTGCATCATCGGTTTGCTGCCGGCCGATGGCGGCCAGATCACGGTGCTGGGCCAGAACGTGGCCGCCCTCGACCACGCTGCGATGGATCGGCTGCGCGCCAAGCTGGGCTTCCTGTTCCAGAGCAACGCCCTCTACGATTCGATGACCGTGCGCGAGAACCTGCTGTTCCCGCTGCGCCGCCAGTGGCTCGCCCACTCGCGCAGCGAAGAAACCGAGCTAGTCCGGCAGGCGCTCGAAGACGTGGGCCTCGCCGACACCGCCGACAAGATGCCCGCCGAGCTGTCGGGCGGCATGCGCAAGCGCATTGCGCTGGCCCGCACGCTCATCCTGCGGCCCGACATCATCCTCTACGATGAGCCCACCACCGGCCTCGACCCCGTGACGGCCCGCGAGATCGATCACCTCATCCGCGAGGTGCAGCAAAAGCACCACACCTCGGCCCTCATCATCTCGCACGATATGAACTGCGTGCGCCTCACCGCCGACCGCGTGGCCGTCCTCCTCGACGGCCGCTGTTACGTCGAAGGCACCTACGATCAACTGAGCAGCAGTGCCGACCCCAAAATCCACGAGTTCTTCGCCTGATCGCTTTTTTTTAATTACGAATTACAAATTACGAATTAGTAACTCACGATTCGTAAATAGCAATTCGTAATTCGTAATTCCCCCATGCCTCAACGCCCCGCCAGTAATAACATCCGCCTCGGCCTGTTCGTGGTCGCGGGCCTGGTTTGCCTGCTCGGCACGCTGTTTCTGCTGGGCCGTAAGCAGAATCTGTTCAGCCGCAGTATGGCGGTGCAGGCCGATTTTCGGAACGTGTCGGGTTTGCTCGCCGGCAACAACGTGCGGCTGGGCGGTATTACCGTCGGCACGGTCAAGGAGATCGAGATCCTCAACGACACCACCGTGCGGGTAGCGATGAGTTTGAACCGCGACGTGCGGCCCTTCGTCCGGCGCAACACCGTCGCCGTCATCGGTACCGATGGGCTGGTGGGCAATACCATCATCAACCTGACGGCCGCGCGCGGCGCCGCGCCGCTCGTCAATCCCGGTGATATCCTACCCACGCGCACGCCGGTGGGCATCGACGCGATGCTCGGTACCCTCGACATCTCCAACAAAAACCTGGTGGGCATCACCGAAAACCTGCGCCAGATCACCCACCGCCTCAACGGCGACAATGCCCTCTGGAAACTGCTCGACGACGAGCAAATGACCGCTAACGTGCGCACCAGTTTGCAAAATGCCGCCGCCGCTTCGGCCCACCTCAGTGCCGCCTCGCACGATGTGCAAGCCCTCACCCACGGGGTGCGCCAGGGCCGGGGAGCGGCCGGTTATCTGCTCACCGATACGGCCCTGACCGGGCAGCTTGGGCACGCCGCCCGGCAATTGGCCGGCACCGCCGATACGCTGGCGGCGACCATCGCCACGCTGAAACGCCAGGTGCAAACCCCCAGCGGCCCGCTCAACACGCTGCTCACCGATACGACGCTCAGTCGGCAGCTTCGCCAAAGCGCGCACCACGTGGAGACGGGCACGGCCGGGTTCAGCCAGAATATGGACGCCCTGCAACACCATTTTCTGCTGCGCGGCTACTTCCGGCGGCAAGCGAAGAAGAAGGCGCGTGCCGCGCGGTAGGGGTTGATATATGTCACGGAATGCACCGGCAAGCGTCATTCGGCCGAGCGCCGCCGCCCGGTACCTTCACGTACTTCTTTTGCTCACCGCTTACGCCCCCGCAATGCCTGCTGATACCCCCGCCGCTGTTCCGGCCGCCGACGCGGCTACGTTGCTGGTCTTACTGCCGGATGGGGTTCCGGTGGTGGCCCACCACGCACCGGTGGCCACTTTTGCCGGGCTGCCGGCGCTTCAGCGTCAGTTGGGCGATGCCATTAAGGTGCTGGTGATCAACGAGGCCAGCCACCCGGCGGTGGTGCACAGCTTCCGGGCCACGGAGCTGCCGTCGTTCGTGCTGATGCGGCAGGGCGTGGAGTTGTGGCGCCAGCGGGGGCTGCCGGAAGGGGAGGCTATCGTCGGGCTGCTGTTGAGCAAGCTGCGGCTGGAGGCTGGTTAGGCGGGTGGTGATGATCGGGGAGGGGCAAATCGCCGTTTGAGTTTAGGGGCGCCGAAGTAACCGATGCCGACGGGCTGGACGTGGCCGGCGCCACCGTAGCGGTAAAAGGCGTAGCAGGCGCCTCGGCGGTGACGGATGCGGATGGGCGGTATTATATTACGCTCGAGTCCGGGACGTACACCGTGGTGGTGAACGGGGTGCAGGAGCTTGCGGGGGTGGGGGTGAAGAAGCGGGTGGATGTGCTGGTGTAGCGCACGGCCCTGCAGTGCCCGGTGGGCGCCGCGTACGTGGTTTGCGCTACCGCCTATAGTAGAGCCAGTTGCGTAAACCCGATTCAGTCGGGTTTACGCAACTGGCCTGCGGACTAAGGATTGATAGACGCAACTCTGCTTACCTTTGAGTTGCGTTTATACAGATGTTACCAGCAAATTTAAAACGACACACATAAACAATGACAATAGACGAAATTAAAGAACTTCTTGACGAATTTTTGGACAGGTGGACAACTGAAAATGTTCAAAATCTGACTTTGCAAGAATATGTTGGACTTAGAAACAAGGATACATTTTGCCAATGGGTCGAAACAAAAACAAGAATGTTGGGAAGTATTAAAGGAATGACTTCTATTAAGTTTGGAATTTATGAACGAAAAGACCAAATAAAAAGACCTAAGAACTACAAAAACGACAGTCAATACTCTTGGTTACAAGGTTATGGTGACAATAGAAAAATAGCATTTGAAAACACAAAACATGACATAATTAAAATCATACAACTTTCCGAAATTGGAAAGTTTGCTGAAATAGATAAAATACTTCTGCCAGATTTGTTTAAATGGAAAGTTGCTTTTTTATATTCTAACGAAAGGCTTATTCCTATTTACAAACGTGACGTTTTATTCAAAATAGCAAACTATTTTAGTTTAAAAACTGACCGACACACGACAATTTCTGAAATTCAAAACGTAATGATGTTAAACAAACCTGCACACTTGAACGTGTATGCGTTTATGCGACAGCTTTACGACCAATTTGGCGACAACGAAGATAAAAATGAAATTGTCGGTTCGGTAACACGAAAAAGACAAAAAAGAACAACAAGGCGAGCAGCAAACGGACGAAATACAACAACACAAACAAGAACAGTTACTCGTTCTTATGTTGCCGAACAAAAACATAATAAAATTCAGGAAGCATTAGTAAAATTACTTTCTGAAAAATACGGAAAAGACAATGTAATTCTTGAAGAAAATTACGTTGACATAAAACTAATTCAACCAAATTATATTGAATTTTACGAAGTTAAATCCTCGTCCTACGCCTCTGAATGTATAAAAGAAGCATTAGGACAAATTTTACTTTATTCGCTCAACGACACAGACAAAAGACCAAAAAGACACATTGTTGTTGGACAATATCCGACTACCGACAATGACAAAAAATACATTGACTTTTTAAAACAAAATTTAAAACTCGAATTTGATTATTTGAACGTAGAAATAGAATAAAAATCTGCTGGTAACATGGGTTTGGCAAAAGTGGCGGTTCAGTACCCCGCAGACACATTTGTGGTTAATCAAACATTGGTTCTCCGCATCAGCATTAGTGGTGAAAATCGCCACCTTTGCCAAGCCCGAAACCGTTAGCGCCCCGCGCAGCTACTTGAAAATGCTGAACCGGAGCGCAAGGCGCTTGTGCTGCACCAGCGCGCGCCAGTCGATGAACAGCAGCGCGCCGAACAGCAGCAGGCTGGCCGCCAGCCCCGTCAGCGATTGCCACGACACCAGCCCCGCCCGGATGCTGGCCGCGTTCTGCGCGGCGTAGCGGCCCATCGACAGCGCGGCGGCATCGCTGGTGAGCTTGCCTACGAAGAACGCCGGCACGTTGTACAGCGGCTTGATCCGCGCCATTCCGCCCGCTACGAACAGCGGCGTGGTGGGCAGCGGCAGCAGCGAGTACGCCAGGATGGCTAGCTGGCCTTCCCAGCCATGCGCCTTCATTTTATCGCCCAGAAACCGGATGTCTTCGTTCTTAGCGGCGCTGAACCAAGCCGCCGATAGGTACGGGATGTACAAGGTCAGCACGTACCGCCCCAGCACCGAGCCTACGACGCCGATTAGCAGCACCGCCCACAAATCCAGCCCGAACGTCACCTGCAACAACAGCATGATGGTGAAGGCCGGGAAAAACGGGAACGGGACGACGTCGAAGAAGAAGGCGCCGAAAAAGACGGCCAGGTAGTGCCAGAGCATCGGAGAGGGAGTTGTTTTCAGGCACTGGTCTGCGGCCGGAATTGGTGGAAGGTAGCGCGGAACTCCGTTCCGCGTCCGTTGCGGGCTGCCGCTCGACGCGGAACGGAGTTCCGCGCTACA
>JANPJM010000090.1:0-3770 GCA_031425525.1 Hymenobacteraceae bacterium | reverse complement strand
CGCGCTAAGCACAATGTGAGATTGCTTTCGTCGCAAAGCCTCCTCGCAATGACAGGCTTATTCGGTGGCAGAAGTAGTAAGCGACTGAAATATCTGCTCCAACGAGTTCTCCTCCAACCGTAGCCCCACCAGCGCCCAGTCCTGCTCGGCGGCGAGGCGCGAGATGGCGGCGCGCGGGTCTTGCGCGGCCGTCACGCGGAAGATGGTGGCGGCGGTGCCAGCGGCGGGCTCCACGGCCGTCACTCCGGGGAGGCGGCGGAGCGCGCGAGCGGCGTCGAGGGGAGTGGCAAACTCGGCGACGGCCGTGATGCCCGTGCCCGCGTGTTGGCTCAGCTCAGACACGGCGGCGTCGGCCACGATTTTGCCGCGATTGATGATGACCACGCGGTCGCAGATGGCGCGAACTTCCTGTAGGATGTGGGTCGAAAAAATGACCGTTTTATCCTGCCCGATGCGCTTGATGAGCGCCCGGATTTCGACGATCTGATTCGGGTCGAGGCCCGTGGTGGGTTCGTCGAGGATCAGCACGGCGGGGTCGTGGACGAGCGCCTGAGCCAGGCCCACCCGCTGCCGGTAGCCTTTACTGAGCGCCCCGATCTGCTTGTGGCACTCGCGTTCAAGGCCCACCAGCCCGATCATTTCGCTCACGCGGCGGGTGCGGGCCTCGCCGCGCAGCCCGTGCAGCCCGGCAATGAAGCCAAGGTATTCGGGCACATATTGATCGAGGTAGAGCGGGTTGTGTTCAGGCAAATACCCCACGAGCCGCCGCACGGCCATCGAATCGGTGCGCACGTCGTGGCCTTCGAGCAGCACCGTGCCGGTGGTGGGCGGTATGAAGCCCGTCGCGATTTTCATCGTCGTACTCTTGCCGGCGCCGTTCGGCCCCAAAAAGCCGAGTACCTGCCCGCGCTGCACCGTAAACGAAATATCATCGACGGCCGCCTGCGCGCCGTAACGTTTGGTCAGGTGCTGAACTTCAACTGCCATTAAGCGACATTAAGCCGAAAAAGAAACCAACAACGGACGCATACAGCGGGCCACCGACCGTTAAGTCGGCGCTCCGAAGGCCAAAACTACGAATCCTTAGACCGCCATCGCGCCCGGAAGGCTTCCCGCCGCACCACTATGCGCGCGCCGTACCTTCGCGGGGTGTTTGTGCTGAACCGTTTGCGCGCCCAGGTTGGTGCCGTTTTGTTGCTTGGTCTGGTGGGGCTCGCGGGGGCGTGCGGGCCGCCCGCCGAGCGCCCCGATTGCTTCAAATCCACGGGACGTACCGCCACCGAACACCGGCCGCTACCGCCGTTTACCACCATCGAAGTGTTCGATAACGTGCGGGTGGTGCTGGCCGTCGATCAGCAGCCGTTCGGAGTCGATGTCACGGCGGGGCGCAATCTTTTATCGGAAATCAACACCGACATTCGCCCCAGCGACGAACCCGGCGCCTACAAACTCGTGATTGCCAACGCCAACCGCTGCAATTGGGTGCGCGACCAAACCCGCCCCATGACGGTGGTGGTGCATATCCCTGATTCGGCCGCGCAACGCCGCCTCACACTCCTGCATCGCGGCGAAGAGCCCGTAACGACCGCCGCGCCCGCCACGCGCCTCGATACGCTCTTCCTGTTCTCGACCAATATCGGCGATACCGATCTCGACCTCGCGAGTGTCTACCTCTACATGGGGTGCTACGAGTACGGCGACCTCCGCCTGCGCGGCCACACCCGCGACCTGATCTGCACGGCCTCGGGGATGGGCCACGTGCGGGCCGAAAATCTTTATGCCGCCTATGCCTACGTCGATAGCTACCGCTACGGCGAGATGCACGTCCGTGCGAGCCAAGGATTAGGAATGGCGCTCCACGGCCCCGCCAACGGGGTGTGGTACGGCAACGCACCCACTCGCGCGCTTCGCACCTTCGACACGGGCCGCATCAGTTTCGGGGGCGAGTAAGTTTTTGGGTGGTGGGGGTTTTAACGTAACGCCAAGCTCCTGCTTGGCGCCGCGCGCCGCCGAGCGTCAGGCGCCAAGCAGGAGCTTGGCGTTACCTAACGTTACGTTACGTGGCACTACGGCAAATCGCCCAATTGCGGGCGCAGCAGCACTTCCTCCACGACGGTGCGCGGCGAGGCGGCCCACGCCATCCATACGGCGGCGGCTACGTCTTCGGGCGGCATCAGGCGGTCGGGCGGCAGGTCGGCGCCGGCCCACGAATCGGTGAGGGTGGCGCCCGGCAAGATGGCGGTTACGCGTAAGTTACTCGCTTTCAACTCTTCGCGCAGCACTTTGGTGAAGCCCAACAGCGCGAATTTGGAGATGCAGTACGACCCACCCGCCGGGTAGGCCATGATACTGGCCGTTGAGCAGATGGTGAAAAAATGACCGCTGCGGCGCGCCAGCATGGCGGGCAGCACGGCGCGCGTGAGGTCGTAGACGCTCGCCACGTTGGTTTCGAGCAGGAGCCGAAGGGTACCTTCGGGCTCATCTTGGATGCGGCCCGGCACGAAAACGCCGGTGTTATGCACCACCACGTCGGGCACGATACCGGCCGTTTGCAAGTCTGCCACCCACGCGCCAAACGCGGCCGTTTGGGCGGGTTGGCTGAAGTCGGCGACGAACGTACGCACATCGGCGCCGGGAAATTCGGCCGTCAGATCGGCGTGCAACCGCGCCAGATCGGCCGCCGAACGGGCGCAAGTGAGCAGGCCGAAGCCTTCGGCCACGAAGCGGTGCGCCACCGCGCGGCCGATGCCGCGCGTGCCGCCCGTAACTAAGAGATACTTTTGCACGGAAGTGGAGGGCATAGGGTCAGCCATTGAACACGTTTGGCCGTAAAGGTCGGGGGCAGTTAGATGAGTAGATAAGTAGGTGAGTAGATGAGTAGGTACTCTAATGGTGATTTGCCATCTGCTCATCTACGCATCAAAAAAATCTGCTCATCTGCCCATCTACTCATCTAACTTATGCTAAAGACTTTCGGCGCGTTTTTGCTTTTTATGCGCTCGATGCTGACGCGGCGCGAGTCGTTCAAGATTCTCGCCCAGCGCACGCTCGACGAAATGATTCTCATCGGGATCGATTCGGTGGTGATCGTCTCCATCGTGTCCACGTTCATCGGCGCGGTTACGTGCGTGCAGATTGCGTACAATTTCACTAACCCGCTCATCCCGTACTCGGTCATCGGGTTTATGGTGCGCGAAATGACGATTCTGGAACTGGCGCCCACCATCACGAGTATCGTGCTGGCGGGCAAAGTGGGCTCGTCGATTGCCGGGTCGCTCGGTACCATGCGCGTCACGGAGCAGATCGATGCCTTGGAGGTTATGGGCATCAACTCGGCGTCGTATCTGGTGCTGCCGCGAATCGTGGCGGCGGTGCTGGTTTTTCCGCTGCTGGTAGTCGTGGCCATGACGCTCGGTATCCTCGGCGGTTATTGGGCGGGCGCGGCGAGCGGCGCCATGACGCCCGACCAGTATGTGGAAGGCGTCCGGATTGATTTCGTACCCTACAACATCCTTTTTTCGTTGATCAAAGCCACCGTATTCGGCTTTTTGGTATCAGCCATTGCCTCGTACCAGGGCTTTTTCACGCGCGGCGGCGCCCTGGAAGTCGGCGCAGCGTCCACGAAAGCCGTCACGGCATCCGTAATCGCCATTCTCATCGCCGATTTTGTGCTGGCGCAGCTTCTTTTATGAGTTTTGAGTTTCGTGTTTTGTGTTTGGAGGTTTTTTGGAGGTGTCCACTCGAAAATAAAAAAACGAAAATCAAAAATT
>JANPJM010000089.1:0-40738 GCA_031425525.1 Hymenobacteraceae bacterium | reverse complement strand
AAGCATTAAAAAGCTGCCTTTTGTTAAGCAGGTAAATACGGTTGATGAGTTTACCCACTTGTTTGATAAAAGAGGCAATGCCAACCAAAAGGCGGAGGAGTAAAAATCACCTTTTATTGACAATTATCATACTTTTTGCTTATTTTAGTACATTATCTTTGAGTTTTAAATTATTGAAACCATGCACAGAGTATTACTAGACGATAAGTTACAGGCGGAGTTTGATAAAATGGGGTGTGAGAAATTTATTTTCTCACACCCCATTTTCTCACACGTTTCCCTTAGCAACTTTCGTTAGGGCAGGGTCAGCCCTCACGATACCCATGCGTCAGCCCCCGACCGCCGCCACCGCTCGCTCACTACTAGCCGCCGTACGGGCGCATTTTGGGATCGGACAAGTACCCCTGGCGGCGTACTTAGGGGTGTCGGGGTCCCTGGTGGCGATGGCCGACACCAACCGGCGCGAGCTACCCACCAGCGCCCTGCTCCGGTTGGTGCCGCTGGCCGTGGCCTTGCCCCCGCCGTGGAGCAACGCGCCGCCCGACCCAGCGCCTACCGTGATGCCCGCCCCGGCGCTGCCGCCGCTGCCCGACGTACCGGCCGCCGCGGCGCTCCAGCACCGGTTGCGCATCTGTGAAGGCGAGTTGCTCCGGACTTCGCGGGCATTGGCGCGGGCCGCGCACCCCGTGGCCCAGGCCCGGCGACTGCTGGCGGTGTTGCCCGCGATGGCGGCCACCCTACCGCCCGATGCTACGCGCGCGCACCGGCAGTTGCCGTTTCTCGAAGCCAACGCCCGTGACTACCTGCGCCCGGAGCCTACGGCCGCCCGGGCGCTGCTCACCATCCGGGTGGCCGCGCTGCATCACGAGATCGGCTGGCTGCGCGACTGGCTGCCCGCTGCCTGATGTGGCCGGCCTGACGCCCGACCTTACTCTACCGCCAGCCGAGCCGTAGCGGCCCCCACGCGCACCACGTACAGCCCCGGCGCCAGCCCGCGCACGTCGAGCGGGCGGAGGTCGCCGATGGCGGCGCGGTTAGGGGCAAAAGGTGAGGCGGGCGGGGACGTTGGGCATATCGGTGGGGGTGGCCGTGACGATGCCGGAATTGTAGGCGGTTTACTCTAGCAGCAGTCGGGTCGTACGACCCTCGGCGGTGCGCATCAGGTAGAGACCGGGGCACAGCGTACCGGCCGGCAGGGTGGCCGCGCCGGTGGAGTCGGCAAAGAGGGTGCGCACGCTCCGGCCCATAGCGTCGAAGATGGTGAGAAGCTGGCGAGGCGGGGCACCCGCCAAGTGTACGGCGGCGGTGGCAGCAGCGGGCGTGGGGAAGGCGGCGAAAGTGGTGGGGGGGACGATGGGTGTGGCGGCCGGAATTGCTAGCGGTGGGCCAGTGCCGCCGTTGAGGCGGATGCTCACGGTGTTGTCGATAAAATTGGTCGCGAGTAAGTCCAAGTCGCCATCCGCGTCCAAGTCGCCTAGGGCCAGAGCCTGGGGATTGGCTTGCACTGGCACCGTGGTCACCGCCCCAAACGAGCCCGCACCGGTGTTGCGCGCCACACTCAAGGCTCCGCTGATAATGTCGCTGGTCGTCGCCAAGTCCAAGTCTCCGTCGGCGTCGACGTCGCCTACCACTACGGCTACGGGGTTACGACCAACAGGTACATCGCTGGTTCCGCTGAAGCGGCCAGTGCCGTCATTGAAGCGTAGACTCACCGAGTTAGCAGCCGCGTTGGCCGTCAGCAGGTCGAGGTCGCCGTCGGCGTCAAGGTCGGCCAAGGCCAGGCCCCGAGGGTTGGCGCCTACCAGCACCAAACCAGTGCTGCTCAACGAGCCCGCCCCGATGTTAGTCCACACGTACGCAAAGGCGCTGGCAGCGGCCAGCACCACGTCGAGGGTGCCGTCGGCATTTACGTCGCCTACGGCCAACGCCAGCGGCAGGTCGTTGAGGATCAGATTGGCGGTGCCGCCAAACGAAGCGGGGCCGTTGTTAAAGCGTACGCTCAAGCTCCCTTCCGCGCCGGAGGCGTATTGGTTGATGGTGAGTAAGTCGAGGTCGGCGTCGGCGTCGAGGTCGGCCAGCGCGACGGCCACCGGCCCCGTGTCCACGCCCACATCGGTGGAACCGCCAAAGAGGCCAGTGCCATCGTTCAGGCGCAGGCTAACGGTGTTGGCCGTAGTATTGGCCGTGAGCAGATCGAGATCGCCGTCGGCGTCCACGTCGCCCAGCGTCAGCGCTTGGGGGGTGGCGCCCACCGCCACTGTCTGGGGAATGCCGAAGCGGCCCGCGCCGGTATTGCGATACACGCTCACGGTGTTGGCAGTAGCGTTGACGGCCAGCACGTCGAGGTCGCCGTCGGCATCCACATCGGCTGCGGTCACGCCTACCGGGCCTGGGCCGGCGCCAAGTTCAGGCCCAGTAGGGGGCACCCCGAACGTGCCGGTTCCGGTGCCGCCTACGGCAGTCGTGAACTGGTGGACGTACCCAAACCGTAGTGTCGGGCCGCTGGCAGCCCGCGCGGCAGCGGTGGTTGTGACAGATACCGTCTCGCCGGGCTTAAAGCTGGTAGTGGGGTCGAAGGAGATCGTGGTGCCGCTCACCGTAGCCGCTCCGCCCTGCCCGCCGTACAGCAACCCTCCCCGTTGCGCGCTGTGTACCCGCACGGCCCCGGCCGTGGCGGCGGAGTTCTGCATCGGCTCGGAAAACGTGACAACCACCGGGCCGCCGGTTGGCGCGGCCACTGCGTTGCGCATCGGCGACACACTGACGATAGTGGGCGCCTGCCCCCGCACGGGCGCGGCAGCCGCCACCAGCCCCAGTAGCAACACGGGCCCGGCAATAAAACGAAGGGAGCAAAAACAAGGCATTGGCGCTGGGCGAGGGGTGGGTGGGGGGTTGCCGTAAAGGTCGGGCTACGCGACCAATTGGGGCGGGGCGCTGGTGATATCCGATGCCCTCTATCAGAGGATGGCCCGCTCACAGCTCGCATTCAGTGCCACCGAAGCGGCGGTAGACCTGCGCGATCAGGCCGCCGGACTTTACCGGCCCGCAAGACCACCCCGCCCCCACTCCGCCGCGCCCGCCCGAACTTGCGGCCCCGCCCGGCGTGCCCGGCGCGGCTAACGCATCTGTTTCAGGGATGAAGATTCTCATTATCGGCGGGGGCAATATGGGCCTCACCTACGCCCGCGCCTTCGTGCGCTCCCACGTCACGTCGCGGCTCGATCTGCGGCTGCTTGCGCGCTCCGATGCGCGGGCCGCTACGCTGCTGGCCCACGAGCTGGGCACTGTGCATACCGATCCGGCGCAGTGCGTGCCGGGGGCCGATATCGTGATTCTGGCCGTAAAACCGCAGGATTCGGCCGCGATGTTCGCCACGCTGGCGCCGTTCATCGAGGCGCGGCAGGTGGTTATCAGTATCATGGCGGGCGTCACGATCAGCACCATCTGCGGGGCATTGGGCGTGCAGAAAGTCATTCGGGCAATGCCGAACCTGCCCGCGCAAATCGGGATGGGGATGACCGCCTTCACCTCTACCGACGAAGTGACGCGCGCCGAATTGGTGCAGGTGCAGAACCTCCTCAGCACGACCGGCAAAACGGTGTACGTGGAAGCGGAAAGCGCCATCGATGCTTCTACTGCCATCTCCGGCTCCGGCCCGGCGTACGTCTTTTACTGCATGGATGCGCTGATGACCGCCGCCACCCAAATGGGGTTTTCGGGGGCCGAAGCCGAACTGCTCGTGAGCCAGACCTTCCGGGGCGCCGTGGAGCTGTACGCCCAGGCCGGCCACTCGTGCCAGGACTGGATCGGGCGGGTGGCCTCCAAAGGCGGCACCACCGAAGCCGCCTTACGCGCCTTCGCGGCGGGCGACCTACGCGGCGCGCTCATCGGCGGCGCCACCGCCGCCCGCAACCGCGCCGAGGAACTGGGGAGGTAGTGAGTGGTGAGTGGTGGCGAGTGAACCGTGAAAGCGCCCGTGGATTCCTCATTCAAACATTCCTCATTCTTCATTCAACACTTTTTCCACCCACCCTTTCCCCCAATCAGCAAGTTCCTGCTCAGTCCAGAGGGCGGGAAAGAACACGCGCTGCGTGAATTTGGGCGGCAGGTATTTGCGCCAATTGGTGCCGCCGGTGGCAGCTACGGCGTCGGGGTCGCGTTCCAGGTAGCGCACGGCGCTCTTGAAATGCACCAACGGCCAGTTCACGTTGACGTTGGAATCGAGCGCGCGCAGGGCTTTCAGTAGGCGCGGGTTTTCGCGGTCGGCGGCGGGCAACCGCTGGTAGGTTTCCCAGAGCGTGTGGCCGGCGTAGTGGCGGGCGTGCGCGTGGAGCGAATCGGCGTATTTCTGCTCGAATTGCGTGAGAGTGAGCGTTTTGACACCGGTATCTTCCAACGTGGCGCCGGCCCGCCAATACAGGCAGGCCATCATATCTTCGGAGGAAGCATTTTCGCCGAGCGCTTTACGGCGCTCTTTGGCGGTGAGGTGCGAGAGGGGCGCCGACGCGATTTCGATCATCCGATACTGCGCCGACTGGAAGCCCGAAGCGGGCATCAGCGCCATCCGAAACTCCAGAAACTGCTTTTTATCCATCCCATCGACCATCACATCGAAGGAACTGGTGAGGTGTTCGAAGTACCGATTGATACGCTGAACGCGGGTGAGCAATTCGGCGCCGGTCATATCAGCGTTGAAACCGGCCTGTTCGTACTCGTGCAGACAAAGCTTGAAATACAGCTCCGTAATCTGGTGGTAGATGATGAAGATACGCTCGTCGGGGATGTCGGTCAGGGGCGTTTGCAGCGTCAGGAGCGTATCGAGGCGTACATAATCCCAGTAATTGACGTAGCGGCGGTAGAAGTGGCCTTCGAGGTAAGCACTTAAATCCTGCCCGTCGGCGGCATATTTTTCTTCGAGCCGGGCGAGCCAGGCGAGCGATTCGGGGGAAGCGGGAGATTCGGGCATTAGGTTGAGTGGCGGAGAGGTGGTGAATCGAACGAGCGAGATGCGGTAAGGGCGTACCCCGACGCGCCGACGGGACTGGCGCGAAACGGCACGCAAATTCGGCATTTTCCGGCGCCCGCGCTGCGCCCGATTGCCCCGCGCGGCCGACCTTTGGCGCGCCGCCGCTTCACCGGGCGGTTTTGCGTACGATGGCCGAGAAAAGCTCTATTTTTGATATGATCGGCCCCGTGATGATCGGGCCGTCGTCGTCGCACACGGCGGGGGTGGTGCGCATCGGGTTGGCGGCGCGGCGCATCCTCGGCGCCACCCCCGCAAGCGCCAAAATCACGTTTTACAATTCGTTCGCGCGTACCTACGAGGGCCACGGCTCCGACCGCGCCATCGTGGCGGGCCTCCTCGGTTACGCCACCGACGACGAGCGCATCCGCACGGCCTTCACGCACGCCGAAGCCGAGGGGTTGGCGTTCGAGTTTCAGGGCATCGGCAACGCTTCCACGCTGCATCCCAATACGGTACGGGTTGAGCTGACGGCGCCTGACGGCCGCCAGGTGGAGGTGGTGGGCCAGAGCCGGGGCGGCGGGGTTGTGGGCATCGTGGAGGTCGATGGGTTTAGCTGCAATTTTTCGGGCAACCTGCACACGCTCATCATCGATGCGCAAGACCGGCCGGGCTCTATTGCGTTCATCGCCGACATCATCGCCCACGACGACTGCAACATCGCGACGATGAGCGTTTCGCGGCGCAGCAAAAACGACGTGGCGCGCCAGTTCATCGAGATGGATTCGAAATTGCGCCCGCTTACGCTCGAGTATCTGCGCGCGCTACCGTGGCTGCGCGGCGTAACGTATATCTCGGCGCTGTGAGGCCGGCGCAACGCAATCGTTCGGAAAGCAAAAGCAACCTTTCCGACCTCATCACACTCTCCTGCCCTGACCCCGTTCACCATTGAAATGCGTTTGCTGACTGACTTTTTTCTCTGCCTCCGGCGAATCGTACGGGCGGGCGGGCAATATGCCCGGCCTGTTGCCCTCGGCGCGTGGCTGCTGCCGACCGCCGCACTGACCCAAGCGCCCGCGCCGCCGCCCGGTGCCTGGACGTTGCCCGCCGCCGTCGATTACGCCCTCGCCAACAACCTCGGTTTGCGCGGCGCCGACCTCACCGCGCGCCTCGACCTAGCAACCCTCGGCCAGAGCCGCGCGGCGATGCTGCCGACCCTCAACGGCTCGGCCACGCAGAGCTACCAGTTCGGCACATCCGTCGATCCGGTGACGTACGAGTTCGTCAATCAGACAATCCGCTCCAACAACTTCAACCTCAACTCGAACCTGCCCCTGTACCAGGGCGGCACGTTGCGCAACACCATCAAACGCAACCAGTTGGCGGCGCAGGCCAGCGCCCAAGACCTTGAAAAAGCGCGTACCGATGTGGTACTCAACGTAGCGCAGGGCTATTTACAGGCGCTGCTGAGTCGGGAGGCATTGCGGGCGGCCGAAATTCAGCGCACGACCACCACCGGCCAGCTCGCACTCGCCGAGAAGCGGCTCGCCGCCGGCGCCATCGCCGAAAGCAATGTACTGGATGTGCGCGCCCAACTCGCGACGGAAGATTTCAATGTCGTGACGGCGCAGAACAACTACACCGTCGCCATCCTGTCGTTGGAGCAGCAGCTTAATCTCGATCCCGCCCAGACGCCCCCGGCCAGCTTTCTGCTCGCCGAACCGTCGGTGACGGCCGCCGCCGCCGAAGCGCCTTTTGAACTGACGGCCCAGCAAGTGTACGAAGCCGCCGCGCTGGTGCGCCCCGAATTGCGCGCCGCCGATTTACGCTTGCAAGCCGCACTGAAAGGGGTAGATGTGGCGCGCGGCAGCTATTACCCGCGTCTGTCGTTTGGGGCGGCGCTGTATTCGGGCTTCTCCAATCAGCGGTCGAGTTTCATTCCGAACGGCGATACGGTGCTGCGGCCGGTGGGCTTCCTGTTCAACCCCACGACCGGCCAGCCGGTGTACACGGCGCCAGTGGTGACGTTTCAGCCGGGTGGCACGTTTTCGCCGACCGACTTTACGTCGCAGGTAAAAGACAACTTTGGCAAGCAGCTCAGCTTCAACCTCAACATCCCGATTCTCAATGGCTTGCAGGTGCGCACCCAGGTAACGCGCGCCAAGTTGCAAGCCCAACAAGCCGAGATCAGCGCCAGCCAGACGCGCCTGACCCTGCGCCAGGACATCGAACGCGCCGTGACCAACACCGAAGCGGCCCGCCGCCGGTACGCCGCCGCCACCCGCCAACTCGAAGCGCTCGACCTTTCGCTGCGAAACGCCGATGTGCGCTTCCAAAACGGTCTGCTCAACGCGACCGATTTCAACCAAATCAAAAACAACCGCGCCCGCGCCGAAAACGACCAGATTCAGGCCAAGTACGACTTCGTGTTCAAACGCAAAGTCCTCGACCTGTATATGGGCCGGCCGCTGGAATTGTAAGAGTATAGTTTTTAGGGTATAGGGTTTAGGCCACTAAACGTTATACAAGACTAAAAACTACACCCTAAACCCTAAACCCTACAATGAACAACCGTCTTCTTTACATTCTCGGATTTCTTGTGATCGTGCTGCTCGGCGGCGCGATGCTGGCCAAAAGCAAAGGCTGGATCGGCGGCGAAGTGGGCATGTCGGTGATGGCCGAGCCCGTGGGTTTCGCCAAAATCACCGAGAAAGTGAGCGCATCGGGCAAGGTGCAGCCCGTAACTGAAGTGAAGCTCGCGGCCGACGTTTCGGGCGAAATCACGGAGCTTTTCGTGAAAGAAGGCGATTCCGTGACGAAGGGCCAACTGCTGGCGCGCATCCGGCCCGACGCCTACCAATCGGCCGTGGCGATGCAGTCGGCGGGTGTTTCGCAGCAGCAGGCCAACTTGGCGCAATCGCGCGCAGCCTTAGGCCAGACCGAAGCCACCGCCGCCCAAACCCGCCTCACCTGGGAGCGCAACCAGAAGCTCTACGAGCAAAAAGTAATTGCGCAGGCCGAGTACGAGCAGAGCCGCGCGCAGTATCAGGCGAGTTTGAAAGAGCTGGAATCGGCGCGCCAGCGCATTCGCGCCGCCGAAGCGGCCGTGAGCAGTGCCAACGCGTCGCTATCGGAATCGCGCACCAACCTCAACCGCACCACGCTGTACGCGCCGGTGGCGGGCATCGTGTCGAAACTGGCGGTGGAACGCGGCGAGCGCGTGGTGGGCACCGGCCAGATGGGCGGCACCGAAATGCTGCGCATCGCGAACCTGCGCGCGATGGAAGTGCGCGTCAATGTCAATGAAAACGACATCGTGCGCGTGCGCCTCGGCGATTCGGTCATCGTCGATGTGGACGCCTACGCCACCCAAAACCGTAAATTCAAGGGCATCGTCACGAGCATTGCCAACTCGGCGAAGGACGCCACCACCCTCGATGCCGTGACGGAGTTTGAGGTGCGCATTCTGCTCCTCAATGAATCGTACCGCGATTTGCTCGCCAACAACCCCGGCCGCGTGCCGTTTCGGCCGGGCATGACGGCCTCCGTTGATATCGTCACCGACCGAAAAGACCACGCGCTCGCCGTGCCGCTCACGGCCGTCACGACGCGCACGCCCGACCAGATTGCCGGTCGCAAGGCAACGCCTAAAGATCCCACGCGCCCCAAAGGCGACGCCGACTCTGAAAACGCCTCCGACGAAGCCCGCGCCAAAGAAGAACTGAAAGAAGTGGTGTTCGTGGTGAACGCCGACAACACCGTGACGCCGCTGGAAGTAAAAACCGGCATCTCCGATTTCGACCATATCGAAGTCCTCGGTGGCCTGAAAGAAGGCCAGAAAGTGGTCAGTGGGCCGTTTCGGGCCGTTTCCAAAACCTTGAAACCGAAAGACAAGGTGATTGTCAAGACCGCCGAAGACATCGCCAAAGAACTCAAAGAAGGCGGCCCGCCCAAAGACGAGCAAGGCAGCTAGGTTAGATGAGTAAATGAGCAGATGAGCAGATACGCTAAACAGTACCTACTCATCTGCTCATCTCCTAAATCTGCTCGTACTTTGCTGCCCGATGCAGCAACCTGACTCCGACGCTTCCCGCCCCGCCACCATCGCCATGATCGGCGGCGGTTCGTGGGCTACCGCCCTCACCAAGATTCTCTCCGAAAACGGCCATACCGTGCAGTGGTGGCTGCGGCAAGCTGCCGACGTGGCCCACCTTCGCGAACATCACCACAACCCGCGCTATCTGAGCGGCGTGGCGTTCGATATGCGCCGGGTGCGGCCTTCCACTGATTTGCCGGCGACCGTGGCCGCCGCCGATTGGGTGGTGCTGGCCGTGCCGGCGGCGTTCGTGAAGCCTGCGCTCCGGCCGCTTGCGGCGGATGCTTTGCGGGGCAAAACCATCATTTCGGCCATCAAAGGGATGGTGCCCGACCTCAACGTCCTCGTCACGGACTGGACGCGCGACGTGTACGGCGTGCCCTCCGACCATCTGGGCGTGGTGGCCGGCCCGTGCCACGCCGAAGAGGTAGCCCTCGAAAAACAGAGCTACCTCACCATCGGCTCGCCCGATGTGGCGCGCGCCGAGGCATTTGCGGCGCTGTTGCGCAACCGGTACGTGCGGTGCGCCGCCTCGCCCGACCTCGACGGAATCGAGTATTGCGCCGTCATGAAAAACATCATCGCCCTGACGTGCGGCATCGCCCACGGCCTCGGCTACGGCGATAATTTTCAGGCCGTGATGGTGAGCAATGCCTTACAGGAAATCCGGCGGTTTTTGCACGCCATTCTGCCTTTCGACCGCGACCTATCCGGCTCGGCGTACCTCGGCGATTTGCTCGTGACGGCGTACTCGCAGTTTTCGCGCAACCGCACGTTCGGCAACATGATTGGGCGCGGGTACTCGGTAAAATCGGCCCAGATGGAGATGAATATGATTGCCGAAGGCTACTACGCCGTGCGTTCGGTGTGGGAACTGAACCGGCGGCTGGGGGTGGATATGCCGATTACGGATGCCGCCTACAACATTCTGTACGGACGGATTTCGCCGGCGGTGGAGCTGCAAATCCTGCGCGATAAGTTTGCGTAGCTCCTTCGCGAGACGGCCAGTGCGGGGAGAATTTGCCGGTAAGCCGCCGCTAGCGGCTATGGCCAAAGCAGCCAGAACTCCCCGCCCCGGAGGGGGGCGGAGTGGCTGACCGAAGGTCAGACGGGGTGGGGCGACGGCGCACGATAGCGAATGCGCGGCTAACGTTTCGGGGTTTTGCCGCCGTTTTCCGCTTCTGCGCGCAGCCATCCCGCAGCTACTGTGTTCGCCCCATCCCGGGCCGGCGTTTATCCTGAGGAACGAAGGAGCCCTCCCCTGCCGCTCCAGGGAGGGGAGTCTGGCGGACTTGAGGTCAATAATTAGACAGAAACATAAAAAAAGTGGGGCTCCGTCGCATTGCTGCGGCAGAGCCCCACCTCCCTTTCTCTCACCTTTATCCTTACTCCTATGCGTACTACACCCTACTAAATTGTGGTCCGGCGGGGGCGTTCAGCGGCACTGAACGCCGATAGTGGCCGGATTCTAGGCTTCGTCGCCGCCGTCGGTTGCGGTCGTGGTTTCGACTGCGGGCGCGGCGAGCGCGGTTTCCTCTACTTCTACTTTCGGTGCTGGTTTGGCGGGCGCGGCTGGGGCGGCGGCCACGGGGGCAGCAACTACAGTGGCGGCACCGGCCGAGCTACCGTACTTGGCGGTCAGCTCTTCGAGGTTCACTTGCTTGATGACCGGGCGGAAAAGCATCTGCTTGATTACGCGCGTTTTGTTTACGGCGCGAGCCAGGTTCTTGCGGTCTTTGCGCTTGAGGCGGGTAACGGTCATGGTTGCGAGAAACAAGGCCTTCACGCGGAAAGCCGGCTGCTTGATTGATTTCGGGCTGCAAAGGTAGGCCGACCCGTGCCACAAAGGCAAGGGCAGCGGCAAAGTTTTTTGGGAAGCGTGCGAGTTATGCGCTTCTACCGTGTTATCATACGGTAGCCGCCTACCCCACCACCCGCAACTCGCCAAACGTGGCGACGACGCTTATTTCAACTGCCGTATCAGTGGCTAAAGCGTGCGTTTCGCCATCGACCACCACGGCTGTGGGCGCAAACGGCAGCCCGTGCAGTACCACGCGCACCGTGACGTGGGGGGCGCGGTACGGCCCCACCAGGGTTTGGGTGAGGGTTAGGGCGGTATCGGAGCCGCGCACGACGAAGGTTTTCAGGCAGGTATCGCCGGTTTCGGCGTAGGCGTATCCCTCGCCGGCATCTTCGTAGAGTTCGGTGGTTTCGGCGCCGTTCGTCCAGTAGACGTGGAGCGTGATGCCTTCGGTGGGCGGGCCGGCGGCGGTGTGCTGGCGGATGGGCCAGGTGGGCACCACGGCCCCGGCGCGCACGAAAAGGGGCACGCGGTCGAGGCCGGCATCAGCCCAGACTTCCTGCTGACCGGCTTTTACTTCGTTGGTGTACCAGTAATACCACTGGCCCTTGGGCAGATACATCCAGCGGCCTTCGGCGTCGGCTTGCGTGATGGGGCAAATCAGGAGGTGGTCGCCGAGGGCAAATTCGGCCATCCGCTGGTAGGTTTCGGGGTCGTCTTGGTCGAGGTAGACGAGGGGGCGGAGCATGGGCGTGCCGCGCGTAGCGTACTGCCAAAACGCGGTGTAGAGGTTCGACAGGAGTTGATACCGCAGCTCGATGAAGCAGCGGGCGAGGTCGGTGGTGGCGTCGCCGAAGCTCCAGGGTTCCTGCTCACCGTGGTCGCCGGAGGAATGGACGCGCATGAACGGATGAAACACCGCAAGCGCGAGCCACCGCACGAACAGCTCCGGCGAGGGCTGGTCGATGAAGCCGCCCACATCCGACCCCGTAAACGACACGCCGCTGATACTCAGGCGCTGACACTGAATGTTGGCGAGCCACATATGCTCCCAGGAGGCGATGTTGTCGCCGGTCCAGACGGACGCGAACCGCTGCCCGCCGCTGTACAGCGACCGCGTAATTGTGAACGGCC
This sequence comes from Hymenobacteraceae bacterium, assembly GCA_031425525.1. Classification (GTDB taxonomy): domain Bacteria; phylum Bacteroidota; class Bacteroidia; order Cytophagales; family Hymenobacteraceae; genus JANNMJ01. Next base: position 28,744 of record JANPJM010000089.1, on the reverse strand, counting down.
GCCGCGGGTACACGGCCGCTTTTACGCCCTCATAGGTGGCGCGCGCCATCTGCATACCATACACGTTGTGGGCGCGCCGGTGCGAGCAGGGGTGGCCGTCGTAGTCGTGCCGAACGTCGCTCGGGAAGGTGCCCGTCTCGAACACGGCGGGCTCGTTCATATCGTTCCAGACACCGGACACGCCGGCCTGAATCAGCGGCGGAAACAGCGTTTTCCACCATGCGCGGGCCTTCGGGTTGGTGTAATCGGGGAAACAGCACAGGCCCGGCCACACCGTGCCGAGGAGGTGCGGGCCGTCGGGGCGACGGCAAAAAACGTCCTGCGCTATCCCTTCCTGATAGACGCTGTAGTCGGGATCGACTTTGATACCGGGGTCGATGATGGCGACGAGCCGGAAGCCGTCTTCGGCGAGGTCGTCGGCGAGGGCGCGCGGGTTGGGGAAGCGTTCGGGGTGCCAGGTGAAGCACCGGTAACCGTCCATGTAATCGATGTCGAGGTACACGGCATCGCACGGGATGCGCTCGTGCCGGAAGCGGGCGGCGAGGGCGCGCACTTGGCTGTCAGGCGTATAACTCCATTTACTCTGATGATAACCCAGCGCCCAGAGTGGCGGCAGCTCGGGGCGGCCCGTGAGGCGGGTATATTCCTCCGTGACTTCGAGCAGCGCCGGGCCGTACAGAAAATAATAATTCATCTCGCCGCCCTGCGCCCAAAAACTGGTGACGTTGGTGCGCTCGGCGGCAAAATCGAAGGTGGAACCGAAGGAGTTGTCGAAAAAAATACCGTGCGCCGCGCGCTGTTGGAGCGACGAATAAAACGGGATGTTTTTGTAGAGCGGGTCGGAGTTTTTTTCGTAGCCGTAGCGGTCGGTGCCCCACAGGCTGAAGCGCTGGCCGCGCAGGTTGGCGTTGCTGGCTTTGTCGCCGAGGCCGAAATAATGCTCCCCGGCCTGCACGCGCTTGGTCATCTTCACGATATCGTTGCCCGATTCAGCATCGAATTCCCAATGAAAACCGCGCTCGTCTTCGCTCAGCACGGTGCCGGAACGGTCGAGGATGCGCGCCTTCAGGCCATCCTTCGCGATGGTGCAGATGAGGCGGTCGGTGGTGATGCGCCAGAATTCGGGACGCTCCTTGAACTCCAGAAATTCGGGCGGGGCGGGACGGAAATCGGGATCGATTCCGTACGAAAAATCATCGACGAAGGCGCCCGTGGGCGCAAACCGGAACCGCAGCACCTTATCGCTCACTACGTACAGCCGCAGGGCGCACCCATCGGCGCAGCGAAATAGAAAATCGGTGGTACCGCTGATCGGCTCCCCGCTGATGGCCTGACCGGGCGCGCGCTCTTCGCGCTTGCCGGCCAAGTCGTTGAGCATGTAATTTCCTTCGAAAGCTTGGGCCATTTGGGGAGGATGGGTTCGGGCGGTTTGCTCCGGCACCGGGACGGTGCCGGGGACGTAGAACAGTGCAGCCGACACCGTCGCGGTGCCGGGGTGTTGGCCTACGGCTGGCGACCGTCCGCCTACCTTTGCGGGGCCGCAAAACTAGCCCGATTCGGGTTGAAAAACGCCGCTCAACTCGCTCGTTACGGGTGTTTTGGGGGTCGATGGCGGCTTATCTAGTTTGAACCGATGCCGACTGCCTCCGCCGCCCCCGAATTGGCCCCTGCCCTCGCCACCGACACCGCCGCCCCTCCCCTGCCGCGCGTGCTGCTGCTCGGTTGGGAATACGCGCCGCGCCTCACGGGCGGCCTCGGCACGGCGAGCGTGCGGCTGGCCCACGCGCTGGCCGAACGGGTGGAGCTATCGGTGATCGTGCCGCGTCTGCCCGACGAGGCCGACGACGCCGATGCGCCGGAACTGCCTCTGAGCGCCTTGGCCGCCGCCGCCGATGGCCCCGACGTGCTGCGGCACTTTCCGGAATCGGCCGACTGGTCGGCCGAGCGCCCGCGCCGCGTGCTGCCGACGGTCGCGCCCAACTCCACCATTTTCGCCGAAACCGCCGGGGTGCCCGCTGCCCCACGCCACACCCCCGCCCTCGGCCGGCCCGTGCGCCTGACGGCCCTCAGCGAGCAAACGCCCGCCTCGGTGCGGGCCGCCACGGTGGCGCCGCGTCCGCCCGCCTACGAGGTATTTGCGCGGCAGGTGCGGCGCGTGGCGCTGGGGGTGCTGCCGTATGCGGAAGCGGCGGAGGTAGGGCCGGAAATTTCGACTGAAAACATCGGCGTGCCGAGTTCCGAAGGCCTCGCATCAAGTAAAAACATCGGCGTGCCGAGTTTCGCAGGTCTCACGCCGAGTAAAAACATCGGCGCGCCGAGTTTCGCAGGTCTCACGCCGGGTAAAAACATCGAAGCGCCGAGTTCCGAAGTCCTCGCGCCGAGTTCTTTTGGTGAACCGATGGGGTCAGACCCTCTCGAGAGGGGGTCTGACCCCATCAGCCGAGAGTCGGAGCCGGAGCAGCCGGCCGCAAACCCCGAACCGTCACCGCTCACCCCCGACCCTCTTACCGAAGCCCTCGCGCCGTTTCGGGCGCCCGCGCTCAACCCGCTCACGCTGCCTTCGTCCAATACCGAAGTGGTGCAATTTGCGCGGCTGGCGGCGCGGTTGGCGTCGGGCGATGCCGTCGATGTGATTTATGCGCACGATTGGCCAACGTTTCTGGCGGGTGTCGAGATTCGGCTCGAAAAACGCGTGCCGCTGGTGCTGCACGTGCATTCTACGTCTTTCGACCGGCACGGGCCGCCCGTACACGGATGGGTGTTTGAACTCGAACGGGCCGCGTTTCGGGCCGCCGACCGCGTGGTGGCCGTTTCGCACTACGGCGCGGGCGTGCTGCGGCAGCACTACGGCGTGGATGCAGCCCGGATTCACGTGGTGCATCACGGCTTTAGCGCCGGACCGCTGGGGCCGCAATGGGAGGCGCGGCCGGTGAGCGCCACCCCCAAGGTGCTGTTCGTGGGGCGCCTGACGAGCCAGAAAAACCCGCTGGGTTTTGTGGACATCGCGCAACTAGTGCTGGCCGAAGTACCGAATGCGCGGTTTGCGCTGGCCGGCGATGGGCCGCAGCGCGCCGCTGTGCAAGCCGCCGCCGATGCCGCCGGGTTCGACGAAAATCAGTTCGAGCTACTCGGTTTTCTCGATGATGTGGCCATTACGGCGGCCCTCGTCGGGGCGGCTGTGGTGTGCTTACCCGCGCGCTCGGAACCGTTTGGGTTGGCGGCCCTAGAAGCCGCAGCGGCGGGCGTGCCGCTCGTATTAAGTACCACCACCGGCGCGGCCGAAGTGCTGCCCGGCGCCCGTACGGCCGATTTCGACGATGTAGCCGCCCTCGCGACGCACGTCATCGAGCTGCTGCGCGACGAGCCCGCCCGCCGCCGCGCCGTGCGCGAAAACGCCGCCGCCGCCCGCCGCCTGACCTGGGAGCGCGCGGCGGAGGAAGTGCTGGGGGTGTTGGTGGGGTAGATGAGTAAATGGGTTAGGTACTGTTGATGTGGCGAGTGTCCGCCACGTAAGACTGAACTCCCCGCCCCGGCGGGGGGGGGTGGCTGACCGAAGGTCAGACGGGGTGTGGCGACGCGCGCAGAGGGCGCTAGACGGGCCGCTGTTACGGGTTTTGCCAAAAAGGCGGCTTCTACCCAAGCTATCCCCGTCTACCGCAATCGCCCCACTCCGGCCCAGCGGGGCACCCCGCCCCGCTGGGCAGAGCCGGTAACTTCTCCTTTCTTGGTACCACTGGTTGAAATTTTGGGCGAAGCAGATTTGCGCGTAGCTTACGGATTGCTGAATGTGTACGAGCAGCTAGCTGAGGACGAGGGTGTTGAAGGCGGCGTTAGGGTGGCGCATTCCGTTGGTGTCCTGCTGAAAAGGCCCGTCTCGAGTCCGATAGAGTTCGTGTTCGATTCCCCAGTGCCCCCGCATGCCCGCCGCGCGCGCTGCCAGATCGGCGGTGCGCAGACTGGGGAGATAAAAATGGGGGTGCCGGGTGGTGATTCCGTGGTATAAATCGGTTTTGACGACCCCGACGCACTGCGCCAGCCCGCCCCCTCCCGCTGGCCAGGGCCTGCCCTAGCCGTCGAGTACGCGCGTCTGCCAGGTGTAGACGTACCCGCTGCGGCGCTCGTGCTGGGTGTCCTCCCCGAGGGCCGGCGGCTCGGCCACCTGGCGGGCGGCCAGATCGGCGTAAAGCTGGGGATAACGCCGGCAGCGGGTAGCGTTGCCGCTGCGCGCGCCGAGGGACGGGTACTTGGTGGAAAAAGGCCGTCAAATGCATCGGCGATGGTGATGGACTATCAAAAATAGCCGGAAAGCCCAGAAGTTACCGGCTCTGCCCCGGACGGGGATACCGTTCGGTACGCCGCACGCTGTGGACGTACTGAACGGTATCTCTAACGAGGGTGCCCTGCTTATTGCTTACTCCACTACCACCGGCAGCGCCTCGGGCCGCCCGCTGACCCGCGCCACGTACCGCCCGGGCGCCAGGCGGTCGAGCGGCACGCGCGTCTCCGCTGAGCGGGAGCCGACCGATTGCGTCAGTACGGCGCGCCCCATGGCATCGTACAGCGTCAGTTGGGCCGGGGCGGCACCCTCATTTTCGCCAACTGCGGCACTCGTTGCCTCGCCGCCGAGCCGCACCATCACAAAATTGTGCGCTGGAGTGGGCCAAACAGCCACCGTAGGCCGTTTGTCCGTCACATTCGGCCGCACCGCCACTGCATCCGAGAAGGTAGTGGCGCCGTCGAGGTCGAGTTGCCGCAAGCGATAATACAGCGTACCCGACGGCGGCGCTACATCGTGCAATTCGTACGTGTGCGCCACGGCCGAAGTACCCGCCGCCGCTACCGGCTCGCCGATGGGGCCGAAATTGTGCGGGTCGGTGGCGCGCTCCACTATGAAAGCAGCGCTGTTTACTTCCGAGGCCGTGGCCCACGTTAGCTGCACGCGGCCACCAGGGAGCGCGCGGGCGCCGAAGCGCACGAGCGTGACGGGCAGCGGCACATCCGGCCCCAGCGCACCAAAAGCATAGTATACCTGCACGGTGTTCAGCGCCGATACCAGCCCGCCCACGGCCAATTCAACGTACTCAAACGGCTCCGTCGTGACGAACCCGATGGACGCGCGGTTGCCCGTGAGCACATTCAACTGTAATAATCCGCCGCCCACGGCTGTTTCGCGCAGCACCAGATTGCCGTTGATGTCGCGGGTGTAGGTACGGATGGTTAGCGTCGGCAGCACCGATAGATCCAATACCGAACCCGTGCTGATGACCAGCCCCGCCACCGAGCCCGCCGGGGCCACCCCATTGAGCCGCAACCGCAACCGCGTGCTGCCCAAGGCGCCGACGGTGGTCTGAATCGTCGCGAAATTGTTGGCCGCGAGGTTCTGGTCGGCTGCCCGGCGCTCGTTACTAACGCCGCACAGTAGGCAAATACCCGTCACCGATTCGTCGTAGTCGGTACCGGCCACGGGGTTCGCAAACGTCGAGGTGAAAGTCGGCGCCAGCGGCGTGGTGCCCTGCGGAATGCCGTAAGCGTAGTATACATCAAGCGTCGAGATGGCATCACTCACTCCCGCCAGTCCAATTTCCACGCGCGTGAACGCCGCCGTCGTGGTAAACTCGATGACGTACCGGTTCACCCCGATTACCTTCAACTCGCCCGCACTCACGCCGGTGTGCGTCTCCAGCACGGCATTGCCCGTCGGCCCATACGTGCGCAGCCGCACGGCATTGAGCGCCACCAAGTCGAGCGGCCGGTCGCTCCCGACCACCACCCCCGCCACCGACCCCGCCGGCACCGTAGCCGTGAGCCGTAGGCGCAAATTAACATATTCCCCTAACAGCCCCAGCGGCGTCTGTAAGCTAGCGGCGGTCGTCGCCGACAGGTCGGCGGCGCGCTCGGGGTTGACAACCTGGCAACCGAGGCAGCCATTTCCGACACGCACCTGGTACTCGGTGGGCGTGGTTGGGTTTGCGTGGAAAGAGTATGCGCTTTGCGCCCGACCGGCGTGTACGGTGGCCACCAGAGCCACTCCCAGCAAGAATAGACGAATCAGCGAAGGTGGGTATGAGGTGTTCATCACAACTAGCGAAAAAATGGAAGAAAAGAAGCAGCATCAGCTGATGCCGCGACCACAGGTACAACTTCGCAACCATCATCTTTCCACCCAACTATCGTCCTGATTAACAGCATTTTATTAAATTTTCAAGTCAAATATCTTTCCCAGTAAGAAAGCAGATTTCCCAATTTGGGAAAAAATAGCAATTATCTGCTTTGTTGCAGATTAAGATTTGCAAGCCTTCCTTTGTCCCGAAAGCCTGTTTTGAGCGTTTTGAGATATTGTTCCGAGCGTTCACCATAGTTTTCAGCACTTCAGACATCAAATTTCTATTTTCTTCGTTTACCGCTCGGTAAGCCTATTTTGTTAATCTGCGTTTTCTGATCCGGCAGTATTTTGCATTATGCGAAGAACAAGTTGAACACCTTCCTTCGCTTCATCTACCTCCTGTGAAACCGCTTAGCCAACACCCCATATATATTGTAGCAGAATCGGCCAGCCACTCCGAAAACCTAAGCCACAGTCTGCGTGCTGATGGATGTTTCGTGGTGTTCAGTTTTGCTACGGCGGAGGCGTGCCGTCGGGCATCGCTGCAAAATCCGCCGTTGCTGATCGCCATCGCCGCCGATTTCGGCAACGCCCGCCCCCTCGTGCGTGCGGCGCGCCAGTTACTGCCACCGGCCACGGTGTTGCTCTTCGACCCACCAGGCGGCAGGGCGGGGTCATCGGCGTACGCCCTGTTGAGCGCGGGCGCCAACGCACTGATTCCCAGCGATGAAGTCTCGCACGCCCAGCTTGCCAGATCGGCGCGGCATCTTGCTGCTGACCGGCCAGCGGACCCCACCGCAACGCCGGCCAACCTGCTCGGTACGAGCGCGCCGATGCAACTCGTTTTTCAGCTGATCAGAAAAGCGGCGGCGTCGAGCATTACCGTTTCGGTGCGCGGCGAAACGGGTACCGGGAAGGAAGAAGTCGCCCGCGCCATCCACTTGGCTTCGGCGCGGGCCGATGGCCCTTTCCTCGGCCTTAACATGGCAGCCATTCCGCGCGAGTTGCTCGAAAGCGAGTTGTTCGGCCACGAAAAGGGCGCCTTCACGGGAGCCACTGCCACGCGGGTTGGCCACTTCGAGTTGGCTGGCGGCGGCACTCTCTTCCTCGACGAAATCGCCGACCTCGATCTGGCGCTGCAAGCTAAGCTGCTTCGCGTCGTGCAGGAGCGCGTGTTTACGCGCGTCGGCGGGCAGCAGCCGCGCCCGCTGGCCGCGCGCCTCATCGTGGCTACCCACGCCGACCTGGCCCACTGCGTACGAACGGGCACTTTCCGCGAAGATTTATATTATCGCCTATTGGGACTGCCCATCACGCTGCCCCCCTTGCGCGAGCGCGGCTGCGATATTCTACAACTCGCCAATCGGTTCCTGCGCGAGTTCAGTCCCGCCACCAGCGGCCCGCCGCACCGATTCAGCCCGGCCGCCGAACAGCGCCTGATGGCCCACGCTTATCCGGGCAATGTGCGCGAACTGCGCGCGGTGGTTGAGTTGGCGGCCGTGCTGGCCGACGGCCCCCTGGTTGAGCCGGAAGACTTGATGTTTCCGCCGCATTGCTACGGCGAACCCTTGCCCGACCTACCCGACGCGGCCCGCCCCCGTACGCTGCGCCAACACGTCGTGGAGATCGTGCAAGGCTACCTCAACCATTACCACGGTAACGTACTGGCCGTAGCGGGCCATTTGGGGGTCGGCAAATCGACGCTCTACCGCATGATTCAGAGCGGCGAGGTGCGCGCCACGCCGTAAGCAGTTACACGTGGTGTGGCGCGTAGCTCCGCCGCCTCGAACGCCCCGCCGAAAACGCAAGCGGCGGAGCTACGCTCCACCCCACGTAACTACTAAATGCTCCTACGCGCCCTCCAAAAACGCGATGGTGCCGCCGACCCACGTCTTGTCTTTGTTGAATTTGACGCCAATCATCTCGCCTTTGCTCAGGCGCGCGAGATTGATGGCGAGCGTCGGCGCGGCATCGCCTTCGGGCCAGAGGAGCAGCATGCGTAGCTCGGCCTTCACGCGATCGCCTTCGGGGGTGAGCAGCGCGGGCACGTACTGCACTTTGCGTTGCAGCATCCAGTGACCGCGCTCGGCGGCGGGCACGGCGTCTACATCGGCGCGCACCACGTGAAACTTGACGCCCGCGCCCGAAAACGAGAAAAGGGGTTTCAGCACGTAATTTTCGAGGTCGGCCGGCACGTCGCGCAACTCGCTGAGAAGCGTGCTTTTGGGCACGAAATCGCTGGTGAGGTGCGGCATAAGGTATTTCGAAAGCCGGAAAAACCAGTTGGGGTGGCCGGCCCATTTGAGGTCGAGGTCGGCATCCTGAAACCGGAACTGCATCGCGGCCAACACATCGGGCCGTTGCTGCAATTCATCAAAAATGACCCGATTATAAATGCGCTTGATTTGCGTCCGTACGCCGTCGCGCTGGTAAAACAGTTGATTACCGATTTTTTCCACCTCCGTCACATCTACCGTACGGATGCCGATGAGTTGCTCGGTGATGGCAAAATCGACGGCCGTGCCTTGCTGCCACGGCTCTACTTCAAGCAGCACCACGTTTTCAGGCGCTTCGTCGGCCAACAGCGTGCGGCGTAGCAAATCGAGGTAGGTTTCGCGGGTGTAGCCGTTGAAATACGACGTCAGTTCGGCCGGAATCGTGGGGTAATGCCGCGCAAACGTTTCAGCCAGCACTACTTCGTAGGCAAAAAGCGACGGAAACCCTTGCAGCTCGATGAGTTGCGGGGTAAGCTCGCCGTGTTCGTCGGCGCAGATGGCAAAATCGATGGCCAGAAACTGCGTGTGGGCATCCTGGTGCGGCACCACCAACTCCGGCGGGATGGCGTCTTGGGTGAGGCGCGCCAAATCGGGACCGGTGATGACGGCCACGATATCGGCTACGGCCTGTTTGAGCTTCGCGGTAAGCGCGGCGGGCACGAAAACGGGCGTTTCGGCTACCCGAAACACGATCTGACGGCCGGCGCCGTACTGCCCATTCAGGTCGGCGAGAAACGCGTGGTATTTCTCTTCGGTAAAAGCGGCGTTGTACGCGGCCCGGACATCGGCTATCATAGCGGCGAAAGTAGCACGCCACGGGCTATCATCTCACCAAAAATGGTGGGGCGGCCCTGGTACCCGCCCGCGCTGCCGATGGGCAAATGCGCGCGCGGGTACCAGGGCCGCCCCTAACGACGTGGTACGCGTAGGCTACGCGGCTTGCAGCATCAGGCTTTGAATCCCCATTTCCAGAAACGTGGGGATGACGGTGGCTTGCGTCAGCGGAATTTTATCTTCGTCGTCGAGCGCATCGAGCATCGAAAGATATTTCGGCTCGCCGTGGGCGGCGATGACGCCGGCGCGTTTTTCGGGCTGCGAGAAATACGCCATCATCCCTACGGCATCGGCTTCGGGGTGGAATTGGGTACCGATGATTTCTTCCGAGAATCGGATCGCCATTACGGCGCGTTCCAGCGGCACATGGTCGCGGATTTTTTCGAGGGCCAGGATTTCCGCGCCCAACCCGGCGAGGCGGGCATCATCGGGCGAAACGCATTGCCAATCGCGCGAATCGACGACGTAGAACGGATCGGGCAGGCACTCCAGAATGGGGTCGTGGCGGCCTTCGGTGGTCAGATGCACCGGCATTACGCCGAAGGAGGTCGATTTGCGCTTCGTGACTTCCGCGACGCCGAAGTGGCGGCACGCCATCTGAAACGAATGGCAAATAAGGAACACGAATTTGCGCGGCGCGCCCGTGCGGCGGGCCTGCGCATTGTAATCCCAGAGGGTTTGGAGGAGCTGAAACCAGCGCCGGTCCCATTCGCCGTCGCCGTCGTGGGGCGAGCCGGGGCCGCCCGTGCTGATATAGATATCGAAGGCGAGCGGGTCGGCGGGCAGTTGATTAGCGCCGCGCACGTCGAAAACCGTCCAGTCGAGGGGCGTAGGGAAGGCGTCGAGCAATTCCTGAATGTTCCGCATCCCCTGGTTGGGATGGCCGGCGTACATATCGAGGATCGCGACTTTGGGCAGGGTGTTGCGCACGAGTAACGGGTTGAAAGGCAGCCCCATCGGCAGAGTGCTGGGTGGGGCCACAAAGGTCGGAAGCGAGCAGGGAAGAAACCGTGCGCCCCGACCGGCGCGGGCCGGCCGGGGGCGGGTTATTCGGTGAAGCATACGAAAGTAACCACCAACCTGTTCGGTTCCTCGCCGAACGCAGCGGCACGGGTGGCGCTTGCGCGGGCGCCGAGGGCGGTGGGCTATACGCCGATGGCCGTCTCGCGGACGATGAAGTCCATCAACCCGATGAGGTCGCCGCCGTTGCGGGCGAACTCGGCGCGCTGCCGGTCGGCGCCGGTGCCCATCCGCAGAATTTCGTGGATGTATTCGACCTCTTTGCGCGAGCCCAATTCGTCGAGCACATCGTCGATGAATTCGAGCAGTTCCAGGATCAGGGTACGGGTGGGCACTTCGGTTTGCTTGCCGAAGTCGATGAGCTTACCATCGATGCCGTAGCGCGAGGCGCGCCACTTGTTTTCGTTGATGAGGGCGCGGCGGTAGGTGCGGAAGCTGAGGTTGCTCTTCATGAGCTTGTACAGCTTGACGACGAGCGCCTGCATGACGGCGGCGAGGGCAATGGTTTCATCGACGCGCATCGGCACGTCGCAGACGCGGAATTCGATGGTATCGAAATTGGGGTGCAGCCGCAGATCCCACCAGATTTTTTTACCGTTATCGATGCAGCCGGTTTTGACGAGTAATTTAATGTAATCGTCGTATTCGGTGGCCGACGAAAAGGATTCGGGAATACCGGTGCGCGGAAATTTGTCGAATACTTTCGTGCGGTACGAGCGGTAGCCGGTATCACGACCTTCCCAAAACGGCGAATTGGCGCTGAGCGCAAAGACGTGCGGCAGGAAATAGCGCACGACATTGGAAATCTGGAGCCCGGTTTCGCGGTCGGGAATCCCGACGTGGACGTGCAGGCCAAAAATGAGGTTGCCGCGGGCGGCGTCCTGCAATTCGTCCACGATTTCTTTGTAGCGCGGCATATCGGTGATGCGCGCATCGGCCCAGCGGGCAAACGGGTGCGTACCGGCGGAGGCAATCAGCAGCCCTTCTTTGGCGGCTTGTTCGAAAATGGCGCGACGGAGTTTCGTGACTTCGCGGCGGGCGTCGGTGATGTCTTCGCAGACGTTGGTGGCCACTTCGACCACGGCAGTGTGCATTTCGTTTTTGACCTGTTCGAGCAAAAACGTCTTGCCGTCATCGACGATCTGGTGAATATGCGACGTCAGGTCGCGCGTCACGGGGTCGATCACCTGAAATTCTTCTTCAATACCAAGCGTGAACTTGTGCGGCCCGCGAGGCGCCGAGGGCGCATCGGCGGGCGATGCGGCGGAGGTAGGAGCAACAACCATAACAGGGAGTAAGGACTTGAGCGAAAGGAAGTAGCCGATAGGGCGGGCAAGCTACTACCGGGCGGGCAAACAAGCGCGCGCGGGATATGTCTGTGGGCGGGTCAGGTGATAGCATGTGCGCGTCAGGTGATGCCATGAGCGGGTCAGGTGATGGCATGGGCGCGTCAGGTGATGCCATGGGCGGGTCAGGTGATGCCATGGGGGGGTCAGGTGGTCACATGGGCGGATCAGGTGCTGGCATGGGCGCGTCAGGTGATGGCATGGGCGCGTCAGGTGGTCACGTGCGCGGGAAAACAGGCGGCGCATGTAGTTTTGGGTGCGCGGGTTTCACTTTCGCCCGTCGTGCTTTTGAGCTTATGCTAGTGCTTGACAAACAAGCTTTCGACCGGGGCCAGCGCGTAGGCGTGGCCGTGAAGGGGTACGCGGCCGAAACGGCGGGTTTTGTGCCACTGAACGATGCCCTGACGCTGGTCGGGGCGCTGACCAGCGAACTGAACACGCGCGAAGGCCAGCAAAACGCCGACACCACGGCGGAAACCAAAACCAAGGACGACTGGCGCGAAACGGTGGCGCGCAAGGCCGATACGCTCTCGAAACAGGCCGTGGCGTGGGCGGCCGCGAAGGGCGACGTGAAGCTGAAACTCAAGCTGCGCGTGAGCTACTCCGACCTGCGCTTCGGCGAAGCCGACGAGGATATGGACGCCGCGCGGGCACTGGTGGCGCTGGTGCGGGCCATTCCGGCGAAGGACCGGGCGGATTACCGGATCGATTCGGCGTTGGCCGACGGGGTGGAGGAAGCGGTAACGAAGTTTGAAGCCGCCGCTGACGACCAGACCGCCGTGAAGCAGCAGGCGCAACTGGCGACGCTCTCGATCCCCGAGTTGGGCCGGCGGCTGCGCGGGGCGCTGGAACAGGCCAAGCTGCTCATCAACGGCCAGAAGGGCACCAACGACCGCTGGGCCGAGCTGGCGAAGCTGTTCAACGCGGCCAACAAAAACCAGAAGCTGCCGGGGGTGGCCAAGCTGGCGAAGGCGGCGCGGGTGGTGAAGAAGCTGACCGCGCGCGGCGAGGCCGATGAGACCTTCCAACTCGACGACCAGAACTACGCGCCGCGCTACGAAATCAGGGTGGAGAACGTGGGCACCGTGGATTTGCGCCTTTGGATGGGACTGGAGCCGACCGGCGCCCCGCAGGGTACGCCGCTAATGTGCCCGGCGGGGATGAAGCGCACCTTCCGCCGCTCGGAGCTGGGGCCGGAAACGGCGCGGCGGCTGATGGGGCAGTTTGTGGGTGGTGAGGGTGGCGAGGCGAAGGTGGTGGTGCGGCGAGTGGTGGGGGAAGGGTAGATTTGAGGCTAGGGGCCGCCGTCTGGACTTCTTGGGGAAAGGCCAGGCGGCGGGTTATGCTTTTTGCTTTCGAACATCACTAGTAACAAAAAACTGAACAGAAATGGGAGTCTTTATAAGCTACTCAAGCAAAGATGCTGAATTCGCCAATCGACTTTCTATGAAGCTGATTGAAAACAGAATCCAAACTTGGCTTGACAAATGGGAAATGCAACCTGGGGATTCTCTAGTCGATAAAATCCAAGCTGGACTTGCTGAATCATCCTTCTTGCTCGTAGTGCTTTCCAAAAACTCTGTAGAGAGTGAATGGTGCAAGAAAGAGCTCAATTCTGGATTGATTCGAGAGATAAAAGAAAAAAGAGTCGTAGTAATACCACTACTTGTAGAGGATTGTGACGTGCCAGTTTTTTTACAAGAAAAGCTTTATGCCGACTTTAGAGCTGATTTCGATGCTGGCTTTGCTGAGTTAATTCGCCCTCTTTCGAGTCTGTTTTCGGAGCATATGAGAAGACACAAAACAGACAACGTAGTTACGGACTACGCTTTTAACTGGGGATTGAAGGATGGCCTGTTTAAAATGTCAATCGACTTGGTTAATTGGTACCAAAAGCAGCGTAAGTCTATTTTGCTTCAGATAAGCGCCTTGGGCAATAGAGTCGCAACCGATAGATTTTTGGTGCAACTCAATTCGGGAATGGGCTGGTTGATGAAGGAAACTGTAGTCGGCTTGCTGGCCACGAGTTCGGAATTTAGAAGACTAAACTTGATGATTAAAAACGACGAAATTTCAAATTACTACTTTCGTTTCGAAGACCCAAAGACTAGTGTCAATTTTGAGATACGCATAAGGGCAGTAATGATGGGAGAAGACGATGGAAACAACGTCATCCTAAACTTCATTGACTTCGCCGAGATGTTAGATGAAGGAAGAAAAGAACGCATGGCTACATGAGGGGGCATTGAAGTAAAAACTTGTGAAATAAAAAAGGCCCTGAACCAGATGGTTCAGGGCCTTTTCATTTCGGCGTTGGTATCGATTAAAAATCGCGGTCCCATTCTTCAGCGCGCATTCGGGTGACTTCATCCTGTAGCATCCGGCCGGTTTCGGCGGAGATGCTGCCTCCCCACTTGCGCTTTACGCGGTTCCTGGGCGGTGTAATATCCTGGCTGACTTCGCGCACTACCCGGATGTGCGGGTTTTCGGCCAGGGAGGCTTTTGCCTGGTCGTCAAGCGTTTCGACTAGAACGAGCGCCATTTGGGAGGTGGTTTTGATGCGTAACGTTACGCAAGCTACGGACGACGAACAGCTTACCGGAGTTCCGTAAAACGAAACGGCCCTGAACCTTGCGGTTCAGGGCCGTTTCTCTTTTCAACGGGTCGGCGTTACGCCTTCTTCGCCGTACCGGCGTTTTTGGCACTGCCGCCGGCTTTGGGTTTGGCGGAAGCGGGCGCGCTGGAAGCGGATACTTTCGGCGCGGCGGCCTTTGGAGCAGCCGCCTTTGGGGCAGCAGCTTTTGGCGCAGCAGCTTTTGGCGCAGCAGCCGCCTTTGGGGCCGCCTTCGCGCCAGCTTTCGGGTAGGCGTTCACGCCGAGGGGCTCGGTGGAAGGCGTCAGGTTTTCGTTGTTGATACCGGCGCGGATGACGGTGCCCCACGTGAGGTTATCGCGGCCGGGCACCTGGGCCTGGGCGCGGCGGATGGCCATATTGGCGGCGGCTTCGACGACCCAGTTGAAATTCTCCTCGCCCACGGAATTCACGTCGGCGTCGGGGGCGGGGTTGCAGAAGTCGATGGCGTACGGGATACCGTCGCGCACGGCGAATTCGACGGTGTTGAAATCGTAGCCGAGGGCCACGTTCAGCTCGCGGACGTGGCGCTCGATGCGGGCCAGCAGTTCCGGCGAATCATCGAAATTGGCCTGATAGCGCAGGTGGTGCGGGTTGCGCGGCTCGTAGGGCATAATCAGTACGTCTTGCTGGCCGATGCAGTAGCAGCGGTAGTACGACGAAAACTGAATCTCCTCTTGCAGCATCATCACCAATTGATTCGTCTCGCCGTGGGCGCGGTAAAAATCTTCGAGGTTGTTGAGCTTGTACACGTTTTTCCAGCCGCCGCCGGCGTGGGGCTTCATGTACGCGGGCCAGCCGGTATACTCGAAGATCTGCTCCCAGGCCATCGGGAATTTCAGATTTCGAAACGAATTGGAATTCGTGTCGGTCGGGTGCTCGAACGACGGCAGCAACGCCGTTTTCGGCACCGGTACGCCGATTTTTACCGCCAGTGCGTTGTTGAAAAACTTCTCGTCGGCGCTCCACCAAAATGGGTTGTTGAGGACGGCCGTGCCGCTCATTGCCGCATTTTTGAGGTAGGCGCGGTAAAACGGCACATCCTGCGAAATACGGTCGATAATGACGGCGTATTCGGTGGCTTCGCCCTGCATCACTTTATCGATGCTGACGAACTCGGCGGTGATGCCGGGAATATTTTTGGAATTAACGCGGTCGATAAACGCCTGCGGAAACGTGTTTTCCTGACCGAACAGGATACCAATCTTCTTCATTTTTGGGGAGGGTTTGGGGGTGAAGGCAGTACGCGTTAAAAATTGAGGCGCGAAAGATATTCAGGGAACATTTGGCACCAGATGGGCCAATCGTGGACGCCGCCGGGCTTGACATCGAGCCAATGCTCGACGCCTTTTTCGGTGAGTTGGGCCGAGAGGCGGCGGTTGGCTTCGAGGCAGAAATCGTGTTCGCCGACGCCCAGCACGATGCCCATCTGCCAGAGCATCGGGTCTTGCACGCCGCCGATGAAATCGGGGGGGTTGTTGTAATAGGCTTCATCGTTGTAGAAGCCGTCGAGCTGCATTTTGATATCGAAGGCGCCGCCCATATTGATCAGATGCCGCACCACGCCGGGGTAGCGAAAGGCGAAATTGGTAGCCTGATACGCCCCAAACGAACACCCGGCGACGACCACGCGGTCGTGCCCGGTTTCGTACTGGGCGCGCGGCACCAGTTCGTGCCGGATCAGGCGGTCGTAGTGCGCGTGGACGCGCAGCCGGTCGGCGGGGTGAATGGCTTTATTGTACCAGCCCTCGTTGTCGAGCGAATCGGGGCAATAAATTTTCACCAGTCCGTTGTCCACGAACCAGCTTGCGGCGCCGATGAGGCCGAAATCACGGTTTTGGTAATGGCGCCCCATCGAGGTGGGAAACGCGATAACGGGGATGCCGGCGTGGCCGAAAACCAGCATTTCAAAATCGCGCCCAATGGTGGGCGAGTGCCAGCGTACGTGTTCTTCGCGCAAGTCGCAGAGAGTGAAGGTGAAGAAATAAACGAAGCGAGGCGTGCAGACCCGACCGGCCGGCGCGGCTTCCCCGTGCAAAAGTGCATCGCAGCGGGGGAATCTGATTTGCCGTATGCTTCTGAGCCGCCTTCGTCGGGCGCCAGTAACCGTACGGCGTGGGCCTTACGTTAGCCTTGCGTTACCGCTGTGTGGCGGTTGCATTATCTTCGCCCGGTGCCTACCGGCGCCGCCTTAAACCTGCGCTAAGGTGCAACCGCCGACACGCGGTTTTCGCCCTGCTTCTGCTCGTATTTCCACCTTAACCCGTTCGCGTGCCGCTGTTGCCTTCTCCGTCGTCGCGGGCCGGTCGCTCGATTACCGAGCTACCGCCCCGCACTTTTTACCGCCGCAATGCGGCCGGAGCTTCCTCGATGGCGCCCGTACGGCGGGTACGGTCGTTTTGGTCGAAAGCCCTGGGGCGCACGGTGCGCACGGAAATCTTGCTGCCGCCCGCCGCGCTCGGCGGCCCGGCGGGTGCGCCGGTGCTGTACCTCAACGACGGGCAGGATGTAGACGCCGTGGCGCTGCCCGCCACCCTGGAACGCCTCTGGGCGAGCGGTGCGCTGCCGCCGATTACGGTAATCGCGATTCACGCCAACGCCGACCGGATGCAGGAATACGGCGTGAGTTTCGCGCCCGATTATGGGGGCCGGGGTGCCCGTGCTGCCCAACACGCCGAATTTGTGGTGAACGAACTGCGGCCGTGGATCGAATCGACGTACCGCCCCGCCGTCGGGCGCGACCATACGGCCATCGCTGGGTTTTCGCTCGGCGGGCTGTCGGCGCTCGATGTGGCCTGGACCAACTTTACGCTCTTCGGCACGGTGGGCGTGCTAAGCGGCGCGCTTTGGTGGCGCGCCCGCGACGTGCGCGACCCCGCCTACACCGACGGCGACCGCCTCATGCATCAGCAGCTTGCCGGAGCGCCGTGGCGCGCGAGCAGCCAACGGTTCTGGTTCCAGACCGGCACCCTCGACGAAACCAACGACCGCAACAACAACGGCATCATCGACGCTATCGACGATACGCTCGATGCGCTCGCGATTCTGCGCCAGCGGGGCTACCCGGAAGCCGATTTACGGTATCTGGAAATCGAGGGCGGGCGCCATCATCAGATTACGTGGGCTGAGGCGTTGCCCGATTTTCTACTCTGGACGTTTGGCCGTTAATCGGCTTTCGTTAATCGTTAACAGTAACCTCGTGTGGCCGGTTAACGACCCACGAAAACCGATTAACGAAAATCTTTTACTTTCCCCGCTGCACGGCGGTGTATTCCTCCAGAAATTTTCGGACGTAATTGCCTTCTTCGGAACCGTCGGCGTGGACGATTTTCCAATCGACGACGATGGTTTGCTCGAAGGCCATCGACATGCCGGGCTTGAATTTGGTGGAGGTCATCATCACACTCGCGATGGTGACGAACAGGCGGTTCGGCACCCATTTATCGACCCGGCCGAGGACGTGTTCAAACTCGCCTTTTTCGTTGTAGAGGCGCACCGTCACGAATAGCTGGTCGCCCTTGGGGAGGCTTTTATTCCAGCGCTTGTGGATTTCTTTTAGCGTCTGTTTCGCTTCTTCGATTTGCGGCCACATGGCGCTGTCGAGCTTGGCGAGGCGAATTTTATCGGTCTCGTAAGCCGTCGTTTTCAGCGTATCAACCTTCGGCGGCGGCAAACGGCGCGCGTTCTGCGCTTTGGGCGCGAAGGGGTCGGTGCCGGATTGCGGCTTGTGGCGCGGCGTGTTTTGCGCGTGCGCCGCCGAGGTGGCAGCCATCAGGACCAAACCGAGGAGCAAGGAGCGAATCAGCATCTGCGAGGTGCGGGAAAGCGGAAGGGATAGAGACAGGCGACGCCAGCCAAAAGCCGCGCCGGAAACTTACCGTTCCGTAGGCGGCGCGGCCGGCGCGCGCAATGCCTTCACGAGCGCACCGAGCGACACGAGCGTCCAAGTGCCTTCCAAGATGATGAACGGCCAGTAAGGTAGCATCGCGGCGGCCAGGCACGCGAGCCCCGCTCCTACCGTGTTGAGCAGCGCGTACAGCACGCCATCGGCGCGTAAGCGGCCGAGCAGGTGCAACAAAAAAGCAATCAGCAGGAGGCTGACGCCGATAAAACCAATTAAATCAGAGGTAGACATCCGCAGCAAGCAGGGTTATTAGTGGTTTTACTTAAAAGCAGCTCTTGTTCTGTCATTGCGAGGAGGAGGCTCGGAGTTTACCCTGAGGAACGAAGGGCCGACGTGGCAATCCTCGTTTGCTCGGCGCGTAAAGCTCGGCGTTAAAACTCAGCCACCATGCCGAGCAAACGAAGATTGCTTTGCCGCGCTTCGCTCGCAACCGCAAAGCCTCCTCGCAATGACAAATTCTTTTTAGAAGTTGATTCTATTCAGCAGGGCGGTCTTTCTTCTCCTTCCCGATGATCGGCGAGCGCGCGAACGGGTGGTTGGGATCGAAATACTGGCGGTAGGTATGGTGGGTTTTGCAGATGGTGGCCCCCACGGCGCGGCAGGTAGCCATCATTTTGGGGTTAAAATCGCCAATCCAGACGAGTTCGCCATCGGAGTAGCCGCGCTGCTCGAAAACGGGACGTGCGGCTACGCACATGGCCGCGTCGATACCGGTGCCTTGAAACTCCGGGACTACGCCGTAGAGTACGGCGTTGGTTATTTTGTTGGTGCGGCGCTCCCAGCGGGCTTTTTCGAGGACGAATTTGATTTTCCCCCACCAATTCAAATTTGGCCCGGTGCGCTGAAAAATTTGATTCAGCCCCGGCAGCGCCACCAGCATCGACACGGGCACCTCGTGGTGGTAGCCGAACCAGATGATGTCGTAATCGATGATGGCCTTCATCTTCTGCACCAACGTGCGGGCTTGGGCCAGCGTCATGGGGCTCACGCCATCGTGGCGGCCCCAAGCCAGCGAATACACGTGCTGCAAGTCGCGGGCGAGCTTTTCGGCATCGCCGTGCCGCGCGGAGGCGAAGCGAATATCGGGGCGGTCGTCGAAGGCTTGCGCCATCCGTTGGAGGCGCGGGCCGAGGGGCGTTTTTACGGCCATCCAGTAGGTGTACTGCCGGAAATAGACCTGCAAGCCGTAGGCTTCGATTAGCGCTTTGTAGTAGGGCTGATGATAGAACATGGCGTACGACGGCAGTCGGTCGAAGCCCTCGACGTGGAGACCCCAGAAGCGGTCGCGGTCGCCGAAATTGATGGGGCCGTCCATCGCTGCCATTCCGCGCGCCGCGAGCCAGGTGCGAGCCGTATCGAGCAGCAGCGTGGCGGCGGCAGTGTCGTCGGGGCACTCAAAAAAGCCGAATCCGCCGACCGGCACCGTTTCCACCGCCTGAATGGTGGGGTTGATGAACGCCGCGATGCGTCCCACCGGCTGCCCGGCGGTGTCGAGCAACAGCCAGCGCGCGGCCTGGCCGCCGGCGGCGAAGAGCTTGTTGGCGGCGGGGTCGAAGATGGCTTCCACTTCCTGGTCGTTCGGCCGCACGTAGCACGGCGCGGCGCGGTAGTGCTGGTCGGGGCAGGTGAGGAAGGCGCGCCGTTGGGCAGCGGTTTCGACGGGCTGGACGGTGAAGGTGCTGCGGGAGGCCATCGGCGGGGCGGGGGGCCAAAAACACCGCGCGGGCCAGCCCGGAAAGACTGGCCCGCGCGGGCATCAGAGAAAAAAAGTGGGACGTGCCGGGTTCGAACCAGCGACCCTCTGCGTGTAAAGCAGATGCTCTAAACCAGCTGAGCTAACATCCCGAAGCCGCCGAAGCGGGGCACAAAGGTCGGACACAAAACAGGAGCCACGCAAGCGTTGGCTGATTTTTTTGCCGTGTTCGTCGAGCGAATGACGTGGGCGGGGCCGAAATCGGATTTTAAGTGCCGTGCTACAACCAACTTCGTGGCGCCGCTGCCCGTACGAGCAGCGGCATTTTGCCATTTTTTTGTTTGTTCCCCCTTTCGTTTACTTCCATGGAAGCCCTTCTGCAAAATTATTCAGAGTCTGAAAAAACGGCGTACATCGCCACCATCGCGGCCCTGGCCTCGGCCGACAGGTCGGCGTCGGAGCAGGAGTCTGCTTTTTTGACGGCTCTAACCGAAGCGGCGCAGCTTTCGGACGGCTCGACGCAGCAAGTGCTGGCCGCCGCCAACGATTCGACGAATCAATCCATCGCGCAGCACCTCGACGCGCTGAAAGGCTCGGAGTTGCGCTACTCGCTCGTGGCCGACATTATGTCGTTTGCGAAGGCCGACGGTAAGTATTCTTCGGAGGAAGAGCAGATGTTGCAGAAAATGGCCGGGTATCTCGGCGTCAATCCGCAGCAAGTGCAAGCCTTGGGACAGGCCGTGGAGCAAACCCAGCAGCAGCCGCCCGTGCATAGCGTAGCGGAAGCCAACAGCCTTTTCGGCGGCGGTGGCGTGGGTGATATGCTGCGCAAAGCGGGTATCGAACCCAGCACGCTGGCGAAGGGGATGATTGGCATTCTGGCGCCGATTCTGATTTCTAAAGTGCTGGCCGGACGCTCCGGCGGCGCGGGCGCGCAAACCGGAACGATGGGCGGCGGCGGAATGGGCGGCGGCTTGATGGGCGCCCTCGGCGGGTTGCTGGGCGCCGGTGTGCTGGGCGCCGGTGTGCTGGGCGGCGGTCAGCCGGCGCAAGCTGAACAGGGCGGCCTCGGCGGGTTGTTGGGCGGCTTGGGCGGTCTGATGGGCGGCGGGGCCCCGGCCGGTGGTGCGGTTGGTGGTCTGGGCGGCGGCTTGGGCTCGCTGATGGGCGTACTGGGCGGTTTGGGCGGCCAAGGCGGCGGCCGTGGCGGCTACGGCGGCCTGGGCAGCGGTGGGCTGGGCGCGGTGTTGGGCGGGTTGCTGGGCGGGCGGTAACGTTTCTCGCTTGATCGTTTCTCGTTGAATTAGTAATTGGCGCCGCTGCTCCTGGTTTGGGGCGGCGGCGCTTTTTTTGGGGCTGATTGTACGGCTGGCCTTAGTAAACATCGCTCGGCTGGGGCTACGACTCGGTGTAGACTCGGTGTAGACTCGGTGTAGACTCCTTTGAACACTGCCTGGCTGGGGCTACGCCACTAGTGGGGCTATGCCCCCCAGCGCATAGATCGGCGAAGGCTGGCCGGGCGGCGGTGCGGGCTGGTGTGAGGGCACAGCCCCCGAGTTCCGGGTCGCTACGGGGCGGAACCCCCGTACGGGCGGTGGATTGTGGGGGGAGGAGACTGGAGCCACGGATGAGCGCGGTGTGAGCGGGCTTGGCGTATTTTTACCGCGTTGCGGCCGGTGGCCGGCCACGCCCCGGAACGGGGGCGCGGGTACGGAACGTTGGCTGTCGAGCGTTGAGGGTCAGCGGGGGTACTCGCGGCCCGATGCTTTTTTCGCGGTTCCACTTCTTTCGTGTCTGCTTCCTTGGATCCTTTTCGGCTGGTTTTTTCATTGATTTCCCGCTTGCGGCGCCCGGCGGGCGTGGTGGTAGGGCTGGGCACGCTGGTGGCCGTAGCGGCTTGCTCGGCGGAGCGCAAGGGGCCGATGGCGCGCGCCTACCACAATTTGGCGGCGCGCGACAATGCCTACTTCATGGGCCGCGAAAAGCTGAAAGAAGTGGAGGCCACGTTGCTCAAGAATATGGTCAGCGACTACAATAAGACGCTGCCCGTACTCGTGCCGATCAACGAGCAGACGGCCGCCGCTGTGAGCGCCGACCTGGAGGATATCGTCAAAAAGGCGTCGCTGCCGATTGCACGGCACAAAAACTCAAATTGGACGGATGACGCGTACCTCCTCGTGGGCAAGGCGCGCTATTTCAAAGCCGAATTCGACGAAGCCGAGAAGGTGTTCAAATTCGTGAACACCACCGGTAAGGAGCCAAATGTGCGCCACGCGGCGCTGGTGTGGCTGATGCGCACCTTCATTCAGGAAAAGCAACTTGATAACGCCATCGCCGTGTCCGACCTCCTCGACAAGGAGCGCGGGCAGCCGGAGAACGCCCGCGATTTGTTTCTGACGCGCGCCCAACTCGCGCTGCTGCGCCACGAAACGGACACGGCCATCGTCAATCTGCGGCTGGCCATTCCGGAGGTAGCCACCAAGAACGAGCGCTCGCGGTTGCGCTTCATTTTGGGGCAATTGTATCAGCAACAGAATAAAGATGATTTGGCGCGCGAGCAGTATCGCAAGATTCTGCGGCGCAATCCGCCCTACGAACTCGATTTGTTCACGAAGCTCAATCTGGCGCAGGTCACGCAGTTGAGCGATGCGAGCGGGAAGGCCAAAATCGATAAATACCTGGCCAGGTTGCTAAAGGATTTCAAGAATCTGGAGTACCGCGACAAGATTTACTACGAGATGGCGCGCCTCGAATATCGGCAGCAGCATTTTCCGAAGGCGCTCGATCTGTTGAGTAAGTCGGTGCGGGCGAGTACTGGCCAAGGCAGTACGCAGAAGCCGTATTCTTACTTATTGGCGGCGCAGATTTCGTACGACAAACTGCGGAATTACCGCCTTGCGGCGCGCTACTACGATTCTACGGTGCAGGTACTGGCGCCCACCGCGCCCGAATACGCCGCCGCTCTCGACCGTAAAGAAGTACTCGCCGATTTCACGACGCAACTCGACATCGTGGAGCGGCAGGACAGTTTGCAGGAACTCGCCCGCCTCGATACCACCGAGCTGAACCGTCGCCTGATGGCGCAAATCAACGTCGAACTCGACCGGCAGGAAGCCGCCGCCAAGCGCGCCGCCGAACTGGCCGAAGCCGCTGATCGCGCCGGGCCGGCGCCGGTCAATGCCGCCGCAGATGCCTTCGGCACCCGTAGCGGCGGGGGCGGCGCGGGGCCGGGCGCGGGCCAGTTCGGCGCCACCAACGGCACGGGCCTCGATGTGGGTTCGGCGGGTTCGGGGGCGGTGTGGTACTTCGACAACCCCGGCGCGCTGGGCACGGCGCGCGCCGATTTCGTGCGCCGCTGGGGCAACCGCACCCTGCAAGACAATTGGCGTTACGCCTCGCAGAGCCAGCGCAACCCCGCCGGCGGCAGCGATAAAACCGGCGGCCTCTCCGAGGGCGCGCGCGGCGATTCGACCGCCGCCGGTGCATCCGCCGCCGCCACCGCTCCCGACCCCGCTGCCGTCCGTGCTGCCGTCCGTGCTGCCGCTGCGGCCACCCTTCGCGCCACGCTGCTGCAAGACCTGCCGAAGACGCCCGAAGACTTTAAAAAGTCGAATGCGCTGATCGAGGAGGCTCTTTTTCAGCTCGCGCGCATCTACGACGAGCGCCTCCGCGAAGCCGAATTTGCCGCCGAGCGCTACGAGGAACTCCTCAACCGTTTCAGCAAAACCGAACACGCGCCCGAAGCTCTCTACGCGCTCTACCTCCTGGCCCAACGCGCCAAAGACACGGAAGGCCAACGCAAATGGGCCGCCGCGCTGCGCACGCGCTACCCCAAAACGGAGTACGCGCAACTCGTCGATGACCCCGATTTCCGGCAGAAGGCGGTGGCGCTCAATGCCAAGGTGCATATTTTATACGATTCGGCATTTGCCCTCTACCGCGACGGCCTCTACCCGAAGGCCCGCAAGGTGGTGGCCGACGCCCGCGCGCAGTTCCCGGTCAGCGACATTGCCGATAAACTCGCCCTGCTCGACGCTGTGCTGGTGGGCTACACGGCGGCACCCGCCGCGTACAAAACGGCGCTGGAGCAGTTCATCACCGATTTCCCGACCGGTCCGCTCCGCGCCCGCGCCGACGAGCTACTCGCGGCTCTAGCCGTGCAGCTTGCACCGCCCCCACCGCCCACGGCCACGGCGTCGGCCGATTCGAGCGCAACTCCTACCCCCGCCGCCGCCCCAGAGGTGGTGTACCTCACCAATAAGGCCACCCCCCACGCCGTGCTGGTGGCGTACCCCAAAAGCTCGCCCGCGTTCCGCAACCTGAAGGCGCAACTCTCCAACTACCACCGGGCGCAGATGTCGTCGGAGAACCTCACGGTTTCGAGTCTGCTCTTCGGCAGCGATACCGAATTGGTGCTGGTGAAGGGGTTTGAGGATTCGCGCGCGGCGATGCAGTACGAGACCAAGCTCCGCACGCCCACCTCACCGCTGGCCCAGATGGCGGGCGCGTATCAGTTGGTCGTGATTTCGTTGGAAAACATCCCGATTTTTTATCAGGCGAAAGATTTGGCGGGATATCAGGCGTTTTATCAGCGAGCGTATTTGGGGCGGTAGAAGACCGCAGCGAAGGGCGAGCCCCACCCCCACCCCACCCGCCCATCCGTGCCGACCTTTGCGCCCGCTATGGCTCCGCACTCCTCCCCCTCTTCCGCTATTCCCTCGTCTTCTTCGGCCGGCGCGCCGCGCCGGTTTCGCCCGTGGTTTTCACGCCTCATTACGCTGCTGTGGCTGGGATTGGCGGGTGGGCTGCTCGGCCTCACGCTGTACGTGTGGGCAGTCAGCGCCAATTTCGGGGGGTTCTTCGGCGATTTGCCCGACCCGAGAATGCTCGAAAACCCGAAATCGGAGTTGGCGAGTGAGATGTACTCGGCCGATGGGCAATCGATGGGGAAATATTTCCGCGAAAACCGCTCGCCCGTGACCTACGACGAGCTGGCGCCGAACCTCATCGACGCGTTGCTGGCGACGGAAGACGTGCGGTTCACCGACCATTCGGGCATCGATTTCAAGGGCACGTTTGCCATCTTGTACTACAAGCTCACGGGGCAGAAACGCGGCAGCAGCACCATTACGCAGCAACTGGCGAAGAACCTGTTCCGCACCCGTTCCGACCTCGACAACGGTTCGCTCGCGCATACCAGTCTGCGGATGCTGATCGTGAAAACGAAGGAATGGATTATGGCCATCAAGCTGGAACGGGCGTACTCGAAACCCGAAATCCTGACGATGTACCTCAATACCGTCGATTTTGGGTCGAATGCGTTCGGCATCAAGACCGCCGCCAAAACCTTCTTCGGCAAGCTCCCGCGCGACCTCGAACCCCAGGAGTCGGCGGTGCTGGTGGGTGTGCTGAAGGCGCCGACGGCGTACAGCCCCGTCATCAACCCGACCAACGCGCTGCGCCGCCGCAACACCGTACTGGAACAGATGGAGAAGTACGGCCGCCTGACCACGGCGGAGCGCACGAAGCTGGCGGCCCAGCCCATCGAGTTGCACTATTCCGTCGAGAACGCCTCGCGCGGGATGGCGCCTTACTTCCGCACCGAAGCCGGCAAATGGCTGCAAGCGTGGTGCCGCGAACACGGCCTCGACCTTTACGCCGACGGTTTGCGGGTGTACACCACCATTGACTCGCGCCTCCAACGCTACGCCGAGGAAGCCGTTGCCGAACACCTCAAAGCCTACCAAAAACTTTTCGACGCCCACTGGACCGGCAAAGACCCGTGGATCGACCAGGACGGCAAGCCCATCAAGGATTTCCTCGACCGCGCCATCAAGCAGACCGAGCATTATCGCCTCGCGATGGCCCGTTACGACGGCAACGCCGACTCGGTGCGCCTCGCGATGCACCGCAAACGCCCGATGACCGTCTTCGACTGGCGCCGCCCCAACCAGGAGCGTCAGGTGCGGTTTTCGCCCTACGATTCGCTGGCGTATTACAAGAAGTTTCTGCACGCCGGTTTCCTGGCGATGGATCCGCTTAATGGACGCATCCGGGCGTGGGTGGGCGGCGCCAATTATAAATTTTTCAAGTACGACCACGTGAAGCAGGGCCGCCGGCAGCCGGGCTCCACGTTCAAACCCATCGTGTACACTGCGGCCATCGACAACGGGTTTTCGCCGTGCTACGAGGTGGCCGATGTGGCCGTGACGTTCCCCGCCGAAGCCGGTCGGCCGCCGTACACACCGCGTAATTTCGAGGGGCATTACACCGGGCGGCGCTACACGCTGCGGCAAGCCCTGGCGCGCTCCATCAACTCGGTGACGGCGTTTCTGGTGAAAAGCCTCACGCCGGAGCGCGTCGTGGATTACGCCAAGCGCATGGGCATCACCGGCGACCTGGAACCGCTCCCGCCCATCGGTTTCGGCATCTACGACGTGAGTGTGTACGAAATGGCCGGCGCCTACGGCACCTTCGTGAACCACGGCGTCTGGACGGCGCCAGTCTTCATTGCCCGCATCGAAGACAAAGCCGGCAACGTACTCTACGAAAACGTGCCCTCCACGCGCGAGGTGCTTTCGGAGCAGACCGCCTACGTGATGCTGCACATGCTGCAAGCCACCACCGAGGGCGGCGGCACGGCCGTGAGCCTACGCGGCGCCAAGTACGCGCTGAAAGGCGAAATCGGCGGTAAAACCGGCACCACCTCCAACTACTCCGACGCGTGGTTTATGGGCCTCACCCCCGATCTGGTGTGCGGCACCTGGGTGGGCGGCGAAGACCGTTCCGTCCACTTCCGCAACGGCGATCTGGGCCAAGGCGCGCGCCAGGCGCTGCCCATTTACGGCTTGTTCATGCGCAAAGCCGCCGCCGACAAGGCCGTGCAGCTTTCGCTCGGCGGCCCGTTCCCCAAACCCGAAACGCCGCTCACCATCGAGCTGAATTGCGAGCGTTTCAAGAATGGGGCTGGGGCTGATTCTACTCAACTGGCGCCCACGGAAGGGCCAGGTGGGGCTGATGGGGATATTTAGGGTGTAGTTTTTAGGGTGTGGTTTTTAGGGCATAGTCTTTAGGGCATAGTCTTTAGGGCGTAGTCTTTAGAGTAATTTCGCCGAACAAAGCATTGAATTACGTCGTTGGCCGCAAGCCACTTGTCAGCCGAACTCAACCAGCTCCTTCCGGCAGCACTCCTTCCGCATTATGCCCATCAATACTTTCGACCGGCCCATCATCCCGGCCAACGAACGCGAGCGCCTAGCTACCCTGGCGCGTTATGAGCAGGTGGGGCGATTGCCCGACGGGGCATTCAATCACATTGCCGAAATGGCCGTACGGCTCTTCGACGTGCCTATTGCGGTCGTGAATCTGGTGGGTGCCGAATTGGTACGAACCATCGCGGCGGAAGGCGAGATGGCGGTGGGCACTGAGTTGGCACGCGGCATCAGCCTCTGTTCGCTGGCCGTGTTGAGTGACGAGCCGACCGTATTCGAAGATGCCCTCAAAGAACCGTGTTTGCTGGCAAACCCGCTCGTAACCGGCGATTTTGGGCTTGGCTTCTACGCCGCAGCTCCCCTGCGCACCCATGATGGGTACAATATCGGAGCGTTGTGTTTGGTGGATAAGCAGCCGCGCACGTTCAGCATCGGCGAGCAGAAAGTACTCGAAGGGTTGGCGCAAATCGTGATGGAAGACTTGGAAGCGCGGTTTCCGGCGCAAGTCCAACCGATGGCGTAAGCGCATTCGGCCTCGCAGCTACCTGCGCTACGTTTTCCTCACGGCGCCAGCGAGTACAAATACCCGCCGTATACCGCCAGCAACGCGGCGCCTTCGAGGCGGCTGATGCGGCGGTCGGTCCAGAGCATCGGTACCAGAATGACGGCCGAGCCCACGAAAAGCGCCGTGTGCAGGGGCGCGAGTGCTTCAATTTCGATAGGCCGAATGACGGCCGTCACGCCCAGAATCAGCAGAATATTGAGGATGCTGGAGCCGATGGCGTTGCCAAGGGCTACATCGTCGTGCCCGTGGCGGGCAGCCACCACGGAGGTAGCCAATTCGGGCAAACTCGTGCCGAGGGCCACCACGGTCATCCCGATGGCTACTTCGCTCATCCCTACGCGTTCGGCCAGCACCACCGCCGAGCCCAGCAGGTACCACGCGCCCACCAGCAGCGCCGCCAGTCCGCCCAGTAACCACAGCGCCGCCACCCCCGCCGACTGCCCCGCGCCCACCGGCAGCGGCACCAACGCGCCCGCCGGCACGACGGCGATGGGCCGGGCCGTTGCGCGCCCAAACCCAAACTCGGCGCCCAGGTAAGCGCCGGCCCCAAGTAGCAACACACCGCCATCGAGGCGGCTCAACGTCCGGTCCCAGAGCAGCAGTACGAGCAGCACCGAAACGCCCACCAGCAGCGGCACTTCGCGGCGCAGAAGCTCCGGGCGCACCCGTAGGGGCCGCACCAACGCGGCCACCCCCAGAATCAGCAGTACGTTCGAGATATTGGCGCCGATTACGTTGCCGAGGCCCACCACAGCGTGGCCGCTGGCCGCCGCGCGCGCATTAATGACTAATTCCGGCGAGTTCGTGCCGAACGCTACCACCGTGAGGCCGATGACGAGCGCCGACACCCCCAGACGCTGCGCCAGACTGGTAGCGCCGCGCACCAACGCCTCGGCGCCGAGTACCAGCAGCACTAGGCTGCCGAGCAGAACAAGCACGAGATTCATCATAGAAACCGACGGATGAAAAGCAAGCGGAGAAGATTTGAGCGGGTTGCGGCCAAATATAGCCGCTGACGGCCGGGCGGGCCGGGTAGACCGCCCAGCGTACGGCTCCGCGTAATCGCAGAAAGCTACTAAAAACCGGCGAAGTAGCGCGGGCCTCCGGCCCGCTTGCGGCGCAACTCACCCTCACGCGGCAAGCGGGCCGGAGGCCCGCGC
>JANPJM010000088.1:0-12780 GCA_031425525.1 Hymenobacteraceae bacterium | reverse complement strand
GGTGGGGGGGGGTTTTTCTTTTTGGGCGTAATTCTTGCCGATGTTTCCCCCCCAAATAACAACTAAAACCCGTTACCCGGGGGACTGACGCCCCCACTACACCCTACTTCCGCTGAAAGATGAAGTAGTGGTACACCTTCGCGCCATCGCGCGTGGCGTAGGTGTTGTTGAGGTTCCAGCCACCCTTTTGGCTCAAGTGGTTGATGGCGCGCGTAACCGAGGTCATCGGCTTAATCTTCTCCACGATAGCCGCCTGATGCACGTCGTACGCCCGATTCTTGGTGCCCTTACCGAAATCGAGGGCGTAGAATTTATCAGGATTGCCGTCACCTTCAAAAATGAGCGTGCAGTAATCGGCCGGCTGCTCGGTTTTGGTATCGATTTGCTCCGGCTCGGCGGCGGCCGGCACCTCCTGCGCCCGCGCGGCCAGCGGCAATAGCCCGGCCACTACAAACGCCAAAGGCAAAAGGAGGGAAGAAGCGCGCATAATCCTAAAAGCTAACGTGATGGGGGAGAGGCTAAAGCAGCAATCCAACGACGAATGTAGCCCATTTTCACATTCTCCCATCCCCACATCCCCACATCCCACACATCCCGCGCATCCCCACATCCCCACATCCTCCCTCTACCTTTGCCTCCATGTCTTCTTCTCTTCTCGTAATCGGGTCGGTGGCGTTCGACGCCATCGAAACGCCTTTCGGTAAAACCGATAAAATCATCGGCGGTGCCGCCACTTACATTTCGCTGGCCGCGTCGTACGATGTGAAGCCGGTGAACCTCGTGGCCGTCGTCGGCGACGATTTCCCCGCTTCTGATATTGCCCTGTTACAGCAGCACGGCGTTGATACGATGGGCCTGCAAATCAAGGCCGGCGAAAAATCCTTCTTCTGGTCGGGGCGCTACAACCGCGACCTCAACTCGCGCGAGACCCTCGTGACCGAGCTGAACGTTCTCGGTTCCTTCGACCCCATCATCCCCGACGCGTACCAGGGCTGCGATTTCCTGATGCTCGGCAACCTCGTGCCCGCCGTGCAGCGCACCGTCATCGAGCGGCTCCACCGCCGCCCGAAGCTCATCGTGCTGGACACGATGAATTTCTGGATGGATATCGCCTTGGATGATTTGAAAGCCACGCTCAAGCTCGTCGATGTGCTGAGCATCAACGACGAAGAAGCCCGTCAGCTTTCCGGCGAATACTCGCTGGTGAAGGCCGCGCGCGTCATCCGCGCGATGGGGCCGCACACGCTCATCATCAAGAAAGGCGAACACGGCGCGCTCCTCTTCGGCCCCGACGACCAGATTTTCTACTGCCCCGCCCTGCCCCTGGAAGAGGTGTTCGACCCGACCGGCGCCGGCGACACCTTCGCGGGCGGCTTCATCGGCTACCTCGCCGCCGCCGACCGCACCGATTTCGCCGCCATGACGCGCGCCGTCGTCCACGGCTCGGCCATGGCGTCGTTCTGCGTCGAGAAATTCGGCCCCGAACGCCTCCTCAACCTGACGGCCGTCGAAATCGCCGCCCGCGAAGCGCAGTTTGCCGCGCTGGTGCAGTTAGGCGCCTAAACAACCTGATGGCGCACTTCGGCGTACTGCGGAGCATCTCTCCCACCAAACCGCCGTACCCCGATGAGCACCTCCCCCAAAGACGCGAACCCCACCCCGAACCCCGCCGACAAAAAGGCGCAGAAGACGGAAGAAACCCGCCGCGAAGAACAATCGCAGAACGATATTCAGGGCAACGCCAAAGCCTCCGTAAACCCCTTCACGCGCACCGGCGGGCACAAAACCCAGGAGCAGAACCCCAGCCGCAACGACGCGCCGCACCGCGCCCCCATGGGCCACGATGCCGGTAATGACCCGCAAAAAGTAACGCCCATCCGCAAGAATCCGCAGGGTAACAAGCCGATGTCGCACGACGTGTAGGATCGGTAAGATTCTTATATATGAACGCCCTCCTCCGCCGTGTGCGGAGGGGGGCGTTTGTGTTGTGGTGAAACCCATTCGCGTCACTTTTTCATCCCTCGTACTCACCCCACCCCCCCCAGCCACTGCCCACGTCGCGCCTCCTGCGCAGGCGTAGCCTCGGGGTCGGCCTGCACGGTCAGCTTGCGGAAATAGGCGGTGCCGTCGGCCACCAGCCGCACAGTGTGCAGTCGTTTCTGCCGAAATAGGGTTAGCTCCACTTCCTGACCTGTGTGCAGCCAGAGTGCCGGTAGGTTATTCTCGATTTTGCGCCCGTTGAGGGCAATCAGCTCATCATCGAGCATCAGCCCCGATGCGGCCGGCGAGTCGGGCGCGATGGCCGTTACATCGGGCAGCACGGCTTGCCCATTTAGCCGGAAGCCAAACCGGCCCTCGGCGGCGCCGGGGTTGTCTTCGGCCAGCAACTGGCACCCAACGGTGCCGAGGGCGCGGTCGAGCAGTTTTTCGAGCGGCGTCAGTCCTTCAATTACTTCATTGAAATACCAGTCGAGCGACGAGCCCGCCACGTCTTCCACGATGCGCCGGTAATCGGCTTCGGTGTAGCCCCGGCCCGTAAGCCCAAATTGCTGCCACAGGCCGCGCAGTGCATCATCGAGCGAACGCTCGTGGTCGGTGAGGCGCCGGATTTCGAGGTCGAGCAGGAGGGCCGCCAGGCAGCCTTTGTGGTAGATGCTGACCTTGCGGTCGGGCACGCCGGGCTTGTAGCCATCGAGCCACAAATCCATCGACGAATCGGCGACCGACGTGTGCCGCCAGCCGCTATCGTCGAAGTGCTTGCGCAGCGTGCTGGTTAGCTCCTGAAAATACTGTTCCGGCGTGAAAACGCCCGCGCGGCAGAGCAAATAATCGCCGTAGTACGTCGTGAGCCCCTCAGCCACGTAGCCCGTGCGGAAGTACTGTTCCTGCGTGTAATCGTAGGGCAGAAGCTCGGCGGGCCGAATCAGCTTGATGTTCCAGACGTGAAACAACTCGTGGCACGCCACGCCCAGCAGCTCTTTATACAGCCCCCAGGTGCCGAGTAACTCCGCCGGGCCGAGGGCCAGCACGGTACTCGCGGTATGCTCCACGCCGTGGTAAAAGCGCGTCGGCAGCACCTGAATCAGAAAGTGATAGGAGGCGCGCGGAAACCCGCCGAACAGCGCCAGTTGCACCTGCGTGAAGGCGCGAAAATCGACTTTGAGGCGGTCGAAATCCAGTTTGCCGCCGCCCTGTACCCACACGTGAAAGTGGTGGCCTTCCACGTCGTAGACATCGTGCTGCAACGACGCAGAAGCGATCAGCGGCGAGTCGGCCAGCTCGTCGTAGCCGCCGTTGGCGCGCCGGGTGTGCGTTTCGGCGCCTGGCGCGGGCAGCGCGCACGCCACCCGCCAGTTGGGGGGCACGTGCAGGGCCAGCTCGCAAGGCTCATGTTCGCGGCCCACCACCGCCATACAGCAGTTCACGGGGTTGAGGTAGAGCTGGTTTTCATCGACCCACGACCCACCGGCATCAAGCTGCCGGGCGTAAAAGTCGTACCGCACCGTGAGCGTGTGGGCGCCGTCGGTCGTGATTTCCCAGCGGTCTTTGGTGGTTTTGCGCACGGCCAGTTCGGCGCCCTGCTCGTCGTAGGCGCGCATCTGCCGAACGCGCTGCCCAAAGTTTTGCAGTTCGTACCGGCCCGGTCGCCACGCCGCCAATTGCAGCGCCACCCTGGGCGCGCGCAGCGTGTCGAAAATGATTTCGAGGGGCACGTAGCCCGCCAGCGGCTCGCGGTGGAAGCAGTGATACTGAATCATAGAAGCTCAAAAGTAGGCGTCGGCGCGGGCGCGGGGGCACTTCGATGGGTAAAAATCAGGGCATTGCTTGCCAGAGCGCCAGATTCTCCGTACTTTTGCCGCCCGTTCCCGAAAACCGGAATGGCCTTCACAGTCGAACGATGAAACGTACCTATCAGCCCTCGCAACGCAAGCGCCGCAACAAACACGGCTTCCGCTCGCGGATGGAAACCGCCAACGGCCGCCGCGTCCTCGCGTCGCGTCGCGCCAAAGGCCGCAAGCAACTCACCGTCTCCAACGAGCGCCGTCCGAAGCCCTAACCGGCTCCGGCAACGCTCGCTCTCGCGGCTTTGGCGCAATCGTCGGCGGCGGCACCCGCCCGCTACACATTCCGCAAGGCCGAGCGCCTGTGCAGCCGTCGATTACTCGATGGGTTGTTCCGGCACGGCACGGCTTTCAATACGTACCCGCTTCGGTTCGTCGTCTGGCGAACGGAAGCGGGTACGCGTGTTTCTGCTGCTGAAGGTGATTTGGTAGGTGGTTCGGCTCCTGATTCAGCTACTATTGCGGTCGGATTGCGTACCGGCGGAGCTCCCGAAACTGCCGCCCCTACCGGCCGACCAGCCCAACTAGGCCGGTCGGGCAAGCCCGTAGAGCCGGTGCAGGTGGTTATCAGCGTCTCGAAACGCCATTTCAAGCGCGCCCACGACCGCAACCGCATCAAGCGGCAGCTTCGCGAGGCGTGGCGACTGCAAAAACACCTGCTGTTGCACGCGCTGGCGCCGTCAAGCGCGGCTGCGGGTGAGACCGCCGCGCGCGTTAGCCAACTTGCCTTACCAAGCAGTCAGCAGCCCCACGAACCGCCTGGTTTGCCAGCCGCCGAACCGCCTGCTGCGCACCTCGCTGCGCCACCTCAATCGATTATTTCGCCGCTCTCGCAGCCACTTTTGATTGGCGTGTTGTATATTGGCAAGGAAAAACCCGAATCGTTGGCGTACGTGAGCCGTCGGCTGCGGAAAGGGCTCGACCGGCTGCGCGCGGAACTTCCCATTGCGCCGCCGGCTTCACCTTTGTAAGTCCGGTCGCCGCGTGTAGACCGAGTTTCGGGAAGATTCTTGCTCTCCTTGCCCTGCTACTGCCTCTGCCTCGGTTCAACTGTTTTATGAAGAAGAAATCAGTCGTTTTCTCCGCACTCGCTATCGGCGCGCTCGCGTTTTCCACGGCCTCTTTTACGCAGTCGGAGCGGTACTTCGAAATTGCGCGTAACCTCGACATCTTCGCTTCGCTGTTCAAGGAAGTCAATTCGGCCTACGTCGATGAGATTGTGCCGGGGCGGATGATTAAAACGAGTATCGATGCGATGCTCAAATCGCTCGACCCGTACACTAATTATATCCCCGAAGACGATATCGAGGATTTTCGGACGATGACGACCGGCCAGTACGGCGGCATCGGCGCGATGGTGGCGAAACGCGACGGCAAAACCATCATTACGATGCCGCACGAGGGTTTTCCGGCGCAAAAATCCGGGCTGCTCATCGGCGATGAAGTGATGAAAATTGACGGCATTGCGCTCGATACGCGCAACCAGGGCGACGTTTCCAAGCTGCTCAAGGGCCAGGCCGGCACCGTGGTAAAGCTCGAAGTGAAGCGCTTTGGCGTCGATAAGCCGTTTGAAGTACCGATTACCCGCGCCAATATTCAGATCGACAACGTGCCGTATTACGGGATGGTCAGCGGCGATGTAGGCTACCTGATGTTGCAGGGATTTACCGTGGATGCGGGCAAAGAAGTGCGCGACGCCATTACGGCGCTCAAAGCGCAAGGGGCCAAAAAACTCATTTTCGACCTGCGCGACAACCCCGGCGGTTTGCTCAACGAGGCTATCACGATCTCGAACCTGTTCGTCGATAAAGGCAAGGAAATCGTGAGTACGAAGGGCAAGCTTACGGAATGGAACAAGGTGTACCGTGGCCTCGATGCGCCGCTCGATACGCAGATGCCGATTGCGGTGCTGGCGTCGAACCGGTCGGCGTCGGCGGCTGAAATCGTGAGCGGGGTGCTGCAGGACTACGACCGCGCCGTTCTCATCGGCGAGCGCACGTTTGGTAAGGGACTGGTGCAGGCTACGCGTCCGCTGCCGTATAACTCGCAGCTCAAGGTCACGACGGCGAAGTACTACATCCCCAGCGGGCGCTGTATTCAGGAACTTGATTATTCGCACCGCAAGGCCGATGGCTCAGTGGTGAAATTCGCGGATTCGACGAAGGTGGCGTTCAAAACGTCGGTCGGCCGGACGGTGTACGACGGCGGCGGCGTAGCGCCTGATGTACCCGTGAACGACCCCGAAATCGCCGACATCACGCGCGTGCTAATGAACAAGGGCTATATGTTCGACTTCGCCACCCGCTACCGCGCCGAACACCCGACCATCGTCGCGGCCAAGGATTTCAAGCTCGCCGATACCGATTACCAGCGCTTCATCACGTACTTGCAAACCAAAGATGTATCGTACAAAACGGGCGTTGAGGCGGCCGTGGAAGACTTGGTAAAGCACTCGAAGGAAGACAAGCATTACGACGACATCAAAGCCGATGTAGTGGCGATGCAGAAAAAAATCCAGCTTAATAAAAGCAACGATTTGGTGCGGTTCAAAAGCGAAATCGTGCCGATTCTGGAGTCAGAAATCGTTTCGCGCTACTACTTTCAGAAGGGCGTGACGGAGGCCTCGTTCTCGCACGACCTCGACGTGAAGACCGCTCTCGAAGTACTCAACAACGCGCCGCGTTACGCCTCGTTGCTGAAGCCTTCGACGGTAGTTGGCGCACCGGCAGCGAAAAAATAAGTTTTGAGTTTCAAGTTTCGAGCACCCTCGAAAAACTCAAAACTCAAAACTCAAAACTACTCATGCTTCTCGCGCTCGAAACGTCGTCGCCGGTTTGCGGCGTGGCGCTGGCCCGCTTGCCTACCGGCGAGATTATCGCACAGGCCGAGCTGCGGATCGAGAAATCGCACGCTTCGCACTTGCTCCCGCTCGTCGAAAACCTGCTGAAATTGAGCGGTTTTGCGCTGGCCGATGTGGCGGCGGTGGCACTATCAGCGGGGCCGGGTTCCTATACGGGTTTGCGCATCGGCGCGGCCACGGCCAAAGGGTTTTGCGCGGCGCTTGGCGTACCGTTGGTAGCGGTCTCGACGTTGCAGGTGCTGGCCCGACAAGCAGCGGCAGGTTTGCTCACTACGCTACTGTCTAGTGTGCGCTTTTGCCCGCTGATTGACGCGCGCCGCGAGGAAGCGTTTGCGGGGCTTTTTGCTGCCGACGGCACCTCGCTTCAACCTGAAGCCCCCGTCATCCTTACCACCGACTGGCTGACCAATCTGCTCGCTGCTGGCCCGGTGGTTTTCAACGGCAGCGCCGCCGCCAAATGCCGCGCCTTGCTCGGCACATCGTCCGGCGCCCACTACCTGCCCGACCTCACAGTGCCTGCCGTAGCCATTTTAGCCGAACTGGCGGCGCACAAATTCCGCGAATTGTTGTTTGAAGACGTGGCCTACTTCGAGCCCGCGTACTTGAAAGAAGTCCACACCACTACGCCACGCATCGCAATCGCGCCATAACTTCCCGCGCTGCGTCTCCGCGAAACCGCCGCGTTCGCTGCGGGAAAAATCGTTCAACTGAAATGGAAATCGAAACTGAATTCGTCAATCGCGTCGCCACCTCCGGCCTCGTCACGCTCAACCTGGAAGAATTTATTCATCCCGGCGAGCGCGTGGTGTACGACATCAAAGAAAATCTTTTCCACGGCCTGCTGCTGCGCGAAAAAGATTTCCGCGAATTCCTGAAAACGCACGACTGGGCGCAGTACGCCGGTAAAAACGTCGCCATCATCTGCTCCGCCGATGCCATCGTGCCGACGTGGGCGTATATGTTGCTGGCTACCAAGCTGCAACCGCACACTAACCGCTACGTTTTCGGCGATTTGGCCGCCCTCGACCAAGCGCTGTTTCAGGACGCCCTCGCGCAAATCGACCCCGAAGAATACCGCGACGCCAAAGTGGTGGTGAAAGGCTGCGGCCAGATTCCGGTGCCCACGGCGGCGTACGTCGAGGTTATGCACCGTCTGTTGCCGGTGGCTGCCAGCGTGATGTACGGCGAGCCGTGCAGCACCGTGCCGCTCTACAAACGCCCGAAAGCGAGCCTGTAGCGGCGCGCGGCCCCAACTTGCGGCCAATGAGCAGTTCTCCTTCGCCGCCCCGCCCCGCGCTCGGTTTCTGGACAGCCACGGCGATTGTCGTGGCCAGTATGGTCGGCACGGGCGTTTTTACGTCGCTGGGGTATCAGGTGGCGGGTACACCGTCGGTTTTTCCGCTGCTGCTGCTGTGGGCGGTGGGCGGTGTCATCGCGCTGTGCGGCGCTCTGAGCTACGGCGAGTTGGCGGCGGCCCTGCCTCGCTCCGGCGGCGAATACCATTATCTGGGCTTCATTTACCATCCGGCAGTGGGGTTCCTAAGCGGTTGGGCGTCGGCTACGGTCGGGTTTGCGGCGCCCACGGCGCTGGCGGCCGTGGCGCTCGGCGAATATGTGCATCGTATTTACCCCGGCACGCCGGTGCGGGCGTTGGCGGCGGCGGTAGTGCTGGCGCTGGCGTTCGTGCATTCGCGCAGCGTGCGGCTGGGCGGACGCGTGCAAGTGGTGCTGACGGGGCTGAAAGTGGCGGTCGTGCTGTTTCTGATTGTGGCCGCTTGCTGGCCGGGGGCGCCCAATGTGTTGCCCGTCACGGGCTTTATGCCAACTTCCGCCGATGGCGCGCTCGTGCTGAGCCCGGCGTTTGCCGTGTCGCTGGTGTACGTTTCCTACGCCTATTCGGGCTGGAATGCGGCGGCCTACATCACCGGCGAAATCGAGAATCCGCAGCGCAACCTGCCGCGCATTTTGCTCACGGGCACGGCGCTCGTAGCGGCGTTGTACGTGGGCCTGAACTACGCTTTTTTGCGCACCACGCCCTTACGAGCGCTCAAGGGTGAGGCCGAAGTGGGCCTGATTGCCGCGCGCCACTTCCTGCCGCCCGCCGCCGCCAACCTGATGGGTCTCACCATTGCGGCATTGCTCACGTCCACGATCAGCGCGATGACGTTTGCCGGGCCGCGCATCGTGCAAACCATCGGCGAAGACCTGCCCGCCCTCGGTTGGCTCGCGCACCGCCAACCGAGCGGGGTGCCATTGCGGGCGCTGGCGCTGCAAACCGGCTTGGCGCTGGTATTCATTCTGAGCGGCTCGTTCGAGCAAGTACTCATCTACGCAGGGTTTGTGCTGAGCTTGTTCACGTTCTTGACCGTCGCGGGCGTGTTCGTATTGCGCATCCGCCGTCCGGACTTGCCGCGCCCGTACCGCGCGTGGGGCTACCCCATTACGCCGCTCCTCTTCCTCCTGCTCAACGGCTGGACGATGTGGTTCCTCGTCAGCGGCCGGCCCTCCGAATCGCTCGCCGGTGCCCTCACGTTGCTCGCCGGGCTGCCGCTCTACTTTCTGCTAACCCGCCCGCGCCGCCCCCCGACGCTCACCTAAGCGCCGCGTCTCCGCGAAGCCTCCGCGTCTCTGCGGGAAATCACCTTTACACCGACTTCTGCCCTTTTTCTAATGCACTTTCGCTCGCTCGCGACCTTTGTAACGGCCGCGCTCCTGACCACCGCCTGCCAGACCGAATCCACTAAATCGGCCCGCATCGAGCCGCCCGTGGCCACCGAGGCATCCGCCACCGCGCCGGAAGCACTGCCGGAACCCGCACCAGAAACCGCGCCTGATTCCACTAGTTACGTTTCTGCGGAAACCGATTCGCTCACGTCGGCAACTCGCCCGCCCGCCACCGACCTGTTACCCATCGACACTAGCCGCGCCACCGGTTTCTACGATGCGTTTGGCCGCTACCTCGGTGGTTTGTCCGCTCGCGCCGGTGCGCCCATCGCCGATTCTCTGCTGACCAGTACCCGCTGGAAGGCCTTCTGCGCGGCCAACGGCGCCAAGTGGCGCGCCTACGACCGTTCGCGCGTGCGCCCCATCCGCCGGTGGGCCACCCGTCAGCTCGATTCGGCCGCCCGGCCGCTCAGCACGGTGTTCTACCCGTTTTCCGGCCCCGACCTGCTCAACGTCCACACGTTTTTTCCGCACGCCGATACCTACTTGATGGTCGGCCTGGAACCCGTGGGCGCCCTGCCGACGCCCGCCGTGCTGGCCCAGCCTAACCTGTTCAAGATGGTGCAATCGTCGCTCTGGTCAGTTCTCAATTTCAGCTTTTTCCGCACCATCAGTATGGAAAAAGACTTCAAAACCGCCGAGCTTGACGGTACGCTGCCCATTCTGCTACTCTTCGCCACCCGTACGGGCCATCGCGTCGGCGACGCGCAACTCGTGCATCTTACGCCCGAAGGCACCCTCGCCGACGGCGCCGCCGCGCCCAACACGCGCCAGGTGCCCGGCTCGCGGCTCTTGCTGACCGATTCACTCGGCCGTGCCCAAACCGTCTATTATTTCTCCGCCGATATCTCCGACGGCCACCTCGCCACGAACGCCGCGCTCATCACCTTCGCTAAAAGCCTCGGCTCCGTCGCCACGTTCGTCAAATCGGCGTCGTACCTGATGCACAAGTCGTATTTCTCGAAGATTCGCAACGTGGTACTCAACCAAAGCCAGCTCCTGCTGCAAGACGATTCCGGCATCGCCTACGATTTCTTCGACGACGGCCGTTTCCGCATCACCCACTATGGCCACTACGTCAAGCCCATCCCGCTCTTCGCCAAACACTACCAGCACGACCTTTTCACCGCCTACCGCGATTCGCTCCACCGGCCGAGGGCGCTGCCGTTCGGCACCGGGTATAACCACCGCGCGAATGAGTCGAATTTGATGCTGGCGGTTCGGAGGGTGAAGTAAAAGCGGCAGACTTGGACGAGGTGCAACGCCTACTCGGCCTTTAACAGGCTCGCCCTTGTCCATCTTTGCCGTCAACCCCCGGCACAAATGCGAATTCTGGCTTTTATCCTTCTTTCTTGTTTCCTGCCTGCTGCTGGTGCCTGGCGTCCAACACCACAACCGGCGCGCCATATCTACGACTCGTCCAACGATTCCCTCCTCCTCGACAGCCTCCTCCGCGCCCAAACTGCCTTCGATTCTATCCTAAGGAAAGCCGGCGAACTGAACCTCCAAATCATCTACACCCAAATCGACCGCGACGCGCAAAACCGCCCCACCTTCACTCGCCACACTTGGCACCTCGACCCAAAACGCTACTTCAACCCCGCCAGCCTCGTCAAGCTGCCCGTCTGCATCGCCGCCCTCGAAAAGCTGCACCGCTACGAAGCCCAAGGCGTAACCCTTGAAACGCCGATGGCTACCGGCGTTGCCCACCGCTGCCAAACGCCGGTTCGGCAGTCGCGCCGTCCTAATCCCGATCCCGACCGCACCGCCAGCGTCGGGAATTATATCCGGCGGATGCTGCTCGTATCCGACAACGACGCCTACAACCGTCTATACGAATTCGTCGGCCAGCGCGATCTCCACGACCGCCTGGCCGCGTGGCAAATGCCCACCGCACGCATCACCAACCGCTTCACGCCCGGCTGCGATTCCGTCGCCAATCGCCACACCAACCCCGCCACTTTTTACCCCGCCGGGCGCCCGGCCGTCGCGCAGCCGCCAGCGTTCAACGCCCGCCCGCTGCCGCCGCCTTACGGCCGGGTACGGGTCGGACGTGGCTACCGCGCCGCCGGTAATCGGCTCATAGCACTACCCTTCGACTTCACCAACGCCAACCACCTGTCTTTAGAGCAAGTCACCACGCTGCTACAGGGTGTCCTGTTTCCGGGCACCGGGCCGGAGTTGCACTTGGCCGCCTCCGACCGGCAACTGCTCATTCGCTACCTCGGCTTGGCACCGCACGAATCCGGTTACAGCCTCTATCGTGCAAAGGGCTACTACGATAGGTACAAGAAATACCTCTTCTACGGCCGCCAACCGAAAGCCCCGTACCCTACCGACGACCTGCGTAGCTTCAACATTGTCGGCCTGTCGTACGGCTACGTCGCCGATTGCGCCTACTTCGCCGAACCCAGCACCGGCACCGAGTTTATGCTTTCCGCCGTCCTCTACGTCAACCGCGACGGCATCCTCAACGATGGCCGTTACGAATACGAAAGCGTCGGCTGGCCCTTCCTGCGCGATTTAGGGCTAATGATCTACCAGCTCGAGAAAAAAAGAAACAAGCCTAATCCCCCTGATCTCAGCGAGTTCCATCCCTGAACCCCGTACTCAACTGGTTTTTCTTCTGAATGCGCTTGGATCGCCTGAAAATATGGCCGTACCTTTGCGGCCCGATCAGCCGGAACGGGGTAGTTGAAGCAGGGCCTAAAAGGCCCAACGCAAGCCGCAGAGAAAGATTTTTGAAGAAAAGTTTGGTAGCTCGCATCGCGCTTCCGACCTTTGCACCCCCAAACGGAAAGAGACTTCAATCGGAAGTCAATCACCACGAAGGCGCAGAGAAATTTCCGCTTGAAAATTTGTAGAAGCAAAAAGGTTATCGTACCTTTGCACCCCCAAACAA
The DNA here is from genome assembly GCA_031425525.1 of Hymenobacteraceae bacterium. Classification (GTDB taxonomy): domain Bacteria; phylum Bacteroidota; class Bacteroidia; order Cytophagales; family Hymenobacteraceae; genus JANNMJ01. Next base: position 452 of record JANPJM010000088.1, on the reverse strand, counting down.
AAACACTCGCAATCGGCGAGGTTCAGTAAGGAATTCAGAAAATACTCCAGTCGCAATAACGACAAAGTTTTTTCAGAAAAATTTGGTGGTTAGCAAAAATCTTCCGACCTTTGCACCCCCAAACGGAAAACATCAACAACAGCCACAACCGGTGGCTCTCTCGAAACGGCCTTGGCCCACTCGAAACGTTCTTTGAATAGCTGGTTTAGTAGGTAAGAATAGCATCAGGCTTCGGCCTGATGGACAAGGTGAAGACGTATCACGAAACTTCACACAACATAGTCAAGACGAAAGTCAAGGCAAACAACATTTTACAATGGAGAGTTTGATCCTGGCTCAGGATGAACGCTAGCGGCAGGCCTAATACATGCAAGTCGAGGGGGCAGCAATGTCACCGGCGCACGGGTGCGTAACACGTTTGAAATCTGCCTTCAACAGGGGGATAGCCCGCC
>JANPJM010000087.1:0-30339 GCA_031425525.1 Hymenobacteraceae bacterium | reverse complement strand
GTGGTTCGGTGACACTGACGGCCAGCGGCGGCGCTTCGTACTTGTGGAGCAACGGCGCCACGACCGCGAGCATCACGGTAAACAGCAGCGGGCAATTCAGCGTGACGGCGACGAATGCGGCGGGCTGCTCGGCCGCTTCGCCAACCACTACCGTCACCGTCAATCCGCAAGCGTCGGCGGCGTTTGCCTACGCTACTTCCACGTTCTGCGTGAGCGGGGCTTCTGCCACCCCCACCATCACGGGCGCGGCGGGCGGCACGTTCTCGGTCACGCCTTCGGGCCTGAGTCTGAACGCGCAAACCGGCGCCATCAACGTGGCGAACTCGCAAGCTGGTAGCTACACCGTGACGTACGCCGTGAGCGGCACGTGCCTGGCGTCCAGCACGCAAGCCATCACCATCACGACCGCCCCGTCGGCGGCGTTCAGCTACCCGGCGGCGGGTGCGCGGTGCGCGGGCAGCGCGGGCACGGTAGCGCCGACTTTCGGCTCGGGGGCCTCGGCCGGTTCGTTCACCAGCACGCCCACCGGCTTAGCGCTGAACGCGGGTTCCGGCGTGATTTCGCTGGCGAACTCACTACCCGGCACCTATACCATCAGCAACACGATTGCCGCGAGCGGCGCGTGCGCGGCGGCCACCGCCACGGCTACCATCACGATTCAGGCGGCGCCTACCGCCAGCATCGCGGCGGGCGGGCCAACCACCTTCTGCGCGGGTGGTTCCGTGACGCTCACGGCCACCGGCGGCGCTTCCTATCTGTGGAGCAACGGCGCCACCACGGCCAGCATTACGGTGAGCGCCAGCGGCCAATACTCGGTCACGGCGACCAACGCGGCGGGCTGCTCGGCCACTTCGCCAACCACCAGCGTCACGGTAAACCCAGTGCCGTCGGCGGCGTTTGCCTACGGGGCGGCGAGCTTCTGCCTCGGCAGCGGCGCCAATCCGGTGCCGACCATCACCGGCGCAACGGGCGGTACGTTCAGCGTTGCACCTTCGGGCTTGAGCCTGAACGCGCAAACCGGTGCTATCAACCTGACGAACTCGCAAGCCGGTAGCTACACCATCAGCTATGCCGTGGCCGGGCCGTGTCCCGCCACCCAAACCCAAACGCTGACCCTCACCACCGCCCCGCAGGGCACGTTTGCCTACGCCGCTGCGGTGGCGTGCGCGGGGTCGGCGGGCACGCTCGCGCCCACGCTGGCGGCCGGCAGTACGGCGGGGGCGTTTACGGCCACTCCGGCGGGCCTCACCCTCGATGCCGCCACCGGCGCCGTAACGCTCGCCACGAGCTTGCCGGGCACCTACGTCATCAGCAACTCGGTGAGCGGCGCCGGTAGCTGCGCGCCCACCACGGCCACCACCAGCCTGACGCTGCTGGCGCTCCCGACGGTCGATATCACCAACCTGAGCCTCACGTACTGCGCCCTCGACGGCCCCGTGACGCTCACGGGCACCGTGAACGGCCAGTCGGCGCCCGGCGCGTTCACCATCAACGGGCAACCGGCGACCGTCTTCGACCCCGCCGCGCTCGGGGCCGGGCCGCACGTAGTCTCGTTCACGGGCACCACGGGCGGGGTCTGCGATGCCACCATCTCGCTCACGGTCACGGTAATCGCTAATCCGGGGCAACCCGTGATTACCGTGCAGAACCTGCCCGGCGGCGGCGTGCAGCTCACCAGCTCGCAGCCCACCGGCAACCAGTGGTACCTCAACGGGGCGCCGATCCCCGGCGCTACCGGCCCGACGTACGCCGTTACCACGGTAGCCCAAAACGGCACCTACACCGTGATTTGCGCCATAGCGGGCTGCCCATCGGTCCCGTCGGCGCCGCAAGTGGTGCTGATTACCGGCCTCGCCGATGCCCTGCCAACCCGCCTTCACCTTGCGCTCTACCCCGTGCCGACCCTCGACGGCTACGTGACGCTCGAAGTGGAGAACACCACCGGCCCCGCCACGGTGCTGGTCTACGATATGGCCGGCCGTGCCGTGTGGCGCACGAAGCTGGCCGCCGGCCCGCGCCACACCCTCGACGTGCGGGCGCTGCCGGTGGGCACCTACCTGCTGCGCCTCACCACCGAGCGCGGGGTAGCCACCCGCAAACTGGTGCGCGACTAGGAGGGGCGGTTTTCGTTGATCGTTCTTCGTTCCTCGTTAGCCGTTAGCCGTTTTTCGGAGATCGATTTTCGGTGTTCTGTACCCGTTCAGACGGAAGCAACGGTTATTCTGTCGTTGCGAGCGCAGCGAAGCAATCCGGCGTCAGCTACCTGGTGTCTGGCGACGGATTGCTTCGGCCTTTTGCTCCTTCGAGTGGAATACCGGAAGGAGGAGGTATTGGCGCGTTAGTAGAAATCTGCACCCGACTACGGCAACGCCTGTCCTTCGTAGTAGGCCACGATCTGGCGACGGAGCGCTACCTCGTAACGGGCGGCAATCAGGTTGGTGCGGGCGCGGTCGGCGTTGGTTTTGGCTACCATATAATCTACGGCGTTGCCTACGCCGGCTTCAAAACGCGCTTCGGCGGCCTGAAACGAGCGCGCAAAATCCTGTACCTGCTGCCCCAGGGTGCGGTAGCGTTCCTGCGCCTGCTGCTCGTTGAGGATGGCTTGCGTGACGGTCTGCTGCACGGTGTTTTCCACGGTTTTCACCTGAAAGCGGGCCTGTTCTTCGGCAATGCGCGCAAACCCGACGCGGGTGCGGGTTTGCAGGCCGTTGAGTAACGGAATCCGGACGCCCACCCCGAAGGTGGAGAAACGGTTGTTGCGCCACTGGTCGCGATACGGAATCGTTTCGGTCGTGGTGCCGCCACCGGTGGCGCGCAGGGCGGCGCTGGAATAGGTAGTACCGGCGTTGCCGAACAAATACACCGACGGCCACCACTGCCCGCGCGCGGCGCGCACCCCGCTGTGCGCGCTGCGCAGCCGCAGTTGGGCGGCGCGCACTTGCGGCAGGGTGGCAAGGGCATTCTGCACGACCGCCCCGAAATCGGTCGGGGTAGGCCCGGCGGCTCCGGCGGTTTCGGGCGGCGGCCCGAGGCGCATGGTGGGGGTGAAGGCGATGTTGAGGAGCTGCGCCAGCGTCAGGCGGGCGGTTTGCGCGGTGGTGCGCATCGCCACGACCGTCAGGTGGTCGGTGGCGAGCTGGCCGCGCAGGTCGTAGAGCAGCGCCGGCGCGATGGCGCCCGTGCTGTCGAGTACCCGCAGTCGCGCTACCTGCCGGGCCGTCACCGCCGCCTGGCGCTCGGCCTGCCGAAGCTGTTCATCGGCGTTGAGGACTTGAAAATAGGCCAGAATGACGCTGATGATGGTATTGTCGCGCGTTTGCTGCAGGTCGAGCCGGGCGGCTTCGGTCGTCAGTCGGTTTTGGTGCAGCGTGTTTTGCAGACTCAGGCCATTCCAGACCGGCACGGTGGCGTTGAGGTCGTAGTTGGCGAAGGAAATCTGCTGATTCGCGTAGGCATTGGTGAACGGGTCGATGCTGCGGCCCCGGTTGAGGCCGTGCGTCACGGTACCGTTCAGGTTGGGCAGCAGGTTGCCCCACGCGGTGGTTACGCCCACGCGGTTGGTCTGCGCCTGCCAGTCGGCCTGCCGCACTTGCTGGTTGTTTTCAAGCGCCAGCGCCACGCAGCGCGACAGCTCGAAGACGGTGCCGGTATCGGCGGAAAGCGGGGCGGCAACCGGCACCGCCATGCGGGGCGAAGCGAGCGTCTGCGCCAGCCCCGGTGCCGCCCGCAGCAGCACGCCAAGCACGGGCAGCAGCCCAAAGGTTCGGAGGGTCATAAACGGAAAAACAAGAAGGAGAGGGGAGGAGCCGACCACCGCCGCCGGGCAGCGCGATGCTACTCGGTGCGCAGATTCTTGACGGGATTGCTGACCGCTGCCTTGATCGCCTGGAAACTGACCGTCGCGACGGCGATGGTTGCCGCTGCCGCCCCGGCGGCCCCAAAAACCCACCAGTTGATGGGCGTGTGGTAGGCGTAGCCCTCCAGCCAGGCACTGGTTGCCCACCACGCCAGCGGAAAGGCGATGAAGCAAGCAAGGCCCACGAGTTTGAGGAAATCGACCGACAACAGCCGCACGATAGACGCCAGCGACGCCCCCAGCACTTTGCGAATGCCGATTTCGCGCGTGCGCCGCTCGGTGGTGTACGCCGCCAAGCCGAACAACCCCAGGCACGAGATGAGGATGGCGAGCGCCGCAAACACGGCCGCCAGCCGCCCGATGAGGTCTTCGCCCTTGAAAAGCCGATTGAATTCCTCATCCACGAACTTGTATTCGAAGGGGTAGCCGGGGTTGGCGGTCTTCAGTACTTCGCCTACTTTGGCGAGGGCTGCGGGCAGATCGATACCAGCTTTCAGCCGGATCGTGAGCGTGGTCGGGCTGGCGGCGCTGGCGCGGAACATGACCGGCTCCGGCGCTTTGTAGAAATCGTTGAACAGAAAATCCTGCACCACGCCCACCACTTCATAGCGTTTGCCTTCGTCGGTCACGAGCTGGGTACCAACGGCGTTGCCTTTTTTCAGCATCCGCGCCAGCGTTTCGTTGATGATGAGGTTGGTGCTGTCGGATGCCATATCAGTCCGAAACTGCCGCCCCGCTACCAGCGGCAGCGCAATGGTGGGCAGGTATTCCGGGCTGACGGATTCCTGCGTGATGAGGATATCCTTGCCGGGGTCTTTACCCTCCCAGCTCCAGCCGCCGCCGTTGCTGTACAGATTCAGGATGTTGCTATCGCTCATCCCGGCGTTTTCGACAACGCCGGACGCTACCAGCGCATCGCGGATGGCGCCGAAGTGCGTCAGCCGTTCCTGACTCAGCCGTAGGTAAATCAGCCGGTCTTTGGCGTAGCCGACCTGCCGCGCCTTCACGTAACGGATTTGCTGATAGACGATGGTGGTGCCGATGATGAGCACGATGGACACCGTGAACTGAAACACCACCAGCCCTTTGCGGACAAAAGCCGCCCCCGAATCGGGCTGAATCCGCAGCCCCTTCAGCACGGCCACCGGCGCGAACGAAGAGAGGTAGAACGCCGGGTAAGAACCCGCCAGCAGACCCGTCAGTAGTCCGATGCCCACCAGCCCCAGCAGGTGCGCCGGACTGAGCAGGTCGAGCATCAGGTCTTTATCGACCAACGCGTTGAAAGCCGGCAGAACCAGCAAAATCAGCGTTACCGCTACCGCCACCGACAGAAACGAGAGTGCCAGCGATTCGGCGATGAACTGCCCCACCAGCATTCCTTTGGTGCTGCCCAGCACCTTGCGCATGCCCACTTCGCGCGCCCGTTTCTCGGAGCGGGCGGTCGCGAGGTTCATGAAGTTGATGCACGCAATCAGCAGGATGAACCCCGCCACGAGGCTGAAGAGCCGGACGTACTCGATGCGCCCGCCGTCTTGCTTGCCGTTGGTGAAGCTGCTGTACAGGCGCCAGTCGCGCATCGGGAACAGAAACGACGTGCTGCTCGCCTCCTTCTCTTTGGCCCGAATAAACCCGTGGACGATGCCCCCGACGGTGGCCGGGTCGGCGGTGGGCGCCAGCTCGACGTAGGTTTGGGCGCTGTTGCTGCCCCATTCGTGTTCGAGGAACGGGTAGATTTTGTACGTCAGCGCAAACGGCGCCAGCCACTCGAACCGGAACGAGCTGTTGGCGGGCTGGGCTTTCATCACGCCGGTCACGGTGTGCGCCTGGGCGTTGTTCATCGCGAGGGTCTGGCCCACGGGATTCTGGTCGCCGAAGAATTTCTGCGCCATCGCTTCGCTGATGATGACCGTATGCAGCTCGCGGAAGGCCGTGGCGGTCTGGCCGTGCACCAGCTCGATGGTGAACATTTCCAGGAAGGCCGGATCGACGTAGTTGCCGTACTCATAAATCGCCTTCTCGCCGCGCGAAAACAAATCGGTCGAGCCCCACATCGCGCGGGCCGTACGCTCGACCCCTGGCACTTCGGCCCGCAGCGCCGGGCCGAGCGGACCGGGCGTAGCGGGGAAGGTATAGGTGGTGCCGTCGTACGTCTGATTGTTCATTACCCGGTAAAGCCGGTCGCGCTTGCGGTGGTGGCCGTCGTAGGTCACTTCGTCCTGCACCCACAGAAAGATGAGGGCGGCGCACGTCACGCCCACCGCCAGCCCCAGAATGTTGAGCAGTCCGTAAGTACGATTGCGCCACAGGCTGCGCAGGGCAATTTTGAAGTAGTTGCGAAACATGGAAGAGGGAGGAATTGAGGGATGGTGAATTGAGTGATTTTCGATGGGATGACGACCTCGCACTCAGTCGCTCATTCACTCAGTCAAAGAGGTCACTCACGTCAGAATATTCTCCGTTACGGTCTGGCCGTCGAGCATGCGCACGATGCGGTGGCTGAAGCGGGCGTCGTGTTCCGAGTGCGTGACCATCACGATGGTGGTGCCCTGCTCGTTGAGGTCGGTGAGCAGTTCCATGACCTCCTTGCCGGTGGCCGAATCGAGGTTGCCGGTGGGTTCGTCGGCCAGGATCAGCTTCGGCTCGTTCACTACGGCGCGGGCAATGGCTACGCGCTGCTGCTGCCCGCCCGAAAGCTGCTGCGGGAAGTGGTTGCGGCGGTGCATAATCTGCACCTTTTCGAGGACGGCCTCGACGCGTGGCCGCCGCGCGGCGGCCGGAACACCGAGGTAGATCAGCGGCAGCTCCACGTTTTCGTACACCGTCAGCTCATCGATCAGGTTGAAGCTCTGGAACACGAAGCCCAGGTATTGCTTGCGCAGACCGGCGCGCTTGCGCTCGGGCAGGTGGGCTACTTCGATGCCGTTGAACTGAAAGCTGCCGGTTTCGGGGTCGTCGAGCATCCCGAGGATGTTGAGCAGCGTCGATTTGCCGCAGCCCGACGGTCCCATCAGCGCCACAAACTCGCCTTCGCGCACGGTAAGGCTCAACTTGTTGAGCGCAACAGTTTCTACCTCCGCCGTGCGGTAGATTTTTTCGAGGTCTTGGATTTGGATCATGGTGGGTGATAGTTGTCGGTTGATTGTCGGTCGTTTATCTTTTTTTGTTCGATGCGCGTTTCGCGCGGGGCTCTGCTCCGTGTGTGGTACTCGCGGGCCTCTGGCCCGCCAGTAGCCCGCTACCGTAGCCCGCCTAGACGGACCGATTAAGTAGCTAGCCACAAGCTTCTAGCTTCTAGCTGCAAGCCCTGGCATTGTCTGTCAGGAGGTTACGAGGCTCACGTTATCAATTTACTTTTGGCGCAGTACTTAATCGCGCGGCGGGCCGGGGCAGGCGCCCCGGAAATACTCCACACGGGGCAGAGCCCCGCGCGAACCGCGTCTTTCACTTATTCGCAGCTGAAAACCAGCGGCCAGAAGCGCCCTATTCCAGCATCAGCTCCTGCACGCGGGTGTAGTTTTCGTAGGAGCTGGTAATCACGCGGTCGCCGGGTTGGAGGCCGTGCAGTATCTCGTAATAATCGGGGTTTTGGCGACCGAGACGAACGTCGGTTTTATAAGCCGTTTTGCCGTCCGGCGCGAGCTTGAACACCCAGTTGCCGCCCGTCTGCTGGTAAAAGCCGCCTCTGGCGAGCAGCAGACCGGGCGCGGCGTCGCTCAGGGCTAGGCGGATTTGCAGCGTCTGCCCGCGCCGGATGCCCGCCGGCACGGCGCCCGCAAAGGCCATATCGACCTGAAAACGCCCGCCGACCACCTGCGTGAACACCTTCTTGACTTCCAGCGGAAACGTTTGCCCGCCGAGCGTACACTCGCCGCGCTGCCCCGCGACAACCCGGGCAATATAGTTTTCGTCGATCCCGACCCGCACCTTAAACCCGCTCAGCACATCGAGCTGGCCCAGCCGCTCGCCTTGGTTCTTGTTCTGGCCGACCTCCGCGTCGAGCGCCGTAAGCTGCCCCGCCACCGGCGCCCGCACGATCAGATCATCCACCTTGCGGTGCATCAGCCGCAGGGCGTTTTGGGTGCGCTGGTACGACGCCTGCGCCTGCGCCAGCTCCTGGCGGGTCGAGGCCGAATCCTGGCGTAATACTTCCTGGGTCAGGCGCCGGCGCCTGGCCTGGTACTGATACGCAATCTCACTCTGCCGAAACTCCTGCGAGCCGATGGCCTGCTTCGCCACGAGGGTTTTGTTGAGCAGATACAGCCGCTCGGCCTCGCGGAAGGCGTTATCGGCGTCTTCGAGCTGGTTGCGCTTGGTGATGGTGTTTTGGCGCGCGGCATTGCGCGAAATCTGCATCTGCGTGAGCAGGTTGAACACCGACGTTTCCTGGTTCACGAGGCTCAGCTCGAGGTCGGTGTTGGAGAGGCGCAAAATCGGCTGGCCCTGGCGCAGCAGCGCGCCGTCTTCGACGAGTTTTTCCTCGATCCGGCCGCCTTCCAGCGCATCGAGGTAAATCGTGTTCACGGGCTGCACGACGCCATTGACCGGAATGAACTCCTGAAACGCCCCGCGCTGCACCTCTGCGATGCTGACGCGCTCGGCGGGCACCCGCAAGCGGCTCTCGCCGGCGGTGGCCCGGTAATATGCCCCGCCGATGAGCAGGAGCAGGCCGAGGCTACCGGCCAGGAAAAGCAGACGGCGGGGCGTCCAGGTTGCAGGAGGTACGGGGCGGTCCACGATGGTTGGGTTGATGACCGAACGCCGATGGCAGAAATGTGCCAGTATTTTTATGCGCTGATAATCAGGAAATTGCGAAAAAGCGCGACCGCCCGACCGTACGCTCCCGATACACCGCCTGTACGCTTTCGATACACTCGTTTCGGGCCTCGAAATTCAACTATTTTATAATCACTGGTTTATGGGCGTGGCACGCGGCTGGCGGCACGAACGGCGCTACTTTGCGGCCCCAACCTTCGGTATGAACCTGCGCACCTATTCCATTCTGGCTCTCGACGACGACCCCGACATCCTGACGGCGCTCCGGCTGCTGCTCAAGCCGCACGTCTTGCAGATCGTCACGGAGCGGCGCCCGGAGAATATTCCGGCGCTGCTCGCCGCCACCCCCTTCGATCTGGCGCTGCTCGATATGAACTACCGCTCGCCAGTCCACACGGGCAACGAGGGGTTGTTCTGGCTCCGGAAAATTCGGGAAATCGCGCCGCAAATGGCCGTCGTGATGATTACGGCCTACGGCGACATCGACCTCGCCGTACGCTCCTTGAAGGAAGGCGCCCGCGATTTCGTGGTCAAGCCCTGGCAGAACGACCGCCTGCTCGCCACCATCGAAGAGGCGCTGCGGGCAGGCGCGCCCGACGGCAAGGCAAAAGCGCGCAAACTCGTCGCCGCGCCCGTAGCCGACGTGGGCGGCGCCGCCATCATCGGTAGCTCGCCCGAAATGGAGGCCATTTTTCAGAAAATCCGAAAAGTGGCCCCCACCGAAGCCAATATTTTGATTCTGGGCGAGAACGGGACCGGCAAAGACCTCATCGCGCAGGCCATTCATCAGCAATCGGCGCGCGCGGCGCGGCCGTTCGTGAAGGTCGATGTGGGGGCGCTCACCGAGTCGCTGTTCGAGAGCGAGCTGTTTGGGCACCGCAAGGGCGCGTTCACCGATGCGCGCGAAGACCGCGCCGGCCGCTTCGAGGCCGCCAACGGCGGTACGCTCTTCCTCGACGAAATCGGCAATATCTCGTTGCAGCAGCAGGCCAAGCTGCTGTCGGTGCTGCAAAACCGCCGCGTTACCCGCCTGGGCGCCAACGAATCGGTGCCGCTCGACATTCGGTTGCTGTGCGCCACCAACGTACCGCTCACCGAGCTGGCCAACGAAAACCGATTCCGCAAAGACCTCATCTACCGCATCAATACCGTCGAGCTGACCGTGCCGCCGCTGCGCCGCCGCCCGACCGATATTCCGCTGCTGGCGCAGCATTACGCGGCCGTGTACGCCGGCAAGTACGGCAAGCCACCGGTGGTTTTCAGCCCGGCGGCGCTGCTCAAATTGCAGCAATACGCGTTCCCCGGCAACGTCAGGGAGTTGCAATACACCATCGAGCGCGCCGTGATTATGGCGGAAACGGCGCTTCTCGACGCCGCCGACCTGCTGTTCTCGCCGCTCGAAGCCCCGGACGGCGCCCCCGACGCCCTGCCCGCCGACCTCAACCTCAGCGCCGTCGAGCGCAGCACGATTCTGCGCGTCATCGAGCTGCACGGCGGCAACGTCAGTCGCGCGGCCAAAGCCCTCGGCCTGACCCGCACCGCCCTCTACCGGCGCCTCCACAAGTATGACCTCTAGCCGCTTCGGCCACTTTACCCGCCGCTGGCGCAACGGCTGGGCGCACGCCTGGGGCGGCATCGGCGTCAAGCTGGCTGGGCTGGTGGCCGCGCTGCTGGTGCTGGCCGGGTGCGTGGCGACCGGGCGCTACGGCGCGGCCGTGGGGGCGGCCGGGGGCGCGGGCGCCGTGGTGTACGCCCTCTACCGGCACCAGACGCGGCTGCGGCGCGAAGTCGGGCAGTTTGCCGATGCCGTGCGCTACCGCGATTTCTCGCGCTACTTCACCCCCGAACACACCCCGCCCGACGTGCGCGCCGTGCGCGACGATTTCAACCGCATCATCGGCACGTTCAAGACCATCAGCCGCGAGCGCGAAACGCAGCACCACTACCTGCAAAACGTGCTGGAGCTGGTCGATACGGGCATTTTCTCTTACGATTTGGCCACCGGCGTCGTCCTGTGGGCCAACGATACGCTCAAGCAGCAGCTCCGGCTGCCGACGCTCAAATCGCTCAAGGGGCTGGCTTTTCGGTACCCGGAACTGGCCGAAAGCCTGCGCGCGCGGCCCCCCGGCGAGCGCGTGGTGCTGACCGTGCAGCCCGATACGGCGCCCCTGAAGCTGCTCTTCTCGGCGTCCGTTTTTCAGGCCGACGGCGCCCGGTACAAGCTCATCGCTTGCCAAAACATCAGCGCCGCGCTCGACGAAAACGAGGCTCACGCCTGGCAGCGCCTCCTGCGCGTGATGACCCACGAGCTGATGAACTCGGTGGCGCCCATCGCGTCGCTGGCCGATACCCTGCAAGCGAGCCTGGCCGCCGCCACCGATGGGACTACCGATGGCGCTACTGACGCTCCCGCCGAAGCCTCCACGGAAACCTCCACGCAAGTCGCCACCGAGCTGCTCGACGACCTCCGCCTCGGCATCGACACCATCAAGCGGCGTAGCGCCGGACTGCTGCGGTTCGCCACCACGTACCGCAACCTGAGCAAAGTGGCGGTGCCCGAATTACGCCCCGTACCGCTCGGCGAGGTATTCGCCGCGTTGCACCGCCTGATGCAGCCCACCCTGCGCGAGAAAGGCACCACGCTCACCCTGCACCTGCTCGACCCGACGCTTACCGTCGCCGCCGATCCCAGCCTCCTCGAACAGGTGCTGCTCAACCTGCTCCTCAACGCCCTCGACGCCGTAACCGGCGTACCCGACCCGCGCATCACGCTCTCGGCCACCCTCCTCGACGCTACCCCGCCGCCCACCCGTCGGGTTGCGGTACAGCTCCGCGACAACGGCGTCGGGATGCCCCCCGACGTTCTCGACAGCATCTTCGTACCCTTCTTCACCACCAAGCAAACCGGCAGCGGTATCGGCCTTTCCCTCAGCAAGCAGATCATGCTGCTCCATCGCGGCTCGATTCAGGTGCAGTCGGCGCCGGGGCGCGGCACGGTGGTGACGCTGGAGTTTTGAGGGTGGTAGATGGGCCGGCGCCCCCCGCACCGCCCACACCGACACCAAAAACCTTGGCGAATCGGTACCGGCCGCCCTGCGCGCCGCCCGCGACTATAGCAAAAACGACCACCGCGCCCGCCGTCGGCCTCCTCACCAACGATAACCCCGCCTTCGTCAAAGGCTTCCGCCAGGCCAACCGCCAGGACGACCGCCGGGGCGGGCAGCCCGCGCGGCCGGTAGTGGCCCCGGCCTAACCACATGTTTGGCGCGCCCCGGTACGGCCGCTGATTGTTTGTAACGTAGCCGCCCGGCGCCTGAGCCTCTGGAAAGAGGGGAGGGGGCCGGGCGGTTTTTGGTTGGGGTGGTTCAAGTAAGTGGCAATTCCTGCGCTTGCAGAAACGGGTTGTGCCGTCTGATCGCCGTCTGCTCGCCGTTTAGTGGCCCCGGCCGACTGCTGCATCGAACGCGGGCGCCATTCGTTCCTGCTCGTCGCGACTCAGGTGGTAGCGGGCGGCTACGGTGCGCACGGCTGGTTGGTCATTTTCGGGGAGCGTCGTAAGGGGCGCAAGCTACCCAACGGTGGGCGTAGAGACCCATTCGTCCAGCAACTCGCGCAGGGTGCGGTGTAGGTCGCGCGCCAGTGGCGGCAAGTTCGGCACTTCGTACCCGTGGGCAAGCTGGTTGCGTGCCGGCAGGGCGGCCATCAGTACGTCGTATTGGGGCATTCCCAAATCGCCTTCGGAATACAGGTAGTTGATGAGCGTTCGCGGTTGCTGCTGTTGCAAGGGTAGGCCAATCGCTTCGGCGTGTTGGCGAAGTAGTGCCTCTAACACGGTCCAGAGCAGCAGAAAAGCCGCTTCCACATCGCCGTTCTCCAACAGGACGCCCGCGCGGTTGGCCTTCTCCTCCACCACGGCGGCGGGCAGCAACCGCGTGTCAAGGCCCAGCGAGGGGTTGGCATCATTCACCAAAATGAAGCGCCACCCCGAGTGCTGGCGCACCGTCTCCACCACTTGTTGCAGGTAGTTGATCGGGAGTGGCCCACCCGTTTTCAATTCAACCAAGAGGTGTTCACTTCCCTTCTCGGCCAGCAGATCGGGCCGGTAGCCACCGAGGTCGAAGGGCACCGCTTCGCGGGCTGGCTCCACCTGCACCGTATAGCCACGGGCTTCGTACTGCCGCGCTAGGTCTAACAGCTTCGTATCGTGTTGTTCTTTTGAGGACATTGTAGTATTAAAGAAAGTGCGTGAGAGGTAAAACCGCACCCGCCAAGACGCGCACGTAAACGCATTCCCGTTGCGCCTGGGCGCCTTGAACGAGCAAGGCAGGCAAATCGGTCAGGTCGAACGCCTGATCCAGTAGCCGGCCGTGACTGTCAACATCGCTTACCAAATTATCGTCGGGCATCACCACGCCCACCAGCGCATCCTGAATCGGCTTGATGATGTTGTCGATGTCGGCCGCGTCCACATCGCATAAATACACCAGCGTTACCCGGAAAGCCGGCGCTACGTGCGGTGGGCCGTTCCATTCGGTACGGGCCAAGTCGCGCACGTAGCTTTTCCACTGCTGCAACTTGGCGTTCTTGGCTTGCAGCGACTTGGGCCGGCGCGGTATCAGCAGTTCGAAGATGGTTTCCACAGGGCTATTTGTCGGGGACAGCGTTGGCTATTTTCGGGTTCCGGGGTGTTATAAGGCTAGTGTGGGCGGGAAAGGTGCTTTACGCTGTCTGGATTTTCAACCCAACTTAGGCGTAACTCACCGTCCTTCTACTAGATCGACCAATGCCTGAATGGCGGCTTTAAACTTACTGCCCACCGCAACCCACTGCTCCGGCCCGGAGTCAAGGGCGCGCAACTCTTCGTAAGGAAGTCGCACCTTCACATAGAAGCCCAGCGACAGATTGCAGTAATTGCGGTTGGAGTTGATGAACTTGTCCTGCCACATCTGATAGACTTGCCGCCAGTGGCCGCCGGTATCGGCGTCGAGCATCGCTTCGAGTTGAGGCCAGCTATCGCGCCACTTCTGGCCCGAATACTTCTCGTAAGCCGCCCAGCTACGAAAATTGGGCACGTACTGCACCGGCAACTCGTCCATATCGTACTCGCCGATGAACTTGTTGAAGTGCGAAAACTTGAACTGCTGAATAACGACGAGTGGGTAACGCTTCCCGTCGATTTCCAGCGAATCGCGCGTGGTCCAATCGAGCGAACGGCTGTAAATCGGCCATCCTTGACCTTTCGTGTTGCCGGGCCATACCTGTAACGCGATGTAGGCGCGTTGTTCGGCCTCGTCCCAATCGGGCTGGCTAATGACTTCGCTGGCCCACGGCTGATCAATGGGCATCGATACCCGGTCGTGAAACCACTTCATTCGGTCGCCGAAGGTGCGATACTGAATGTCGTGCAGGCGGCGGTTGATGTCTTCCCACTTGATTTTGCCCTCGGGAGTCCGAAACTGAATCGCTCTGAGGTAAAGCGCTTCGTCCCAAGTAGGGTAATTGGAGCGGATCAACTCCACCAGATCGGCGGTAAACGGTTGAGGTGCGCCCGCTAATTGACGAAAGTGGTGTAGATCGGTCGCCAGGCGCGTGGTACGCGCCCAACTCAAGGTTCGCACGGTAGGGGCAACATCAGTCGTGCCTTCTTTGGCGGCCACTTCACGCCGGTAAACGCCAACTTGTTGTTTGAGCTGGCCGAGACAGTCTTCGCCGGTTCGTTTCACTTCCACCAAAATCAACACATCGTTGAGCCGAATGGTCAGGTCGGTGATCGGCGCGTCTGTGGTGTGGGCTGACGCAGCCTCATAATCGGTCGCGTCGAGTGGGCCAGCGGTGAGCGCTACCGCGTACAACGTCTCACAAGCCGCCAGTTGGTTGACCGGCCGCTGGACGTCAATCACAATTCGGCTCGCATCATCATTCAGCAAGTGAAGCTCCTGATGTAAAGCGTCGCGGGTCAGAATCTCTTCCAAGAACGCGTACAGGAAAACCGGATCGTGCATCAGGCACAGGGCCAGCGCGCGGGTCAGGTTGTTTTCCAGCACCTCGTCGGTGGTGTTGGCGGCATAGTGCCGGAAAAGATTCAGGTGGTAGTTCGTGGCGCTCATATGCGGTGCAAGATAGGCGAGTGAGCCGCCACCAGCAGGTTCCGCTGGCCCAACCGTTGCGCGTCAATCAGGGCGATCTGCTCTGTGGGTCATTGGTGGGGCGGTCAGCCGTGTGTTCGTTTTATATAGCGCAGCAATTTTTAATATATCAGATCGCTGCCGCGCCTCCTGTTGGGCACAGCCAGCTTATCGGCTTGTTGCCCACCGCAGGCCAGCAGATGGTTGGAGTGCAGCACCTGTGCTTCAAAGGTCGGCAGTGGGCGTGAGGCTACAAACGACTTGTATCCCACCGCTTGGGATTGCCCCCAAGCTACCCCCGCCCCAACACCTCCCGAATCCCCGCCAGCCCCCCGGCAATGCTCGTGAGCTGCTCGAGCATCTGGGCGTTTTGGCCGCCGCTGCTCAGGCGCAGATTGTGCTGAAACGTCGCCTTGATTTCGGCCCAGCGCGCGGTGTCGGCGGGGGTTTGCCAACCGAGTAGCTCGCGGAGCTTGAGCAGGTTGGCTTCGGCGGCGGTGGTAAGGGTCTGGGCCTCGCTTTCGTAGTGGTCGGCGAGGAGCCCTTGCAGCTCGGCGGCGTTGAGCAGGGGCTGCACCTTCTCGGCGAGCTTGGCCATGTTGCGGTAGGAGCCTTGCAGCCGGAAGGGCGGCTCGGTGCGGTAATCCTGGGCCTGAGCCGCCGACGCGATATACGCCTCATTGACCTGCACCACGGCGTCGCGCAGGATCAGCAGGTGGCGCAACACGGCCACGTACTCCGCTATTTCTTCCGGCGAGTGATTCGCTTCGAGGTCGAGCGGCTCGGCGGCGCCCCCCTGATCGGCGCTTTCGGCGAGGCGCAGAATCGGGTAAAAGTCGGCGGGACTACGGGTGGCGAGGCGCCGCAAAACGGGGTTCGCCGTGAGGCTGTTTTCGAGGTAAGAAAGCCGGAAGGCGTCGGCGGACGTGCCGATGATGTCGCCGAGGTTGTAGATGTCGGCGCGGTTGGCGAGCATATCGGGCAGCCGAAACACGTCGCCCGATTCGGTGTAGGGGTTGCCGGCCATCACGACGGCCACTTTGCGGCCCCGAAAATCGTAGGTGCGCGGGCGGCCCTCCCACACGCCCTCGATGCGGCGCTGGGCGTCGCAGAGGGAGATGAATTTTTGCAGAAACTCGGGGTTGCAGTGCTGGATGTCATCGAGGTAAATCAGCACGTTGTCGCCCATCTCGAACGCCAGGTTCAGCTTCCGCAGCTCGTCGCGGGCCCCGGCGTTGGGCGCCTGTTCGGGGTCTACAGCCGTAACGTGATGCCCCAGCGCCGGGCCGCTGACCTTCACGAACACCAGCCCCAGGCGCGCCGCCACGTACTCGATGAGCGTGGTTTTGCCGTAGCCCGGCGGCGAGATGAGCAGCAGTAGGCCCATCAGGTCGGTGCGCTTGTCGGTGCCGGCCGTGCCGATCTGTTTGGCGAGGTTAGCCCCGATCAGCGGCAGGTACACCTGGTCGAGCAGGCGGTTGCGCACGAACGACGACAGCACGCGCGGCTGAAAATCGGCGAGCCGCAGCGCCTCGGCGGCGTGCGCAAGCCGCTCCTTTTTGAGGGCCGTGAAGTGGGCAAACCGGGGCGCCGTAACGCGCCCGAAATGCCGCAGCCGGTGGCGGAACTCCGGAAAATCCAGCTCGTAACGGCGTTCGTGGATGCGCGGGTGCGTACCCTGCAAACCGTCGAGCGTGAGGCGCGTGGGCACGCTCACGACGTGCGCGGCGTCAAAGGAATCGGTGACGAGCAACAATGCCGCCTCGCTCAGCCACGGGCGCAGGGCGCCGGCCGGTGCGTCGGCGGGTTGCTGGGCGAGAAAGGCGCCGAGCCACTCGCGCGCCAGCGCAAAGCGGGCGGCGGGTTGCGCGGCCAACTCCGCCATCGACTCATCGAAGACGGCATCGGCCTGGCGCTCGCGCACGGTCTGCCAGAACAGGCGGCTCAGTTCGGCGGCTTCGGCGGCGATGATGAACGCGGTGCCGCGCGCGCGCTCCGTGACAAGGTAATCGGCCGCTTCTTCCACGGCGGCCGGGTCGAAAAGCTGGGTTTGCGTGAGGAAGGCCGCCAGCTCGGCCCCGATTTCGGCGCGTAGCGCCGCACTGGCATCGGCGCCGGGGAACACCCGCTGCAACTGCCCGAGGCCGCGCAACCGCAGTTCCCAGGCCGCGCGGCGCTCGGGCGGCGCAAATTGCGCCCACCACAGCGCGGCGGCGGCGCGGGCCTCGGCGGGGTAGCGCAGCAGGTCGGCGGTGCGGGCCAGGCGCACGAGGGCTTCGAGGAGTAGGGCGCCGTCGTGGTCGTGGACACCCTTGAGGTAGCCTTCGGGGTAGCGCGGGGCCATCGCGGTCTGCACGTAGGCCAGCAGTTCGGGGGGCGTGAGGTGCGCCAGTTCCGGGAGCGACAGCACGGCCGGCGTGCCGCGTTCGGGGTCGGCGGGGACGGGGTGGGCCGCTGCTTCCAGCAACTGCCACGCCAGCCACTCGGCGCGGTACACGTGGGCGTTTTCCGACGGTAGCGGCTGATCCCACAGGTCGCGGGCAGCCTCGATGGCGGGGTCGGCGATGGGCTGAAAAAAGTTGGTGCCCGTGAGGTGAAAGTGCAGTACCTCGTCGCGCAAGACCGTCGTGAGTTCCAGCGGTTGCTGGTTTACGGTGAAGGCGTGCGGCCCGAACCGGATCACCTGCCCGCCATCGGTGTACAGTTCCGTGCGGTCTTTGAGTTGGCGCAGACTCTCGTCGCGCAGGGTTTTGAGGCGCCCCTGCACGTCGTCGGCCTTCACCGGGTCGCCGAGGGCGAGCAGCTCGGCGGCCGTCTGCCGCACCTTCGCCACCAGCACATCGGCGGCAAAGTAGCCGTTCAGCTCGGCGGCGGTGGTCAGGCGCGCTACCCGGCTGCGCACGGCGGTCAGTAGGCGCTCGGCGGCTTGCAGCAGGGCCGTTGCGCGCTGATTGCGGGCCGCCACCAGGGCCGCCTTGCGCGTCTCGAACGCTTCGAGGACGGCTTCGCGCTTCTCGGTGAGGCGCTCCAAAAATCCTTCGAACTCCGGAAAACGCCCCTCGATTTCTTCGAGCTGCACCAGCAGACGGGTCTGGTACTCGTCGCACTTGGCGGGTGTATCGCTCAGATCGAGGTAATTGACGAGCGTTTGATCGAGCAGCCGGAGCTGGGCGGCAAACTGCGCCTGGGCTTCGGTGCCCGCCAAACTTTGCCGCCGCCGCTTGAGGGCGGCCCTGATCTGGTTGAAGCGGGCGTAGATCGCCGACAGCCGCTCGATGATGGCGGTGGTTTGGGTGGGGTCGGGGATGGGCAGCCCGCCCACTACATCGATCAGCAGTTCCAACTCGCCCGACACCGCCCCGATTTCCTGCTCCCGCGCATCGGCTTCCACCGTTTTCTGCACCCCCTCGATGCCGTCGGCAATGGCCGTCACGCGCTGCTCGTAGGGCGCGAGGGCGTCGGGCCGGAGCAGGAATTCGACCGTCTGGTTCGCCGTCACCTGGGTGAGCAGTTCCAATTCGGTGGCGGCCCGCTCGATGGCGGGCAGGTCGGCGTAGCGCAGTTCGCGTAGGCCCACCACCTCGCCGCGCGCGGCCCGCAGCTCGGCCAGCGCCTGCACGTAGGCGGCCACGGTGTCGGGCGCGGCGCGCTTCAGGCGGGCGCTCAGGTCGGTGGCGCGGGTCAGCACGAGGGTGGTTTCGGCGGCCGTGGCGCTGCGGATCCGCTGCACCTTATCGAACTCCTCGACGGCGGCCAGCGCCGTCTGCCGAATCTCGCGCAACGGCTCGGCCAGCGTCTGGGCGGCGGGTTCGGTGAGCCAGTGGTAGGCGTCGAGCAGGGTGGTGGTGAGGCGGCCGAGGTCGAGGTACAGGCCGGCGTAGCTGTCTTCCTTGGCCGTAAGGGTCAGCACTTCCTGCCCTTCGGCGAGCGCCCGCACGATCTCCTTGTTGCCGAGTTTGTAGAGGTACGAGTCGCGCGTGACGGGTAACTCGTAGTCGGGCGCGGTGTAGGGCGTCTGCCAGATTTGCACGGCGTGGTGCTTGCGCGGCTCTTCTTCGGCGCGGAAAAAGCACAGCTCGCCGTTGTCGAAGAGGGCGAAGCCGTGGCAGGCAATCGGCGCCTCCACGCGCTGCTCGATGCGGTTGTAGCTCAGCAGCCAATACTGCCCGCTGGTGCGCTGATAGAAGCAGTACAGGTAGTCTTCGCCGTTGGGCGAGGCCACGCGCCGCTCGAAAACCGTGTCGGCGGGGGCGTTCTCAAACTGTTTGCCTTCGCCGTTCTGCAAGGCCACGCCGCCGGGGAAAATCAACCCCTGACCGTCGGGCAGCAACTGCACGGCGTCGGCCAGCGCATCGAGGCGGCGCGCTTGCCGGGTCTTGCCGTTGTACAAAAAATGGCGAAATGCGGCTTCCTGATACGGCCGAATCTTGAGCAGCACCAAATGCCCGACTACGGCGTAGTGAATCTCGGCGTCATCGAGCGACTGATCTTTCTGCTCGACCGGCTCGGAGAGGATGCCCTGGCCGATTTCGGTATTGTCTTCGACTTTGATCGTGAGGTCGCCGCCGACGGTTTCCACGAAGCAGCGGTCTTCAATCGAGACGTGCGGGTGGCGCCCGCCGCGCTGCATATCGCGGGTGGCGCGCTTCCAGCTGAATTCCTGCGCCGGCGGAAAGGTGTACTCGTGGTCGGAGCGGTTGTCGAGGTAGGTCAGGCGGTCGTCGGCGCCGATCAGCCACTTGAACGTCTTGACATCCGTGGCGCTCTTGCCCACCCGGAACACCATGAACAGGTGCGGCCCGCGCACGGCAAAGGCCGAAAACTGGGTCTGCCGGTAGAAGCGGTAGAGGTTCCGAAACTCCTCCTCGAACCGGGGGTCGCGCAACGCATCGAGCGGCTGGGGGCGGAAATCGTGGTCGGTGTAGTCGTAGATACCGAATACGTCGCTCAGCTCAACCTCCGTTTTCAGCCCCAGTACCACGTTGAAACCGAACAGAAACCGCCCGCCCACCGGCACCATATTCCAGGGCACGCAATGGTGTTCGGTGGTGATCCGGCCCGTGCCGATCAGGCGCGTATCGACGGCCCCGAATACCTGCTTACGCTCGGCATTGAGGGCCGTGAGGCGCGCGCGCAGGTCGGCGCCGCTCTTGGTCAGGCGGGCGCGCAGAATTTCGTACGTGCCGCCTTCGAGCTGCGGGGGAGGAGGGGTTTCCATTCGGAGAAAAAGTAGCGCGGACAGAATGTCCGCGCTTACGTCAAATCAATCGTCCGCACGGGCTTGTCGGCGAGCCCCAGCGTGGTGGCCGTGTCGAGCAGTTGGCGGAGCGCGGAACGCGTGCTGTCGGAGTCGGTGGTTTGCATCATTTGCAGCATCAGGGCCGAAATGCTCAGGTTCTTGATGTCGTCGGACTTAAGGCCGAACTGCTCGACGAACCGCCGCATATTGGTTTTGAAGTCGCCGTCGCCGCCCGCGCCGGGGCCGAAAAACGCGTCCTTCACCGTGCCCAGCACCTCGCTGTTCTGCACCGCCCGGTCGATCATCTTACCCTTCGTGATCGAGCCGATGATCTGGTCGAAGAACATCGTTTCGCCGCCCACGATGTCGATTTTCGCCGCCTTGAGGGCCTCGCCGATAACGGCGCTCTGCGCGGCAGCGATATCCTTCTGGATGCTGATCTGCGCCAGCTCCACCGACTTCTCCTTGTCGAGCCGGAGCTTGAACTCTTCGTGGTCTTTGCCCACCCCGTCGAGCTTCTTCATCGCGTCGGCTTTCGCCTCGATGCCTTTGGCTTCCACCGCAAATTTCTGCTCGCTCACGGCGGCTTCGGCAAAACCTTTCTTCTGGTCGGCGTCGGCGCGCGCTTCGATGATGCTGGCGTCGGCGAGCCCTTTTTCGCGATTGACTTTCGCCGCCACCATCCCCAACTTCTCGTCGGCCTCGGCCTGCGCCACCGCTTTCACCTGAATCGCCTGCGCCTCGGCCGTCGCCGTAAGCTGCATGACGTGCGCTTCCGCTTCGCCTTCCTTCTGGCGCGCGCCCGCTTTGGCCTGCATCACTTGGGCCTCGGCCAGCCCCACGGCCGACGTTTTGCTCGCCTCTGCCTCCGCCAGCACTTTCACGGCCAGCGCGTGCTGCTCGGCGGTGCCGCGCTCGGCTTCGGCATCGATCAACGCCTGTTTCGCCCGGAACTCGGCCGCTTGCTTGCCCATTTCGGCCTGCCCGACCAGCGCGATGGTTGCGGCCTGGTTCAGTTGCTGGGCGGCTGTGAGCGCTACCATTTTTTCGCGCTCGGCGCCGGCCTGGGCGCGGGTATCCTTGATTTTCTCCTCCTCCTGCACGGTGGCTTTTTCCACCGTAATCCGCTCACGGATGATGCCCTGAATATTCTTGCGCTCTTCTTCGAGGGCTTTTTCCTTCTCGATCTGCGCCAGCGCCACGATGCGCTCGCGCTCGTTGGCTTCCAGCGCTTTGGCCTGGGCCACCCGCTCGGTTTCGATGGCGTCGGTGCGCTCCTTGTTCCGCTCGGCCACGATGATCTGCCGGTCGCGGTTTTGCCCGGCCACCTGCAATTCTTCGTCGGTCTGAATCTTGGCGCGCTCGCTCTTCAACCGTTCTTCCTGAATGACTTTCTCGGTTTCGGCCGCCTCGCGCGCTTTGATATTGGCAATTTCGCGCTTCTGCTTTTCCTGATTTTCCACCAATTGCTTTTCGAGCTGCAAAATGGTTTCCTGCGCTTCCACGTCCTGTTTTTTAATCGTGCGCTGTTTGTCGCGCTCGATCTGGTTGGCCTGAATCTTCTGTTCCGACGTCAGCGCAATGATTTTCTTGATGCCCTCGGCGTCCAGAATATTATTTTCATTCAGCGCCGACAACGGCGTTTGCTCCAGGTAATCAATCGCGCAGTCGTCGAGGACGTAGCCGTTGAGGTCGGTGCCGATGACGCGCAAAATTTCCTGCTTGAATTCTTCGCGGGAATTATACAGCTCGATAAAATCGAACCGTTTACCGACGGCTTTCAGCGCTTCGGAAAACTTGGCGTCGAAGAGGTTTTCGAGCGCCGCCGGGTCGGAAGCGCGCCGGCAGCCGATGCTCTGCGCGACGTGAATCACATCGCCGGGCGTTTTATTGACCTGCACGAAAAAATTGACCTTCACGTCGGCCCGCAGGTTGTCTTTACACACCAACCCCTCGGCCCCGTGACGCGCAATCACCATCGATTTGAGGGTAATATCCATCACCTCCAACCGGTGAATGATGGGAATGACGAACATCCCCGAAAACGACACTTTCGTGTCGCCGAGGCCGGTGCGCACCAGGGCTTCGCCCTGCACGGCTTTCTGGTACATGCGCACCAGAATCGAAAGAAAACCGAGGAGCAGCAGGCCGATGATGATCAGCGCCGCCCACGAAAGTTGGGCAATCATTGGAGGGAATTGGGGAAGATAACCGAAAAAGTAGGGGCGGGCCTTGTGCCCGCCCGCAGCGCAGGAAGCAGACGGTTTAGTAGGGTTCGATGTGGCAACTCAACAAATCAGCGGAATCAGACAATCAGCTACATCAGCGATCAATAGGGCTCAATCAGATAGCACCGGCGCTGGGCGTCGAAATCGATCACGAGCGCTTGGTCGCCTTTGCGAAAGGTAGCGGTCGGCGAGAGTGCTTTCACGTTGAGCGTGAGCGGCGCGCCGTCGGGGAGGCGAATACTGGCCTGGCCGAGCAGCGCGTGGGTGGCGGGCAACACCACGGTACACACCTTGCCGATGGGCTGCGCGCCGGCGCCGTGGTCTTTTTCCATCGCCGCAAACAGCTTGACGAACGGCAGCGTCAGGATTTTGGCCACGAACAGGCTCACCAGCAGCAGCGGCAGCAGCAGCGCCAGCCCAACCAGCCCCGACGTATTGCCCAGTTCGTAGTTCACCAGAATACTGCCCACCCAGAGCGGCAGCGCCACGAACGACAACCAGAACATCAGCGGTACCCGTCCCAGATTGAAGAACGCCAGCGCGTTGTTGAGCCAGTCGGTGCCGAGGCCGCCGTGCGTTCCGGGGTGGTCGTGGCCCACGTCGTGCCCCACATCGTGCGCAAAGTCGTGGTGCAGGTCGAGCGCATCCGACCCCACCAGCCCGATCATCACCGACAGCCAGTACAGCACCACGAAGACCAGCAGCGCCGTCGGCAGCAGGTTGGGCGGCGCAACGGCCGCTTGAAGCAGTTCGGTCATCGGGTGCCGGCTGAATGATAGAGGGCGAGTAATTCCGCTTGTGCCTGGCGCGTGAACAGCGCAACCGCTTCTCGCGCCTGAAATAAAGTGAACGAGCTGGTGTGCAGGGTTTTGCGACCGGAGCCCGACCACAAGCCAAAGAGTCGGGTAGTATCGGCCGGAAACGTATACTCGGAGATGAATTCCAGATTGGGCGCGTCGCCGATGGATGACACCCACAGCAATGCCGCCGGCTGACGGGTTTCGACGCTGAGGGTCGGCGAGACGCGTTCGAGCCGGTTGGATTTATCGGTTTCACCGGCCCAGTCAAACGCATCGAACAGCGCCGTTACTTCCTCGGGAGTCGTACACCAGTGTTCTTCATTTTCGGAATGCTGATGGTGCGCGAATTGAAGCAATACGTTGAAAGAGCCCATACAGAACGCTGGCTATTACCTACAGGTACAGTGTCAAGTTACTCGCTGGCCGGCGGCAGCGCCAGCCGCGCTTTGAGCGCGTCGAGCGCGTGCTGGGCACGGTCGGCGGGCGCCTGGGTCAGGGCGCGGTCGATTTCGGCGTCAACGTTGCGGTGCCGTTGCGCCAGCTCGCCGTACGACTCCGCCAGCGCCTCGTCGTGCGCGACGCGCTCCTTCATCCGTTCGAGCAGCGCGATGGTGCCCGTCGAATCGAGGCGCGCGAGCTGCTCGTTGATCGTGCGGGTGGCGGTGCTGACGCGCACGCGCGCTTTAAGGGTTTTTAGCTCGTTTTCCCACTTTTCCATCGTGCCCTTGAGTTGCTGCACGTTCTGATCGAGCTGGTTCGCCGACTGCGCGAACCGTTCCTGATCGGCTGCCGCGCGGGTGGCGTGGGCGTCGTGTTCGGCCTTCTTGAGGAGGGCTTCGCCGGCGAGGCGGTCGGCTTCGGGGGCGGCCAGCTCGCCGCGCTGCGCCCGCTGGAGCAGGTGGATGGCCTTGTCTTCGTAGTCGGCGGCGCGTTGGCGGGCCTGCTCGCCGTCGGTGCGCGCCCGGATCACCATCGCCTTCACATCGGCGAGGGCATGCAGCGCCTTGTCGAACTCGGTGCGCAAATCGCGCAGCCCTTGTTCGGTGAGTTTGATGGGGTCTTCGAGCTTATCGACGGCCGAATGCGCTTCGGCCTGCCCGATTTTGAAAAGGCGGGAAAAAATACTCATCGGATTGGGGTCAGGCTTAGGAAGTGAAAGTGGGCTTGGAAAAGGCAATCAGTTCGGTGGCAAACTCGCTCAGCAGCAGCCCGAGCGAGTTGAAACACGCCTCCAGCTCGTCGCGGTCGAGAGTACCGATCTGGAGCGTATCGCGGAAGATGACGCGGCGGCCGGTATCGTCGAGCACGAACGCGCCGTGAATGATGTCGCGGTTTTTTTGCAGCAGCCGCTGGTAAATCCGCAGGGTCGGCTCGGGCAGGATGAGCAGGTGCTGCTCCAGAATGAGCAGCGGGTCGGCACACCCGATCACGAGCTGGTAAATGCCCAATTCGGGCTTGCTGACCACAAAAACGCCGGTGGCGGGGTCTGCCACTGCCACGGTACCGCCCAACTCGTGGAGGTACTGCCGAATTTTGTCGAAGTACGGGTTAGGCATCGGGCTGAGCGGGTAAGTACGGAAGGGCGGGCTAAGGTAGGCGACGGGGGCAGTTGGGCTGCATAAAAGCAGGCATTGCTCAAAAATGCAGCAACTTGCTTGCGGTTTTGAAGCTTTTGGTCGTAGATTTACGGCACAATAGTACGAATAAGTTTTGAAAATGCTCATCGTTTGAGCCAAAAAGATTTGCCTATGTCCTGTATCGGCGCCAACATCCGGAAGATTCGCACCGTCAAGAAGCTTTCCCAGGCGGCCTTCGCCGAGCTGTTCGGGTTGGCGCGGCCCAGCGTCGGGGCCTGGGAAGAGGGGCGGGCCGAGCCCAAAACCGACACACTGATTCAGATTGCGCAGTACTTCGGCGTTTCCGTCGACCTGCTGCTCACCAAGGAGCTGACCGTCAACGACCTGCTGCACTTCGACGTGTACCAGCACCAGCGGCACGCGGCGCACCTCACCGAGCCCACCGCCCCACCCGACGAACTTGCGCATCTGACGCCCTACGTCGGTCTGCCGCAGCAGCTTGCGTACGGTATGCGCTGCCAGGATCCCGCGTGGGTCGCCACGCTGCCGCACCTGATCCTACCGCTGGCGCTCGGCCCCGTGACGCGCGCCTTCGAGGTGGGCACCTCCGAGATGACCCACCCCGGCGGCGGCTTACGGCCGCACGATGTGGTAGTGGCGGCGCGCGCCGGGCTAACGGCGGGCGCCGCCCCCCCGATCCCCGGCCAGTTGTACGCGGTGGTAGTTCGCACCGGCCCGCTCATCCGCCGCCTGGCAGGGGTCAAAACCGATCTCACCTTATCGCTCACCGCCGATAACCCCGATTACCCCCCGCGCGAAGTGCCGCCCAAGGAAGTGCTGGAACTCTGGCAAATTCACGCCGTGCTGACGGCCCCGCCCGCGCCGCCCGCCTTGCTCGATGCGCGCGTAGCGCGGCTGGAGGCGTTGGTGGGGGAGCTGTTGAAATAGGGTGGGGGGCGCCCGGCGCCCGCCTGGGGTAGCAACGCCGTTGGCGTAGCAACCCCAGGCGGTGGAATAAAGCCCTTTCGGGGTTTGCGGGCCGGGTAGTACCTTTAAGTACGGCGCCACAAGTAAATTGCTAACGCGAGCCCCGTAACTTTTTGCCAGTCAATGGTCTGGCTTGCGGCTTACAGCTAAAAGCTTATGGCTGACTACTTATCTACCGCCCTATGCTCCCCAAACTGCTCCATTGGATGTTGCACGACAGCACGTACCAGCAGGTGTACGGGCTCACCGTGGCGTATTTTGCGGTGCTGTATTTCGGGCTTGGGCCGCTTTTCCTGGGCGGGTGCCGGCAATTGGCGAAGTGGGGCCTGGTACACCAGATCCGGCCGCCGCCGCCGCCGGGCCGGCAGGTGCCGTTCGAGATTCGGAACTCGGTGGTTTCTATGCTCCTGTTTGGCTTCTCGGGCGTGGCCATGGTGTACCTGGTGCGCCAAGGGGTGGTGGTGCTGCGGCCCGACACCCTGGCCAACACTGTAGTGGGGCTGGCGCTGCTCACGCTCTGGAACGAGGTGCATTTTTTCGGGGTGCACCGCTTGCTGCACCTGCCTTTCCTGTATCGGCGGGTGCACTACGTGCATCACCGTTCCAAGGTGCCCACGGTGTTTTCGGTTTACAGTTTCCATTGGTTCGAGGCGCTGCTACTCAGCACCGTGCCGCTGACCATCGCGCCGTGGGTCGATTTCTCGGCCACCGCCATCTTGCTGTATCCGCTGGCCAGCATCCTGCTCAATTTCGCGGGCCACTGCAATTACCGGTTCGGCGACGGCCGGGGCCGCCCCTGGTCGCTGCTGGCCACCCGCCACGGCAGTCATCATCACCTGAACCGGGGAGGCTACGGCTTCGCCACCGACCTGCTCGACCGGCTCGAAGGCTGGCGGCAGCCAACAAAGAAATGAAAATGAAGCAGGCCTACATCACCGCCGCCGGTATTTTTCTGCCGGGCCCGCCGGTGGCTAACCACGAAATGGAGGAGTACCTGGGCCAGGTGCATGGAAAAAAAAGCGCCGCCCGGGATCGGATTCTCCAGCAAAACGGGATTAAAACCCGTTACTACGCCCTCGACCGGCAGCAGAACAGCCAGTATTCCAATGCCGCGATGGCTGCCCGGGCCATCGAGCGCGCGCTGGAACGCAGCACCCTGACCGGGCGCGACGTGGAGCTGCTCTGCGCCGGCACCACCCAAGCCGACCTGCCTGTGCCCGGCTTTGCCAGTATGGTACACGGCGAGCTTGATTTTTCGAGCTGCGCGTTGGCCAGCTTCCAGAGTGTGTGCGCCAGCAGCCTGATGGCCCTCCAGCATGCCGCCGCCCTGATTCGGTGCGGCGACGTGCGCAACGCCGTGTGCGTGGGCAGCGAGTTTGCGAGCCGAATGTTCAAAGCCTCCCGTTTCGAGGCGCAGCAGCTGACTTCGCTGCCGTTCGCGACGGAGTTTCTGCGCTGGATGCTGTCCGACGGCGCCGGGGCCCTCGTGGTGCAAGACCAGCCCGCGCCCGGCGGCCTATCGCTCGCCATCGAGTGGGTCGAGGTGCGCTCGCACGCGCCCACCTTTCCGGTGTGTATGTACGCCGGCCAAAACAGCAATAAAGACCCCCACGAACCTACCTGGCTCGACTATCCGGATTTTGAATCGGCGGCGCGGGCCGGCGCCATCAACCTCAAGCAGGATATCCGTCTGCTCGACGACGTGGTGAAAACCGGCGTCGCCCATTTTTTCGAGTTGATTGATCGGGGTAAGATCAGCGTCGCTGCCGTCGATTGGCTCTGCTGCCACTATTCGTCGGAATACTTCAAGGAGCCTACCCGCGCGCTGATGAAGCAAGGAGGCGCCGAAATCGCGCCGGAAAAGTGGTTCAGCAACCTGAGTTCAAAAGGGAATACCGGTTCGGCGTCGCTCTTTATCATGCTCGAAGAGCTGCTGTATTCCGGCCGGTTAACGTCCGGCCAGCGCATCCTGTGTATGGTGCCCGAAAGCGGCCGTTTCGTGACGGCCTTTATGCAGCTGCGGGTAGTGGGCGCTGCGGGCGCTGCGGGCGCCGACCGCGGCCCGGCCCCGCAGCAAGTAGCCCTGCCGCCGATTGTGGCCCCGGAGCTGAACCTCGAAAAAACCGAAACCTCGGAGTGGCTGGTCCGGCAGCTCACGCAGGTGTGGGTGGCATTTGAAACCGGGCTGTATAAAGTGCCGATCGTGCAAAAAATCCACGACGGCCAGCTCAGTCGAGCCGATTACCGGCTGCTCCTCACCGACCTGCGCCAGCAGGTAATCGATGGCTCGCAGTGGATTGCCCGCGCCGCGTCGAACATCGACATCGAGCTGTTCGAGCTGCGCTCGGCCTTCATCCGGCACACTGCGGCCGAACACCGCGATTACCAACTCCTGGAGCGCAATTTCGAGAACCTTGGCGAGGATCCGGAAATCATCCGGCGCGGCGAAAAGAACATCGGCAGCCTGGCGTTGAGCGCCTTTGTGTTCCAGCAGGCCAGCCAGCCGAACCCTATCGACCTGCTCGGCGCGATGTTCATCATCGAGGGCATCGGCAAGCGCCTGGCGGCCGGCTGGGGCGCGCTGATGCAGCAGCAGCTCGGGCTGACCGACGATCAGGTGTCTTTTTTTACCTATCACGGGTTAGCCGACGAAAACCATTTCCGGAACCTGGAGCAGGCGCTCAATCACCCGAAAATGAACCTCGAAATAGCCCGACGGATCGTGAAAACCGCCAAAACCACCGCCCGCCTCTACCGAATGCAACTGGAGGAACTGGGGAATTATTAGAAGGAGACTGCGTAACTTCTGTCCTCTAACTTCATTAACCCATGAATAACGATCCCGAGCTAGACATTGCCTCCCACGACGACCGCGACCCGAACCCCTGGCTGGCGATGTACCTCGACAGCAGCATTCCGATCAACGACCGAACCAAGCTCAGCTTGATGCGCGACAACAATTCGCGCACGGCCCGGTACCTGCTGCCGTTGATCCGGATCTGGTCGAAGGCGAGTATGCTGTTGATTCACATCTTCAAGTTCTTTTTCCCGAACCTGGTCAATTCTTCGCGGCTGCTGCACCGCCTCCTGGCGTGGGGCTTGAAGCACTTTGTCAGCCCGGACGCCAACCTGCTCATTTTCCGCCATTTTCACGTGGGCAGCGAGATTATGGAATTTATCGCCAAAAACGTCGAAGGGGTGGAAGTAACAACCACGCCGCTGAAGCCCTACGATTTTGCGGATATCAAAGACGATCTGTTTTTACGGCACGACCTGAACCTCTACAATTTCGTCATCCGCCTCAACGGCCAACTGCGCGAGAAGAATATCGTGATTCGCGGCAAGCCCCGGCCCGACCTCACGATGATTACCCCGGATCAATTCCACCACATCGAATTTCCGAATAAGTGGACTAATATGCTCGACCTGCGCTCGGCCATCGAATTGTTCACGCCCTGTTACCAGTTTTTTCTGACGTCGAACGACTTTCTCCGGGCCTCCAACTCGCTCCAGCTCGATGAAACCATCGGGATCTACACCGCCCAGATCCTGAACACGCCGGCCCACCTGGGTTTAGTGAACAACAAGCACCCGATGGTGCCCGAAACAACTTACAGCGCGGCGTACCGCCTGGTGCTGCACGGACTGGCCGCCGAAACTCTTCACCGCATTCTGGTAAATATGAAAACCAAAAGCGGTCAGGACGGAATCATTACGCCGGGCGATGCCTGAAGCGGATGAAGCGGGCCGCTAAGCGGGGTCAGGCGGTTGGTTTTATCGGTACGAGCGCAGCGCAGCCATTGACCATTGACAGGCGGGTGTCGATTTAGAGCAGATTCGGCGTCTATGGACGTGCGGCAGCTGGTTGGAGCGCGGGTCTCCGGCCCGCCCACAAGTGCGCAGCCACAGGAGGTGGGCCGGAGACCCGCGCTCCAACCCGTACACCGACTCCAAAACTGCTCTAGGTGATACCCTGATACGTACATCGCGCGCCGGAACCGCCCGTGCCGGGCTTCCCACTCGGCGTCGAATATCCAATGAAATACACCCGCAGCAGGTAGCGCCAGCGTTTACCGCCCTGTTGGGCAGTGTGAGCGGTGGCGTAGTAGCCGACGAGATGGGGGAAGTTTTTGGCCCAGGCGCGCGGCGTCGGCGCGGCGCCCGCCTGGGGTAGCAATCCCTTCGGGATAGCAATCCCAGGCTGTGGAATAGAACCCTAGAGGGTTCGAGACCACCAGTGCCCCGCGTTTCCACGAGAGGAGCCGACGCAACAAGTCTATTATGGAAACCCAGCAATACGAACGGTTCGTGGATGCTTTGAAGGATAGTGGGGTGGCACGTCTGCCGGACTTGTTCTGATGCTTCGGGTCGGCAGCAAGCATAGTAAGATACTCGCCTGTGAGCCTACTACATAAGCTGCTCAACAACGCCGGAGCGAGCGTCCTCAGTTAGTGACTACCTGGGGTGGTCCAGTGAAAACGGACAGTTTTCTAAGGTAGGTTGGTTTTCAGTTCGTGTTCAAATTGGTGGGGCGAGCGGTAGCCGAGCGCGGAGTGGGGGCGGTCGAGGTTGAAGTAGGTGTCGAGGTGCCAGGCGACTTCCAGACGTGCTTTTTCCAGCGAGGCAAAGGGACTGCCGCCGGGCAGTAATTCGGTTTTGAGGGTAGCGGCTCATGACGGAAGCGGCTGGGAGAAAATGGTCACGACTTTTTTTACAATGTCGCGCGCCATTTCCACGCGCTTGAGTTCCGCCCG
>JANPJM010000086.1:0-4891 GCA_031425525.1 Hymenobacteraceae bacterium | reverse complement strand
CTGGTCGGCACCCACTTCTTCGGGCAAGTGCAGGCGCGTGACGCGCGGGTCGAGGGAAACGAGCATTTTCAATGAAAAACGTAGGGGCGGGCCTTGTGCCCGCCCCTACGATTGATTACGCCAACGGCGCCACGTACTGCGTGGTGGGTTTCAGCAACGCGCGGCGCACCCACGCGCCGCGTTCCTCGGCTTTGCGGCGTACGGCGAGGCGCTCGGCGTTGCAGGGGCCGTCGCCGTTGATGACGCGCTTGAACTCGTCCCAGTCGGGTTCGGTGAACTCCCAGAGGTCGGTTGCTTCGTTTTTGCGCAGGTTAGGGTCGGGCAGCGTCAGGCCGAGTTCCCAAATTTTCGGCACGTACATATCCAGAAATTGCTGGCGGGCGTCGTCGTTGGTGATCATTTTCACCTTCCAGCGCATCAGAATTTCGGTGTGGACGCTCACGTTGTCCGGCGGGCCGAAGAACATCATCAGCGGCTGCCACCAACGGTTGAGCGCCTCCTGAATCAGGCGGCGCTGCGTGGGCGTACCGGTCGCGAGGTGCGTCACGGCGTCGTGGCCGTACTTCAAGTGGAAGCTTTCCTCGGCGCAAATCCGGTCGAGGGCGCGGCAGTACGGGCCGTAAGAGCCGCGCGCGTTCGCCATCTGATTGACGATGGCGCCGGCATCGACGAGCCACGAGATGACGTTAGAATCGGCCCAGGTAAGGGTTGGGTAGTTGAAGATGTTGGAGTACTTCGACTTACCGCTCACCAGATCATCCAGCATCGCCTCGCGGGTTTTGCCCAGCGTTTCGGCCGCCGAGTACAGGAGCTGACCGTGCCCGATTTCGTCCTGCACCTTCGCCATTTGCGCCATTTTGCGGCGGAAGCCGGGCGCGCGCGTAATCCAGGCGCCTTCAGGTAGTGCGCCGATGATTTCGGAGTGCGCGTGCTGCTCAATCATCCGGGTGAGCTGCTTGCGGTAGAGCTTCGGCATCCAATCGCCGGGCTCAATTTTCTCGCCTCGCGCAATGCGCGCCTCAAATGCCGCGAGCTTGATCGGGTCTTCGTTTTCGAGACCGTCGGCTTTCGCCGGTGCTTCAAAGGTGTTTCCGCCGCCGTACATGTTCGAGAGGGTTTAAGTTTTAGTGTTTAGTGTTTAGGTCGGAGGGTTTGGTAGAAAGTCAGGTCGTCACTATGGCTACATCCTAAACCCTAAAAACTAGACACTCAATCCTTGCAGAAGTGTGGTGAAGAGCCTTTCGGCGATTTCAGCGGGGTCGAGCTTACCGTTGGCGCGGTACCACATCGGGAGCCAATTGAGGCTGGAAAGGAGCCAGAGCGCGGCAAAGCGTTCGTCGTTGGCGGGGAAGCGGAAAGCGCCGGCATCGGCCCCGCGCCGGAGCAGCGCGCGTAGGCGGGTTTCGTAGGCATCGCGCCGGGCCGTAAACTCGGCCAGGCGGGGTTCTTCCAAGTGGCGCCATTCGGCCAGAAACACTTGCGCGGCGGCCGAATCGGTTGTTAGCACCCGCACGTGGCCCCCGATGAAGCGGCGCAGTGCGTCGGTCGGGGAGGTGGCGTGCGCTTCGGCGGCGTCGAAGGCGGTGAAGAAGTCTTCGGCCAGTCGGAAGCAGATTTCGGCCAGCAACTCCTGCTTCGAACTGATGTGCGAGTAGAGCGACGCTGCTTCTACCCCCAACGCTGCCGCCAGGTCGCGCATACTCGTGGCGGCAAACCCCCGATCCTGAAACAGGGCCGTGGCGTGGCGCCGAATCTGGGCTTTGCGCTTTTCGGGGGCAGCGGTGGGCATCAGCGGAGGAGCAGCGGGGCGAAAAAGGAGGGGACAGCGACGGTAACTGGCGAGCTGCGACGGAGCCAGCCCCAGCGGTTGCGGATGCAAATATCGGTTCCCTAACAGTCGTTAGCAAATTTAGTTTCGACACCTGATCGTGGGTCATTGCCGGGCGCCAACGTGGTGGCCGCGTGGCGCGTAACGAAACGATAATACGCGGCGCCCGGCGCGTCGTCGTTACCTTTGCACCCGCTTTCAGTATCACCGACAATTCAGTCAACCCACGACCACTTCATTCTGACGATGAAAAAGATGTACATTCTCGCCGGCGCCTTCGTGCTGGCAACTGTTGGCTCGGCCGCCGCGCAGGGCACCGAGTTGTTTTTCTCGGAATACAACGAGGGTTCGCACATGAACGGCTCGACCTGCCCCGGCCAGACGACGGCCTCGACGGGTAACGAGAAAACGATGGAGGTGTATAACCCCACGACCTCCACGGTGCCGCTCGATCAGTACTCGATTCGTCGGTACTCCAACGGGATGGGCCTGAGCGAGGACGAGCGCATCGTGCGCGGTGCCGGCACCACCACCTCCGGCGGCGTTGCCCCGCCGGCCGGGCCTAACACGCTGAGTTCGGGCGCCACTTTCGTGATGGCGCACCCGGATGTGTCGATTTCCGACATTCGCTCGGCGGCGAACCAGTACGCCTCGCCACGCGCCACCACGACGTCGACCGTCCTCGTGGGGGGCGGCCCTATCCAGTTCAACGGCGACGACGCCATGGCACTCGTTCGCTGGACCGGCGCAACGGCCGGTACGGGCACGGCGGTGATCGTCGATATTTTCGGCATCATCGGCAACCGCCCCAACCCGCCAGGAATGGGTACGCAAGGCATGTGGGTCGGCACCGACCGCAACGGCGGCGATACGCGCTCGGCCAATCAGTCGCTGGTGCGCAGCCCGGCAATTTCGAGCGGTAGCGCCACGCTCGTGTGGGACATCAACACGAACCCCGGCCTCGACCCGGCCACGTTCAATATCGGCGCCGAGTGGGAGACGTACTCCAACGCCTTCTCGCCCGACGCGTGCGCCCAGTCGTACTCCGACCTCGGCCAGCACACCTACACCGGCCCCAACGGCGCGTACAGCACGGTGGGCTTGCTCGAAGAATTCAACAACGCCATCCAGTTCTACCCCAACCCCGCCAACGGCCGCGTAAACGTGTCGCTCGGCACGGCCAAGGTAGGTCTGCTGACGGTGGTCAACTCGCTGGGTCGCACCATCTTCGTGCGCCCCTCGACCGAAGCCACCACGACGACCCTCGACGTGAGCAGCCTCACGCCCGGCCTGTATTTTGTGCGCTGCACCAGCGCCGACGGCAAGCTGACGGTGTACAAGGAGTTGGTGGTTCAGTAGTTTTGAGTTGCGAGTTTCAAGTTTTGAGTTGATTAAAACCTAAAACTTGCTGCTTTTGAAAGCCCGGAGCGTCTGCTTCGGGCTTTTTTTGCATTATGATGTGGGCGACGAAGCAATTCCGCAGATGCTGAGTTGTAGCGCGGACTACAGTCCGCAGTTTACTGGCTACAAGTCCCGCTTGAGCTGTCAAACTGCGGACTGAAGTCCGCACTACACCAGCCGAGCCAACGAGGATTGCCACGTCGTCGCGAAGCCTCCTCCGCGCCATGACAGCAGTATCGTAATACCCGCAAACACCCCATCACCTGTTTCTTACCATGCCCGAAACCCCCACTTCCCTCACCCCCCTCGACTCACTAGGCGAGTTTGGGCTGATTCGCCGTCTGCGCGAGCAGATAGCGCCTCCACGCCACGCCGGTACGCTTACGGGCATCGGCGACGATGCCGCCGTACTGCGGCCTACCGCCGGGCAAGTGCAGGTTATCACCACCGATTTGCTGCTCGAAGGCGTGCATTTCGATCTGACCTTCTGCCCCTTGCGCCACCTCGGTTACAAGGCTGTAGCGGTGAACGTTTCCGATGTAGCCGCGATGAACGCCTGGCCCACGCAACTGGTGGTAGGCGTGGCGGTGGGCGCGCGCTTTACCGTGGAAGCCATCGAAGAATTGTACGCCGGGATGCGGCTGGCGTGCGAGGCGTACGGCGTCGATCTGGTCGGCGGCGACACTACTTCCTCGCCCAGCGGGCACTTGCTCATCAGCGTTACGGCCCTCGGTGAGGCCGCAGAAAAGCACATCGTGCGGCGCTCCGGCGCGCAGGAACACGACCTGATCTGCGTCACCGGCGACCTCGGCGCCGCCTACCTCGGCCTGCAGGTACTCACCCGCGAGAAGCAAGCCTTTCTCGCCGACCCCGACCACCGGCCCGATCTGGAGCCCTACACCTACGTAGTGCAGCGCCAACTGCGGCCGGAAGCGCGGATGGATGTCGTCCACGCCCTGGCCGAGTTGGACGTACTACCCACCGCAATGCTCGATATCTCCGACGGCCTTGCCTCGGAAGTGCTGCATCTGTGTCAAAACTCTAACGTCGGCGCCGCTATCTATCAGGAGAAGCTACCGCTGGCGGAAGAGACCCTCGAAGTAGCCGAAGAATTTCAACTCGACCCGATCACGTGCGCCCTCAACGGCGGTGAAGATTACGAGCTGCTTTTCACCATTCCGCTCGCCCAGCACGACCGCATCCGCAACAATCCCGACATTACGGTCATCGGCCACGTACTACCCGCCGGGCAGGGCGCGCTTCTGATGACACCCGCCGGCAACGCCGTACAATTGCAAGCTCAGGGCTGGACAGCGTTTTAAGCGAAACGGTGGGTGTACCCAAAAATCATCCGATCTTTGGTCATAGGGCGACGGCTTGCGAGCCGCCACGTTCCTCGCGGTAAACTCCGCGCAGCAACGCCATCCGGCGAAGGCTAGGTTGTAGTGCGGACTTCAGTCCGCTGTTTGACAGCCAGCCGTGCCGTCAAACGGCGGACTGAAATCCGTACTACGTCCGTACTACGTCCGTACTACGTCCGTACGATACCCATACTATACCCATACTATACCCATACTATACCCATACTATACCCATACTATACCCATACTATACCCATACTATACCCATACTATACCCATACTATACCCATACTATACCCAT
>JANPJM010000085.1:0-27015 GCA_031425525.1 Hymenobacteraceae bacterium | reverse complement strand
GCGGCCAGGGCTTCGGCTTCGGCGTGCAGGCCGGCGGCGCGGGCGCGCAGTTGGTGGTAGCGGGTGGCGGCGGCGGGCGGCAGGGGCCGGGCGCGGCGCGTGAGCCAGAGGCGCAGCCAGCGGCGGCGGAGGTCGGCCACGGTGGGGTCGCGGGGGTCGTGGTTGGGGGGCAGGGCCAGGGCGGCGGCCAGGGCGCGGGCGGCGGGCGGGGCGGCGGGGTCGGTGGGGGCAGGTAGGGGCGGGGCGGCGGGGTCGTCGGGGTCGGGGGGCAGCAGGGCGGGCAGGGCCGTCGCCCAGCGGGCCGCCACCCGCGCCTGCCGGGCCAGGCGGGCGGCCTCGGCGCGCAGGCGGGTGGCCTGCGCCAGACAGGTGCGGCGGCGCACGTCGAGGGCGCGGCTGTCGGGGGGGGGCAGCAGCGGGTCGGGCGGAGCGGGCGGGGCGGGTTCCGGCGCCGGCGCCTCTGCTTCGGCGGCCTGCCGGGCGGGGGCGGCGGCGTGCACCTCGGGCGCGGGCATCGCCAGCAGCAGCGGCAGCAGCACGGTGCTCAGGGGGGCAGGCAACGGGCGATCGCCCGCCTCGATGGAAGCCAGAAACTGCTTGCGCACGCCCGCATAGTTGGCCAACTCGGCCAGGGTCAGGCCGAACCAGTCGCGGATGGTGGCGAGGTAGTGGCGGGCGGTGACGGCGGGGCGGCGGGGGCGGGGCACGGGGGGGCGGGGACTAAGCGGCGGCGAGCGAAAATCAGGGCGCCCCCGCCCAAGGGGGCTTGGTCGTAGTGCTTGACAAGTTGCCCGTTTTGGGGAGTTTGTCAAGCAGGTTGCTTGACAAAGTTCGTGATTCGGCGCGTTTGTCAAGCACTACGACCGAGGCCGGCCTCCCCCCGAAACGGCCGGCGGGGTGGCTTCGACCTCAGAAACCCCCGCCCTCGTGCTCAATTTTTTGCAGACCGCCCCTGCCGCCCCCCTCCTTTGCGGGGCGCTTCCCGGCGCGCGCCTCGCTTGGCGGCCTAGCGGCCCGCCGGGCCAGAGCGGGCACCTTACTTTTTCGGGATGCGTGGTTTTTTTCAGGACTTATGCACACCTTGATTTTCAGCTCGAAGAAGGTCTTACGCCTCCCTGAAAGGGACACCGTTCGGTAGAAAAGACGATAAAAAGACGGTTCTATGACCCTGAAAGGATTACCCAGTTCGCGAGTGCGTAAGTCCTGCCGCAATACCTCTGCATATATTTGCTATACTATAGAAGAAACTAAGAGCAGCCTTTTTTTCACTGAACAATGCCTACCCGCCCTGACCCCAATCAAAATAAATTAACGGCCTTTGTGGATGCCCTCCGTGAAGCCTCGAAGGAGGGTCGCCCGATTATTCCGATTGTCGGCGCCGGCTTATCGGCCGATTCGGGGCTGCCAATCCTGTTATCGGTAATGCGCTATTTCGGGAAGCTTGATACGCTCTTGAGGTATCAACTTTACCACCCTCAGAATATTGCGCCGGCGCTGGAGAAGGCCTTAAACGATATCGGCAAGAAATACTGGGAAAAGCCGTGGCTCTTTATCGAAGATTTTGGCTGGCCCGACCGGTTCGCACTCAATCAGGAGTTGATCGATCTCCTCCTGCCGGGTAGGCCGAAGCCAAAGCAGGCCAAGCGAGATTTGGGTCGGGCCAAATCGGAATCGATCATTACCTGGGCTGCACGCACGGGCCTCGACCATCTGGCCGAGCAAATCAATGTGCAGGGCAATTGGAAATACGACGAACTGACAAAGGCTATTGAGAAGAAGTTGAAAGAATCCGGCGTTGATCCGACCATCGTGGATCAGATTAAAAACCGCTTGGCCCAAGACGCCGGTCAGAGCACCAAGAACGATATCATCGGCGACTGGCGGCGCGTAATTCTGCACGTGACCAATTATCAGAGCGATTACGCCGACGCCCTGTTCGCGCGCTTCGGAGCAAGGCACGAACCCAGCACGGGGCACCGCTTCCTGGGGTTTCTGGCGAAACTGCTTTCTATCCGCACGATCTTCACCTTCAATTTCGATTCTTTGATTGAAACTGTTTTACAGCGCGAGGGGATGCAGCCGGTCGTTTTTGGGATGGAGTACGGGACTAACCTGCCCCACTATACATTGGTGCGTGAGCAGCTTTCGGTGATCAAGATGCACGGCAGTACCCACGCGCTGCTACTCGACGAGCGCCTTGATCGACCGCTTTCGGAGCAGTATCTCCAGCACTTCGACGCGATTGTGGGGTCGAATCACAAGCCCGTGTACTTAGTCGTGGGTTGTAGCGGCTATGATCTTCGGCTACAGCACCTAATCCGCCGCGCGCTAACAGATACTAAGAACCCGGCCGATGTCCTGTGGCTCCACTTTGAGGAATCGCGGCCGAAGTTTCTGGGGAAAATTCCGGTCAAGCGTCGTAAGCAGATCATCTCGTTGAAAACCAATAATCCAGGTGCTACCCTGATGCATCTGCACGCTGCCATTAGCGATAACCATCCCAGCAGCACCAGTGCGTATGTGGCACACACCCAGCGCCCAATTTTGTTCGGCACCACTGGCCCACTTCTGTTCCGCACCACTAAGGGAGAAGACGTAACGAAAAAGCTGCTCGCTTCTCTCGACGGTGCCGGTGCTGATCGGAACGTAACCCTGCTTGGGCCGACTGTTCCGCTACTGGCGGGGCAGCTGATGATGCCCAGCGTATCTTTTGAGTTGACTCAACTCACGAAGTATTGGGTCGATAAAGGGTTTGCGTTGATCTGGGTTGGGCTGGAATCGATGCACAGCATCGCTGGCATCGTCACCTCCATTATTGACCAATGCCGTAACTATGATATGGGCCTGCCCCCAGCCGTGTTGCCCCTTGATCTTAACACCAAAAAGGGAGAAGTCGAAAAATACCTAGATCTAGCCGTCGAAAAAGTACTGAATGCCCTGGAGCGTGGTCGCTATTGCGTGGCGTTCGAGGGTCTTGAAACCTACGGCTGGCCAGCCACGACGCACCACGGAGTGCCGCACGTGCACAAAAACGAGTCTAAAGACCGTAACCAACATCTGTTTAATTTCCTAAAAGACCTCATTCGTCGTCGGCCAGCCGATACCCGCATCGGGCTTTCCTTCGACCATCAGAAATCCCGAAATGGCGATAAAAAAGCAGTAGTTGATCAGAAGTGGGGATTTAAAAACACCAACCCGTGGCAGCAAGGCTTGCCATATCCAACGTGCAATCTCGACACTCTGGTTGAAGAACTACCAGACTGGAAACTGTACACCCCGATGTTTGAAGGGGGCTTGTTTAACGACGCCTTTACCTCCATCACTAACTCTGTCACTAACATTACGCCCCAAAAGGCGGCATTAGCGCTGTATATTCTGGTGGCTTTTCGGCACACGAGGCCCCTACCCACGCTGCGGTTTCTGCTCAAAGAAGTAGTTGGAGACGCAGACACAACAGATGCGCTGCTGTGGCGCCTCACCAACAACAACAACGGCACCGGCCTGCTGCACCTGCTCGACGGCGGGCACTACTGGTGCTACCGTCCGCTGCGTGATGCAATTTATGAATACAACACGGCCTTTGCGGGCACCACCTACTTAGAAAAGTGCCTAAAAAGTGCGGATACCAACCAGTGGGTGTTGACCGTCCAACAACTGCTGGTGGGGGCTTTTGTGCAACAGGACATCTGTCAGGTTTTGTACAACAGTGTCTTCCTGCCCTCGCAAGACGGTGTGATCTTCCTGGAATACGTGTACCACCGTTTGTCGTCGCTGCGGGCGCTCACAAAACTGATTGGGCTGGGGCTTTGGCTGCGCCACACTAAGCAGGAAAATAATACGAATGGTATAGGCTTCGTACAGGCACTGAAGAATTTTCAGAAATTACTCACAGAGACGGAATACACACTTTGTCTCAATGAGCACGACCTGCCTAAGCTCCTCCTTAAACTCGCCGACTTGGAAGACGCTTTCAGGAGTGATCCCGCGAAACTGCAAGAGGAGATTATCGCGCACGTGCTACGTGAAGCCATCACGCTTATGGAAGAGAAGATTAAGAGCCTGCATCACGCCTGGCTGCGCGCCGATAGTGTACTTCGAAAACAAATTCCCGCAGAGCAATTGCTGCATTGGTGCGACGAACTCCTCAAAGATGACTTGAAATATCGTCTCAGCCACCTGATAGTACGTTACGAGAACGACGGGACTGAGCCTGTATTTCATAGTGTCACAGAGGATGCGCAAGTGGAATTTTACCCCTCCGCGTTAGTGAACGCTTTATATGAGAAGCAACCCGTTCCGCAGATGATCAAGAGACTAGACGGCTTTCGCCATCACATTGAAGACCTTAAGGTGCGCCTACTGCTCGAAAGAGGCGATTTTGATCAGGTCATCACCGAGCGGCTCCCCCAGTTGAGCAAATCTTCATCAATACTTTCAGCATTGGAAATAAATGTAAAGAGCTTTTGGAATAAAGAAGAAGGAAGTGAAGATAAAATAAAAACCTTTTTAGATAATTTAAATATTTTGACACAAACGATCAAAGGAACGCTTACTGACCGCCAACTCTATTGCCTGCTTGATATCAGTGAGGGGATTATCCGTATTGCGCAATTGACCTCCGCAGACATAGGAAGCCTCCGAACGTGGCTGAATTATGCGGCACGTGTGCTGGAGCTGGTGGCTGATGAAAGTGCATCCCACGAAACGCACTTGCGGCGGCTTTACCTTCAGGTAGAGTGCAGTTTCGAACGTATCTGCGATTTCACCCACGAAGGGATGGCGTCATCTTCCCCGTCAGCGCCAAGTGATTCGCTGGCCCTGAATGCGCTGGAAACTCTGAAAAAACTTCGAGGTACCCGCCTCAACGAAGCGGAATGGCTGATTCGCAGGCAGGAGTTTCGAGGCGATAAGCTGCCGCATAACCCCGTGGTTGATCCCACAATCGATGGCACCTACTATATTCAGTATCGGGCGTTAATTTACCTGCAACGGGGACGCGACTGTTGGCGGGAAAACCTAACTGACGACAACGTCAATCGACTTTTCAAAGAAGCCTATCGACACTTTGAAGCCGCTCGCGCCGGCCTCGATACGAGCAATGCGCTGCTGCTTGCGCTTATCGACCTCTACGACACGGAAGCTTGTCTGGCAGAAGCGCGCTACGCACTGAAAAATCCCGACAAAGACAACCAGGCCCACGCTGATGCGTGTTATGCCGCCGCCCGCAGTAACCTGCGCCGCGCCCAACGGCTGCTCTTGGCAGGCAGGCGCAACACCACGTGGTGGCGCTTTTTCTGCCATCTTACGGCCCAATGCCACGCTGACCGTTTAACGTTGAATTGGCTACAGCTAATGGCAGGAAAACCCGAAACACCCACTGACGAGCGTACCGCCGCCCGCATAAAGCGCCAGAGCCAGCAAGTACGCAAAGCATATAACAGCCTGCGCGAAGCGCTGGAGTACCAACCCAGCTATTTACCTCAGTTCCTCACCGCCCGCCGGTGGTGGCCACGTATGTGGTGGGAAATCACTCTTAGCGGTTACCTGATTGGCTTGGAAATTAATGCTCAGGCCGTCGAACCCTTAGTGCCCATCGAAGCGGAACAGTCGTGTCGAGCATTTTTAAATCACTTGCACACTATGACTGGCCTCAAATCAGAACTTGGGTTTATGCCCAAAACTGCCACTTTCTTCGGGGACGAGACGAGTTCAATTTACGAGGAAATTCGGAAAATTTCCGAAGCAAAAGATGCTCAGAGATTGATCGCCCTGCGTAAGTTGATAGCCAAACAGACTAAGGTGCAGCAGCTAGCTCAAACAAGGCGTTAGCTCAACTTCTCTACGTGGGCGTCTATCAGGTGCGCGCCACCGATGGGCGTACGGTGCGCCTGGTGGTGGAATAGGTAGGACACCCTGAAAACAAACGGCAAAAGGCCGGGCGCGCGAGCGTCCGGCCTTTTTGCGTGGGGCGGCGGCGGGGGCGGGCGAACCGCCGCCTTCGATGCCGTGCGGCCCGGCCGCAACGTGGGCGTGCCCACCCTGGCGGCGCTCATCGACGGCGAAGAAGCCGAAATCTCCGCCCTCGCCCCCGCCGACCTGACGGCCGGCGTGATCGTGGAGCTGGTGGCG
Source organism: Hymenobacteraceae bacterium (assembly GCA_031425525.1). Taxonomy (GTDB): domain Bacteria; phylum Bacteroidota; class Bacteroidia; order Cytophagales; family Hymenobacteraceae; genus JANNMJ01. Next base: position 20,886 of record JANPJM010000085.1, on the reverse strand, counting down.
GCCGTGCCCGCCGCCGGGGCGTACACCGTGCAGGTGGGCCAGTGGCAGCACCTGACGGGCACCGCCGTCGTGCTGCACGACCGCCTCACGCACACCCGTTACGACCTGGCGACCCGCCCCACGGTGCTGTTCCGCACGCCGGGCGCGGCCACGCTCGCGGGCCGGTTCGCGCTGGAAATCAACCTCGGCCGGGTGCTGAGTACCGGCCTCGACGTGGCCCCGCGCGCGCTGGCGGTGTGGCCCAACCCGGCCACGGCGGCCGGTGGGTCGGTGCAGGTCACGGGCTGCTTGCGTGGCGCGTCGGTAGCCGTCTTCGATCTGACGGGCCGCCGCGTGGCCTCAGCCCAGGCCGACGCCACCGGCACGGCCCCGCTGGTCACGCGCGGGCTGGCGGCGGGCGCCTACGTGGTGCGCGCCGCCGACGGGCGCACCACGCGGCTGGTGGTGGAATAGCCTACTCGCCCGCGCGCTGCTCCTATACTTCCGCAGAAAACAACCGAAACAGGCCGGGCGCGCAAGTGTCCGGCCTGTTTCGGTTATCGGCGCGCAACCCAGGTTATCTACCATAAAAGATGGCCCGCCTACTTGTCTAGTCCAACCTTTTCAGTACCTTTGCACTCCCGTTGCCGAATTCGTTGGCGAGGGGGTGTTTTCTACGGGCGTAGTTCAAGGGTAGAATAGAGGTCTCCAAAACCTTTGATGGGAGTTCGAATCTCTCCGCCCGTGCTTTTTATTTCCTTCTGACCGGCCGCCGCGCGGCCAACCTGCCTTATGGACCAGTTGTCGCTTTTCTTCAAGGAAACACTCGACGAGGTACGTTACCGCGTAACCTGGCCGACGTTCTCGGAGCTACAGAAAAGCTCGGCGATGGTTTTGATCGGATCCGTCGTCTTCGCCATCGTAGTAGGGATCCTGGATTACGTGTTCGATTTCGGCCTTACCGCCTTCTACGCCCAGTTCTAACGAGTTCGGGTTCTGAATTGCCGCAATAGCAACTTAAAACTTAAAACTCGAAACTCAATAGAACCGTGGCTGATCTGAAGTGGTACGTCGTGCGCGCCGTGAGCGGGCAGGAAAAAAAGGCAAAACAGTATCTGGAGACGGAGATTGTGCGCCAGAAATTTGATGAGTGGGTACCGCAGATTCTCATTCCCGCCGAGAAGGTGTTTGAGATGCGCAACGGCAAAAAACGCGTGCGCGAGCGTTCGTTTTTCCCCGGCTACATTCTCATCGAAGCCGACCTGAGCCACGGTGAGCTGGAGCATACCATTCTGAGCATCCCCGGCGTCATCGGCTTCCTCGGCTCCGATGAAGGCAAAGACAAAAACCGCAAACCCGTGCCGCTTCGCCTCGCCGAAGTGAACCGGATTCTCGGTAAGCTCGACGAAAACGAAGCGGAAGACGCCTCTCTGGCCGTACCGTTCGTTTTGGGCGAACGCGTGAAGGTGATGGATGGCCCGTTCAAGACCTTCTCGGGCACCGTCCGCGAAATCTTCGACGAGCGCAAGCGCCTGAATGTGGTCGTTTCGATTTTTGGGCGCGAAACCCCCGTCGAACTCAACTACACGCAGGTCGAGAAGGATACGGAAGTGGATGCCAACAAGCCCGCTGCCGGTTCCTCCAACACCGCCAAAAAATAAATTCCGGCGCTTCGGCTTCAATAACCCGTTTTACCCGCTGAGCGGTGGCCCCGTTCTGCGTATTTTTTAGTAAACCGCCCCAATGAAGGAAATCAGAGGATACCTGAAAATTCAGGTAAAGGGAGGCTCCGCGAACCCCGCGCCGCCGATTGGACCTGCACTCGGCTCGAAGGGTTTGAACATCATGGAGTTCTGCAAGCAGTTCAATGCTCGGACCCAGGATAAAGCCGGCCAAGTGCTTCCCGTACTGATCACGATGTACACGGACAAGTCGTTCGATTTCGTGATCAAAACCCCGCCCGCCCCGGTGCTGCTCAAAGAAGCCGCCAAGGTAACGTCGGGTTCTAAAGAGCCGAACCGGAACAAGGTCGGCTCGGTATCGTGGGATCAGATCCGCACCATCGCGGAAGTGAAGATGCCCGATTTGAACGCCTTCACCATTGAGGCTGCGATGAAGCAAGTGGCCGGTACGGCCCGCTCGATGGGTATCACCGTTTCGGGCACGGCGCCCTTCACCGCTTAATCAACCGAGCTATACATATGGCAAAGCTGACCAAAAAGCGCAAAGACGCGCTCGCCAAGGTTGACCAAACCAAGCAGTACACCCTAGCGGAGGCTGCGGCGCTGGTGAAGGAAATTACCTTCACGAAATTCGATTCGTCGGTGGATATCGATGTCCGTCTGGGCGTTGATCCGCGCAAAGCCGATCAGATGGTACGCGGCGTGGCCACCCTGCCGCACGGCACGGGCAAAGTGATCCGCGTCCTCGCCCTCGTAACGCCCGACAAAGAGGAGGAAGCCCGCGAAGCCGGCGCCGACTACGTGGGCCTCGACGAGTACATCCAGAAAATCGAAAAAGGCTGGGTCGATGTCGATGTCATCATCACGATGCCGTCGGTGATGGCCAAAGTAGGTCGTTTGGGCCGCATCCTCGGGCCGCGCAACCTGATGCCGAACCCGAAATCGGGCACCGTGACGACCGATGTCGCCAAAGCTGTGCGGGAAGTGAAAGCAGGTAAAATCGACTTTAAAGTCGATAAAACCGGCATCATCCACACGAGCATCGGCAAAGTGTCGTTCTCGCCCGATAAGATCGCCGAAAACGCCGCCGAAGTCATCCAGACGCTGTTGCGCCTCAAGCCGTCGTCGTCGAAAGGCACGTACGTGCGGAGCATCACGATCTCATCGACGATGAGCCCGGCCGTCCCCGTGGACCCTTCCCAAACGAAAGCCTAAGCCCGTAGCTGACAGATGATCCGCACCGAAAAACAAGCGCTGATCGAAGAGCTCAACGAGCGCTTCGCGCAGAACAGCTTCTTCTATATCGTCGACGCCTCCGGGATGTCGGTGGCCGCAATCAACAATTTCCGCCGGTTGTGCTTCTCGCAAGGGATGCCCTTCAAGGTGTACAAAAACACGCTCATCCGTAAGGCGCTGGACCGATTGCCCGGCAACACCGCCGCGATGGACGTAGCCCTCAAAGGCCAGTCGGGTATCCTGTTTTCGCAGGAGTCCGGTTCGGCGCCCGCTAAGCTGCTGAAGCAGTACCACCGCACGCTCACGCTGCGGAAAGGCGAGATTGCCAAGCCAACCCTGAAGGGTGCGTACCTGGATTCCGATCTCTACATCGGTGCCCAGAACCTCGACACCCTGACCACCATCAAAGGCAAGCAAGAGCTGCTCGGCGAGCTGATCGGCTTGCTCCAGTCGCCGGCCAAAAATGTTATCAGCGCGCTGCAAAGCGGCGGCAACAAGCTGGCAGGCATCCTCAAAACGCTCTCCGAGCGCGAAGGATAGTCGACCTTTTGTCATTGCGAGCGCAGCGAAGCAATCTTGCACGATGCGCGGCGCGCTTTGCACTCGTGAGATTGCTTCGTCGCAAAGCCTCCTCGCAATGACAAATTCCGATTAGTCAAGCAAAACGCAGAACAACCAACTTTTTTAAAACCCCCAAACCACAACAATGGCAGATTTGAAAGCCTTCGCCGAACAGCTTGTAAACCTGACGGTGAAAGAAGTGAATGAGCTCGCAACCATCCTGAAGGATGAGTACGGCATCGAGCCGGCCGCTGCGGCTCCCGTGATGATGGCTGGTAACGCAGGTGGCGGCGACGCCCCGGCTGCCGCCGAAGAGAAAACGTCGTTCGACGTGATCCTGAAGTCGGCTGGTGCCGCCAAGCTCGCCGTCGTGAAGCTCGTGAAAGAGTTGACCGGCCTGGGCCTGAAAGAAGCCAAAGAAGTGGTGGATGCCGCTCCGAAGGCCATCAAAGAAGGCGTCACGAAAGACGAAGCCGACTCGCTCAAGAAAGCCCTCGAAGAAGCCGGCGCCGAAGTCGAACTCAAGTAGTGGCGGGCGCCTCGTGCGTCTTCCCTGCTCGATCTCGCTCGCTGCCTGCCCGGCGCTTACCCGCCGGACATCGTTTCAGCTAACGGATCAGACCGGGCCCCGTGGGCCCGGTCTTTTCCCGTTTGTACGGCAGATGCCCCGTTTGCAACCTTGCGCCCGTGCAGGTTGTTAGGCTCCGATTCCCCCGCCCCTCAAAAGGCTTCCGAAAGACCCCAGTCTTCACTCTTTAACGCGCAAGTCCATTGGCTAAGGAAAAAACCAGCGCCGTCGCCGCTATCACCGCTCCCCTTCGCCGGGCAGCCGCGCCGACGACCGGTCGGGTCAATTTTGCTTCTATCCGTCAAGTCATCGACTACCCGGACTTCCTGGACGTTCAGGTCAAGTCGTTCCGGGATTTCTTTCAGCTCGAAACGCCGGCCGAAAGCCGGACCGACGAAGGGCTGTTCAAAGTATTCGCCGAAAACTTCCCTATTTCCGACTCCCGCGAAAACTTCGTGCTGGAGTTCATCGATTATCACGTCGACCCGCCGAAGTACTCCGTCGATGAGTGCATCGACCGCGGGCTGACGTATTCCGTGCCGCTCAAAGCGAAACTTCGCTTGATCTGCAACGACGATGATAACGAGGATTTCGAAACCATCGAGCAGGAAGTGTTCCTCGGGAACATTCCCTACATGACGGAAAAGGGCTCGTTCTGCATCAATGGCGCCGAGCGCGTCATCGTGTCGCAGTTGCACCGTTCGCCGGGCGTGTTCTTCGCCCAGAGCAAGCACACCAACGGCACCAAGCTGTATTCGGCGCGCATCATTCCGTTCAAAGGCTCGTGGATCGAGTTCGCGACCGACGTGAACAACGTGATGTACGCGTACATCGACCGGAAGAAGAAATTCCCGGTGACGACGTTGCTGCGCGCCATCGGGTACGGCGCCGACAAAGATATTCTCGACCTGTTCGGCCTCAGCGAAGAGTTGAAAGCCAACCGGAAGGAGTTGAAAAAGGCCGTCGGCCGTAAGCTCGCCGCGCGCGTGCTGCGGACGTGGACGGAAGATTTCGCCGACGAAGATTCGGGCGAAGTCGTTTCGATTCAGCGCAACGAAGTGGTGCTGGAGCGCGACTCGGTACTCACCGAAACCGATATCGACGTCATCGTGGATGCCGGCGTGGCTTCGATCATTCTCCATAAAGAGAACATCAACGCCGCCGATTTCACCATCATCTATAATACGCTGCAAAAGGACTCGTCGAACTCCGAGAAGGAGGCCGTCGAGACCATTTACCGCCAGCTTCGGAACACGGAGGCACCCGACGAGGAAACCGCGCGCGACATCATCCAGAAGTTGTTCTTCTCGGATAAGCGCTACGACCTCGGCGAAGTGGGCCGTTACCGGATCAACAAAAAACTCGGCCTCAACCACAACTGGGAGGCGCGCGTGCTCACGAACGAGGACATCGTCCTCATCGTGAAGTACTTGATCGGTTTGATCAACTCGCGCGCCGTGGTCGATGACATTGACCATTTGAGCAACCGTCGGGTGCGCACCGTAGGCGAGCAACTGTACTCGCAATTCGGCGTGGGCCTCGCCCGGATGGCCCGCACCATCAAGGAGCGGATGAACGTGCGCGACAACGAGGACTTCAAGCCCGTTGATCTGATTAACGCCCGGACGCTTTCGAGCGTCATCAACTCGTTCTTCGGTACCAACCAGCTCTCGCAGTTTATGGACCAGACGAACCCGTTGGCCGAAGTGACGCACAAGCGTCGCGTGTCGGCACTCGGGCCGGGCGGTCTCTCGCGCGAGCGGGCGGGTTTCGAGGTGCGCGACGTGCACTATACGCACTACGGCCGTCTCTGCACGATTGAAACGCCGGAAGGCCCGAACATCGGGCTGATTTCGTCGATGTGCGTGCACGCCCGCGTGAACGCGATGGGCTTTATCGAGACGCCATACCGTAAGGTGGCCGACGGTAAAGCCTCCGACGACATCATCTACCTGACGGCCGAAGAAGAGGATACGCACCACATTGCGCAGGCCAACGCCAAGATCACGGACGATGGCACCATGACGAGCGACCGCGTAAAGGGTCGTTTTGAAGGTGACTTCCCGGTGGTGCCGCCCGCCGATTTCTCGTACATGGACGTGGCGCCTAACCAGATCGTATCGGTCGCGGCGTCGCTCATTCCGTTCCTCGAACACGACGATGCTAACCGGGCGCTGATGGGCTCGAACATGCAGCGTCAGGCCGTGCCACTCTTGCGGGCCGAGGCCCCGATTGTGGGTACCGGCCTCGAAGGTCGCGCCGCGTTCGACTCGCGCGCCCTCGTGGTGGCCGAAGGCGATGGCGTGGTCGAGTACGTCGATGCAACCCGCATCGTGGTGCGCTACGACCTCTCGCCGGAAGAATTGCTGACGACGTTCGATGCCGAGCGCGTAACGTACAGTCTCGTCAAGTTCCGCCGCACCAACCAGGATACGTGCATGAACCTCGCGCCAACCGTCAAGAAAGGCGAGCGCGTGGTGTTCGGCCAGCCGATGTGCGAAGGCTACTCGACCGAAGCCGGCGAACTGGCCCTCGGCCGCAACCTGCTGGTGGCGTTTATGCCGTGGCAGGGCTACAACTTCGAGGATGCTATCGTGATCTCGGAGAAAGTGGTGCGCGACGACGTGTTCACCTCGATCCACATCGAGGAGTTTGAGCTGGAAGTGCGCGAGACCAAGCGCGGCGAAGAAGAGCTGACCTCGGAAATCCCGAACGTGAGCGAAGAAGCCGTCCGCAATCTTGACGAAAACGGCATCGTGCGCCCTGGTGCCGAAGTGAAGGAAGGCGACATTCTGGTGGGCAAAATCACGCCGAAAGGTGAAACCGACCCTACGCCGGAAGAGAAGCTCCTGCGCGCCATTTTCGGCGACAAAGCCGGCGACGTGAAGGATGCTTCGATGAAGGCGCCGCCTTCGTTGCAAGGCGTCGTGATCTCGACGAAGCTGTTCTCGCGCCCGCGCAAAGACCAGAACCTGCGCGCCAAGAGCAAGAAAGAAGTAGAAGTGCTGAAAGGCAAGTACGCCGACGAGCTCAAAGTCATCAAGCAAGTGATGATTGATAAGATCGTGGCTTTGCTCGACGGCCGCACGTCGCAGGGCGTGAAGCACAAGTTCGGCGATGAGTTGATCGCGAAGGGCACCAAGTTTACGAAGAAGCTCCTCACCGAGTCGCTCTTCCCGACGAAGAACCCCTACAAAGACGAAAGCAGCTACGCCGTGCCCGAAGAGGTGAACCTCTTCAAGGATTTGATGCTCGAAGGCTGGACAGCCGATGCCGCCGTGAACCGGCAGTTGATGACGCTGGTGAAGAACTATGCCAAGCGGCGCAACATCGTGACGGCCCGCTTCAAGCGCGACCGCTTCACGCTGGAAGTCGGCGACGAGCTACCCGCCGGGATCGTGCAGATGGCCAAAGTCTACATCGCCAAGAAGCGCAAGCTGAAAGTGGGCGATAAGATGGCCGGTCGCCACGGGAACAAAGGTGTGGTGGCGCGCATCGTGCGCGAAGAGGATATGCCGTTCCTGGAAGACGGCACGCCGATGGACATCGTGCTGAACCCGCTCGGGGTACCAAGCCGGATGAACATCGGGCAGATCTACGAAACCGTACTCGGGTGGGCCGGTCGTAAGCTGGGCCGCAAATACGCGACGCCGATTTTCGACGGCGCGACCGAGGAGCAGGTTTCGGCGGAACTGACCGAAGCCGGCTTGCCGCGCTTCGGCCGCACGTACCTCTTCGACGGCCTGTCGGGCCAGCGTTTCGACCAGCCCGTCACCGTCGGCATCATCTATATGCTGAAACTCGGTCACTTGGTCGATGACAAGATGCACGCCCGTTCCATCGGGCCGTACTCGCTCATTACGCAGCAGCCGCTGGGTGGTAAAGCGCAGTTCGGGGGCCAGCGTTTCGGCGAAATGGAAGTGTGGGCGCTCGAAGCGTTCGGTGCTTCCAACATCCTGCAAGAGATTCTGACCATCAAGTCGGATGACGTGGTGGGCCGTGCCAAGGCATACGAAGCCATCGTAAAAGGCGACGTGCTGCCGAAGCCGAATATCCCGGAGTCGTTCAACGTACTCATTCACGAGTTGCGCGGCCTGGCCCTGGAAATTGCGCTCACGTAAGGTTTGGTTGATAGTTGTTGGTTGATGGTTGATGGAAGACGCCGCGTACGCAGCTTCCACCATTGACCACCAATCAGCAACTGACAACTATCAACGATCAACTATCAACCAAAAAATGGAGCTTACCAAAAACCGGAGAACCGTTCTGGACTTCTCGAAGGTAACGATCTCGCTGGCGGCACCGGAAACGGTCCTCGGCTGGTCGAAAGGGGAAGTAGTAAAGCCCGAAACCATCAACTACCGGACGTACAAGCCCGAAATGGGCGGGTTGTTCTGCGAGCGGATTTTCGGCCCGGTCAAAGACTGGGAGTGCCACTGCGGCAAATACAAGCGTATTCGCTACAAAGACATCATCTGCGACCGTTGTGGCGTGGAGGTGACGGAGAAGAAAGTGCGTCGCGAGCGGATGGGCCACATCGAGTTGGTGGTGCCGGTGGCGCACATTTGGTACTTTAAGTCGTTGCCGAACAAAATCGGCTACCTGTTGGGGCTCTCTTCCAAGAAGCTCGATCAGGTGGTGTACTACGAGCGTTTCGTCGTGATTCAGCCGGGTGCCCTGGCCGAAAGCGGCGTGCAGAATCTCGACTTCCTGACGGAAGAGGAGTACCTCGACCTGCTCGAAAAGCTGCCGCGCGAGAACCAGATGCTGCCGAACGATGACCCGAACAAGTTCATCGCGAAGATGGGTGCCGAGGCGCTGCACATGCTGCTGGAGCGCACCAAACTCGACGAACTGAGCTACTCGCTCCGTAACTCGGCCTATACCGAGACGAGCCAGCAGCGGAAGGCCGACGCCCTGAAGCGCCTGCGCGTGGTGGAAGCGTTTCGCGATGCCGCTTCGCGCGGCGTGGCCAACAAGCCGGAGTGGATGATCATCAAGATGGTGCCCGTCATTCCGCCGGAATTGCGCCCGCTGGTGCCGTTGGACGGTGGCCGCTTTGCGACCTCCGACTTGAACGACCTGTACCGCCGCGTCATCATCCGCAACAACCGCTTGAAGCGCTTGATCGAGATCAAGGCGCCGGAAGTGATTCTACGGAACGAGAAGCGTATGCTGCAAGAGGCAGTCGATTCGCTATTCGACAACTCGCGTAAGGTGAACGCCGTGCGCGCCGAAGGCAACCGGGCGCTCAAGTCGCTGTCGGATATGCTGAAAGGCAAGCAGGGCCGCTTCCGCCAAAACCTGCTCGGCAAGCGCGTCGACTACTCCGGCCGTTCGGTCATCGTGGTCGGCCCGGAGCTGAAGCTGCACGAGTGCGGGCTGCCGAAGAACATGGCGGCCGAACTTTTCAAGCCGTTCATCATCCGCAAGCTCATCGAGCGCGGCATCGTGAAGACGGTGAAATCGGCGAAGAAAATCGTTGACCGGAAAGACGCCGTGGTGTGGGACATTCTGGAGAACGTGCTGAAAGGCCACCCCGTGTTGCTCAACCGCGCGCCTACGCTGCACCGCTTGGGTATCCAAGCGTTCCAGCCGAAGCTGATCGAGGGTAAGGCTATCCAGCTTCATCCGCTGGTGTGTACGGCCTTCAACGCCGACTTCGACGGTGACCAGATGGCCGTTCACGTGCCTCTTGGGCCGGCGGCAGTGCTGGAAGCCAGTACGTTGATGCTGGCATCGCACAACATCCTGAACCCGGCCAACGGCGCTCCCATCGCGGTGCCGTCGCAGGACATGGTGCTTGGGCTGTACTACATGACCAAAGGCAAGCGCTCGACGCCGGAGGAGAAAATCGCCGGGGAAGGGATGACGTTCTACTCGCCCGAGGAACTCATCATTGCCATCAACGAAGGCCAGGTTTCGAAGCAGGCCATCATCAAGGTGCGCACCACGGTGCGCGAGAACGACGAGCTGAAAACGAAGGTCATCGAGACCGTCGCGGGGCGCGTACTGTTCAACCAGGTGGTGCCGTACGAAGTAGGTTTCGTAGACGAGCTACTGACGAAAAAGAAGCTGCAAGGCATCATCTCGCAGGTGTTCAAGCAAGTAGGCATGGCGCGCACGGCGCTGTTCCTCGACGATATCAAAACGCTCGGTTTCCAGGCGGCCTTCAAAGGTGGTCTGTCGATGGGCCTGGGCGATATCGTGATTCCGAAGGAGAAAGACGAATTGGTGCTGCAAGCCCGCGCCGACGTAGACGCCGTGACCCAGAACTACCAAATGGGTCTGATCACGGACAACGAGCGGTACAACCAGGTAATCGACATCTGGACGCGGATCAACAACCAGATCACTGAAACCTTGATGAAGCGGCTCGAAACCGACGATCAGGGCTTCAACTCGATCTACATGATGATGCACTCCGGCGCCCGTGGCTCGCGCGAGCAAATCCGCCAGTTGGGCGGGATGCGGGGGCTGATGGCGAAACCGCAGAAATCGCTGCAGGGCTCGGTTGGGGAGATCATCGAGAACCCGATCCTGTCGAACTTCAAAGAAGGTCTCGACGTGTTGGAGTACTTCATCTCGACGCACGGCGCGCGGAAAGGTCTGGCTGATACGGCCTTGAAGACGGCCGACGCCGGCTACCTGACCCGCCGCCTCGTGGACGTGTCGCAGGACGTGATCGTGAACGAGCCGGATTGCGGTACGCTACGCGGCACCGAAACCTTCGCGTTGAAAGACAACGAAGACATCGTAGAATCGCTGACCGACCGTATCCTCGGTCGCGTGGCCGTGCAGGACGTGTACGACCCGCTGACCGACGAGTTGATCGTGCTGGCGGGCCAGGAAATCACGGAAGACATCACGCGCCGTATCGAAGAGACGGCGATTGAATCGGTCGAAATCCGCTCGGTGCTGACCTGCGAAACCAAGCGCGGCATCTGTGCCAAGTGCTACGGCCGCAACCTTAGCACCGGCCGCATGGTGCAGCGCGGCGAAGCCGTGGGCGTCATCGCGGCGCAATCCATCGGCGAGCCGGGCACGCAGCTTACGCTGCGCACCTTCCACGTAGGTGGTACGGCGTCGAACATTGCGGTGGAAGCCTCGATCAAGGCCAAGTTTGCCGGTACCATCCGTCTGGAGGACGTGCGCACCGTAAGCGGTTCGCGCGACAACGAAGGTGTGGAAGTGGTGATGAGCCGCCAGGGCGAAGTGCAAATCGTGGATGCGCTGGGCCGCGTACTCACCACCAACGTGTTGCCGTACGGCGCGTCGTTGCTGGTGCAGGACGGTCAGGAAATCCAGAAAGGTCAGGAAATCTGCCGCTGGGATCCGTACAACGCCGTCATTCTGTCGGAAACCGACGGCGTGGTGAAGTTCGAGTCGATCATCGAAGGCATCACGTACCGCGAGGAGTCGGACGAACAGACCGGCTACCGCGAGAAAGTGGTCATCGAGACGAAAGACAAGGCGCACAACCCATCGATCCGCATCGGCGAGCGTGCACTCTCGATCCCAGTGGGTGCTCACCTCAACATCAACGATGAAGAGGCGGTGAAAGCCGGTCAGATTTTGGTGAAAATCCCGCGTGCCATCGGCAAAACCCGCGACATTACGGGCGGTCTGCCGCGCGTAACGGAGCTGTTCGAGGCACGGAACCCATCGAACCCGGCCGTGGTGTCGGAGATCGACGGGGTGGTCACCTACGGCGGCATCAAGCGGGGCAACCGCGAGATTTACGTCGAGGCGAAGGATGGTGTCAAGAAGAAGTACATGGTGCCGCTCTCGAAGCACATCCTCGTGCAGGATGGCGACTTCGTGCGCGCCGGCGACCCGCTCTCCGATGGCGCCATCACGCCGTCGGATATTCTGAGCATCAAAGGCCCCGGCGCCGTGCAGGAGTACCTCGTGAACGAGATTCAGGAAGTGTATCGCTTGCAGGGCGTGAAGATCAACGATAAGCACATCGAGGTGATTGTTCGCCAGATGATGCAGAAAGTGGTCATCATCGATCCGGGCGACACCCTCTTCCTCGAAAACCAATCGGTGGACAAGGTGAGCGTGATGGAGGAGAACGACACGATCATCGATATGAAAGTGGTCGTGGAACCGGGCGATTCGACGGAGGTGAAAGCCGGTCAGATCATCACGGCGCGGAAGCTGCGCGACGAGAACTCGTCGCTCCGCCGCCGCGACCTACGTCTCGCCACCGTGCGCGATGCCAACCCCGCCGTGGCCCGTGCCACGTTGCAGGGCATCACGCAGGCATCGTTGGGTACGCAGTCGTTCCTGTCGGCTGCGTCGTTCCAGGAAACCACCAAGGTGCTGTCGGAGGCCGCCATCCGGGGCAAAGCCGACGAACTGCTCGGCCTCAAGGAAAACGTGATCGTGGGGCACCTCATCCCGGCCGGAACCGGCCTGCGCGAGTACACCCGCCAGGTGGTGATGTCGAAGGAAGACTACGCGCAAGTGGAAGCCGGCAAAGCTGCCGCTGACGCCCGCGAAGCCGCCCTGCGGCCCGCCCCCAGCACCGGCCGCTCGCGCCGCGAAGCTTCGGTAGAGAAGTAGGCACTACCGCTGCCTGAGTTGAACGGGCGGGAGTTGACGAAAGTCGGCTCCCGCCCGTTTTTTGTTTTACTTTCGGCCTTCCGCTCTTACTTTCGCTGCTGACCCGCCGGGCGCCCGCCGTCGGCGGCGCTGCTCGGCGCTACATCCCGCTCCCCGGAGCCTTCAAATGCCCTCTATGGCCACTCCCAAAAACGACCGCAACCAGCCCCCGCAAGGCCCCCAGGACGACCAGATCAACATCGAGTTGTCCGAGGAAATCGCCGAAGGCGAATACGCCAACCTCGCGATGATCGCGCATTCGTCGTCCGAGTTCGTAATCGATTTCATCCGCCTGATGCCCGGCCTCCCGAAGGCCAAAGTGAAGGCGCGCCTCATTCTCACGCCCGAACACGCCAAGCGGCTGCTCGCGGCGCTCGCCGACAACATCAACAAGTTCGAGAACCACTACGGCCCCATCAAGCAGGTGCAGGACGGGCCGGGTTTCCCGATGAATTTCGGCGGCACGATGGGGGAGGCGTAGAAGCCGACCATTCAGACGTTACACCCAAGCAATACGCCCCGTCGAAATAAATCGACGGGGCGTGTTGCTTGGGTACCGACCGAGGCAGGGTTTAGCGTGAAGCTGAGGTTATAAGGGAGAGCTCAACTTCCACGACCGCACCCGGCCATCTGCGCCTAAAGTCAGTAGCAAATCGTCGAGCGGTTCGAACCACACGCGACGGGAAGTGGCGCTAGCTGAAGGCAGCGGCGTGACCAACCGCGCGGGTAACATCAGCAATTCGGTTCCGTTGGGGCTGCCTACCGCCAGGCGCCCGGTCGCAAATTCGACGCTGAGCGCGCTCGCGCGTTGCTTCAGTGGCCAGCGAACTACTTTTTCTAGGGGCGGAATGGCGGGGTTGAGGCGCCAGCAACCCAGTTCGGCCGTCCCGGCTAGGGCCAGCACGCTGTCGGGGCCGGCGAACACCAGCCCCGTAATTGCTTCCTTAAAGAGCGATTCGACCAGTACGCGGCCGTTAGCGAGGTCGCAGAGTGCGACGCTTCCCGTTGTCAGTCCCAGCCCCAGGTGCGTACCATTGAGGTTCATGGCGGCAACCGTCACGCGGGCGCCCGTGGGCAGCCCCGTGAGGGCCACCGCAGTGGCGGTGGTTTTGGGTTGCCGCAGGTTCCACCGCCACACCGCGCCCGACGGCAGTACTATCAGCGCCGCCCGCCCGTCGGCCGTGATTTTCACCGCTACCGGCGTCGCCGGCGCACGCCACGAGCCCATCGTGGTCAGCGTTTCCGCGTTCCAGAGGCATACTTCGCCGGCTGCATCCACGCTCACCACGGTATCGCGGCCGGGGCTGAAAACGGCATCCACGATCAGCCGCTGGTGGCCGGCGTACGTGCGGAGCAGCAACCCCGTACGCACCTGAAAGACGGCAACGGTGGGCGTAGGGCCGGCCAGTAGCAGGAGCCGGCCATCCGGCGACCCCGCAGCCACCGTGGCGGGGCCGGCCGCCAAGCCAAACTCGCGGCGCGGGCTCAGGGGGCGGCCGGTCGGCGGAGGTACAATCTGCGCCGTCGCAACGCTCAACACGCTGCTCAGCACGCTGCTCAGCAGGAGCGTAAACAATAGTCGCATAGCGTTAGCGGTGCAGGGTGAAAGCGCGGGGAGCCGCGCCGGTTTTTACCATTACTTCGGCCGTTTTCAGCGTGACGCGTTCCTCTGCATCCAGCTCAAAAGCGGGGTTGCGGTACGTGGCCTGGTCGAAGGCTTCGCGCACGGCCGCTGCGTCAAGCGGCGCCACCTGTAGCATATACGTGCCGCTGAAACACGGCGTGGTAACGACATATTCTTCCTTGTCGGCATTGTAAGCACCCAGCGCGAAGTGCTGCCAATCGGCCGTCCGGTCGTAGGAGGCGAGCATTTTAGTGCGGAACTCCTGCCGAAACTCCACTGGCTTTTTCAGCCGGTTTTTCATCCGTTGGTCGTAATCGGCGGTCTTTTCAAACTCGCCTTTCTTTTCCCACTTCGCCATCAGTGGCTTCACATAGGCCCACGTCCGGTCGGCGAGGGTCGGCACGCGCCATATTTTGAGGGAGCCATCGCGCGAGACGGTCGCCAGGGTCTGGCCATCGGGGCTGAAAGCCAGGTTTTCTACTTCGGCTTTGTGCGCCTCGCCATCCAACTCCTCCACGAGCTGGCCCGTAGCCATCTCCCATATCTTCACTTTTCGGTCGCCGCCGCCCGTCGCGATGAGCTGCCCATCGGGCGAGAAAGTCGTCGCCCACACATCCGAGACGTGTGCCGGCAGCGTGTACGTATTTTGGCGCGTGCGCACGTCCCACACTCGGCAGGTATTGTCCCAGGCGCCGCTGACGACAAAGCGCCCGTTCGGCGCGTACCGCGCATCCCACACCTCATCGGTGTGGCCCACGAGTTGGTACTTCTGCTGCCAGTTGCGCGTGTCGTAGCCGCGTACCGAATGGTCGCCGGAGGCCGTGAGCAGTTCGGTACCGTCGGGGCTGAACGCCACCGACGTCATGTTAGCCGAGCGACCTTTCGCGGTTCGGTTCTTATCGTAAGTGCCCACGGCGCCCACTTTGGCACCCATCGCCGCCACGCGTAACCCGCTGAACGTCTCCCAGACGTACGAAAACCCGTCCCACCCGGCCGAAGCCACCAGCTTGCTATCCGGCGAGAAAGCTACGTCGCGCACATAATCGGTGTGGTCGGTCGTGCGCCGCAGGATGTCGCCGGTTAGGGCATCCCAAATAATCAGCGATTTGTCCACGCTCCCCGACGCCAGATAGCGGCCGTTCGGCGAGTATCGGACAGTCACCACATCGTCGGTGTGCCCTTTTAGGGTGCGGATGGCGTTGCCGGTGGCTACGTCCCACAAGACCACATCGCGCCCCAGCCCACAAGTCGCTATCCGGGTGCCATCGGGGCTGTAATCAACGCCGAGCAGAGCGCTGGTGGTCGTGATTTCCCTGACCAAGCGCGACTCCTGCGGGTGCAGCAGGGCGACGGGTGGCGGGGGGGAGGGGGCTCCGGCGAGCGCCCCTAGAAGGGTAATAAACAGCATGGGTGCTACAAAAAAGTTGAAAAAATTAATGGCCGGAGGGAAGTGTGAGGAGATGGGTAGAGAAAGTGTGGGCGTTGGTTCCGAGGAGATGAGGAAAAGAAATGGGGTAAGTCGGGGGCGATAAACTAGCTCAGTACTGGCCGCCGGGCTGGCGCGCCGCCCAGTGCGGTACCGGCGGTAATTGCGCGGGCCAGGTGTGGTCGGCGGAAGTCGTGTCGGTCAGGGTTTCGAGGAACGCGATCAGCGCGTCTACTTCGGCGGGTGCCAGGCGCCGGGTGTTCACGGCATCGTGGAACCCCGTGGTCAGCACGGCGAGCAGCGTCGGGGCGGAGCCATCGGCGAGGTACGGGGCCGTTACAGCGCAATTGCGCAACGTAGGCGTCTGGCGCCGATCCTGGGGCGCTACCGCGTGGCGGCGCCCGTCGCGGAAGTGAGGGCCGTGGTGGCAGCGGGCGCAGCCGGCCGGCCCCAGAAACAGCGCTTGCCCCCGGCGGGCAACGGCCGGTAGGCGTGGCCCGCCCGCTCGTGCCCGATCATACGGCGAGTTGGTGGCCGTCAGCGAGCCGACGTACGCCGCGAGCGCCGCGTTCAGGGTGCCTTCGGTGGGGCCTTCGTGGTACGCCGTCCGAAACAGCGAGTCGTAGGTAAGGCTGGTCTGCAGCCTGGCAATGGCCGTGTCGTAGGACGAATTGAATTCCAGGGGGTGCGTCAGTACCGACGCCGTAACCGCCGCGAGCGAGGCGGCGCGGCCGTCGTGAAAAAACCGCGCCTGCGCGCCCGCATTCAGCAACGTAGGCGCGTTGCGCGGCAGGTTGGCCGTCAGCCGAAACGCGCGCGGCGTGATGCGCTGGTCAGTAAAGGCTTTGTCGGGCCGGTGGCACGACACGCAACTGCGCTTGCCATTGGCCGACAGTACCGGGTCGAAAAACAGCAGCTTACCTAACGCAATCTGCGCCCGGCGTTGCGCGGTGGCGGCCGAAAATGCTGGGGTTGGCGCGCTCGCAAGCGTGTACCCGTAGAGCCCTACGGAAACGACCAGAATACAGAAACGGAGGAACACGAAGCGTTTTGGACTACACTAACCGGCTTCTTTCGCGGAAGAAGCCGGTCAAAACAGAGAAGGAAGCACGGCCGACGGGTAGGTATAGCAAATGCTACTCGTCCGGCACAGTAGGGGAGGGTGGTGCCTACGGGCACGGTGGGCCGCCGATTGGGTCAGCGTCGGCGGTAGAAGCGTGGATAAGCTGATTTGTTGTTGAAATATTGGAAAAAGTGCCGACGGTCACGTAATGGTAGCCGGAAGGTGTGTGTAGGTACACGTACGTCGAAGCTGCCCAGACCTTCGGAACCGCCCAAACGCGGGAAGCCCCCACCCACTACAGCAGGCAAGTGACCAAGTCCTCATCAAGGGGAGCCAGAAACGGATCGGGCGCGGGGATGGCTTCCATACCGCAAGCAAGGGGCGGGCGGGGTGTGGACTTTGTCCCGCCGCCCGATAGTTCGAGTAGGTAGGGCGTCTGAAGATTATGGACGTACTTTGAGGCCACTAAATCATTGATCAATGGCGAAGGGAAAGCCGACTTCCGCTCCTGCTAAGTCACCCGACCACTTTCGAGCAGTTGTCACTTCAATTCAGGTACGGGGCTACAAATCACTTGTAGACGCCCGGTTGACGGTACGCCCCCTGACCTTGCTTGCCGGTACCAATAGCTCCGGCAAGTCAAGCATGATGCAGCCACTGCTGCTGATTAAGCAGACGCTTCAAGCGTCATATCAAACGGCCGGCGCCCTACTGCTCGATGGGCCACACGTCCAGATCACGTCGGCCGAGCAGATTTTGTCGAAAGTGGACAAACTGGAGAAGCCTGAATTTTCCCTGCGGATGGAAGGCGATTCCCCATGGCAAAAGGGCGACTACCTATCGCTTAACTATTCGGTTGAAAATACCGGATTCAAACTGTCCAGCCAGGATGCCATCGACGCAGGAACACCAGTTCGTCTTCGTCCAGAAATGACGGACGAAGAGTTGCTCTTGGAAAATACCTCATTAGAAAGGCTCAAAGAGGGGCGTTCTTTAGCGGTGAGCCTACATAAATTAGGACATTTCTTGGGCGCTTTTGGCTACGCCGAAGGCGGCGAAATTGCATCCGTCTCGCTGCTTTCCTACGGATTTGAGCGTGCCTTAATGACCTTAATCCACATCCCCGGCCTTCGTACTGCCCCAAAACGTAGCTACCCCGCTGCCGCTTACCAAACGGGCAGCATCCGCGGCACCTTCGACGCCTACACCGCCGGCCTCATCCTCTACTGGCAGCAGCAAAAAGACACCGAATCTCTCGCGGCCCTCACCAACGCCCTCCAACGCCTCGGCCTCACCAGCGCCGTTGAAGCAACTACCCTCAACGCCAACGAGCTGGAAGTAAAAGTCGGCCGCCTGCCCGTCGGCGCCAAAATCCGCAAGAAAGACCTCGTCAACATCGCCGACGTCGGCTTCGGGGTCTCGCAGGTTTTACCAATCGTCGTGGCGCTCATCGCCGCCGAGCCGGGCCAGTTGGTGTACATTGAGCAGCCCGAGTTGCACCTTCACCCCCGCGCCCAGGTCCAGATGGCGCACCTGCTGGCCGCCGCCGCCCGGCGCGGCGTCCGCGTCATCGCCGAGACCCACAGCAGCCTCATCCTGCTCACCGTCCAGACGCTCGTCGCCGAAGGCGCGATTTCGCCGGAAGAGGTTTCCCTAAACTGGTTCGAGCGCGATGCCAAAGGCGCCACCCAAATCACGCGCGCCGAGGTGGACGAAAACGGCGCCTACGGCCCGTGGCCCGAAGACTTCGGCGATGTCGAACTGACCGCACAAGGCGCCTACCTCGACGCCGTCGCCCGGCGCCACGCGAAGCCAAAGCCAAAACCGACGGCGTAATGGCAACTCCCCGCAAAGTCGCGTCGCGGCGGATCGTCGTCGATACCAACATCGCGCGCTCCGCCAGCGAAACCACGTTTCCGCAATCGGTCGCCTGCCGCCAGATTCTGGATACGATTCTGACGGTCTGCCACCGAATCGTGCTCTCGCCGAGCCAGAAAGAGGAATGGCAACGCCATCAGTCCCGCTACACCTTGCGCTGGCTAGCCAGTATGACGGCCAAAGGAAAATGGCACGTGCTACCCGACGACCCTGACAGCGGCCTGTGGGAAGCCATTGACCGCCTGGCCCCGGCCGAGTGGTCGCGCGCGGAATTACTGAAGGACGTGTACCTGCTCGAATCCGCCCTCGCCACCGATTCTATCGTCATTTCGCTGGAAACGCGCGCCACCCGGTATTACCGCCCCCTCACCGAACCCTTGCCCCAAATCGGCGCTGTTGCGTGGGTCCACCCGCTCGAACCCGCCGACGACTGCCGCAAATGGCTCGAAGAAGGCGCCCCCGAGGAACAGAAACGCAAGTTGGGATATGAGCCGCAGTAAAAGACAGTTTCGTACTCTACCTTCGCCCCCAGCAGAATCAAACCTCTCTGCCTCTGAGCAATGAACACCCCCCAGCCCCCCAAAAAGCAGAAGAAAGACAACGGCCCCAAGCGCACCTACCAGGGCGGCGACGCCGTGATGCTCACCGTCTGCCTCGTCATCCTCGACGCCGCCGCCGAAGCCGAAATCCAGCCCCTGCTGCAAGCCCGCCGCTCCAAGCTCACGCCCAAGTCCCTCACCGACCTGCGCCAGGAAGTCGCCAACGCCCTCCAGCAAGACCTCGGCCTCAACCCCACCACCATCGTCCAGGAGCTCACCCAGGGCGTTCTCCGATCGCAGGACGCCGCCCAGTTGGCCTTCAGCCAGTTCAACGTCGATCTCAAAGGCGCCTTCCCCGGCCGGCCCAAAGCCCCCCGCCTGCTTGAGCTGCGCGCCCTGCTCGGCCTCCGCGACCACCTCGCCGACGTCCAAGGCAGCAAGCAGCAAGCCCTCTCCGAACTGCTCGCCAAGTTCGTCCAGGCCACCAACGACCCCGCCCTCCGCGCCGAGCTGCAAGACACCCTCGACATCTCCGCCACTGTCATCGACGCCGTCCGCGCCCAGGCCGGCTTCGCCCAGCTCGATGCCGCCCAGGAGCTAGGCAAAGGCAAAACCCCCGTCATCACCGACGCTACCATCACCCGCTTCAACGACCTCTACACCCGCGTCCAGGTCGTCGCCACCCTCGCTCGCAGCGTACACCAGACGCAGCCCGCCACCGCCGACCGCTTCTCCTTCTCCGCCGTCCGCCGCAAAATGACCGGCGGCGCCCCCACCCCCGCCGCCTGACCACCCCCCGCACCTCGCCAACGGCCCCGCGACCCACCGGTCGCGGGGCCGTTGCTTTTCCGCCTGATCCCGCTACCGCCACCGCGCATCTCGCTATCGCCGCCGCGCATCCCGCCGCCGCCACCGCGCATCTCGCAGCCGCTGCGGGCATCTCGCTACCGCCGCCGCGCATCTCGCTGGCCTCGCCGCGCATCTCGCAGCCGCTGCGGGCACCTCGCAGCCGTCGCCGCGCATCTCGCAGCCGCTGCGGCCCTCTCGCTACCGCCGCCGCGCATCTCGCTGGCTTCGCGGCGCATCTCGCTCCCACGCAAACGTGAGCCGGCCCGCCGGCGCCGAGGCACTCCGGTGGTACCACGGGCCGCGCCCCGCAAACGCACAACGGCCACCCCGCCGAAGCCGGGTGGCCGTTGTGTAAACTATTAAAACAGGGTCGCTACCGCCTACTGCCGTTGCAGCTTCAGGCTCTGGCGGCGGCCGTTGACTTCGAGGACGCCGGTGTAGATACCGGGCTTGAGGTCGATGCCGGTCCAGAGCTGGTCGTAGGTGCCGGCGGCCCGCGCAACGTCGCGCAACGGCATCGCCACGCGGCGGCCATTCAGGTCGAACACGGTCAGCGTTACGCGGCCCGCCCGCGCCAGGTGGTAACGGAACGTGGTGCGGTCGGTGAATGGGTTGGGGAAGTTCTGCACCATCAGCTCCGGCGTAGCCAGTCCGAGGGCGCCGGCATCACTGCCCAGACCGGTGATGACCCCCGGCGCCGCCGGGAAGCCCCCGGCGCGGCTCGTCCCGCTCCACGGCGTCTGGACGAAGGGGAAGGCCGTGCGGAGGGTGGTGTCGTTGCGTTCCACGCCGCTGGTGAAGGCCAGCACGCCGCCCAGCCGCGCCGTCACCGGCGAAGGGCCGCCCGTGTAATCCTCGTACGGCACGCCGA
>JANPJM010000084.1:0-93165 GCA_031425525.1 Hymenobacteraceae bacterium | reverse complement strand
CGTGCATAACCAGTAGTTATGCACGCTTGGTTTTGCACGGCCCGAGCTGGTAGTAGTAGGGCGCCCCCGGCCCCCATTGGCGGCCTTAGGCGGCGGCCGCCTCCTCCTCTACCGCCTGCACGCCCAACAGCAGCGAGCCAGTAGCGTGGCCCTCGCGCTGCAAGGGGCGGCCGTAGACGGTGAGGCGGCGACGGCCGAGCCCCACGAAATCGGCCGTCCAGGTGAGGTCGTCGAAACCGTCGGGGGGGCCATCCGGCCCCAGCAGGTTGCGCAGCGCGGCGTGCAGGGCGGGGTGTTGCCAGGCCCCGCCGTTGAGGCGCGTGAGCGGGTGGCCTTTGATGGGCGTGGTGCCTTCCAGGCCGAAGGTGGCCAGAAACGCCCGGCTCGCGGTGAGCACCCGCAGCTCGGGGTCGAGCACGAGCAGCGGCTCGCGGATGGTGGCCACGATGCTCTCGGCGAAGCGGGCGCTTTCCTGCAAGCGGCCTTCGAGGGTTTTGAGGCCCGTAACGTCGGTGAAGGTGATGACGGCGCCCGAAATGTAGTTGTCGAGGGTGCGGTAAGGCAAAATCCGCAACGCGTACCACTCGCCGGCGGTGGTTTCGATGGTGGTTTCCAGCGGCACCAGCCGCGCGATCACCTGCTCGATATCGGCCGCCAGCTGCTCGTGGCGCAGGTGCGTGGCGAAGTGCGTAATGGAACGCCCCACATCGGTGGGCAGTAACTGGATGATGCGCGTCACGGGCGGCGTAAAGCGCTTGATGATGAGATTATTGTCGAGAAAAATGGTGGCGATTTCGGTCGAGTCGAGCAGGTTCTTCATGTCGTTCGCTGCCTCGCCCAACTCCTCCGTCTTGCTCCGGTACTGCGCGTTGAGGGTCATCAGCTCCTCGTTGAGGCTCTGCATTTCCTCCTTATTGGTCATCGCTTCCTCGTTGGTGCTTTGCAGCTCCTCGTTCGAGCTTTGCAGTTCTTCGTTGGTGCTTTTGAGTTCATCCAACGACGATTCCATTTCCTCAATCGTCGTTTGCAGGCGCTGCTTGGTGTAGTGCAGCTCTTTGCCGAGCAGGTCGAGGGTTTCGCGGTCTATGGTGGTGGCGAGGCGCGTTGCGCCGTTTTTCACGGCGGGGGGCGTGGGCTGGTCTTCAAACACGACCACCAGCAGCCCCGCCAGCGTATCGGGCTCGGTGAGGCAGCGGACGGAGAGGCGCAGGAGCTGGTAGCCGTCGTCGGTGCGAACCGATACCCTATCGAGTACCACGTCTTCGCCGTCGTGGACGGCCCGGTGGACGGCGCCGCTCAGCTCAAAGTTGAGTTCTTCGCGCCCCATCTCGAAGAGGTTCATCGCCCCGACGCCCGGCGCGGGTTCGAGGTAGCGACCGGTGCGGCCGTTGACGTACAGGATGTCGCCTTTCGGGTTGATCACCACGGCCGGCGGCACCAGCTTATGCAGCAGCGCCCGCTGGACCAACGTGGCAAACGAGCTGGCGCCGGGGGCGGGGGTGCGGGCGGTGAGCGGGTTGGCGGCGGCGTTATCGGTTGATGGCATCGGACGGGGAACTACGAACGGGAACATAAACACCTGATTGAGCACCGTGGCGCCTTCCGTGCGCCGCGCAATTTTCCAGCGCGCGTCGAGCGGCATGAACAGGTTCTGCAACCCGTAGAAATGCTCGCTCGGCCCCAGAAACAGAATCCCCCCCGGATTGAGGGAATAGTGAAAAACGGGCAGCAGGTTCTTTTGCAGCTCGGCGCTCAGGTAAATTAATAAATTGCGACACACCAGCAGGTCGAGGCGCATGAAAGGCGCGTCTTTGTTGATGTTGTGGAGGGTGAAGATCACCACGTCGCGCAGTTCTTTGCGCACCCGATAGCCCTCGGCCACTCGCGTGAAGAACCGCCGCCGCCGGCTTTCGCTCACCTCGGCGGCAATGGTCTCGGGGTAGAGGCCGGCGCGCGCCAACTCGATACCGCCGGGGTTGATGTCGGAGGCGAACAGTTGGAGCCGCAGATAGCGCTCCGGGGCCACGGTATCGAGGGTTTCGAGCAGCAGCATCGCGAGCGAATAGGCTTCCTCGCCGGTCGAGCAACCCGGCGCCCAGACGCGCACCACGCCATCGGAGGGCTTGGCAGCCAGCAGCGCCGGCAGATGCCGGCGCAGCGCCTCGAACGCCTCCGGATCGCGAAAAAACTGCGTCACCCCGATGAGCAATTCCCGGAAAAGCGTATCTACCTCATCCGGCGTTTCCTGCAAACACTGCACATACTGGCGCAACGAGTGGCACTGGCGCGCGCTCATGCGCCGCTCGACGCGCCGCAGCACCGTACTGCGCTTGTAATGCGTGAAATCGTGGCCGGTGCGCGCCTTGATCAGGCTATAGACCTGGGGCAGTTCCGGAATCGCCTCCGCAGTAGCGGCGAGGTCGGCCGACTCGGGCGTCGCCGCCGCCGACGCGATGACCCCGATTCGGTGGTCAGCCCTCGCCGTCGGCGAATCGGCCAGGTAGGCGAGGAGGGCACCGGGGAGTTGGGCGGGGGGCAGCACAAAATCGGCGGTACCGGCGGCCAGCGCGGCCGTCGGCATGGCCTCGAAAGCGGCGGTGGCGGGTTCCTGCACCATCACCATACCGGCATTCTCCAGGATCAGCTTTACCCCGGCTGCGCCATCAGCGCCCATTCCGGAGCAGATGATGGCCACCGCCCGCGGCCCGGCATCAAGCGCTAAGGTTTCGAGAAACACATCGATGGGCAGGTGCGGATTAGTGGCCGTGGGCGCCAGCAAACGCAGCATGCCGTGGTGGAAGGCCAGATCGTGGCCCGGCGGGATCACGTATACGTGGTCGGTTTGCACTCGCAGTCCGTCCGTCGCACTGACTACCGGCAGCGGCGTAAACTGTTGCAGTACGCTCGGCAGCGTGATTTCGGCGGTAGCCGACAGGTGCGTCACCACCACGATAGCCACGCCCGGCGCCGCCGGCAACGCCCGAAAAAACGCCTCGAAGGCCCCCAACGACCCCGCTGACCCCGTGAGTGCCACCACCGCGAAGGTGTCGGGGGCGGAGGCGCCGTCGAGTGCCGCATCGGCGGGTACCTCCAGCGGCAGGCGCGCGGCAGGCGGAACGGGAGTCGGGCCAGCGTGAGGCATCTGGGGCTTGACGGGAAAACTCAATTCTTGTTGCCTGTCAGGCCACCCGTGCAAGGTACGTACGTCGGCAGCATCTTTTGCCGGTAGGCTGCGTATCAGCAGCGCGAACGCCGGTTGCCGTTGCGCTTCCCGTTCTATGCTCGATACGTCTCTTCCCCTGATTCCGGCGCCCGCCGTGGTAGCTGCTACCGTAGCGGCGGCGGTGGCCGAACCCCCTTACGTCATCGTCATCGGTACGTCGGCGGGCGGGATGCCCGCCCTCACCGAATTGCTGTGCCAACTACCGGCGTCGCTGCCGGCGGCCGTGCTAGTGGTGCAGCATCTAGCTCCTGACGCGTCGGGCGAACAGCTCATCGACCGCCTCAACCGGCAGTGCAGCACCGGTCTGCGCTGTCACTTGGCCCGGCACGGTACGCCTATACTGGCGGGGCACTTATACCTGGCGCCCCCCAATCGGCACCTGCTCGTCGGGGTAGACGGGCGGCTGATCGTCGTGAAAGGCCCGCACGAAAACCAGTATCGCCCCGCCGCCGATACCCTTTTCCGCGCGGCGGCCGTGGCCTACGGGGCACGGCTCATCGGGGTGGTACTCACCGGGATGCTCCACGACGGCACCGCCGGCCTCGAATTCGTGAAGCGCTGCGGCGGGTGCGCCGTGGTGCAGGAACCCCACGACGCCGAGTACGCCAGTATGCCCGAAAGCGCCTTGCGTAATGTTGACGTCGATTACGTGGTGCCGTTGGCGGCGATGGGCGCCCTGCTCGAACGCCTCGTGGCCGCTCCGCTACCCGCCCCCGCCGTCATCCCCGAAGATTTGCAGATCGAGGCCGGCATCGCCGGACGGGTGGTGGGCGCTACCGCCGCCGTCGTCTCCATCGGCACGCTGCTGCCGCTCACCTGCCCCAGCTGCGGCGGCAACCTGTGGGAGATGAAGCACGGCACGATGCTGCGGTACCGCTGCCACACCGGCCACGCGTTTACGGCCGAAGCCATGATGGGGCATACGCAAAAAGCTCTGGAGGAAACCCTGTGGGTGTCGTTGCGGATGCTCGAAGAGCGCAAGAACCTGCTCGCCAGTATGGCCGCCCGGGGCCTGGGGTTACTTTCGGTACAGCAGGGCGAGCGCATCGAGGAAATGAAGCACCACATCAACCGCCTGCGCGAGTTTCTCCTCAACGGCGCCGGCAGCGGCGAGGACAGCCCCGCTATCAACGAGGCGAAAAGTTGAGCTACGCGGTAGGTAGCAGGAGTTCGATCAGCACTTCTTCCACGCGCGCTTCCGTGCGCACCGTTTCACAGTGCAATACGCGGCCCTCGTGGTAAGCCACGATGAACGGCGCTTTGCTGAAAGCCACTTCTTTGGCCGTAACGGGCGTCTGGTTGGCATCGACCACCACGAACAGCACGTGCTCGAAACGCGCATCGTTGGCGAGCCGCTGTATGTGGGGTGCCAGCACTCGGCAGGTATCGCAGCCTTCATCGACGAATTTGGCGAGCACGAACTCGTGTTCGTAAATCAGGCGGCGCATATCCTCGTCGGTGGCATTCTGAATGGCCCGCTCCGGCGTATGCAGGATCGACGGGACGAAGGAAATGATGGGCACGGTAGAGGTAGAAAGTCGGGGGCTGAATATCAGCAGGAAGTGTAAGTAACAGAGTAGCCCGGAGCTTGGCTCATGTATAGCGAAACTTTTTGCTGCTTGCTGCTCCGGCGGCCGGCCGGAAACCGTTGCCCCTCGTGGCCTCCTACACCCCTTCGCGCCGCACCCAATCGTACAGCGTCAGCACCCGCAGCCGGTAATGCGCTACCCACGCTGCCCGCAACGCGCCCACGTACGTCTGACGGGCGGCGTCTTTTTCCTGCTGCGCGATGCCGAGGTCGGTGAGCGAAAGGCGCCCAACTTTGTACACTTCCTGCGTGATGCCGTACCGGCGTTGGGCGAGCGAATCGGCGCGGGCCGCCAGGCGCACTTGGGCGTGCAGTGTCGGGAGTTGCGCGGCGTGCGTGCGCACGGTGTGGGTGAAGGTGGTTTCGTCCTGCTCGACGCGGCGACGGGTCAGCTCGCGGGTGGCTTCGGCCAGTTTCACCGTCGCCCGCTGCCGCCCCCAATCGATGATCGGCGCCGAAAACGTGAGGCGCACCTGCTGCTGGTTCTGCGGATTGAGGTACGAGTTCCAGAGCGTTTCGGCCCGATTGATATACCCCAGATTGGCTGTCAGCGCCGCCTGCACGCCGCCCGACAGCCGCGCCAGCGCCACGGCGCGCTCGGCTTCAAGCTGCCGCCGCCGAAACCCGATGGCTTCGGGCCGCCGGGCGCGGGCCTCGCGCACGGCGTCGTCGGGGGCTACGGCGGGCGTGGGGGCCGCATTGGGCACCGCCAACGGCAGGGGCTGGTCGGGCGGGCTGCCCACGTACACCGCCAGATCGAGGGCGGCGGTTTGTGCGGTCAGTTCGGCCTGTTGGCGGTTTTGCTGCGCTCTGATGTGGTTCAGCTCCAGCAGCAAAACATCGGCTTCGGCGAGGCGGCCGAGGGCCAGTTTCTCGCGGCCCAGGCGCAGCAGCTCGGCGGCGGTGCTTTCGTTTTGCGCCGCCAGCGCGGCCTGTTGCTGTTGCAGCAGCACGTCGAAAAACAGCTCGGTGGCCCGTTGCGCAACGGTTTCGCGGTCGAGCGGCAGTTGCCGCTGGGCTTCTTCGTACCGCAGTGGTTCGGTGCGGCGCGCCCACGCCAACGCGTTGAACCCGCGCAGCGGCTGGGTAAGCCCGATGGCAAACGGCTGGGCGTTGTAGAGACGTTCGCGACCGTTGAAATCGTCGAAGCGCTGCATCCCGGTCGCCACGTACACCTGCCCACCCGTCAGGCCGATGTTCTGCGTGACGGCCAGTTGTACGGTGGAATTGTTGAGCCGCACGGCCCGGAAATCGGTGGTGCCGTCGGGCTGCACCACCGGCGCAATGGCGCGGCTGAAGTCGGGCAGGGTGCCGCTCAACCCCAGTTGCGGCCGGAAATCGGCGCGGTAGCGTTTCCACTGCCACCCGGCAATTTCGCGGTCGGTGGTAGCCTGTTGCGCCGCCACCGATTGCCCTTGCGCCAATCCGATAATGTCGGCCAGGGAAAAGGACATTTGCGGTTGCGCCGCCGCGCGCTGCGGCGCCAGTAGCACCAGCACCAGGAGTAGTAGGAGCAAAAACTTGTTCATCGGGCAGGTTCGGTAAGCGTGACGAGCGGCGCGTCGCCGAGGTCTTTGGTGTCGGTCAGTAGCACTTCTTCGCCCGCGCGCACGCCGCCCGTGACCTGCACCCAATCGAAGTTCGAGGCGCCGAACTGCACCGTGCGGCGCTCGGCTACGTGGCGGTCGGGCCGCAGCACATACACGGCCTGCTCGCGCCCGCCCTGGTAAAACGGGCCGTTTTTGAGGCGCAACGTGCGCGCTTCCCGGCTCGTCACCACAAACACATCGACCCGCAGGTTGGCGCGCAACGCGGCGTAATGGCTATCGGTGGCGTCGAGGGTGACGTAAAACGTCACGATTCCCTTTTCCACCGCCGGGTTGATGGTGCTGATGCGGCCCCGCAATTCAGGCCCGCTGCTGCCGAGGCGCACGAGCACCACATCCTGCGGGTGCAGCGCCTCGGCGTACGAGTCGGAGATGGTGGCGCGCACCCGGAACGTACTCAAATCGGCGACGCGCGCCAGCTCGGTGCCCTGCGCCACGGTGGCGCCCAGTTGATCGTTCACCCACGTCAGCACGCCCGGCTGCTCGGCGCTGATGTGCGCCTGTTGCAGCTTCCGGGTCAGTTCTTGAATGTCGCGCGCTTGCGAGGCAAGCTGAAACCCGACCTCGCGCTGGTCGGCGGCGGCGGCGCGGTGCTGGGTGCGTACCTGGTCGCGGAGGCGGCGTAGTTCCAGATCGGCCACGCGCAGGTTCAGCTCGGCCTGGCGCACGTTTTCGCCCGTCGTGCCGCCCAGTTTCAATAAGTATTGTTCGTCGCGCAGGGCGGCTTGCAAGCTGCCCACGCGCGCCTCTTGGGCCGCCTGTTGGGCCCGCAAATCGTTGAGCGCCCGTTCGAGGGTCAGGTTGAGCTGGGCGGTTTTGTTTTGTTGCCGCGCCTGTTCATCGCGCAGCTTGCCGAGGGCGCCGTCGGTTTGCTCAGTATCAAGCTCCAGAATGGCTTCTCCGGCCCGCACCGCCGTGCCCACGGGCCGTAGCACCCGCCGAATCGTGCTGGCG
Source organism: Hymenobacteraceae bacterium (assembly GCA_031425525.1). Taxonomy (GTDB): domain Bacteria; phylum Bacteroidota; class Bacteroidia; order Cytophagales; family Hymenobacteraceae; genus JANNMJ01. The sequence goes on along the minus strand of JANPJM010000084.1, from coordinate 85,793 downwards.
ATAGGCGCCGTGAGCGCCACCTCGCGCCCCGGAACGACCGTGCCCGACGCCGCCAGCGACGCTTCCACATCGCCCACTTCCACCCGTGCCGTCAGCACTTGTTCGGCCGCCAGACTCGGCCGCAACGCCCCCCGGAAAGCCACCAACCCTACGCCCAACCCCGCCACCACCACGGCGCCCACAATCCACGGCCGTCGGGCGCGCTGCCGCAACGTTGCGGCCGATAGTTCTCTGTCCATTTTCGAGTAAGCGGTAAAGGGCCGCACACTCGCTCCGCCGACTACCGTGCCACTTGGGTAAGTTGTTGTTTATGAATGATTTGGGTTGATTTGCGAATTGACGAGTTACGTAAAAACCGTCCGGTTTCGGACACGCCTGTTCGGTTTCGGCGGGCGCGCCGACTCATATCGCTGCGGGCAGTTCGCGTATCAGTAGTGCCTCACGGAACGTAACGCCAAGTTTCTGCTTGGTGACTGACGCTCGGCAGCGCCGTTTCGCGCGGGGCTCTGCCCCGTGTGTGGTATTTGCGGGCCTCTGGCCCGCCGGTAGCCCGAACGCGGTAGCCCGAATGCGCCGCGTTGCTGTCCCGTGCCCGGCCTTTAAAGCCCGGGCAAGGGACAGCAACACGACTTTCCAATGTAACGCGTTGCGCGAACGAACTGCGCGCCGTGCCGGGGCTGGAGCCCCGGAAATAGCTCACACGGGGCACAGCCCCGCGCGAAAAACCGCAAGAAACTCGAAACTCAAAACTCCAGACCTACCGCCTCGGCTTGCTTTTCGCGGGGGCCTTCGGGCGCCCCGTCGCAGCCGTATTCGGCGCTAATAGATTGATGTCGGCGCGGCGCACGTAAAACTGGGTGCCGCCATACAGCGCCCGGCACCACGTCGAATCGACGAGGCTGCGCACAAAAAGCTGTCGCCAGTGGCTGATTTTTAGTGATTTGCTCGTTTCCGTCGGCTCCGCGAACAGCAGTAGCTCATCGCCGGCGGGCGTGGCTTGGCGGTTAATCATCCGTTCGGGGCCGGCCGCTACCGGCGTTTCCGTCGCTGGAGCAGCGGTGGCGGTCAGGCCCTGCGTTTCGGTGGTTTGGGCGTTCGCCGTGGCAACCGAGCCTACGGTTATCAAGGCCAAATACAATAGAAATTTCGATATGCGCATGGCACGTCAAAGAAAAGAGATGAGATGGTAGGAGTTTAGCAAACGCAAACATAAAGTATTTGTAAGAAGAGTGCGTGCTATTTTGATGTTAATATTCTGATTAAGGCCACGAAAGACCGTATTTCTGGGTTGGCGTACGGAGTGCGCCGCGCGCTGTGCCGCCACGCGGGGGCGTTCCTACCTTCGTGGTCTCGTTTCACGTTGGGCCGGCTGGTAGGCTCGCCCCTTGTTCTCACCCATGAAATTCGCAACCAAGGCCATCCACGCTGGTGTCCATCCCGACCCGGCCACCGGCGCCATCATGACGCCCATTTACCAGACCTCGACCTACGTGCAAGCCTCCCCCGGCGACCACAAGGGCTACGAGTACTCGCGCACCCATAACCCCACCCGCACGCAGTTGCAGGACGCCGTGGCCGCCCTCGATAACGGCAAGCACGGCATCGCCTTTGCCTCCGGGATGGCCGCCATCGATTGCGTGGTGAAACTGCTCGCGCCCGGCGATGAAGTGATCTCCACCAACGACCTCTACGGCGGCTCCTACCGGCTATTCACGAAGGTATATGAGCCGCTGGGCATCAAGTTTCACTTCGTGCCGATGCACGATATGGCGGCCATCGAAGCAAAAGTGAGCGCCAAAACGAAGCTGATCTGGGTCGAGACGCCCACCAACCCGCTTCTCAATATCATCGACATTCGTGCGGTGGCGGCCATCGCGAAGGCGGCCGGGGCGTTGTTGGTGGTCGATAACACGTTCAGCACGCCGTACCTGCAAACGCCCCTCGATTTGGGCGCCGATATGGTGATGTACTCGCTGACGAAGTATATGGCTGGTCACTCCGATGTGGTCATGGGCGCGCTCGTCCTCAACGACGATGCCGTGGCCGAACGTCTCCGCTTCTACCAGAATGCGTGCGGCGGCACGCCCGGCCCGCAAGACTGCTTTCTGGTGCTGCGCGGCCTCAAAACCCTGCATCTGCGGATGCAGCGCCACTGTGAAAACGGCCGCCGCATCGCCGAATACCTCCAGCAGCACCCGCGCGTGGAAAAGGTGTACTGGCCCGGTTTCGCCACGCACCCCAACCACGCCGTAGCGGCCGGTCAAATGAATGATTTCGGCGGCATGATTTCCTTCGTATTGAAGGGCGACCGCAAGGAAGACGCCATTGCGGTACTCGAAAAATTTCAGCTTTTCTCCCTCGCCGAAAGCCTCGGCGGCGTCGAAAGCCTCAGCGGCCACCCCGCCACCATGACGCACGCCAGCATTCCCGCCGAAGAGCGCCGCAAAGCCGGCCTCAGTGATGCCCTCATCCGCCTGAGCGTGGGCGTGGAAGACGCCGACGACCTGATCGACGACCTGACTCAAGCCTTGGGTTAGCAGCGCCGAACACCACTGCTGACGGTCGTAACCGTGAGGCGAAATAGAGATAATTTACTCACAATATTGGCATAATCAGAAAATAAATCTGATTATATTGGTATTGCGAATAAAATTGACATATCTTTGTCACTCACCAAACCCCCCAAAAAACCATGCGACAGCTCGTGTCCTACCTCAATTTTTCGGGAAATTGCCGTCAGGCGCTTGACTTTTATGCCGACGCGCTCGGCGGGCAAATCAAGTCGCTCCAGACGTTCGGCGAAGCGCCGATGGCGATGCCCGCAGGCACCGAACACTTCGTGATGCACGCAGAGTTTGAGGCCGAAGGTGTTCAATTTTTCGCCGCCGACGCAATGCCCGGCCAACCCGTAACGTCGGGTACGCAGATTTCGCTGATGCTCAATTTCAGCGACCTTGATGAGCAGGCCGCCACCTTCGAGCGCCTTGGGACTGACGGCACCGTTACGATGCCCCTCGAAAATGTATTCTGGGGCGCGTGCTTCGGTACCATCACCGACCAGTTCGGCATCAACTGGATGCTCCACGCCACGCTGCCCCAACCGGCAACGGCCACCACGGAAGCCACTGCCGAAATGACTGCCGGGAGCTAGACTATTCTTAGAAAGCGGTTTGCGTTGGCTGGTTAGGCGCTCGTCAGACCGCCAGAATCGGTCTGACGAGTTTCGCCGCTTGCTGGCAAGATGCCGTCGGTCAGACGGCCTTAACGTAAGCAGCCGCTAAGCTCGCCACTTCACTTTCCAAAACACACGCGCTCGATTGGCTTTTTGTCAATCGGGCGCGTGTGCGTTAGTGGCGCGGGAAACCGGGGTCGGTAAAGTTGAAACCTACCGCCAATCCCTACTTCAGCAATTGCAGCAACTCATCGAGTTTCGGCGTGAGAATAATCTCGGTGCGGCGGTTTTTCTGCCGGGCCTCTGCCGTGGCGGCGGGGGCTAGCGGCACATACTGTGACCGCCCGGCGGCCGTAATGCGCGTCGGCGCCACGCCGTTATCGGCGAGCAGGCGCGTGATTTGGGTGGCGCGCAATACGCTCAAGTCCCAGTTGTCGGCGGGCAGCGACCCGGCCGCCGCGCGCAGCGGCACATCGTCGGTGTGGCCCTCGATGAGCACGTTTACATCCGCTTGCGATGCGAGCGCGGCGCCGAGTTTCTTAATCGCTTCCTGCCCTTTGGGGTCTACTTTGGTGGAACCCGACTTGAACAGCAGTTGCTCGGAAAGCGAAACGTACACCTTGCCGTCCTTGATTTGCACGCTCAAATCCTGGCCGGTGAAGCCGGTGAGGGCGTTGGCGACCCGCGCACGCAACTCGGCAACGGCGCGGTCTTTATCGGCGAGGGTTTGTTCCAACGATTTCACCTTTGCCTCCCGCGATTGCAAGCGGGCGTTGATGCGGGTCACGGTGTCTTCGCGGATGCGCAAACTCGCCGTCAGGTCGGTGGAGCGGGCTTCGGCGGCGCGCAGTTCGCTTTCGCGCCGCAGCAGGTCGCGGTTCGAGCGGTCGAGGTCGGTGGCCGCGTTGCCGAGCATGCGGTCGTTGGCCTTCATCAGCTTTTCGTAGGCGCCGTTGAGTTCCGCATTCGCCGCGCGCTCTTTGGTGAGCTGAATATCGGTGCGAATCGAATCAGCCGCCAACCGATTTACCCGCTTCCGCAACTCGATGTGATTTTCCTGAAGTTTGACGAGGGAAGAGGTAGCCGTGGCCGCCGTTTTCTCGGCTTCGGTGCGCGTGGCGGCGTCCTGGGCGGCTTGGGCTTTCAAATCATCGAACCGTTTGGCGGTCACGCAACCGGTCAGCAACAGCGCCAGCGGGGCGACCTGCAACCACGGGCGGGCCCAATAGACAGAAAAATGTAGCATAGAGAAGTAGGGAGGTAGAAGGAAGCGCTTGCACGCCCAAAAAATGGAAGAAAAACCGGTAGTTTCGGCACCACCACACCGCGTGGCGGTCAACGTCTGCGAAAGTAGGGCCAATCGGGGCGGTTACGCACCGCTCGCCTTCGGCCCCGCCGTGGTAGGCGGTATATTTGCCGTCCCGCCGCCTGCCGGCCTTCCCTTGTCGCATCCTTCCGCATTCGCTGTCCGTGCCGTTGGCCGGGGGCTGTCAATGTTCGCATATGTCGTGGTTTAAACGAGTCGAAAAAGGTATTTCGACACCTACCGATCAGAAAAAAGAAACCCCCGACGGCATCTGGTATAAATGCCCGGAGTGCAAAACGGTGACAACCACCGTCGAACACGAGCGCCTGCGCTACACCTGCCCGAAGTGCAACTACCACGAGCGTATCGGGTCGGCCGAGTACTTCGAGATTCTCTTCGACGGTGGCGAATTCACGGAGCTTGACGCCGATTTGTCGTCCGGCGACCCGCTCGGGTTCGTCGATACCAAGCCGTACCCGGCACGCATCGCGGCCACCCAGAAATCGACGGGGCTGAAAGACGCCGTGCGCACGGCCCACGGCCTCGCCGACGGCCAGCCGCTCGTGGTGGCGTGCATGGACTTCCGCTTCGTCGGCGGTTCGATGGGCTCCGTGGTAGGCGAGAAAATTGCCCGTGCCATCGAACTCGCCCGGCGCGAGCGGTGGCCGTTGCTGGTGATTTCCAAATCAGGCGGCGCGCGAATGATGGAAGCCGGTTTCTCGCTGATGCAGATGGCGAAAACCTCGGCCCGCCTCGCGCAGCTTGCCGAAGCGAAGGTGCCGTACATTTCTCTTCTCACCGACCCCACCACGGGCGGCGTTACGGCGTCGTTCGCGATGCTCGGCGATTTCAACATTGCCGAACCGGGCGCGCTCATCGGCTTTGCCGGGCCGCGCGTCATCCGCGAAACCATCGGCAAAGATTTGCCCGAAGGCTTCCAAAGCGCCGAATTCGTGCGCGATCACGGTTTCCTCGATTTCATCGTAGACCGCAAGCAGCTCAAAACCCAACTCACCGAACTGCTGCGGTTGCTGCGCACGGCGCAAACTGCTGAAGCCACCGCCGCGCCCGTAGCGGCGCAGGTGTAGGCTGCCCACGCATTATTCTCCCTTGCCCGGCCTTGAAAGGTCGGGCAAGGGAGCGCGAGGCGCTACCCGTTCTTCCGCTGGCAAGCTCTTTGGAAGGCGCCGCCACTACTACCCGTGCCAACTCTGGCGCGGGAGGCCAACATTCGGCGTGTCCGTCCGTTCAAAGCGGCGGGGCGCTTCCGAAGCTTCCCTTTTTTTCAGTCGTCATCAACCCCCAAACCCCTAATACCCAATACCCCATGTTCAAGATTGTAAAATCGACCGTTGCCGTGGCTCTCGCCGGCACGATGCTCTTCTCCTCGTGCGCCGGCTCGAAAAATGCCGGTGCCAGCGGCAGCGGCAACACCCAAGACGATAAAATGGCCCAAAACGGCACCGGCGAACGTAAAACCGGCATGAGCAAAACGGCCAAAGGCGGCCTCCTCGGCGCAGGCGGCGGCGCTGTTCTGGGCGCGGGTATCGGCGCACTCATTGGGGGTAAAAAAGGCGCTGCTATCGGCGCCATCGGTGGTGCGGCCGTGGGCGGTACTACGGGCGCCGTCATCGGCCGGAAGATGGATCAACAAGCCGCCGACCTCCAGAAGGATATGCAAGGCGTGAAAGTCGAGCGCGTCGGCGAAGGCATTATGCTCACGATGCCCGCCGGTATCCTGTTTGAAGTCAGTAAGTTCGATCTGACTTCCGCCGCGAGCGGCGAAATCGATAAGCTCGCGAAAGTGCTGCAGAAGTACCCCGATACGGATATTCTGGTCACGGGTCACGCCGATGCGTCGGGCATTCCGGCCAAAAACCTGACCCTCTCCGAGCAGCGCGCGCAGTCGGTAGTGTCGTACTTGGGCACCCACGGCGTGGATGCCGCCCGGATGCGCGCCGCCGGCAAAGGCGACACCGAGCCCGTCGGCGACAACGCTACCGTGGAAGGCAAAGCCGCCAACCGCCGCGTAGAAGTGGCCATCTTCGCCAACGAGAAGATGAAGAAAGCCGCCGAAGCCGGGAAGCTGTAGAAATTTTTGAGTTCGGAGTTTCGAGTTTTGAGTGTATCACTCGAAACTCCGAACTCGAAACTAAAAAAACGAGAAACGGTCAGAAGCGTAAGCGCCTGACCGTTTCTCGTTTTTTTATGACCCCGGCCGACAAAGCGTGGCGTGTCCACGAAACCCTGAATGCGTTTTATGCGCCCGTCTCGCTCGACGAGCCGCGCCGCGCGCCGATGCGTGAGCTGATCTCGACGATGCTCAGCCACCGCACCACGCACAAAGATGAGGAGTTGGCCTATGAGCGGATGTTGACGGCCTTCGGCGACTGGGCCGGGGTGGAAGCCGCGCCGCTCGATGCCCTCGCCGACGCCATCCGTACCACGCGGTGGCCGGGCGTGCAGGCGCCGCGCATTCAGGAAGCGCTCCGCCGGATTCGGGCGCAAACCGGCGGCGCCTACACGCTTGATTTCCTGGCTGAAATGCCCACCGCTGAGGCCATGCGCTGGCTCACCTACTTGCCGGGCGTGGGCCTGAAAACGGCGTCGCTTCTGCTGCTTTTCAACTTCAAAAAGCCGGTTATGCCCGTCGATACACACGTGCATCGGGTGGCGCAGCGGGTAGGGATCATCGGGCCGAAAACGACGCACGATCAAGCGCACGGTATTCTGCTCGATATTCTCGGCCCCGACCCGGAGGTGCTTTTCAGCTACCATATCCATAACCTCTGGCACGGGCAGCGCATCTGCTTTTTCACCAGCCCCAACTGCCCGGCGTGCCCGCTGAATACGTTTTGTGACTATGGCGTGAAGCGGCTAAACGTATCCGGCACCGTCCCGGTGCCGGACTAATGCCGAACACAGCGCGGCCGCCCAACCCACCGGCACCGGTACGGTGCCGGATACACTGTCGCTAAGTGCCGGTAGCGATTATAGCCGCTTGGTGCCACCTTTGTACACCTCACCACGCAAAACTCGAAACTCGAAACTTCCTCCGTGCGCCTGATTCACCACCCGGTTCTACTCAACTACTACGTCACGTTTCGCTGCAACGCGAAGTGCGGGTTTTGCGATATCTGGGAAAAACCATCGCCGTACGTCACGCTCGAATCGGCGCGGCGCAACTTGGCCGATGCGCGACGGCTGGGTGTGCGGGTCGTCGATTTTACGGGGGGCGAACCACTGCTGCATCGCGGCTTGGCCGATTTACTGCGCGCCGCGCGGGCCGAAGGGATGCTCACCACTGTCACCACCAACGGCATGCTCTACCCCAAACGCGCCGAAGAACTGCGTGGGCTGGTAGACATGCTCCATTTCTCCCTCGACTCCGCCGACCGCGAAACCCACGACAAAGGTCGCGGCGTCGCGTGCTTCGATCTGGTGATGGAGAGCATTCGCGTGGCCAAAACCCTCGGCGAGCGGCCGGACATCATTTTCACCGTATTCCCCGAAAATATTCACGAATTGGAAGCCGTTTGGCGCGAGATTACGCAGCCCAACGGCTTGGTACTCATCATCAATCCGGCGTTTCAGTACAACGAGGTGGCGGCGGGCGCCAACCTCACCGCCGCGCAACTCGATTACGTGTCGGCCTTCGGGCGAAGGGCGGGCGTGTACCTCAACGAAGGGTTTATGGCGCTGCGGCGCGATGGCGGCAACCACATCGCCAAACCCGTGTGCCGCGCCGCCAGCACCACCCTCGTCATCTCGCCCGACGATGAACTGGTGCTGCCGTGCTACCACCTCGGCGAAAAGAAATTTCCGATTGCCGGTGAGCTGTTCAGCCTCTACCAGCAATCGGAAATTAAGCGCTTGATTGCCCTGGAGGGCAAGTTGCCGGCGTGCGAGGGCTGCACCATCAACTGCTATATGCAGCCAAGTTTTGCGGTGGAAACAAGCCGGTATTTCTGGAAGGCGCTGCCGAGTACCATCAAGTATAACCGGCTGAAAGGGACGTGGAAGCGCGCGGTGTTTGGGTGAGGCACCTCCTTCCTCCCTGGCCCGACTTGTAAAAGCCGGGTCAGGGAGGAAGGAGACGCCCCTAACATCAGCGCACCACCAGGCGCCGGCTCGTCGCCACGCCATCGGGCGCCGTCACGCGCACCACATACAGCCCCGGCGCCAGCCCATCGAGGGTGAGAGCTGAATCGGTGAAGCGGGCGCGGCGCACCACGCGGCCGGTCACATCGAGCAGGGTGGCGGTGGCGCCGGGGGCAGCTTCGAGGGTTACGCGGCCGGTGGCGGGGTTGGGGTAGAGGTGCCACGCGGCGGCGGCCGGTTGAGCGGCTACCAGGCCGTTGGGTCTTTGCACAAGGGTAACGGCGTCGTTGGTCGTCACCGGCTGGTTGAAATCAAAGTAGATATGGGCGCGGTTTTCAATCCGGGTGCCCGTCGTGAGCGTCGGGCGCGGCACGATGCGGAAGCGCACGAACCCCTGCGAACGGACCGAATCTATGGCGCGCTGGGGCAGTTGAATGCCGGGGAAGCGCATCGTGAGCAAGCCCGAGTCGCTTAGATTCCACTGCAACGAGTGCGATTGACTCACCATCGCAATCGTGGGGAGTTGCAAAAGCCCGGCGGGCAGCGAATCGGTGATGACGACGCTGAAAGCCGTGTCGGTGCCCATATTCTCGAAGCGCACCACGTAATCGAGGGGCACTTGGGCGGCAATCTGGGCCGGGGTCAGCGTCGAGTAATTGACGGTGATGTCGTTGGGGTCGAAGGAGCCCACGACGGTCTGGCGCAGCGAATCGGTATTGTTGGCGGGCGTGAGCTCGACGCCTGCCGTGGCTTGCGCATCGGCCACGAACAGCAGGTTCGTGCCCGGCGGCACGCTGATCGGTAGGGTGAGGGTGAGGTCGAAATCGCGGGTGGCGAAGGGCGCCAGCGCGGTGAACGGCCAGGTGAGAATGCGGCCCACGGGAGGCGGGGCGGCCGGGCTGGTGCCGACGAGGGTGGCCGCTGGGTCGAGGGTGACACGCACCTGTCCGGCCAGTACAGCCGTGGTGCCCATATTTTCGAGCCGCGCGCGGTAGTACGCCGGCACACCCACCCGCGCGGGCCGGAAGGCGGTGAGCGAGACGCGCAGGTCTTGGCGGTTTGCGAGGGGCGCGAGGCCGAAGTGCAGCGTAGTGTCGGCTACGCCCAGCACGGCGGTTACCACGTGGCCGGCGGCGCCTTGGGTTAGGGTATAATGGGGCGGCGGATTGGGCAGCGTCAGGGTATAACGGCCGCTGTCGGTGAAGTGGGCGTAGTAACCGGTGGCAGGGTCGGCGGTCGTTGGCATTCCGTTGCCGGTTTGCTGCACTACGAGCGGGCGCGGAAAGGGAAGCTCGCCGGGGTCGCGACGGCCGTTGGCGTTGGCGTCGAGGTACACGCGCCCGCTGAGACGCGCAGTACGGTCGGTGAAGCGCATCAACGTTAAATTTTTGCCGGGTGTGCCGCCAGTAGGCGTAGATAGTTCAGTTCCAGGCGACCAACCATAAACATAAGCTCTTCCATATCTATCAGCTTCTACCTGCGTAAAAAAGTCATTCTCCGGTATACTTGTAGCAAATGCCCATTGTGGAGCCCCGTTTTCATCAACGTACATTAAAAATCCATCGGTTGTATGGTTTAAGACAGAGGGTGCAGGGATTGTGGTAGCTCCAAAGGTGATTCCCCAGTATTTGCCACAGCCTACTACGAAGAAGCCGCCATGAGGTGCGTGCGTAATAGCGGCTAATTCTACCCTGTTGAACTTGTGTGTCCAAACTGTATCTCCCACAGCATCAAAGCACGTCATGTAACTGTAACTGTAGGCATAATGCGTTGACAATGTCACGTAACGGTTTTGCGTGTCGAATGCCCCATCCCAAACATGACCAGAGCCCCATGTGGATCGGGCCCAACGCACGATTCCTAGTGGGCTGTACATGACTACCAAAGTTTGAGACACATCTGCATATGGTTGTTGCGAACTTCTTGGACCAGGTAGAACCCATTGTGTACGAACAGGATCGACCACACGCATACTATCGCTGTTGATTGTGCCCATCACAGCCACGTTGCCCTGGGCATCCACGGTAGCTCCCCATGTTACCTCAAAGTAATGTTGCGAATGCCATACAGGTGGCTGTGACGCCGTGATTTGGCGCACCCACTGAGGTGTGCCTGCCGTATCCAGCCGCAACAAAAAACCACTCATGTGGTCGGTTGTATCAGCTAATGGCAGGCCTGCCACGGATACCGCATTAGCGATATTGCCTACTATGTAACAGCCGCCCGTGGGGTCGACTACCACCCGATTGAACCGCTCGTAGGCTGAACTGCCGGAACCGATGGTGTATTGCATCACTAAGGGCTGTACTCGCTCGGGCATGCCGCTACTGGCTGAAATCTTCAGTAGATAATCGTCGTTTGGTAATACAAATTGCTCATCGTAAGTGGTGTTTCCCCCGGAAGCACCCAAAACATACACATGGCCACTCGTGTCGTAACTCAATGAGTATGCGTATGCATATGCAGTTGAGTCAAGACCCCCACCGCGTCGCGCCCACAAGCACCGACCACCGGCATCAAGCTTCGCAACGTAAAAATCTGCAGAACCACGCGGCGTCAAGCGTATACCATCAAGAACGAGGGGCGAATAAAGTGGCCCTACAACATAAGAATTACCATCTGGATCTGTAGTCGAAAAATCACGGTTGTGATACTCGCTAGTGTAGTAATGGGCTGTACCCAAGGCTTTTGCCCACCGCACGTGCTGGCCCCGCACCGTGTGCCCACTTCCCAGAAGTAGCAAAGCCGCCAAAGAAATCAAAAATCGAAGGGAAGTCATCATTGCGGGAATGTTGAATGGAAAGAGATCGGGGTGGCGGGTGGAAAAATCTGCTTATTCAGGCGGTACCTGCTTTTCATTCCATAAAAATAAGCCCGCCGCCTAACGCTGACGACTCTTCCGCGAACCACTATTCGACGAATCTGGTGTTTATAAGGATGAACGGCAGCATCCGCTCGACGAACCCGGTCAGGCCGATGGCATCAAACCACACGGGGCTCCCGCCGATTGGCGAGAGCCCCGTGTGGTTTTCCATATTTATGCGGCACCGGAACGGTGTTCGCCACGCTTACTGCACCACCAAGCGCCGGCTCGTCTCTACGCCACCGGGCGCCGCTACGCGCACGACGTACAGCCCCGGCGCCAACCCATCGAGCGTCAGCGGCGCATCGGTCAGGACGGCGCGACGCACCACGCGGCCGGTCACATCAAGTAGGGTGGCGGTGGCGCCGGGGGCAGCTTCGAGGGTTACGCGGCCCTGCGCCGGATTCGGGTAGAGACGCATACTTGCGCCTATTGCCCCCTGCGCCGCCAACCCGGTCGGGCGCTGCACCAGCGTCAGGACGTCGTTGGTGGTGACGGCCGAGTTGAAATCGAAGAAAATGTGGGCGCGGTTGGGGATGAGCGTACCCGGCGTGAGCGTAGTGCGCGGCACGATGCGAAACCGCACGAACCCCTGCGCGCGCACCGCGTCCACGGCCCGGTGCGGCAGCCGGATGCCGGGGAAACTCACCGTCAGCAGACCCGGCCCCGACACGCTCCAGCGCACGTTGTGCGACTGGCTCAACACTTCGATAGTGGCGAGTTGTAGCAGCCCGGCCGGCAGCGAATCGGTGATGACGACGGCAAAGGCTGTGTCGGTTCCCATATTCTCGAAATTCACTACGTAATCGAGCGGCACCGCCGCCGCAATCTGCCCCGCCGTGAGCAGCGTGTGGTTCACGCTGATGTCGTTGGGGTCGTAAGACCCCACCACCACCTGCCGCAGCGTGTCTTGGTTGTTGTTCGGCTCAACGTCAAGCGTTGGGGCGGGCGCCGCCACGGCGGCCAGCGTGGTCACGGCCGCGCCGAGCGGTACGTTCAGCGGCAGGTTGAGCGTGATGTCGTAGGTGCGAACGGCGAAGGGCGCCAGCGCCGGCAGCGTCCACGTGAGGGTGCGGCCCACGGGCGTGGTGGCGGGCACCGTGCCCACGATGGTGGCGCGCGCGTCGGCCGTCACCACCAGCGTGCCGCCGGCGGGCACCGTGGTGGTACCCACGTTCTCGACCCGCGCCTGGTAGCGGATGGGGATGCCGCGCCGCGCCGGCGTGTAGGCCGTGAATGTGACGCGTAGGTCGGGCTGGTTGGCGATGGCGGCGAAGCCGAAGTTGCGGCCCGTTACCACGTTGCCAAAGCTGTTGATGGTGCCGGCGTAGCGCCCGGGCGTAGTGAGGGTGTAGTGCGCCGGCCGTTGGCCGATGCCGTAGTTGTACACCCCAAACCCGGCGAACACGCTGTACCAGCCGCCCGCGCGCGGCTGGTAGTCGCTGCCGGGAATCATCTGCATCGGCAGAAAGCGCGGGAAACCGACTTCGCCCGCGTCGAGCTGGCCGTCGGCGTCAGTATCGAGGAAGATGCGGCCCGTCAGCTCATTCGAGCGCGGCGAGACGCGCGCCAGCGCCCCGTAATAGGAGCCGCTGAGGCGGATGTTGCCCAGCGTCACCACCGAGTCGGCCCCGCCGAAGATGTAGGCGTTGCGCGCCCCATCAAGCTGCAACGACACGGCGTAGAACTTCCAGCTTGGGCGGTTCGGGTACTGCGTGGTCCAGCGCGCGGTGCCGTCGGGGTGGAAGCAGTTGAGGGCGGTGCCCGCGCTGCCGGCCGCGTACACGTTGTCGTCGCCGTCGGTGGCGATGGGGCTGTAGAGCCAGCCATTGCCCTGGTCGATCACCCACTGAAACATACCCGCGCCGCTGAACTTGAACAGGCCGCTTGGCCCCTGCACTAGGTGGCCGTCGAAATGCAGGAGGCGGTTGTTGAAGTAGCTGGCGACCTGCACCAGCACGTTGCCGTGGGTGTCGAACGTGACGTAGTCGGCGGCCTGGGTGTAGGCCGCGCGGCTCTGCTTGAACCACAATAGGTTGCCGCTGCGGTCGTATTTCAGCAGGATGGCTTCGGCGCCGCCGGGTTCACCATCGACGGAGTCGCGGTTGACAACCTGGCCGGGCGCGATGGTCAGCGAGTCGCCCGCTGCGCCCGCCACGGCCACGTTGCCGGCGCCATCGACGGCCAGCGCGCAGAAAATGCGCGGGTAAGATTGGGTAGGGTTGATGGTCGGTCCCTGCAATTGCCGCAGCCAGCGCAGGCGGCCGTTGGCATCGACGCGGGCGAGGTAGGGGTCGAAGGTGGCACGGCGAATGACGGGCTGATTCAGCACCGAATCGGTCTGGTGGCAGTGGCCGATGAGGTAGCAGTCGCCGGTGTTGTCGGCCGCAAGTTGCACAAAGCCCTGTACCGGATGGCCCGGAGTCGGCCGGGTCAGCACCCGCAGCCAGCGGCACTGGCCGGTGGCGCCGTCGAAGCGGGCCAGGTAGTGGCCGTCGCCGAGGGCGATGCTGTCGTTGTCGAACCGCAGCCGGCCGTTGCCCCAACCCGTCATGAACAGGTTGCCGAGCGTATCGTAGGCTAGGGCCATTCCGTAGGTTTGGCCGCCGCTGCCGCCCGTCAGGGCGCGCGTCGCGGAGCGAATCAGCCACACCGGCCGGTTGGTGCTGTCGAGCTTCAGCAGGTACGTCTGGTAGCCAAGGCTGCCGGGGGTAGCGTTGCGGACGGTCAGCCCCCCGAACGTGATGGAGTCCTGAAAGTAGCCCGTGTAGTACGAGTTGCCGTCGCGGTCCACGGCGTGCTGACCGGCCACGCCATCCGTGGGGGCTAAGCCATCCTGAAACTGCCGCGCCCAATCCACCCGCTGGGCGGTGGCCGGCGCTGTGACCCCGGCCAGCAACGCCAGCAGCAGGGTTACGCAAACGGAACGAAGGAAAAAGATCATCTTAGATGAAATGGAAAATCGACGTGAAAGGAAAAGAGGAAGAATCGGCCGCTGAACCCTCACCGACGGCGCCGCGCCGGCCAATTCGCCGCGCGTCGGGGAGGTGCTGAACCGAAGATTAGAACCGACTGCGCGTAGCGTAGAGATGCCCAATGGGCCGAGCGTCAGCCCTTCGACTACGCTCAGGGTGACGATAGTTTTGCTGCCTGTTACTTGCCTGATCAAAATGCCAGCTTCAGCCCCAACTGCACCCCACTCGCCGTGGGTCGTTGCGTGAGCCCCGTCGAGGCTTTGTACACCGACTCGGTCTGGTAGCGCACCGTGGGCGCCATACTGGCACTCAGGCGCGGCGTGAGAGCATAATTGAGCGTAAGCGCGCCCGTGAGCGCCACCGTGATGGGCCTGAACGGCCCGCCTCGCATTCCTACGCGCTCGGTGCGCCAGGTGCGGCCGTCGAGGCTGGTGAGTTGGGTGCCGCCCAAGAAAAGCTGCGTTTGCGCACCCAGCGCCACATCGGCCCACCAGCGGTTGGCGGTAGCACCCCGGAACGCGCCGCCCTCGGTGCCGAAGCGGTAGCGAATGAGCAGCGGAACAGTCAGAAAACGGTAATTAGGGCGTAGCACGCGGGCGCTCACTTCCTCGCGCCGCGTGACGGTGGGCGTAGTGGTGGTGGTAGTAGTGCGTACCGTGCCGTTGGTGATGAGGTGCGTCCAGACGGTATCGGCGCGCGGCAGAAATACCGTCTCGTACCCAATGATCTGGTTGTTGAGGTTGAAGATGGGCGAGAGAATGGCTGTCGAATCCTGCCGAATCGAATACGTGATGTTTTCGACGTGCGTCGTCTGCACGGCCTGGCTGGTTTGGGTGTCGTAGGCCACGACCACGCTGGTTTGACGGTCGGTGAGGCGTAATTCGGCGCCGGTGGAGGCTACGCCTAACCCCGCCCCGATACTCCAGCGGGGCGTCAGGCGGTATTCGGCTCCGATGACGGCGCTCCAACCGGCACGGCCCTGCTCGTGGGTGCGGCGTAAGGCGCTCAACGTATCGCCCGATGGTGCGCTCAAGCCAAAGAAATTGCGCTCCGGCGCGAAAGCCAGCGCCACGCTCCATTTGGAGGGTGGGAGGGTGGGAGGTTTTGAGGGTAGGAGGGAGTCGGTTGAGGCCAGGATGGGCGCTTCGCCCAGGGTCAGCAGCAGCGAATCGGCGCGGTGGGTGAGGGCCAGCAGGGCGGCGCGTTCGGTGCGCAGCGCACGGCGGCGGGCGGCGCGGGTTTCGGCCGCTGAGTCGAGGGCGGGTAGGGCGGCGTAGGTGGTTTCGGCTTGAATCAGCGGTTGCAAAATCGCCTCAACGGTGGCCTGGGATGTGGCAGTGGGCATCAATGGGGCCTCAACGGTGGCTTGGGATGTGGCAGTAGGCACCAATGAGGCCTCAATGGTGGCCTGGGATGTGGCGGGAGCCACTAATGAGGCCTCAATGGTGGCCTGGGATGTTGCAGTAGGCACCAATGAGGCCTCAATGGTGGCCTGGGATGTGGCAGTAGGCACCAATGTCGCCTCAACGATGCCCTGTCCGCCCGGACGAGCCACCAACAAGGGCTTAACGATGCTCTGTCCGCCCGGACGGGTGCCGACGGCAGCTTGCGGCGCCTGCCACTGCCCACCACCCCAGCCCCACATCAGCAGAATACCGAGTACGAGCCCCATCACCCCGCTCAGGATGGGCGCGCGCCGCGTGAGCGCGGTGGCAGGAGCAGGTGCTGCGACGGGCACCGGTGGCGCCTGCAAATGCGGCCCCAGCGCCGCCCACACGCCGGGCGGCGGCGGCGGCACGGGTTGCTGATTGTACAGGTCGCGGAGGCGGCTATCGAGCGCCGACGGGTCGTTCGGAAAGGCGGAGGGTTCGGGCAGGCTCATTGGAACAGGAGCGTCGTAAGCGGATGAAAAGGAGGAAGACCAAGGGGCGCCGGGGCGGTCGCCGCCGACCCCGGTGGCGCGGGCCGCGCCTCCCGCGATTCGGCCGCCAGCAGCCGCGTCAGGCGCTGGCGGGCGCGGGTGAGTTGCGCCTTCGAGGCACTCGTACCCACGCCGAGCAACTCGCCGATTTCCTGGTGCGAGAAGCCATCCACGGTGTACAGCAGCAGCACCACGCGGCACCCCTCGGGTAGCCGCTCGATGAGCGCCTGCACCTCGGCGAGGGTGAGTTGGTCGAGGGCGGAGGCATCGGGCGCGGGCACGTGGTGGGCGTCGTCGAGGTCGAATTCGATGCGCCGCACCCGCCGCGCGCGCCCCGCATTCAGGGCCGTACGCACCACGATGCGCCGTACCCATCCGGCGAAGGCGGCCGGCTCGCGCTGCGTCTGCAACTGCCCGAAAACCTTGATGAACGCCTCCTGCAAAGCGTCTTCGGCGTCGGCGGCGGTGGGCGCGTACCGCTGCGCCACCAGCAGCATCGGCCCGGCAAAGCGCGCGTACAGCGCCCACTGCGCCGCCGGTTCGTAGGCGCGGCACCCCGCTAGCACCGCCTCCAACGGCGCATCGGCGGCGTAGGGCGCAAGCGAAGCAGCAGGAGGGGTAGCCGACATCAGCAGAAAGGTAGGCATTGGGGGCGGCGTGCCCCCCACTATCCGAAAGACACGCACCTGCGGCGGTTGGCTACCGCAGAAAAAAAAATCCTTTGCCCGGCCTTGGAAGGCCGGGCAAAGGATTGATCGCCGCCCCGCGCGAGGGCTCTGCGGGTGCTGTTTGTCTACTGCACCACCAGTCGCCGGCTGCTCGCGGTGCCGTCGGGCAGGGCCACGCGCACCACGTAGAGGCCGGGCGCTACGCCGTCGAGGGCCAGCGGCGCGGTGGTTGGGGCGGGGCGCAGCACCACGCGGCCGGCCACATCGAGCAGGGTGGCGGTAGCGCCAGGGGCGGCTTCGATGGTCACGCGGCCGGTGGCGGGGTTGGGGTAGAGGCGCATAAATGCGTCTCCTTCGCCGGGTTCAGCCGCCACCAGCCCGTTGGGCATCTGCACCAGCGTGGTGGCCTGGTTGGTGGCGAGGGGCGCGCTGTAGTCGAAGAACAGCCGCGCCCGGTTCGGGATCAGCGTCCCCGTGGGCAACCCCGGCTGCGGTACCACCCGAAACCGCACGAAACCCTGTGAGCGCACCTGATTCTGGGTGCGGCTCGGCAGCCGCATCCCCGGAAACCGCACTGCCAGGTGGCCCCGCCCGTCGAGCGTCCAGGTGCAATTGTGCGAGGCGGCCACGTACTGCACCGTGGTCAGGCGCAGGTGCGGGGCACTGAGCGAGTCTTCGATGACAACGACGAAGGCCGAATCAGCTCCCACGTTCTGAAACCGGATGGTGTAGTCGAGCGGCTGCCCGGCCGCCACCTGGTTCGGCGTCAGTTGGGTGTAGTTCACCTCCACGTTGTTGGTGGAGAGGATGCCGACCACGGCCTGTGTCAGGGGAGCAGTGTTGTCGGTGGGCACCACATCGGCCGTCAGCGCGGCGGCGGCCGAAGCCGTCAGCACGGCGCCGGGCGCTACGTTCAGGGGCAGGCTGTAGGAGGCCGTCGCCGCGAAACGCCCGAACGGCGCCAGCGCGGGGTACGTCCAGGTGAGGGTGCGGGCGCCGCTGCCCACGGTGGCGGCAGGCACACTGGCCACGTAGTTCACGCGGGCATCGAGCGTGAGCGTCACGGTGCCGGCGGGCAGGGGCGTAGTGCCCACGTTCTCGACCACCACCTGCGCCGTGGTCAGGAAGCCTGGCCGCGCCGGGGTCAGCGCCGTCACGGCCACCCGCACATCGGGCTGGTTGGGCACCGGGCGCAGGCCGAAGTTGAGGCTCGCCGCGCCCGCTCCGCCCACCGGCAGGGTGCCGTTGTAGGTGCCGGCCGCTGGCTGCGTGGGGACGTAGTGGGGCGGGGCGGCTACGGCGAGGGCGTAGGGGCCGCCGGCGAGGTAGGCCGTGTAAGAGCCGTCCGGGACGAAGGTGCTGTTGCCGGTCTGGCTGCGCGTATCGGCCACCACGAGCTGCTGCGGGAAGGGGCCTTCGCCGGC
Source organism: Hymenobacteraceae bacterium (assembly GCA_031425525.1). Taxonomy (GTDB): domain Bacteria; phylum Bacteroidota; class Bacteroidia; order Cytophagales; family Hymenobacteraceae; genus JANNMJ01. The sequence goes on along the minus strand of JANPJM010000084.1, from coordinate 67,363 downwards.
ATCCTGCGCGCCGTTGCCGTTGGTGTCGAGGTACACGGTGCCGCGCAGCGCGGCGGCGGGGGCGAAGCGGATTAGGTGTCGGCCGTTCGGCAGCAGCAGTCCATCGAAGCGTGCGCCGTCGGCTCTGGCGGAGAGCAGCAGCATCAGGTTGCCGGCCGCATCGAGCTGCATGTTTTCGAGGTAAACCGCGTTGGCGCCGGCCATCGTGGCGCCGGCCACGGGGTCGGAGGTGCGCCCCCAACGTAGGGCGCCAGCCGGGTCATAAGAAACCAGAAACGCGGCGTCGTCGGCCGAGAGGCTGCCTACCGACCACGGCAGATTGGGGTTGATGAGCGTCAGGCCGCCGTCGAAGGTGTGAGTGAGGCCGTTGAAGCTGCCGCTGATGATGGGGTTGCCAGCGCCATCGAGCGTCAGGAACCGGGTACCCGCCCCAGTGGCCCCGCCCCAGTGGCCCCGCAGCCAGAGCGGCGTACCCGTAGGCGAGAGTTTCACCACGAATCCGCCGCTGCCCGGCGTCACGCCCGGCGTGGGGGGAAAGGTGATGATCGGCAGGCTGCCAAACGTCAGCTCACTCGCTCCGGAAAGCCCCCCCAGATAGACGTTACCGCCCGCGTCCACGGCCACGGCCATTCCCACAACCGCCATCCCCCAAGTGTTGGCGCCGGGAGTACTCTGCACCGCCCAACGGGTATGGCCGGTGGAGGTCACACGGGCTACGTACGCATCGCCGTGGGCGGTGACCAGGGTAGTGGCGGGGGTGGTGTTGAAGGTGGTTCCGCCTGTGCTGCCGCCAGTACCGATCTCGCCCGCCAGGTACACGTCGCCCTGCGGCCCCAGCGCCATGTCGTTGATGGTGAGGCCGCCGGGCGAGCCAGGGGCCAGCACGTCCAGAGCGGTGGCGGGGCCGGCGGCGGCGAGCCGCAGTACGCGGTGGGTCGAAAGGGCAGAAGGCGACAGCGCCGAAGCCGCCAGCGAATCGAGACCGTTGTTGTAGGTCACGAAGTAAGAGGTGCCGGCCGCGTCGCGTACGAACTGCTTGATGGCCAGGCGCGGGCCGGTAGCCTTCCAGCGGTGTAATAGGCGGCTGCTTTGCACTACCCCCGCGCCGTCGAAGTCGAGCAGATAATGCCCGCCCTTGTTCACGGTGAAGCTGCCGAAGGTGGTGCCGAGGTTGCTGTTGGCCTGCAACGCGTTCGGCTCGACGCGGAGTACCGCGAAGACGTGGCCCGCCGCGTCGGTGGTGAGCGCCGTGATGTACTCGTGCGAGCCGCCCAACGACTCGCGCAGCCATACCACGGTGCCCGCCGCATCGAATTTGGCCAGGAACGTATCGTGGTCGCCCGATACGTGCGGCACGCCGCTGCACGAGTAGCCCCAGATGTGGTAGGTGTTGTTTACGAACTGCCCCGACAGGTAGGTATTGCCGGCCGCATCCACGGCCGTCAGCACGTTGTTGGCCGTCGATTCGATTTGCCGCGCCCAGATGGCCTGCTGGGCCTGGGCGGTAGTGGGGCGCAGCAGGGCGCCGAGGCCGAAGGCCGTCAGCAGCACCAGCAGCAGCCGGTTCGGAAGAAGAGAATACACGCGCATATGCGGTAGGTTGGGGAAAAGAAATGTAAGGAAGGAACAAGCAAAAAACGCGGGCGGAGCGATCAGCCGCACCTTGCTTCGGGGCTGCGCCGGCCGGCCACAGGTACCACGAAGCCGCCGTCGGCCGCACACCCGCCAGGCGGGAAAAACAAATCAGGCGCCAGCTCAACGGGCGCTAACGGGCCATCAAAAACTCCAGCGCACCCCCGCCTGCACCCCCGCACTCGTGGGGCGTTGCCGCAGGCCGGTGCCCGTCCGGTACACGCTCTGCACCTGCCAGCGCACCGTCGGCGCGAGCGACACCGCCAGGCGCGGCGTGAGGGCGTAGTTGGCCGCCACTGCTCCCGTGAGCGCCACATTCAGCGCCCGGAACGGCGCGGCGCTCCGCCCCACGCGCTCGGTGCGGTAGGTGCGGCCGTCGGTGGTGGCGAGTTGGGTGCCGCCCATGAACCACTGCAACTGCGCGCCCACGGCCACGTCGGCCCACCAGCGCGGGGCGGTGGGCGCCGACGTCCAGTCCTGCGCGCGGCCGAGGCGGTAGCGCACCACCAGCGGCAGCGTCAGGAAGTGGTAGGTCGGCCGCAGCGTCTGGTGGCTGAGGGTTTCGCGGCGGCTCTCGACGGCGGCCAGCGCCCGCGTGGTGGTCTGCAGGGTGTCGGTCTGGCGGGTGGTGATGAACGTGGTGTCGGGGCGGGGAATGCGGAGGGTGTCGTACGACACCACCTGCCCATCGCCATTGAAGCGCGGCGAAAGCTGAATGAGGTAGTTGAGGCGCACCGAGTACACCGTGTTGCTGGTGGCCGATACCTGGGTGGTGGTGGTGGTGACGGTATCGTAGCGGACGGCCACGTTGGTGCGGCGGTCGGTGAGGCGCAGTTCGGCGCCGGTGGTGGCCCAGCCCAGTCCCGCGCCCACGCTCCAGCGGTGCGTAAGGCGGTATTCGGCCCCCAGACTGGCGTTCCAGCCGCCGCGTCCCTGCTCGTGGGTGCGCCGCAGGGCCGTGAGCGAATCCGTGGCGGGCGCCGTCAGCCCGAAGAAGTTGCGCTCCGGCGCGAAGGCCACCGCCACCGACCAGCGGCGGAAGGCTGGCCCAGGCGCGGCCGAATCGGGCGCTGTCGGGTCAGCAGGCACGGCCAGCGCAATCGGTACCTCCGGCAGTACCCCCAACGGCCGCAGCAGCGAATCGGCCCGGCGCACGAGGGCCAGCAGGGCGGTGCGCTCGGTCAGCAGCGCGGCGCGGCGGGTGGCACGGGTGTCGGCCGCCGAGTCGGCGGCGGGTAGCGCGGCGTAGGTAGTTTCGGCTTGAACCAGCGGTAGCAGCACCGGAAGGAGGGGCATCGCCGGTAATTCACTCGTTTGTATAGCCACCTGCCCAACCGAGTGCCGGGCCAGCTCCGGAGGCGTTGCGGGGCGCTCCTCAACCATTGCCGGGCGCTCTTCAATCATTGCCGGGCGCTCCTTAACCGTTGCCGCCCGCTCCTCAACCATTGCCGGGCGCTCCTTAACCATTGCCGGGCGCCGACCCGGTATCCCATGTTCCCAGCCCCACATCAGTAGAATACCAAGCACCAGCCCAGATACCCCGCTCATTAGCGGCGCCCGGCGAATGGGCACGGGTGCGGGCCGCAAGCCGGCCTCCACGCCCGCCCACAGATGGGGCGGCGGAGCCGGAAAATCGGGCAGCTTTTCGGGGGCAGCACTGGGCGCGGTACTCAAAAAGTCGAACGCGGCGCGGAGCTGATCGTCGAGCGGCGATTGGTGTGGATCAGTAGGCGGAAGTTGATCGGCGGTGTTCATTGGAACAGCAAAGTGGTCAGCGGGTGAAAGGGAAGGAGGCGTTCGGCGGGCTCCGGTGGCGGGACGGCAACGAGCGTCCCGCCCGGCGGGGCGGGTTTTTTCTCGCGCGAGGCCGCCGCTACCAGCGCCGCCAGTCGGGCGCGGGCGCGGGTCAGTTGGGCGCTCGATGCGCTCTCGCCAATGCCGAGGGCCGCCCCGATTTCCTGATGCGAGTAGCCCTCCACGGTGTACAGTAACAGCACCAGCCGGCAGCCTTCGGGCAGCCGCTCGATGAGGGCGCGCACCTCCGCCAGGGTAAGCTGCTCGACGGCCGATGCCTCCGGGGCAGCCACGGCGGCGGCGGCGGCCAAGTCGAGGGAGGGGCGCCGGGTGCGGGTGCGCTGCCACGTATCGAGGGCGGTGCGTACCACAATCTGGCGTACCCACCCGGCAAACGCGCCTTCCACGCGCTGCGTCGGCAGGAGCCGAAACACCTTGATGAAGGCATCTTGCAGGGCGTCTTCGGCATCGGCCCCCGACGGGGTGTACTGCCGTGCCAGCGCCAGCATCGGCGGAGCAAAGCGGTCGTACAGCGCCCGTTGGGCCGCCGGCTCGCCTTGCCGGCACCGCGCCAGCAGCGCGGCGAGGTCGGCGGAGGCCGGAGCAACGGAGGAGGGAAGCGCCATCAGGGGGGAAAGTAGTAGCCGCGCCGCGCGCCGCCACGCTCAAGACCAGCGCCAAGCAGAAAGTCCTACCTTGCCCCCGAAAATAAATCACTTGTCACTACCCACTCGTCACGACCATGTCACTCCTCCTCCCCATCCACGGCGTTCTGCCCCAATTCGGCCCCGATTGCTGGCTCGCCCCCAACGCCACCATCGTCGGCGATGCCGTTTTCGGTGCGGGTTGTACGGTGTGGTTTACGGCCGTGGTGCGCGCCGATGTGTGCCCGATCCGCATCGGCGACCATACCAATATTCAGGATGGCGCCGTGCTGCACGGCACGTACCAGAAAGCGAGTCTCACCATCGGCGCCCGCGTGAGCATCGGGCACCGCGCGCTCGTCCACGGCTGCACCGTCGAAGATGATGTCCTCATCGGGATGGGCGCCATCGTGATGGATCACGCCGTCGTGGGCACGGGGTGCATCATCGCGGCGGGCGCCGTGGTGCTGGAAAACCAAGTCTGCGAAGCCGGTTTTCTATACGCTGGAGTGCCCGCCCAAAAAATCAAGCCCGTCACGGAAGCGCAACGGGCGATGATTCGGCGCACGGCCGATAATTACCAGACGTACGCGGGGTGGTTTCGGGAGTTTTGAGTTTCGAGTTTTGAGTGGGTGTACACTCCTCACTCAAAACTCAAAACTCCTCATTCTCCCTCGCCGCCGCGCTTCTCCTCGCGCACCGTGAGCTGCACCAGCTCCACGTTGCGCTGCGAGCGGGCCAGCACCCGGAACTCGTAATCGTCGTTGTGGGCCAGGTCGTTTACCTCCGGTATGCCCTCGTAAATCAGGTGCAGATACCCGCCGACGGTCTCGTAGCTCTCGGCTTCGGGCAGCGGGAAGGGGAGGGCTTCGTTGGCATCGGGCACCGCCAGCGAGGCATCGACGCGGTACTCCCAGGGGCCGGTTTGTTCCACCTGCACCACCTCGTTGTCGTACTCGTCCTGAATCTCGCCCACCAGCTCTTCCACCACATCTTCCATCGTGACAAGGCCGCTCACGCCGCCGAACTCGTCCGTGACGATGGCCATATGCAAATGGCGGCTCTGAAACTGCTTCAGCAGCGTATGAATCTTGATGGTTTCGGGCACGAAGTACGCCGGCCGGATGATCTGACTCAGCACCACCGGCTCCTGCTGCCCGCGCGCCTTAGCGAGCAAATCCTTGACGTACAGAATACCGACGATATTGTCGATGACTTCTTCGTACACCGGCACCCGCGAAAACCCCTCGTCCAGCAGCTTGCTTAGGGCGTCTTCTTCGGAAAGCGTCACCGGAATGGCCGCGATCTTGGTGCGCGGCACCATGATCTGCTTCACCATGCGGTCGTTGAACTCGAATACGTTCTCGATCAGCTCGTGTTCGTCGGTGTGCAGTTCGCCGGAAGTGCGGCTCTGCTCCAGAATCAGCCGCAACTCATCGGCCGAGTGGGCTTCGAGGTGTGGCACGGCCCGCAAGCCGAACATCCGCAGAATCAGGCCCGAAAGGCCGTTCAGCACCCAAATGAACGGCTTGAAAACGACGTAAAAAATCTGCATCGGCACGGCCACCGCCAGCGACGTGCGCTCGGGCTGCTGAATGGCGAGCGACTTCGGAGCCAACTCCCCGAACGTGATGTGCAGCACCGTAATGACGGCGAAGGCAATCGGAAACGAGATTTTGTGTGCCAGTACCGGGTCGGCGGCCACACCCATGGCGTGCATCGCGGCCAGCACGATCTCCGACACCACGTTTTCCCCGATCCAGCCCAACCCCAGCGAGGCGAGCGTGATGCCCAACTGCGTAGCCGAGAGGTACGCGTCGAGGTTGTTGAGCATATTGTGTGTCAGGCCGGCGAGCTTGTTGCCCGCCTGCGCCTTCAACTCAATCTGCGACGCCCGTACCTTGACGAGGGCAAATTCGGCCGCTACAAAAAAACCATTCAGCGCGACCAGCAGAACGGTCAGCAGTATACTTCCAATCATTGAGGTGACTAACCGGGGCAATGCGCGCGCCCGGCGGTCTGGGGGGAGGGGGTAACGCCACAAAGTACGGGAGGAAACCGAGTTCGGGTGCGTTCGACGGGTGCGCGCCGGGTAAGGAACGGCGCCGCGCGCCGTCTGTCGGGGCCGCGCGGTGAGGTTTTCGCCCCGCCGGGTATCAACCGAAAGGCGCTGCCGTGGATTAAGCGCGTACTTTTGAGTTGCCGGGGAAATTCTATTGCCGGGCCACCATTTCTTCCGCTTCGTCTTCCAATCGTTCGCCAAACCCCCGTACTTGTGCCGATGACGCTTCCTGCTGCGCTTCCTTTCCGGCCCCGCACCTTCCTGAGCCGGTTCGGCTCGCTGCTGGCGCTCCTGAGTCTGTGGGCGGCTCCGGCCGCCGCGCAGTTCGGCGCCCAACCCAGCGCCCAACTCGTAGAGCCCACCACTTGGAGCTTCCGTCCTGCCAAAGCCGCCGTGCAGGTGGGCGATGAAGTGGAGTTGATTTTCGGGGTGAAAATCATCCCCGACTGGTACCTCTACTCCTCCGATTTCGACCCCAACCTCGGCCCAACCGTCACCACCGTCGAGTTTGCGCCGCACCCCAGCTACCAGTTGGTGGGCAAGCTGGTGCCGCAGCATCCGAAGAAAAAATTCGACGATGTGTTCGGCGGCGATGTCACTTACTTCGTCGGCACCGCCGAATTTCGGCAGAAGGTGAAGGTGTTGGCGGCGCCGGTCGTCATCAAAGGCAAATACGACGCCCAAAGCTGCTCCGAGGTGAGCGGCCAATGCGTGCCGCTGAACGGCGCGTTTACGTTTGCGGTGAAGGCGGAGGGGAAAGCGGCACCCGCCGCGCCCGCGCCAAAAGCGACGGGTAGCGTAGCGCCGGCCGCTGCGCCCGGAAGTCAAGCTACTGCCACGGCCGCCATTGCTCCAGTGGCGCCTGTTGAACCGCCTGCCGCTACCGCTGATTCAGCGGCGCCGGCGCCGCGCGCGGCCGTGCAAGCGGCTTCCAGCGGTGTGGCTGCCACGGCTTCCGCCACCGCCGCCGCACCCACTGAGTCGGTTTCGTTGTGGAGTTTCCTGCTGGCGGCATTCGGCGCAGGTTTGTTTGCGCTGCTCACGCCGTGCGTGTATCCGCTGATTCCGATGACGGTTTCGCTTTTTACCAATTCCGGCGATTCGCGCGGGCGTGGCATCCTTAAAGCGGGCGTGTATGGATTGAGTATCGTCGCGATTTACACGCTTGTGGGAGTGCTGGTGGTGAAGCTGCTAGGCGAAGAAGGGCCTAATCTCATCGCTACACATTGGCTGCCGAACTTGCTGTTCTTCGCCGTTTTCGTGCTGTTCGGTATGTCATTTCTAGGGCTATTTGAGTTGACGCTGCCGTCGTCGTTCGTCAATAAGGTGGATCAGCAGGCCGACAAGGGCGGATGGACAGGCATCTTTTTCATGGCCGCGACGCTAGTAATCGTGTCTTTCTCGTGTACCGGCCCGATAGTCGGCTCGGTGTTGGCGCTCTCGGCGCAAGGGCAGACGTTTTTACCAGCTTTGGGGATGATGGCGTTTGGGACAGCCTTCGCGCTGCCTTTCACGATGTTTGCCATTTTTCCGACGATGCTCAAATCGTTGCCCCGATCAGGCGGCTGGCTTAACGTGGTCAAAGTCACGCTCGGCTTTTTGGAACTGGCGTTGGCGCTCAAATTCCTCAGCACCGCCGACCAGGTGTACCATTGGAACCTGCTTAACCGCGATGTGTTTCTCGCGCTCTGGATTGTGCTGTTCGGGCTGCTGGGGCTGTATTTATTGGGCAAAATCAAACTTTCCCACGATTCCGAATTGCCGTATCTCGGCGTGCCGCGCTTGCTGCTCGCCACCGCCGCGCTGAGCTTCACGATTTACCTGATTCCGGGGTTGTTCGGCGCGCCGCTGGCGCCGCTGGCGGGTTTCCTGCCGCCGCAAACGTCGCTGCCCTTTGATCTCACGCGCGGCGCGACCGGCGGCGGGCACGGCCCCACCGCCGCGCCCGGTACGCAAGCCGGCTCCGCCGCCAACGCCCTCTGCGAAGCGCCGCGATACGCCGATTTTCTGCATCTGCCGCACAACCTCGCTGGGTATTTCGATTTGGAACAGGCCCGCCGGTGCGCCCGCGCCCAAAACAAGCCGATTTTCATCGATTTCACCGGCCACGGCTGCGTGAACTGCCGCGAGATGGAAGCCCGCGTATGGGCCGATCCCGAAGTCCTGCGCCGCCTCCGCGACGAGTACATCGTGGTCGCGCTCTACGTCGATGACAAAACCGACCTCCCCGCCGCCGAGCAAACCGTTAGCCCGCGCGACGGCCTGCCGAAAACCACCGTTGGCGCCCGCAACTTCGACCTCCAAATCTCGAAGTTCAACGCCAACGCCCAGCCGTACTACATCATCCTCGACCCCGCCGACGATGGGCTGCGTCCGCTGGTAACACCGCGCGCCTACAACCTCGATGCCGGTGAGTTCGCCCAGTTTCTCGACGCCGGCGTGGCCGCGCTCAAGAAAGGCGCCGCCGTAGCCCGGCAGTGAACAAGAAGCAAGCAATAGGTAGTACGTGGCGAGCACCGTCCCGGTGCCGCGTCGTCAGATGATCCTCCTTTGCGCGGCACCGGGACAGTGTTCGCCACATTGCTCGGCGCACGGCTATAAACTGAAAAAGGCGGCCCAAAAGGCCGCCTTTTTCACACCAATCAACCAATCAATTTCAGGCGCCGCAGCAAGGCCAAAGCCCCGCGCTGACGCGACCGGCGAACCGGCCTACCCGTCCTTGATTACGACAAAGGTAGGTGAAGTGCCATTGTGCTTGCAAATTTTTCACTCTTTTACCGTAATTTTTACAGTCTAAGCAAGTTTTTTGTTCGTAACTTGCGAAAAAATTAAGAACTCCCCTGTCCTATGGCTTCTCATTACGAAATTGACAGCATCGACCGCCGCATTTTAGCACTCCTCATCGAAGATGCGAAAATGCCATACACCGAAGTCGCGAAACGCGTGATGGTCAGCGGCGGCACCGTGCACGTGCGCATGAACAAGCTTGAAGAGATGGGCCTCGTGAAGGGCGCCACCCTCAAGATTGATTACGCCAAGCTCGGCTACGACATTTCGGCCTTCCTCGGTGTATACCTCGAAAAAAGCTCCCTCTCCGATAAAGTGGTCGAGGCGTTGCAGAAAATTCCGGAAATCATTTCCATCCATTACACCACCGGCAATTACAGCCTGTTTTGTAAGATGGTCTGCAAAGACACCAACCACCTGCGCCAGGTTTTGCACGACAAAATCCAGCTCGTGGAAGGCATCGAGCGCACCGAGACGCTGATTGCGCTCGAAGAAACGCTCGACCGCTCAGTACAGCTCGATATCGAGTAAGCGGCATTGTCCGCTGACGTAGGGACGCCTACTGGCGTTTCTACGTCTAAATGAATACGGCAACAATTTCGCGCTACGCCACCAACTCGGCAAAAAGCCGGGCCAGCGTAGCGGCGGCGTCGGTACACCGGCCGGGATGCACCGCCGACGTCTGCACGATGGTACTGCGGGCGGCCGTCAGCCACCGAAACCGCGAGGCGGGCGTAAGCTGCCCGATGGGGCCGCCTTCGGCGCGTCCCCGGCAAATGCGGTCGAAGGCGTGGAGGCGGTTAGTTAAGTCGCTAAAATCAAGCTCATTGGCGCCGGCCAGCGCCCGCAGTTTGGCTTCGGGCAGCGCGGTTTGGACTTGCAGAAACCCCTGCGCGGCGCAAAACACGATGACCCCGACGTTGCAAAACTCCTCCCGCTCGACGCGCGGCACCACGCGCACCACGGCGTACTCAAAAACGTGCAACTCGGCGGGCATCTTCGGCTTCCTGAATAAACGTGGCAGAGGCGGCGATTCGGAACGTCAGAAACGCGCGATACTCGGCACGTTGGGCGGCGGGGTCGGCGGTGGGGTCGGCGGCGCGGAGCCACTCGTCGGGGATTAGCGCCACGATGGCCGCGAGGCGGTCGGGCGTCAGGCGGGTGTGGGCGCGCGCGTCGGCGGCGGGCAACTCGGTGGCTTGCGGCAGCAGTACGTGGTCTTTCACCTGCGGAAACGGCCGCGCAACTGGTCGCGCCCACTCGGGGCCGCCGTGGTGGACGTACAACGCCGCACCGTGGTCGATGAGCCACAACTCGCGGTGCCAAATCAGCAGGTTGGTGTTGCGCGCCGTGCGGTCGACGTTGAGCGTGAAAGCATCGAGCCACACGATGCGCGACGCCTCCTCGGCGCCAACCGTAAAAATCAGCGGGTCGAAGGTGCCGGCGCCCGCCAAATAGTGCAGCGCCAGGTTGAGGCCGGTGGAGGCGCGCAGTAAATCCTGAATTTCTTCGTCGGGCTCGGTACGGCCGAAGGCTTCATCCAGTTCGCAAAACACCAGCTCGGGCACGCGTAGCCCCAACGCCCGCGCCATCTCGCCGACGATTAACTCGGCAATCAGTGCCCGCACGCCTTGTCCGGCGCCCCGAAACTTCACGACGTACATAAACCCATCATCGGCGGCTACCAGCGCCGGCAGCGAGCCGCCTTCGCGTAGCGGCGCGATGTAGCGCGTGACGGCTACGTTGCGCAAGGCGGGCATTGATTCTTCAGGCATTCGTGCTAGATACGCATTAAGTAAGAACTGCCATGGTGAGGGGGGGGGCGACGAAGCAATCTCGTGTTTGATTGGGGCGATTTATTCCTTGCAGCTTACGCAGCACCCGTCCAGATACGCCACGCGGCTTCGGCTTGCACTTCTAGCATTCGTTGGCCATTCATTCCTTGGGCGCCCGCTGCACGCCCGCGCCGTAAAAATTCGGTTTCAGCGGGGTTGTACACCAAATCGAACAGGTAATGCGCGGGCGTCAGCGCCTCGTACGGCAGCGCCGGGCAGGTGGCAACATCGGGCCAGGTACCTACCGGCGTAGTGTTGATAATCAGGCCGTGATGGCGCAGGATGGCGGGCGAAATCTCCTCGTACGCCAGCCCTGCCGCCAGCGGGTTGCGCGAGACGAACAAATGCGCGATGTTGCGCGCCTTCAGCACAGCCTCCACAGCTTTGGCCGCGCCGCCGTGCCCTAGGATGAGCGCCCGTGCCGGCGCCGGGCGGTCGGCGAGCAATTCGTCGAGCGCCGTCGAGAACCCTTCCAAATCGGTATTGTGTCCAATCAGGCGGCCATCAGCGGCAAACTCGATGGTATTGACGGCGCCCGCGCGCTGGGCCGTCGGCGCCAGTGCGTGCAGGTACGGCTTCACCAATTCTTTGTACGGAATCGTGACGTTGAGGCCCGCCAGCCGGGGGTGCGCGTTGAGCAGCGCGGGTAGTTCGGCCAGCGTGGGCAGCTCAAACGCGTCGTAACGGCAGTGCGTAGTCAGGCCGAGGGCGGCAAACCGGTCGGCAAAATAGGCCGGGGAGAAGGAGTGGGCCAACGAGCGCCCAATTAAGCCATATTCGCGCATCCAGTCTCGGGGCAGGGGAGTTAAGCTGCGGATTTTTTCGACAGCATTCCTTTTACCGCCGTCAGTACGGGCGGTAGCACCGATACGATGACGATTAGGTAAATAAGCTTCTCAAAATTGTTTTTGACGATAGGAATATTGCCCGTGAAATAACCGAGCAGCGTGATGGAAAGCACCCACAACGCGGCCCCCGCGATGCTGTACGCCAAGAAGGTGCGGTATTTCATCGTGCCGACTCCCGCCACGAACGGCGCAAACGTGCGCACGATGGGTACGAAACGTGCCATAATCAGGGTTTTACCGCCGTGCTTGGCGTAAAAATCCTGCGTTTGTTGCAAATATTCTTTTTTGAGAAACGGCACCCGACCCGAAAACGCGCGCGGCCCGATGTAATTGCCGATGGTGAAATTGAGATTGTCGCCGAGGAGAGCCGCCAAAAACAATAAGCCCATCAGCTTCATGATTTCAAGCCCCGAATTCTCCTGCGCCGCAATGGAACCCGCGACGAACAGCAGTGAATCGCCGGGCAGAAAGGGGAACAGCACTACGCCGGTCTCGGTGAAGACGATGGCGAACAGCACGGCGTACGTCCAACTGCCATATTGCTGCGTGAGCTTCAGTAGCTCGACATCGGGGTGGCGCAGGAAATCGAGAATCCAATGGAAAAACTCAGTCATAAAAAAACCCGGTCGGCCGGGGTCTGTAAGCAGCAATGAGCCGCCGGTGGCCGCAAAGGTATTGCCGCATCTGCGGGGCGGCGGGTTAGCGCAGGTTACGCGGGTTGGCAGCGGCCGTCGGCACATACGGCACCGGGCGCGCCGTAACGTGCCAGCGGTACAGCAACTCGGCGTTCAGCGCCGCAATGGCGGGGTCGGCCCCGTCGTCCCAGGTCATGAGGCGGGTGCCGGGGGGCAGCGCCACTGGTTTATTTGTGGGTGAGGCAACGGCTAATTGCGCCATCGCGGCGCGCTCGGCGAGGTTGCTTTCGGCGGGCCGCAGGGTAAGGCGGTGGTCGGCGATGACGAAAAGTAGCACCAGCGTGGTCAGGCCGGCGGCGTACGTCTGCCGGCGCTTGGTTGGTAGCTGCCGCAATAGCTCGACGGCCGTGCCCGCAAAAAGAATGCAGAGGCCGAGGGTTATCGGCAGAAAAGTGTCGTAGCGCACGACGTATTCGCGGTATTCGCGATAGCCGCCCAACGGCAGTAACAACAAGTACGCAAGCGTGAAAACGCCGAGGGCGGTAGCCGCGCGCGTCCAGAAGGCGGCGCTCGTGGTGCCGCCGGCGGCGCTCAACTCTCCGGCCCATCGGCGTAAGAGCAGCAAATTGCATCCGGCGCCGAGAATGAGCAGCGGTAGCCCAAGCTTGCCGGTCAGTACATAGCCCAACCCTTGCGCCAGCCGCCCATACCGCGCCACGAGCGAGACGTGCGCCACCGACGCGTTTTCACTGTTTTGCCGACCAATCCAGAGCGAATACAGCGAGAGGGCGCCCAGCCCCACCAGCACCAAGACGGGCCGTAGTGGCAAGCTCGTTAGGGGCGCCAGGGCTTGGCGGGCGCGCGTCGTCACGCCGTCCGCCGCGCCGCGCCAGTGTCGTGCGGCCCACCACAGCGCCAAACCGGGCAGCAACACGCTCACGACGCCCGTCGCCACGGCGCCGCTCAAGGCTACCACCAGTGCTAGGGCCAGCAGCAAACCCGTGGTTCCCCAACTCAGCCGCAGCGGCTGCCCGCGCCGCGCCGCCGCGTAAAATGGCCACAGCAGCAGTAAGAGCATAGTAAGCGGCAGGGCGTAAAAGAAATTATACGTCAGGGCGCGGTCGATGATACCCATCTGCACCTGATACCCAACAGTTTGAAAGAGCGGTGCCAACAGCACAGCGGCCAGCCAAAAGGTGCGCCGCCGGATGTTCAGCGTGCCTCCGGCGTAGCCCGCCAGCAGCACGAGCAAGGCCAGTTGCACCCCCGTCTTGAAGAGCGCGCTGGCGCCGTACACACTCGCAATCGGCTTCAGGTCAAGATTTTGAAGCGCTCCCGGCACCGCGCGGCACCACGCAACCATAGCGTAGTGCGAGAAAAAACGGTTTGGCGCCGCGTACACTTCTCCGCGCCACGCGGCCAGCCCCAACGGGTCGGTCAAGACGTGCTGATAGCGCGCGGCTGGTACCACAATGGCCGAAATATCGCCATCGAGGGGCACTTGGTAGTGTTGAATCGCTGAAAACGCCAAATCGAGAATGACCAGCACAATCAACCCCAGCAGGCCAAGCAATTGTATGAGTGGCAAACGTCGACGGTGGCCAACTACAGGCATTTGGCAGGGCGCACTATTTCTGCTGATAGAGGCGCACCACAGGCGGAGCTACGCCCCACAGGCGTAGAAGCTGCACGTTGGTCTCCGAGTAGGCGGGGTCGTCGGTGAATCCCCACGCCATCACATTGCAATCGCGCGGGAGTACGACCACTGGTTCGGTGGCGTGCGAGAGTATGGTGAGCGCCGCTACCTCGCATTTGTAAAACGCACGCGGGCCTTTATCGTGATCGACACGGGTGTAGATGACCGCCAGGCTGATTGCCGCGAGCAGGTAAGCTGCGCGTGCGCCGCGGGTCAGCGTCCCTATCAGGTACATAGTCGTAGCGCCGTAGCACGCCATCAGTGCTAATGTGATCGGCAGGAGAAGGTCGTACCGTAGGATATGCGGCCGGTAGTGCCGGTACCCACCCAAAGGGGCCAGCACAACGTAAATCAGGGAAAATGCGAACACCCAGCCCAGAATTTTCAATAATCGACGGGGCTCCATCGCCGATGGCGTGCGCCACGCCAGCCACCCCAGCAGCGCGGCGTTAAACGCAAAAGCACCCAACAGCATCTGTGTGCCCCGCTGGCTGCCGAAAATCTCGGTCAGCGCCAACCAGGTCAGCGCATAACGTTCGGCCAGCGGCATAGGCACAGCCTGGTTCTCGGTATTAAACAGCCCGATGTACACCGAGTACACCACCCATACCATCAGCCCGCCGGTGATGAGCGCCGCTCGACGCGGAATGGCGTCCCACGCTGCATCGAGGCGCGCGGCCCAGCTCGGCAACCCGCGCGTTTGCCGGACCTGACTAATCGCCCACGTTAGCCACATTCCCGGGATCAACACAATGGCAACCCCGCTGACCACAGGCGCCCCAAGGGCCAAATACGGAACGAGCGCCAGCAGCGCAAATACGGTAGAAGCTCGTGGATTAAAACGGCTATCGACGCCTTGTGCCACGTAGAAAGGCCGTAGCCACACCAGCAATACCAGCAGCGGCCACGAAAAGAAAAAACAGTACGTGATCGACGCCATCACGGCACCCATCTCCCCCTGAAAACCAAAGGTTTGGAACAGCGGCGCGATGAGCGCCGCCGTACCCCAAAATCGTAGTCCCCGAGGGCGCCATCGCCCGCTGGCATACCCCGTGAGTAGGTACAATAACCCAATTTGCACGCCGAGCTTGAACAAGGCGCACGCCAGATAAACACTGGTGATAGGCGGCACCACGAGCCCTAACCCCAGCGGAACATGCCGAAAGTAGGCCGCCATTGTCGCGTGGATGGCATAGCGGTTGGTCGCTGGGTACACTTCATGCCGGAGCAACGCGCTCAGACCGAGGGGGTCGATGAGTACTTTACTGTACCACGGGGCGGGCACAACGATTGCCGACAAGTCGCCGTCCAGGGAGACGGAAAAGTGTTGAAACCCCGAATACACCAAATCAGCAATAACCAACAGCGCCAGAAGCCACGTCAGGTAGGGCCGGAAAGCGGCTAACTTCATCCGCGGGGCATCGAGGTGCCGGGACGGTGCTTCACCTCCGGCACGGCCTTGAACATCGGATCTACGGCATCCATGTCGAGGAAGTCGGTGAAGGTGTCGCCGCGCAAACCCAACCGAATGGTTTCCAAGGAGATGATCTCATTCGGCGCAATGTTGCCGAGGTTCACGTTCGCGCCGAGCATCTTGATGAACCACACTTGCTGCGCCTTCTGCGGCGCTTCCCAAATGATGCTCTCAAACGGCACCTGCGTCAGAATTTCCTCCACCAGCCCGGAACGCACCTCGCCCGTGGAGCGAAACAGGCCCACATTGCCCGCCTCGCGCGCTTCGCCGATGACTTTTTCCGAGCCTGCTTCCAACTCGGTTTTCATCTGCTGAATCCACTTGTAGGGCGGAATGATCTTTTCGGCGTCCTTGGAGCCAACTTCGCTCAAAACCTTCACCTGCTGGCTGAGCGTGCGAATAAACTCACACTTTTTCTCGTGGGGGAGTTCGAGCGAACCGTCCGAAACTTCGCAGTATTCCATCTGAAACGTATCGAGCAAACGGCGGTAATCATCGAATTGATTTCGGATGATGAACGCCTCGAACAGCGTACCGCCGAAGTAGGTCGGCACGCCGGCTTCGCGGTACACTTCCAGCTTGCGCGTGAGGTTGGGCGTGACGTACGACGTAGCCCAGCCGAGCTTGACGATATCGGTGTACGGGGCGCCGACTTCCAGAAAATCTTCGACTTCCCGGACACTCAGGCCCTTGTCCATCACCATAGTAAAACCCTGATCGCGTGGTTTGGCCGTGCGGTCAGGTAGTTGCGAAAGCGCGTAATTCATTAAAAAGGGTGTCTTTGGAAGTGATTAATCACCCATCATTACTCACGGGTAATTACTCACTGCTCACTACTTCCGATATTGCTCGATCAGCCGCAACAACGTAGGTTGCGAGGCCAGATTCGGCATGTACTCGAAAAGCACGGAATGCTTTTCGAAGTCCAAAAGTAGGCCCGTTTCGAGATACTCGTAGGCCGCGCGGTAGCGGCCGGCCGCCAGCAGGTAGGCGCAAGCGCGGTAATGGAGGTCGGCATCGTCGGGAGTGGCTTCGAGCGCGGCTTTCACCAGGTCGGCTGCTTCCTCGTAATGGCCTTGCTCGAAAAGCACGGTTGCCCAGCCCACCCACGCGTCGGCGGAGGCGGGATCGGCGGTGGTGGCGCGTTCGTAGGCTTCCAACGCGCTTACCACGTTGCCCACTTGGTACTCGCAGCGCGCCAGCCCCAACCAGTACTCCCCCGATTCATCGTAGAGCGCCAACGCTTTGCGGATGTAGTGCAGGGCTTCAAACCACCGTTCCTGCCCGGCCAACACCATGCCGAGGCCAAACCAGGCTTCGTCGGTCTGCTGATCCAGTTCCAGGGCGCGCTGGTAATAGCGCTTGGCGTCGGGCCATTCGAGCAGTTTTTCGTGGCATTCGCCGAGGTTGCAGAGCGCTTCGGTGGTGGGGTGGCCGGCGGGGAAGCTCTGCCCAAACGCGTCGAGGGCGCTCCGGTAATCGTTGCGCAAGACCAGCGTTTGGCCCAAATAATTATAGGCGGCGTGAAAGTCGGCTTCCGTAAGCGTCGCGTACTCGAAAGCGTCATGGGCGTCGTCGGTGTGTTCGAGCCGCAAATGCGCCAACCCCAGATTGAACCACGCGCGCGCCGCGAACGGGTCGGCATCGACGAATTGCTGAAAAAACGCCGGAGCAGCGGCCAACTCGTCGCTCAATTCCCAGCATTGCAGTAGTTCATGCGCCGCCGCTTCGTTGGCGGGGTTGAGGCGCAAGGCTTGTTGGTAATGGCGGGCAGCAGCTCGCGGCTTACCCCAATGCTGGTACGCCAACCCAAGGTTGAACTGCACGTCGTCGCGGTCAGCTTCAGGACCGCTTTGGGTCAATCCCTCTTGAAAAAAAGCCACGGCGCGCTCGAAATCAGCGCGCTGCGAGTAGATGATGCCGCGCGTGATGGCTACGTCCGGGTTGGAAGGCTCGCGCTCGGCCACGCCATCTATTACGCGTAGCGCCTCGGCCGTGCGGCTGAGCATCGCGAGTACTTGCGCTTTGTCGATGAGCAAATCGGCCGAAAACGGGTACTGTTCGAGGGCCGTTTCGCACGCGCGCAAGGCTTGATCGTACTCCTGTCGGCCGGTGTAGTGGTCGATGAGCAACTCAAAATCGCTCAAATCGAAGAACACGGCCGCGTGCGTGGCAAGCATTTCCTCGAAGCGCCGCACCGTTCGGCGGACTTCGTTGGCGCTTGGCTCACTCGACGGGTCGTTGTGCATAAGGTTGGATCAACTGAAAAAGGGCGAAGCAGCGACGCCCTAACGGCGGCCGGCTTCCTGTCCGAACTCTAAGGTCGGGATAAAAAGTTTGGTGGGCAAGGCAGGCTGCCGCTTCAAGGGTGCACGCCCAGTCCGTGGCGATACAACTCGGCGGCAGCCCACGCCACCGAATCCGTGGGCGAGCGGTAGTCTACCCCCAAAACGCGACTAGCACGGCTGCCATCGAACACCGATGTCCGGCGCGCCACGCGCGCCGTTTCGCGCGTGAGCAGCGGGGCAGCACCCGTCAGACGGGCGCGCACGGCCTCGATGCGCCACAAGGCTTCGGCCAGCAATGGCGGCAGCGGGCGCCCCGGCGGGCGACGGCCGAGAGCAGTAGCGGCCATCCCAAAAAAATCGACATACGGCAGTGTGCCCGCGCTCAACACGTACTGCGCGCCGAGGTGCGTAAGTGGCGCCGTAGCCAAAGCCAGCAAGGCGGCCACCACATCGCGTACATCGACGAGATTGACGTTGCCCGGTGGGTAAAATCGATGCTCTTCGGCGGCGTACCGAAAAAGTTGGGTCGAGGAACGGCGCGGATCGCCGGGGCCGACAATGACCGATGGGTTCACGATAGCGCCGCTCAATCCCTCGTTCAGCCCGCGCCAGACCTCTTGCTCGGCGGCAAATTTCGATTTGGCGTACACCGAATGCTCGCCGGCTTCGTCCCACAGGCTGCTCTCCGTGACGGTGGTGGTGCCTGGTGCCGGCGGCCCCAGCGCGGCTACGCTACTTACGTGCAGCAACCGGGCGGTGGGGGCGTGCGTCAACAGCGCATTCACCACGTTGGCCGTGCCCTCGACGTTGATTTGCCAGAGGCGGTCGGCATCGCGCGGCGCAAACGAGACGAGTGCCGCCGTATGAATCACGACATCGACCCCCGCCACGGCTTCTTGCAAGAAAAGCGGGTCTAGGATATTGCCCTCCATCCATTCTACGGCGGTTGCCGCCGCGCCTTCAGGCAGTAAAGTAGGGGGCGTGCTGCGGTACGATGCCCGCACCTGCGCGCCCGTTCGCAACAGTGCCGCCAGCAGCCACTGGCCCACCAGGCCGCTGCCACCGGTGATGAAGTACGTCATGCCGCGAGTAACTCCTGGTTGCGCAACGGCAGCGCCAGCAGCTTGTTGAGATAAGGCGAGGCGTGCAGGTTGGTCAGCACGGCAATGTGTTTGAGGCCGTGAGCATCGGTCCCGGCAAAATCGATGAGCTTGCGGTCGATGAGCTGCTCGGCGGCGCGGCGCTCGGCGGGTCCATAATAGCCAGCCAGCGAGTTGAGGTTTACCTGTAGCAGCGCGCCTTTATCGCGCCATTCGGCGGCGTCATCCATCCGGCTGTGCAAATACTTGTAGCGCTCCGGGTGCGCGATGATGGGCTGATACCCGCCCGCCCGCAACTCGAAAATAGCCTGCGTCAGCATCCGCGATTCGTTGATATACGACGTTTCGAGGAGCACGTACTGGCTGTCACCGCCAAAGCTCAGGATGCCATCGGCGGCGGTCAGGCGCGGCAAAAACCACTCGTCGAGGTAGTATTCGGCGGCGCAATCGAGTTGGATGTCGATGCCTTCGGCCGTTACGGCTTCCGTTAGAGTGGCCAGGGCGGCGCGCACCCCAGCGGGGGTATTCTTGTAAAAATCGCCCATGATGTGGGGCGTCGCAATCAGGCGGCGGTAGCCAAGGCCTGCCAGCTTACGCACCAAATCCACGCCTGCTTCCACGGTATCGGCCCCATCGTCGAGACCAGGCAATACGTGCGAATGCATATCGGCCCCTAGCACGGCTAGCGGCCGACTGTTCGGCTTGTCCACCGTCGCGGCTTCGGTCTGCTCAGAAGAAGCAAAGAGGCGTTTCCAAAAACTCATCGGCCGCGAGACAGGGAGGGCACCGGCCCAAATGGGTTATTCGTCGTCGTCATCGGCGTCGGTCGCCGAACTAGGTTTTTCGGTTGCCGACGTGCTGCCGTTCGCCAGCCGCGAGCGCAAGCCCGCGAACAGCCCGCCGGAGCGTTCCTTGGTTTCCACTTCCTCGTAGTAGCCGTAGCCGGTTCCGTTGCCGTAGCCGTAGCCATAGCCGTACCCATAGCCATATCCGTAGCCGTACAAACCCGACGATTGCGCATCGTTGAGAATCGTACTCAGGTTGCTGAACCCATTGACGCGAATGAGCTTATTGATGTTTTTGAGGAACACCTTCCGTGAGTACTGCGCTCGCACGATGTAAATCGGAATGTCGGCTTTGCGCATGATCAGCATCCCATCAGTTACCAGACCCACGGGTGGTGTGTCGATCATCACGACATCGTACAATTGGCGCAATTCAGCGAGAATCTCGTCGAAGCGCGGGCTCAGAATCAATTCCGATGGGTTAGGCGGCGTGGGGCCGGCCGTAATCAGGTCGAGCGTGTCGATGGAGGTTTTATGAATACACTCGGCCACCGTATGCTTATCGATGAGCAGCGTACTCATCCCCTTAGTGTTTTCGGCGTCGAAGGCCAGATGCACCTTCGGCTTCCGCATATCCATATCGAGCAGCACCACGCGCTGCCCGGTCTGCGCGATGATGCCGCCCAAATTGACCGCCACGAAGGTTTTGCCCTCACCCGAGATCGTTGAGGTGATCGTGATGAGGCGGTGCTTCTGTTTCGTATTCCCCAAAAACTCCAGATTCGTCCGAATCGAACGAATACTTTCGCTGATGGCCGATTTAGGATTTTTATCCACAATCATCCGCGAGACGAGCATCTTCTCCTTCGTGTACGTCGGAATGACGCCCAGCACGGTGGCGCCGGTGCTGGTTTCCAGTTCCCGCAGACTCGTGACGGTATTATGTGAAAAATACCGCCCCGCAACCAACCCTAGACTCATCACCACGCCGATGGCGAGGCCGATGAGGTACACAACGAATTTCTCCGGATAAATCGGCGCTGTCGGCACCGATGGATTCGCCAAAATCTGAAAATCAGGCGTGGTACCGGCCTTGGAAATCTGGTAGCTGACTTTCTTATCCATCAGCGTCCCCACGAACTTATTGTACAGTTCGAGGCGCCGGTTGAGGCGATTGCGTTCGGTTTCCTGCGCGGGTAAGCCGGCTACGTTTGCGCTCAACTCCCCAACGCGCTGATTGACGCGTGCCAACGACTCCTCGATTTTTTTTCGCTCTTGTTCAATGAGCGAACCGATCCGTCGACGGTAGTAATCGAATGTCAGTTCATCGCGCTGCACGACGGCAGTAGCGCCCGGCGTATAGGTTAGATCTTTGATTTTACGATTAAGCGCCAGCGAACTCAACCCTTCCAATTCGGCGCGAATAGCCACATCCTCCGGGCTGGTTAGCGTGAGGATGGTGTTGGTCAAATCCACCTGACTATCAACCGCGCGCTGGGCGTAGTTAAGTTGTCGTAACCGTTTCTCTTGCTCTATGCGGCCATCTTGCAGCTCCCGGAGCTTAAGCTGATCATCAGCAAACTGTTCGCGAGTGTCGTACGCTTTGGAAGTCCGTACGAAGTTCTGCATATCGCGTTCCACCCGGTCTAGCGAATCGCCGGTGGCGGCAATCTGTCCGTCTAGAAAGGAGAGTGTCTGCGCCGCCGAGCGCGAAGCTCTTTGCAACTTCGCTTCTCGATACAACTCGGTTATTTTTACCACTACATCGCGCGCCTTTACGGGACTATGGTCGGTAAAAGAGATGGAGATAGTACCCGCGTCTGGATTCAGAATCTGAACATCAAGGGTCGAATTAATGAACTGCGAAAGCTGCGCGTCGCTATTGATCAGAAAGTAATAATTTTGATCGGTAGCCTCGGGCGTGAAATTGCGGTTCAGGTTTAGCGTCATGATCACGCCGGGCGCCTTGATCGGTTGCCCGATTCGGTATTCGCCGGCAACGGTTTCGCCCTTGAGGCTATATTGAATCGAAACCCGTTGCGAATCCAGCAGTGCTACGTTAAACGACTGATTGTATAGCGAAGGATCGACCAATTCGGTCGTGACAGAGAAAGGAGAACTGTTATACAACTCACTTTCGAGCATCGTACCCTCGGCAAAATAACTGACGCGCAGGTTTAGCGAGTCTTTCAATTGATTATAGAGTACCTGGGACTTAATGAGTTCTACCTCGCCGTCGAGTCGGCTCGATCCACCGGGCCGGGTGGCTGCTTTCGCTTGCAGCTCCAAACCCAGCGCGCTTGCCTGCGAATCTTCATCGACTTTAATGGTCGCACGCGATTCATACAAGGGGCGGGTATAACGAATGAAGATCTGTGCACCGGCCACACTCAGGATCAGCAGCAGAATAATCCAGACCACGCTGCGCCGTGTGACAGCGAGCAAGGTCGCAAAGTCGATATCCGTCGAAACCGATTCTTCCGTAGCCACGGGCTGGAGCGCATTCGCCGCGTTGGCTTGCACAAGCGAGGCATCAGGCCGAGGGTCGTATTCTGCGGGGTAGGAAGCCATTAACTAAAAATCAGTAAAGCAAAAAGAAAAGCCGGTGGGCTACTGGAGAAATGCAAACGGTCAGCAACCGAGCTTGGGCCTTACACACAAAAAGATGCTAGTGGTTCTCGAAAGCAGCAAGATACTGGGTTGCCGTTAGTTGATCCGCGCCAGGAGCGCCACCACGGTAGCGAGGCCCGTAAGAATACCAATGACGCGAAAGCTGTCGGCGGCACCAGACAGAAACGGCCGACGCACGGGCTCAATATACACCACATCATTAGCAATAACCTGCGCATTGGCCTTTCGCATTCCTTCAATCGTCGAAAGATCAACAATCTGTACCTGCGCAGTGCGGGTGTCGGCGCCGCGAATCAGACGAATATTCGTAGCGCGCGACCCTAACGGAACACCTCCAGCCAAAGCCAGTACCTCGAGCAGTGAGGTGGTTTGGTAGGTCAGTGGAACCACCTGCGGGCCACGACCGGGCGCGCCCAGCACTACAACGCGCTGATTGGCGATCCGACTCTCAACGAACACATCCTTGTAGAAAGCGGAAAACCGCTTCTCTAGTAAGCTATCAATCTGTAACAGGCGTAAACCAGCAACTGGTACAAATCCGACCATCGGCAGCCTAACCTGTCCATCGGGTAGTACCTCGAAAGAGGAGCCCTCGTTGTTGGTAGCGCCCGCACTGGCTACCGGGGCAGACGCACTTCCTGCGGCCGCAGCGGGTAGAGTCAGGCCAACACTGCCCTTGCCGGCGGGCGTACCAAACCGCAGCTCGCCATTAGGGTCTAGGATGGATTCGCCGTTGTTGGTGAAAATGCGAAACAATAGAAAATCACCGGGTTGCACTTGATATTGCTTGGCCGGTGGCGGCAGTTGGTCTACTACTTGCGCCTGGTCAAAATCGTTGTTCTTATCGACTGGTGCCAGCATTATATCAGACCTGTACGAGGCGCACGACGCCAGTAGAGCCCCAATCATCAGCGCCCCAGTCTGCGCGATCAGCCGCCGGGTAGCCGAGAGTTTACAATATGCCATCAGGCAAAGGTACGCCTGAGGCTGTTGAAGTAAGAGGCGCCGGACGGGTAGGCGAGGCATTTCGGCGCGGCGCGACGTGTACTTTTGCCTCTGTGAAAGCAATTCAAACTACCCATCGCGCCTGTTTGCTGCGCTTGGTTTGCGGGGTATTGGTAGGTATATCACTAGTAGCGATGGCAAGCCAGGCGCAGGCCCAAACCAGCCGCGCCGATACGGCGCTCACCGTGCCGATGTTTGCCATCGGTGGCGGGTACGATTTGCCGGGCAGTGATTTTGCGAAACGCTTTGGGCCTGGCCCGGCAGCGCAGGCGGGGTTTTGGTTGAAAACCCGCAACGGTTGGCTCTTGGGCTTTGATTACGGTTTCCGGTTCACGGGTAAGGTGCGCGAGAGCGTACTAGATTCGGTGCGGGTGCGCGATGCGTCGGCGGGCGGCAACCAGTTGATCGGCTCTGATGGGCTGTATTCCGATGTGCGCGTTACGGGGCGTGGCTACTCGCTGCTGTTGAGCGCCGGGCGTGTGTGGCCACTCAAACTGCCGGGCGCGAGCGTCAATTCGGGACTTTTTACGACCATTGGGGCGGGTTTCTGGCAACATAAGATCAATTTTGAAGACGTAGCGACCACCGCCAACCAACTTCGCGGCGAGTACGTGAAGGGCTACGACCGCCTCAGCAACGGCCCTGCGCTGGTGCAGCGCGTGGGCTATTTGTACTTGGGCACGAAGCGGCGACTCAACTTTTTCATCGATCTTGAAGCGCTCGAAGGCTTCACGCAAAGCCGCCGCGCCTGGGATTACCAACTAGAGCGTCGCGATACGCGCCGGCGGGTCGATGTGCAGTTCGGCATTCGGGCGGGGTGGCTGTTCTCGGTCTACAAAAAGCTGCCGAACGAGTTTTACTATAATTAGCGTTGGCCGCCGCCGGTGGCGTATTTTTGCCCGACTTGGGACAAAATGTACGCTTTTGCTCCCCAAGTTCGTAACTTTTCGGGCTGAACGCGCTTTTTTGCGCATTGCATCATCAACTTTTCGTTTTTTGTCCCCACTCCGTCAATGGAAGACGTTCTAACCTCGTCGGCTACCACCGAAAATCAGGAAATGATCGCGCAGATGGTGCGCGACTTCGGTGCGCAGCACATCAAGCCGCATATGCGGCAGTGGGACGACAGCCAGGAGTTCCCGGTCGCCGTCTTCAAAAAACTTGGTGAATTGGGCTTGATGGGCGTATTGGTGCCCACTGAATACGGCGGTGCCGGTTTTGGCTACGCCGAATACGTCACGGCTATTGTCGAACTGTCGAAGATCGATCCGAGCATTGGTCTTTCGATGGCGGCGCACAACTCGCTGTGCACGGGGCACATCCTGCAACACGCTTCCGAAGAGCAAAAGCAGAAATACCTGCCGAAGCTGGCTACTGCTGAGTTTATCGGCGCGTGGGGCCTGACGGAGCCGAACACGGGTTCGGATGCCGGTAACATGCGCACGACGGCCGTCCTCGACGGCGACCACTATGTGCTGAACGGTGCCAAAAACTTCATCACGCACGGTAAATCCGGCGATGTCGCCGTCGTAATCGCCCGCACGGGCGAGGTTGGCGATTCGCGCGGGATGACCGCCTTTATCGTTGAGCGCGGCACGCCCGGTTTCGCCGCCGGCCGCAAGGAAGACAAACTGGGGATGCGCGCTTCGGAAACGACCGAACTGATTTTCACCGATTGCCGCGTGCCCGTCGGCAACGTGATCGGGAAGGTGGGCGACGGCTTCGTGCAATCGCTCAAAGTGCTGGACGGTGGCCGGATTTCCATCGCGGCGCTTTCACTCGGTATCGCGCAGGGCGCGTTCGACGCGGCGCTGGCTTACTCGAAAGAGCGCCATCAGTTCAACCAGCCGATCAGTAATTTCCAAGGCATTTCGTTCAAGCTCGCCGATATGGCGACCGAGATTGAAGCTGCCTCGCTGCTGACTTATCGCGCGGCTGCGCTGAAAGATGCCGGCGAAAACGTGAATCTCGAATCGGCGATGGCGAAACTCTACGCGTCCGAAGTGTGCGTGCGCGTAGCGAACGAAGGCGTGCAGATTTTTGGCGGCTATGGTTATACCAAAGATTACCCGGCCGAGAAATACTATCGCGATTCCAAGCTCTGCACGATTGGCGAGGGTA
Source organism: Hymenobacteraceae bacterium (assembly GCA_031425525.1). Taxonomy (GTDB): domain Bacteria; phylum Bacteroidota; class Bacteroidia; order Cytophagales; family Hymenobacteraceae; genus JANNMJ01. The sequence continues at coordinate 42,026 of JANPJM010000084.1, read as the reverse complement.
CCTCGGAAATCCAGAAGCTGGTGATTGCGCGGGCTATTTTGAAGTAGTAGCCAGCAACGAATCAGCTTGTACGAACCCCCGCTGCCTACCCCGGCAGCGGGGGTTCTTTTTGGGCCGTAACCGCAGTATTCACCAGCTCCGCCTTGCCGTCAGGAGCCGCCGTCGGCGACTGATTTGGCGTGGCTTCCGTAGCCGGCGGGCCAGCCACCGGATGCGCTGCCGTACCCAGTTCGCGGGCGGTCTCGAGACCGTCGCGAATCATTTCGTGTGATTCCAGTACCTCTTCGTCTTCCGGCTCCGGCACTTCGTGTTCGGCGGCACCGTTGGGCTCGTACGTGAGGCGGATGATGATCGGGAAATGGTCGGAGCCGAAGAAACCGAGCTTTTTGAGTCGAATCAGCCGAAAAGACGGCGAGTAGAAAATATGGTCGAGCGAGTAGCGAAAAAACGGCACGAACGCATTGTACGTGTTGAAAAACCCGCGTCCAATTCGCGGGTCGAGCAGGCCGCTGATCCGGCGGAACAAATTCGTCGTGCGCGACCACGCCACGTCGTTCAAATCGCCGACGACGATGCTTGGCCGCGGCGTAGCCGTCACTTCGCGGGCGACTTGCAGAAGTTCGGCTTCGCGGGTGTCGGTGTTACGCTGGAATTGCGGCGGCTGCGGATGCACCGTAAACAACTCGAACGTATGCCCGGCGGGCATCGCCACGGTAGTGCGGAAAGAGGGAATATCGCGTTCGACCAAGTACCGGATACGCGGGTTCAGCAGCCGGAACTTGCTGTACAACATCATGCCGTACGTGTTGGGCAGCGGCGCCTCGATGCGGTGCGGGTAGCGGTCGTTCAACTCGCGGGCGAGGTGGCGCGCCCACGTTCCGTCTGGTTCGTTGATGAGCAACAGATCGGGGTCATTTTCACGCACCAGCTTGATATAGCGGGCGTAACGCGTGTTTTCCATCCGCACATTCGACACTAACAGACTGAATGAATGCTGCGGATGCACCTCGCGGGTGCCGAGTGCTTGCTTGGGCCATAGCGGTGTAAACCGCCGAATATGAAACAGTTCCGAGAAGAGCGCCATCAGTAACAACCCTACGAATGCCAGTTGCCGGCCCTCGCCCCAGCCATACTGCCACACATATACCCCCGTTACCACCGTCAGCCCCACGGCAATCTGTACCCGCGGAAAATCCCAGATGCGCACCCACCATTGATACGTGCGCAGCCACGGCAAAAGCCCTACGAGGATTAATAATCCGCCGAAAATTTCCAGCCCAAGCTTCATAAAATACACACCGGAAAAAGCAATACGTCGGCGAGGAGAGGAACAAGGCCCGTTACTGCCCCCACGGCTCGCGGGTTACACGCCGCGTTTACGGCGCGGGCTTAGTGGGCGTTTCGCGGGCTACCCGGACGCCCACCGCCATCACGTCGGGGAGGGTGCCGACGCGCATGTACTGCTCCAGCTCAATGCGGTAGGTGCCAGATTGAGCCAGCCGGAGGTTTCGTAGCGCCGCCACTTGCAGGTCGAAAATATCGCCGGCGCCGTTGCCGAGCGGCTGCCCGGTTTCGGGACTGCGCACGTTCAACTCGTGGAGCAACCGCGACACCCGACGCCCAGCGGGGTCGGTGAGGGTCAGTTTCACGAAAAGGTTATAAAACTGGTAGCTCGTGGTGGTGCGCACGTTGAGCGCGACGCGGTAGCGAGCTGCCGTGTCGGTGATGGCGAAGGTGAACACCGGGCGGTTGCCTACCGGCCAAACAGCATCTTTTAGATCGTGGTTTTCCTCGAAAACGCGGTCGGGGTCGCAGCTCGTCGTGCCCAGCAGGGCGACGGCGAGGAAGAAAACCGCGCGCCAACGGCGCGCGAAATCAGGCAGTAATCGGTGAATCATCTAGCTGGCAGCGGGGCCGGCGGGGCTGCTAGTAGGCGCGCCAGGACGGTCGGAGGCGCCGCGCCCGCGCCCACCGCGGCGACGGCGGTTAGGGTTGCGGGCATCAGCATCGGCGCCGGCGCCGGCTGCATCGGCACCAGTGGCAGGTGGACGTGCCGGGTTCCGCTCACGGGGGTCGCGGGCGGGCGTGCCGTCGGGGCGGGGTTCGCGGGGCGGGCGCGCCTCGCGCGGTAGGCGCGGCGTAGCGTCCGCCGACTGCGGCGTGCCGTCGGGGTGCGGCTCGCGGGGCGGTTTGGGCTTGCGTTCGCGGTTTTCGCGCGGTTCCTGTGCGGCAGTGCCGGCGAGAAAAGGGCGCAGTTCGAGTCGATTGGGGCGTTCGGCGCGTTCAGGCCGTTCCGACCGAGATTCCCGTTCCGGCCGGGGCTCACGCGGCGGTTTCATCTCGCTGCGCGGCGCGGCCGATTTTTCGCGACCATCGCCGCCATCACGGCCGTCTTTCTTTTTCTTTTTCTTCTTTTTGCCGCTCGAAACGCTGAATTTATCGTCGAGACGTTCCAGCGAGCCTTCTACCTGTGCCACTTCCGGCTCGGGCACGGCACTCGGCGCTAAGGCTTCGAGCAGGGCGTCGGGCCGTTCGCCCCGGCGGTTCATTTCCAGAATTTCGCGCACGCGGGCGGCGGGCAAGCGGTGCCATTCGGCCTCGCCTTTGTAGCCGAACCACATCAGCCGCCGGAAAATATCGGTCTTCTGCAAAAACGCCTCGCCGTGAACGGTCACCAGTGGCCGATTGACGCTCGGAATGTCTTTGATGGCATCGAGGTACGTATCAAGCTCGTAGTTGAGACAGCACTTCAGGCGCCCGCATTGCCCGGCCAGCTTGGCGGGGTTGAGCGAAAGCTGTTGATACCGCGCGGCGGTGGTACTCACGGTTTTGAAGTCGGTGAGCCACGTCGAGCAGCACAGCTCGCGGCCGCACGAACCGATGCCGCCGATGCGGCCCGCCTCCTGCCGCAGACTGATTTGGCGCATCTCGACGCGCGTCCGCAGGTCGTCGCCGAGGCGCCGCACGAGGTCGCGGAAATCCACCCGGTCGTCGGCGGAGTAGTAGAAGATAGCGCGCGAGTGGTCGGCCTGCATCTCCACATCGGCGAGTTTCATTTGCAGTCGTAACTGGTTGGCCAGTACCCGCCCGCGCATCAGCGTCTCGGCTTCGCGGGCTTTGGCGGTGCCGAGCTGCGAGATTTCGGTCTCATTCGCTACCCGCTGAATCGGTTTGATTTCGGGGCCGGCTTCCACCTTCTTCTTCCGCATCTGCAACCGCACCAGCTCGCCGCGCAGCGAGACGTGTCCGATGTGCCATCCACCGCCCGGTACGTCTACCACCACGGCATCGCCGATGGTCAGGCGCGTGTGCTGTTGGTTGCGGTAAAACTCCTTGCGGCCGCCTTTGAAGCGCACTTCCACAAAATCAAACTCTTCGACGCCGACGCCTGGCGCCGTCATATCACTCAGCCAATCAAAAACATTGAGCCGATTACAGCCGCCCGACGAGCAACTTCCCTTCGAGCCGCAGCCCGCCGGACTGCACCCGCCGCCGGTTGAACATGAACCACAAGCCATAGCAAAATATCAGTTGGAAAGGCGCGCCGAACGCGCCAAGTGCCCGCCGCGCAGCCTCGTTGGCGCGTCAGTGCGGAGTTCGACAAAGATACCGCCCGGTTTGCCGTTTCGATTGACCACGTAATCTGTTCGGTTGGCCGGTAGATTCCGACGTTTCACCTGATTATTTGCAAAATAAGCAGCGAATTGTTTGGAACTTAACAATCTGTTAACGAATTTTGACTCGTTATTGACGGGGTAGCCAGCCTAGGCTGGTTGTTTCGGTGGTAGCTAAGTTTGTTTTCATAGCTCAGAAAGGCACTCCGCATTTGCGGGGTGCTTTTTTTGTGTCTGCCGCAGCCATTGCCTGCACCACGCCAGTCATATTTTGTCGTTTGACGGCTATAGAACCAACGTTTTGGGTGCCATAAAGGCCCGCACGCCCAACGCGCCCAGCTCGCGGCCCCAGCCGCTGCGCCCGCGCCCGCCGAAGGGTAGTTCCGGGGTTGAGGCCGTCATGCCATTCGCGATTACATAACCGCACCGCAGGGCGCGCGCCACACGCTCGGCGCGGGCGGGGTCGCGCGTCCAGACCACGCCGCCGAGGCCGTAGGTGCTATCGTTGGCGAGGCGCACGGCGTCGGCTTCATCCGTTGCGCGTTGCACGACGGCCACCGGGCCGAACAATTCTTCGCGCCAAGCCGGGCAAGCGGGCGGCACGTCGGTGAGAATCATGGGGTGAAAAAAAGCCGAATCGGGCGTTGGTTGCCCACCTGCCAACGCCACCACCGCGCCGGCTGCTACCGAAGCCGCCACTTGTTGTGTGAGCTGCGCGGCCAAATCCAAGCGCGCTAGTGGGCCATAGGTCAGGGTGGCGGGCGCGTCGGGCGCGGTGGGGTCGCCGCCGGTGGCGGCTTGCAAGCGCGTGGTCAGCTCGGCCAGAAATTCGTCGTAGACGGCCGCCTCTATAATGAAGCGTTTGGCCGATATGCAGCTCTGCCCCGTGTTATGGAGGCGCGAACGGGCGGCGGCTTCTGCGGAAGCGGGCACGTCGGCGTCGGCCAGCACCACAAAGGCATCGGAGCCGCCCAACTCCAGTACGGCGGGCTTGAGGTGCTGCCCGGCCAGGGCCGCCACGCTTGCCCCGGCCCGCTCGGAACCGGTGAGCGAGACGGCGGCCACGCGCGCGTCGGCGAGCAGCACGCCCACGGTTTCGGGCTCGATGCGGAGGTCGGCGTAGAGCCCGGTGGGCAGCGCGGCGCCAAAGATTTCGGCCAGTGCGGCGGCGCATTGCGGCACGTTGGGGGCGTGTTTCACCAGCACGGCATTGCCCGCCAGTAGCGTGGGTAGAGCGAACCGCACGACCTGCCAAAACGGAAAATTCCACGGCATTACGCCCAGCACCACGCCCAGCGGGTCGTGGGTGAGCAGGCGGCGGCCGGTGCCGTCGGGCGCGGGCGGCAAGGCTTCGTCGGCGAGAAAAGCGGGGCCGTAGTCGGCAAAATATCTAATGGCAGCGGCGCATTTTTCCACTTCAGCACGACCTTGGGCCACGGGTTTGCCCATTTCGAGGGCGGCCAGATGCGCGAGTTCCGGGGCGCGGGCCAGCAACGCCTCGATAAGGGGTGCCAACGTGGCGGCGCGTGCAGCGAGTGGCGTAGCGGCCCACGCAGTTGCGGCGGTAGAGGCCATTTACACGCGCTTTTCTACGGCGGCGGCGGTGTGCGACGCAAAGGCGGCCACGTGCGCGCCGGTGGCGGGGTTGATGGTTTGGAACGGCATAGATTCCGAAGGTACGGCCCGCGCCCCGGCAAGTTGAACGCGGTTTGCGCAGTTTTGTAAAGCGCCGCGCGGCGCGCGCGGGTTTTGGCTTTTACCTTCGTCCCCCGAAACCACCCAAATCGCCCATCCCCCCTTTGCCTGTTGGCTGCCGGCTTGTGTCGGCGGCGCCCCTTCGTATGGAAGAAGAAACGACTATCGCCGCCCGTCCGGCCAAACTACCGCTCATCGTACTTGGCGCGGCGCTCGTGTTGGCGCTCTTCGCTACGTTTTCGTTCTACTCCAATTGGCGCGATACGGAGGAGCAGCTTCAGGCCGCCAAAATCGACAACGCCGCTTACGAGAAGGATTCTTTTCGAGTCTCGAATCTGATCCAGAAAAATAAAGGCGACCGCGAGGTCATCGCCAGCGCCGATTACCGCGCCATTGTGTTGCGTGGCACGCCCAAATCGGCGTCGTCGTTAGCCGTGGCTTATTACAATGCCAGCACCCGCGAGTTGTTCATCGATGTGAGCCGCTTGCCCGAGGCGCCCGCCGGTCAGATGTATCAGTTATGGGCAATGGATGGCGCTAAAGCTACCGACGCCGGTACGCTTCGCCCCGAGAAGATGAACGAAGGCTTGGTGCAGATGAACCCCATCGGCGGCCTGAAATCGCTGGTGCTGACCCTAGAAAAAGCCGGCGGCGCCACGGCCCCTACGATGAACGAAGCCTACATGACGGCGACGCTGTAGGGCACCGATTCCGTAGTCAAACACGCAAACCGCCCCGTGCTGAATCTCTCAGCACGGGGCGGTTTTGTTTGTAGTGCGGACTTCAATCCGCAGTTTTATACGCAGCCGTGTTGTCAAACTGCGGATTGAAGTCCGCACTACCACTCAATGGTGGTGGTGATCGTCGGGGTCGGGTACGTGGGTGAGGTTGCGGATGGTGCCGAGGACGAAAACCACTGCCCAGACGATATAAAGCCACCCGAAACCGGGCAGCACGCGGCTGGTCAGTTGCAACAGGGCGTGGGCGGCGGCCGTCATCACGAGGCCCACGAGCGCGAGGTACTGCCACGTGTTCAGGTGATCGGGGTGCCAGAGCTTGCGCCACTCGGTAGGAGTGGGGTCAGGGGAGGAGGGGAGCGCCATGGGGGCGAAAGTACGCTGCGGGGGGCGCGTCGGTTGAGGGGCGAACCCGCAGCGCCCCCCACCGGACAACCGGCCCCCGCTCAATGGCGTAGGGCAGAGCGGCAGCGCTTTTCCCGCCGCCACTCCCGCTTTATGGCGACTGAAACAAACCTCTCCCCTGATGCATCCGCCGACGATTCCGTCGAAAAAGGCCATCAGCAGAAAACCGACCGCACAGCCGAGCAGTACGAAGCGCCGAACAAGAAATTTGTGTACGACCGCAAGCTCGAAGCCGAAAAAGAATATCAGCAGGGCGAATCGAACGGTACCGTCGGCGGCGATGCGTCGGCGCGGCGCAACATCGGCGCCAACGGCTACACCCAGCGCACGGGCCAGAAAGACCAGCTCGAAAACCTGCACATCGGTGGCTCCGAAACTGCGCCGCAGGGCGGTAACGACCACGAGACCGCTGGTGAGAACGCTTCCGGGCCGGGTTTTGAAACCGAGGGCAACGTCGATTTGAGCAACCCCACGCGTTCACGCGACCAGGAGTTTGGCGAGAAATTGGCAAGCGGAGTTGCGCGGCCCGCGCAGGATTAGCACGTTGCGTTACACCCCGGCCGGGTTATCGGCCGTGATTTCGGGCGTTGCCCGGCGGCGCCAGTACCACTGCGGCGCGAGCTGCTGGTACTGGCGCCGTTTTTTAGTCCAGTAGAGGCTGTTCTCGGTATCGGGCGGCAGGTAAAACAGTTCCAGGCCGGAAGCCAGCTCGATGTATACCGGGTGGCCTTCGGCCGATACGCACGCCCGCACGGCGCGCACCTCGCGGCCGGTGGGGGTGAGGGCGCGCGGCGGGTTCAGCGCCTTGAACCGCTCGACGGCGGTGGCGGCCCACGACGCGAACGCCGTTCGTGCCTGTTGGGGGGGCACCTGAAACAGCGCGGCCAGCGTCTGCTGGCCGATGGAGTCGCGGCGCACGCGGCGCGCTAGCTCGTGCTGCATCGGGGGCCAGTCGGAGTAGGTGAACGTGAGGTCGGAGGTGGCGCGGTAGCCGCGCACATCGACCACTTCCGAGCAAAAACTGATAGCGTAGACGTGGCCGAGTACCGTGACATCGTTGCGCAGCACGGGGCGCGAAACGCGCACCGTCACGCCGTCGAACTCCGAGAAATCGGCGCGGCGGTTTTGCGCGTGAAACGCGCGGGCGAGCGCGGCATCGGCGGCTATGGGGTCGCGCTCGGGCGTGCAGGCGGAGAGGAGTAGGGCCGCCAATAGAGATAAGCGTTTCAAGAAATGAGGATGAAGTTTACCATGTTCTGTCATTGCGAGGAGGCTTTGCGATGAAGCAATCCTCGTTTGCTCGGTGCGCACTGCACTACATTGACTCAACCACATTACCGAGCCAACGAGGATTGCCACGTCGTCCCTTCATACCTCAGGGTAAACTCCGAGCCTCCTCCTCGCAATGACAAAACTATTTTAGATAGCACGAAGCGGGTCAAGAACACTGTCTACTGTGCAGAGAATAGCGAAAGTAGACGCCATACGGAGCCAATAGGTTTTAGGTCGGCAAGCACTTACCGCCTACACCCGCCCGCCTACCTTTGCGGCCACCTATGGCCGATCAGCTCCTTATCCTCGATTTTGGCTCGCAATACACGCAGCTCATCGCGCGGCGCGTACGCGAGCTGAATGTGTACTGCGAGATTCATCCCTTCAACAAGATTCCGGCGCTGGGGCCGCACATCAAGGGCGTCATTCTGAGCGGGTCGCCGTGTTCGGTGCGTCAGGCGGATGCGCCGCTGCCCGATTTGAGCGGTATTCTGGGGCAGATTCCAGTGCTGGGGGTGTGTTACGGGGCGCAACTGCTGGCCCACCAGGCGGGCGGTGAGGTGGCGCCCGCCCTGACGCGTGAGTACGGCCGGGCGCGGCTCGAAACCATTGATGGCTCCGACCCGCTGCTCGCGGGCATGGCGCCGGGGTCGGTGGTGTGGATGTCGCACGGCGATACCATTACGCGCGCGCCCGCCGGTTTTCGCCTGATTGCCGGTACCGAAGCGGTGCCGGTGGCGGCGTACCGCATCGAGGGCCAGCCGACGTGGGGCATTCAGTTTCACCCGGAAGTGACGCACTCGGCCGATGGCAAGGTGCTGTTGGCCAACTTCGTCCACGGGATTTGCGGGTGCGCTTCTGACTGGACGCCCGCGCACTTCGTCGATCAGACCGTCGCCGATCTGCAAGCCCGGCTCGGCGCCGATACCGTGCTGCTGGGGCTGAGCGGGGGCGTCGATTCGAGCGTGGCGGCGCTGTTGCTGCACCGCGCCATCGGCCCGAAACTGCGGTGCATCTTCGTGGATAACGGCCTGTTGCGCCACGACGAATTTGCGGGCGTGCTGCACTCGTACCAGGATTTGGGGCTCAACGTGGTGGGCGTCGATGCGCGGGCGGAGTTCTACGCTGCCCTCGCCGGTCACACTGACCCGGAAGCCAAGCGCAAAGCCATCGGGCGCACGTTCATCGAGGTCTTCGACCGGGAGGCGCACCGCATCGGGGCCGATGCCAAATGGTTGGCGCAGGGCACGATTTACCCCGATGTGATCGAGTCGGTGTCGGTCAACGGGCCGAGTGTCACCATCAAAAGCCACCACAACGTGGGCGGTCTGCCCGACCGGATGCACCTGAAAGTGGTGGAGCCGCTGCGCGCATTGTTCAAGGATGAAGTGCGCCGGGTGGGCGCCGAATTGGGCTTGCCGCCGCTGATTCTGCACCGCCACCCGTTCCCCGGCCCCGGCTTGGGCATCCGCATTTTGGGCGAAGTGACGCCCGAAAAAGTGGACATTCTGCAACGCGCCGACCGCATCTTCATCGACCACCTGCGCCGCGCCGGGCTCTACGACCAAACCTGGCAGGCCGGCGCCATCCTGCTGCCCGTGCAAACGGTGGGCGTGATGGGCGACGAACGCACCTACGAGCGCGTGGTGGCCCTGCGCGCCGTGACCAGCGTAGACGGCATGACGGCCGATTGGGCCCACCTGCCGTACGAGTTCCTCGCCGACGTTTCCAACGCCATCATCAATCAGGTGAAGGGCGTAAACCGCGTCGTGTACGACATATCTTCCAAGCCCCCGGCCACCATCGAATGGGAATGATGTTTCGAGTTTTGCTGCTCGCGCTGCTGCTGTCGGGCGGGTCGGTGGCGGCGCAAACCGGCGTGCCCGAACCACCGCCGAAGGCCGCCATTGGCACCGAAACCGCGCGCTATGAGCGCGCCAAAACCCTGATGGCGGCCGGTAAATACCGGTTTGCCCTCGCCGAACTGCAAACGCTCACCATCGGCAACACGCTCAAACCGGGGCCGCTGACCAACGCCGCCACCTACCTGTGGGCCGTGGCGGCGCTGCGCGATTCGCGGGCGCGGGAAGCTGAACCGCTCTTGCGCCGCTTGCGCACCGCGCAACCCAAGTGGGCGGGCATCCCCGACGTGATTCTGCTGCAAGCCCAGCTGGCGGAAGCCCTCGGTGAGCCCGACCGCGCGCGCACCATTCTCAACGAAATGCCGGATGGCGAATTGGTGGCCGAAGTAAATGCGCTGATGATTCGTCTGGGTTTCGGCGGGCGCACCACCGAAGGCGCCGCCAACGCGCCGATCCGGGTGGCCGCTCTGCTGCCGCTCGGCCTCGACGACAGCGACCCGCGCCGCTCGCAATTTGGGCAGGAGCTGTACGCCGGGCTGCGCCTGGCGGCCGATTCGCTCACGGCCCTCGGTACGCCCGTCGATTTGCGCGCTTTTGATCTCGGCAACGACACGGTGGCGACCAAAGCGCTCCTCGCTAGGCCCGACTTGAGCGGGGTGCAGTTGATCGTGGGACCGATTTACAAGGCGCCCAGCCGGTTGGTGGCGCGCGAGGCCGCCGCGCGCCAAACGCCCGTCGTGAACCCGCTGTCGGAGGATGGCGCGCTGCTCGCGGACAATCCCACCTTGTACCTCTTCCGGCCGAGCGTGCAGACGCAGGCCCGCACCGCCGCCGCGCTGGCGTACGCGCGCTTCGAGCCGAAAACGGCCGTTTTGCTCGTCGAGGACACGAAGGATGACGCCGCGTTTGCCGCCGAATTTCGGACGGCGTACGAAGCGTTGGGCGGCAAAATCAGCGATGAGGAAACGATCTCGTCGCAGACCTACCGCACCAAAATGACCGAAAAGGTCAATGCCTTGGCGCTCGATTCGCTCGAAACGGGCGTGCTGGTGGTGGCTTCCGAAGAAAAGAACGCCGCCCAGCAGGTGTGCGGCCGGCTGGAGCGCGACAATCGGCGGCTGCCGATTCTGGCGCCCGCCGCGTGGCTCGAAATGCCTGAACTGAGCCTCGACCAGTTCACCGACCGCGAGTTTTACTTTCTGGCGCCCACCTACCGCGACGCCATCGCCCCCGCGAGCCGCCAGTTTCGGCGCACCTGGCAGGCGCGCTACGGCGTGCCCCCCAGCGAGTTTGCCCGCGCCGGGTTCGAACTGCTCTTCACCTTCGGGCCGCTGGTGCGGCCGGGCGGCGCGGGCCTCGCGGCCGGGCTAGCCAAGCGCGGGCTGCAACCGGGGCCGCTGTCGCCGGCGCTGGGCTACCCCGGCGGGGCGCGTGATAATCAGGGGGTGAGCGTGCTGCGGCTCACGAATAGGTTGGTGGAGGTGGTTAAGTAGGGGAGGGGCGGGGTGGGAGGGCGGGTGGTTGCAGGGCGACGGCTATATGTCGCTGCCCGGTATACCTTCGGCCCGGCAATCACCCTTTTTCCCTGTAGCCATGACCAACAAGACCTATTTCGTCAACTTTTTCGACGCCCTGGCCGCCAGCCTGTCCGACGACGAGTTCCTCGCCTTCGCCGAAGCCACCCTCGCCAACCTCCAGCGCGAAGCCGTCGCGTTCGCCGCCGAAATCGCCCTCCTCGAACCGCTCGTGCAGGAGTTGCGCGCCCGCCACGACCAGCAGGGGACGCGCGGCCGGTCGGCCACCGCCGCTTCGCTCAAAAAAGTAGTGCGCGAGTTTTTGCAATACGCCCGGCTTACCAACACCACCAAAGTATTCCCCGCCTTCCCCGACCGCGCCCAGACCGAGCGCATCGATATTTTCCCCGGCGGGATGGATACGTTGTACCAAGCCGACACCACCAACATCCTCGGTCGCGCCACCTACTACCTCGACCGGATCACTGCCACCTACGGCGCCCAAACCAAGGTGCCCGCCAGCGAGGCTACCACCTGGAAGCAGCGCATCAAGGACGCCGTCGAGGGCCGAACCGTCGAAACCGGCGATCAGCGCAAAGCCTCCGCCGCCATCGACGAGCAAGAGGTGCACGTCTGCGACGGCCTCTACTTCGCCTACGCGGGTGTGCAGCAGAAGCATTACCTCCAGCCCGAAGCCGGCTACGCCTATTTCCCCTTCCCGCAATCCACCGGGAAGCCGGAGGAAGACGATAACCTCGCTTCGCTGCCCTTCGCGCACCCCGCCGGCTAGCCGAATTGTATTTTGGCTAGGCGAAGACGCCTGAAAATTCTCTGTTTCCGTGTCCGGCCGTTACCGGAGAGCTTGGCAGAACTCTGCCAGGCTCTCCGGTAACGGCCGGGCTGGTTGGCAGAACTCTGCCAAGCGCTTGGGGCTGGGCGGGGGTGGGTGGCAGAACTCTGCCGGGCATTCGGGGCTGGGGCGGGCTGGTTGGCAGACGTCTGCCGGGTGGTCGGGGCTTGGGCGGGGTGGGTGGCAGAGCTCTGCCGGGCCGTGGAGGCTGGAGTAAGGTGGGTGGCAGGAGTCTGCTGGTCGATAGGTGCAGATTAGGGGTAGAATGCTGCCAAAAAATAAGGCGGTTGTAGTCTAAGACTTAAAAAAGCACCCTTATTTCATAAAAGAAACCTGAATTTTCAGCTCAATTAATGTTGCAAGCGCCGCAAGAACCCACAGGATGAGAAGTATGGGTGGTAGGGTTCGAGAAAAATTTAGGCCGCTACCTGCCGCTTTCTCATCACCCCCTCCTATAATAACAGGGAGATGATTGCTATGCCGATTTAAGCACGCTAGGTCTCTCCACTTGGTGTAAAGAGATAGAATAGCGTTGTGCGCATGCGTGATTGAGCGCGACGCAAGCCAAGCCGTTACTGCACCTATAAACGCAAGACTAAGCAAGAATATATCAAATTGATGTTGGCTGCGCTCGATAGCCGCGTGGTTGACAGTCTTTGGGATAGCCTGGGTCTCAGTCTGCGCGCGCCTGTCTGCCAATATGTTGTCTTTTGCTAAATTAACAGCGATTTCAAATCTTTTTTGGTACGAAAAACCGTACGTGCCGATTAGAAAAGATTGAACGGTGAGCAAAGCACTAATGCGCTGATTAATCAGGTCATCTTCGTGTTCAATATACGACCGGTACAGTTTGTAAAGTTCGTAAGTAGATTCTTGCTGTTGCTGGTCGTCTGGCTTGATCATAACTCTGGTGTCTTGAGTCAAAGATATGCTGAATGATCGTCACGCTATTGCAGTCAACTGATGGCCGCTCAGGCTCACCCATTATGGAACCGCACCAACTCACTCCGACACTTCTTACTCGCGAAGCTGCCCTGAATATTGTCGGGCGCTTCGCCGAAGAATTGCGGGCGTTAATTCCGGTGCGGCAGATCATTCTGTTCGGCTCGTGCGCGCACGGGACGCCGCATCAGTGGTCAGACGTAGATGTGGCCATCGTGGCGGACCAGTTTATCAACGCAGGGTACAAAAACATTCGGCCCTTCACCCACCTCCTGTGGAAGTACGCCGACATCGCACCCCACACCTTCAGCACCCGGCGCTTCGCCAACGAGGCCGGCGACCCGTTCATCGAAACCATCAAGCGCACGGGCATTGTGGTGGCGTAAAAAAGGCACAGGCGCGGAGGGAGCCGTTTCTTTGCAGCCGATGCGGCCGCGATGCGGTTTACCCGCAAACCACGCTACTTTTTTCTGATGACCCACCCCACCTCTCAACAGCTTTTTCAGCGCGCGCAACAGTCCATCCCCGGCGGCGTCAATTCGCCGGTGCGGGCGTTTCGGGCGGTCGGCGGGCAACCGGTGTTTATGGAATCGGCGCGCGGCGCGTTCCTGCGCGATGTCGATGGCAACGAGTATATCGACCTCATCAACTCGTGGGGGCCGATGATTCTGGGGCACGCCCCGGAAATCGTGGAGACCGCCGTGCGCGCGGCGCTGCCGGCGTCGCTGTCGTTCGGGGCGCCCACGCGGCGCGAGGTCGAGATGGCCGAGCTGATCGCGACGATGGTGCCGAGCGTCGAGAAGGTGCGCCTCACCTCATCGGGCACGGAGGCGTGCATGAGCGCCATCCGGGCGGCGCGCGGGTACACGGGCCGCGAGAAATTCATCAAGTTCGAAGGCTGCTACCACGGCCACGCCGACGCGTTTCTGATCGCGGCGGGCTCCGGCGCGGCCACTTTCGGCGAGCCCGATTCGGCGGGCGTTACGCGCGGTACGGCGCTCGATACGCTCACGGCGCCGTACAACGATGCGGCGGCTGTCGGGCGGTTGTTCGATGCCAACCCCGGCCAGATTGCGGCCGTGATCGTCGAGCCGGTGGCGGGCAATATGGGCCTCGTCTCGCCCGACCCCGGCTTCCTCGAAACGCTGCGCGCGCTCTGCACGCAACACGGCGCCGTGCTGATTTTCGATGAGGTGATGACCGGTTTTCGCCTGGCGCCCGGCGGCGTGCAGGAACTGTTCGGCGTAGTGCCCGACATGACGACGCTCGGCAAAATCATCGGCGGCGGCCTGCCGGTAGGGGCGTACGGCGGCCGAAAAGACATTATGGACTGCGTGGCGCCCGTCGGCAAAGTCTATCAGGCGGGCACGCTGTCGGGCAACCCGATTGCCACCGCCGCCGGTCTCGCCATGCTGCGCTACCTCCACGACCACCCGGCGGTGTACGTCGAATTGAGCCGCCTCACCGACCGCATCACGGGCGGGATGAAGCGCAACCTGCACGAGCTGGGCTTACCGGCGTACACGATCAACCAGGTAGGGTCGATGTTCTCGATCTTCTTCACCACCAAACGGGTGTACGATTTCCCATCAGCCCAAACCAGCGATTTGGCGCTCTTCGCGCGCTATTTCCAGGCGATGCTGAAACGTGGGGTGTACCTGGCGCCCTCGCAATACGAGGCGCTGTTCGTGAGCGTGGCCCTGACCGATGAGTTGATCGAGCAGTATCTGGTGGCGAACCGCGAGGCGCTGGTGGAAGCGCACGAGGGGTAGGGGTGAGGGAGGGTGCGCAGACGTTAGCCCGAAAATTCCCCTCCTGCGAGCGCCAGCGGCGCGAAGTAAGAGGGGTACCCCGAAGGGGCGGGGTGGTCCCCCGCGATGCCACCCCAATGCCACCAGCTCAACTGTCTCAGCCTAACCGCATCAGCTCAGCCACTCTGGGCACTATGCGGGACCACCCCGGCTGACCTTCGGTCAGCCACCCCTCCTACTTCGCGGCAAGCCGCTCGCAGGAGGGGAATCTGCGCTGGCGCGCTGGCTCCCGTTACCTCACTATCATCTGTGGAACGTTACTTTGTGGAACGGTTGGCTTCCCCCTAAAATCCCTTACCGCGATGCGTTCTTTTGTCGTTTTCCTGCTGTTGTTGCTGAGTGGGTGGGTGCCTGCTCTTGCCGCTGATGCCGCCGCCAACAAAGCCCTCTTCGACCGCACGGTTGATCGGCTCAATTTGCAGACGATGGAGGGCGTGTACGATGCCCGCTTTGCGCGCAAGAAATTCCCCGCCGGACTGCTGACCCGCGCCGACCGCCGCGCGTTCAAGGATTTCAACGGCGATGCCGGGTTCGAGAAGCTGTTTCTGAACTACAACGACGAAGCCGAGAAGTACAAAGGCCGCTTCGGCAACGGCCCGGCTACGCTGGCGGCGTTTGAGAAGGGGTTGCGCGGTATTCTGCTCGATGCCAACTTCGAGTTCTTCCTCGCCAAAGCGGCCCGGCGCGAAGACCGCGCGGCGCTGATTCGCAAGCTCGAAGGCACCATCAAGCAAGCTGTGGCGCAGTATGATGCGTCGGGGGAGGACATCGGGGAGGCGCGCCAGCCCGATACCCTCGCCGGGGCCACCATCGATGAAGACGACGCGCGCGACGCCGACGAGTCGCCCGCCGATGCCTCGGAAGCGCAGGTTGATGCCCTCAACCAGACGGCTACGCCTACGCCCGATGCGGTGGCGCCTGCTACCGGCCCGGCGCCCGCTGCCGGGGGCGGCTGGCGCGCTACGCTCACGCTGCTGCTGGCGCTGGGCGCGGCGGGCGGGGTGGCGTACTTGCTGTTCGTGGTGGTGCCGGCGTTGCGGGCGCAAACCCCGCGGCCGTTTGAAGGTGAGACACTTGCCGTACCCGTCGCCCCCGACGACCATCTCCCGCCGACCCTCGCCGAGGAGGCCCGCCACCGGGCCGTGGAGCTGCGTTTCGAGCTGCTCGCCGATGAGGTCGATGAGTTGAAAGGCCGCATCCGCGAGCTGGAACTGCGTTTGGCCGACGCGTTGGCCGCGCCGCCCGAAGCCGATGCGTTCGGCGCGGCCGAGTTGGAACCGGTGGCGTTCGTGGCCGCGCCCGCGCTCGCGGCGACGATGGCCGTATCGGCCCCGGCGGCGGTTGCAGAAACAGAAGAAGCAGAAGAAGTCGGAACGGCCGCACCGCGTTCCGAAGAGCTATAACCCGTCAATCTCACTCCCTTCGCGTGATCCTCACCGACCAGCAAATTCGCGCCGAAATGGCGCTGGGTACCATCGTGATCGAGCCGTTCGCGGCCGATTGTCTCGGCACCAATTCGTACGATGTCCACCTGGGCCGCTACCTCGCCACCTACCGCGATGCCGTGCTGGATGCGCGCGCCCACAACCAGATCGACCATTTCGAGATAGGCCCCGAAGGCTTCGTGCTGCGCCCCGGCGAACTGTACCTCGGCGTAACCGAAGAGTACACCGAAACCCACGCCCACGTGCCGTTTCTGGAGGGTAAAAGCTCGGTCGGGCGCCTCGGGATCGACATTCACGCCACCGCCGGTAAAGGCGATGTGGGCTTCTCGAATACCTGGACGCTCGAAATATCGGTCTCGAAACCGGTGCGCGTGTACGCCGGAATGCCCATCGGGCAACTCATTTACTTCACGGTGCAGGGGGGCATCGATAACCCGTACAATCGCAAATCATCGGCGAAGTACAACGAGCGCACGGTGCGTCCGGTGGAGAGTATGATGTGGCGGAACACGTTCTAAGCTCGCCCGTTGGGGGCTATGCCCGACACGGGCGGCTACTTCTCGGCGAGCAGCGCGGTGATGGTGCGCTCGAAATCGGCTTGCCATTCCGCGTAATAGGTGCCGGTGCCGGGGCCGCTGAAGCCGGTATGCACCTTGCGCACGGTGCCGTCTTTGCCCAGAAAAATGGTGGTGGGGAAGGCCAGCACCTGCCGAAGTTGCGGCAGCGCGGCGCTCGCGGCGGCAGCGGATGCTTGCCCGGCGATGGCGATATCGTACTCGATGCCGAGGCGCTCGCGCAGGCGGCGGAGCTTGGCGGCGCCCTGCGCCTGATCGGCGGGGCGCTCGAAGCCGAGGCCGATGATCTCGACGCCGCGCGCCTTGTTCTTGCGGTACCACGGGGCGAGAAAGTTGCTCTCGTCGAGGCAGTTGGGGCACCACGAACCCAGTAGCTGCACCACCACCACTTTGCCGGCGTACTTGGGGTCGGCGGGCGAGATGCTGCCGCCTTCGTAGATGTTGGGGAAGGTGAAGGCGAGGCGCGTTTCGCCGGGGCGCATGCCGGTGAGGGTTTCGGCGTCGGGGAGGGCGGCGCGGGCATCGCGGCGGGCCGTCCAGGTTTCGTGCCCTTGCAGGCCCGACCAGAAATCGCCCTGCAACGAGCCGTCGGGCTGCTGCCGCGCCTCGAAGACGTAGCCGTGCGAGCCGTCGAAGGTGTAGAGGCGTACGGAATCTTTGCGGGCGGTGCCGCGCAGGTAGCGGTAATCGCCGGTGGTGGTCAGGAAGGTGCCGCTCAGGAGGTTGTCGCGCTGCTTGAACTCACCGACGGCGGGATACTGACTCGAATCGGCGGGATCGGTGAAGGTGACGGCCCAGCGCCCGCTGAAATCGACGGCTTGCTCGGCGGGGGCGGGCTTGGTGCGGCCCGGCCGCAGCTTGAACGGCACGCGGTAGGGCGTTTTGGCGTCGTACTTCTGCCAGTAACCGTTGAAACCGGCCTGCGTGACGCGCCCCACGAGGGCGGCATCGTAGACGTGGAGCCCGATCTTAAGCAAATCGGGGCCGCCGGTGCTGTCGCTGATCGTCTCGAAATCGGTCAGCAGGAAACTTTCGCCGCCGTTGAGGAGCCGGGCGCGCGGGTGGCCGCCCGAATCGGGCAGTACCTCCAGTTCGAACGGCAGGCGGCGCCCGCCCGTGACGGCGAGGGTACCGTACCACGGGCCGCGCGCCAGGCGGGGCGGGGAGGTAGCGGCGCGGTCGGTATCAGAAGCGGAAGTGCCGGAGCCGGAGCAGGCGGCGAGGCCCGATAGGCCCGCCAGGAGGAATAGAGAGAAGCAACGCATAGGATGTCGGCAAACGCCCCCGCCCGGCGCGGGTTGCACGGGGCGAAGGTAGGCGTGGGGCGAAACGCGCGCGCTTGGCGCGTTTACTCGATCACCAACCGCCGGACGGCCGTGCCGGCCCGCACGGTGTAGAGGCCGGGGGCGAGGCCGCGTACATCCAACTCCGCAGAAGCCGTCAGCGGCCACTCGCGCACGGTGCGGCCGAGGGCATCGAGGAGGGTGGCGGTGGGGGCGGTGCTGCCCGTCAGGCGCACGGTGTGGTGCGCGGGGTTGGGGGCGAGGGTGAAGGCGGTGGGGGAGGAGGCGGTTTCGGGGAGGCCGACGCCGGTGGGGGTGTGGTAGATGCCAATGCGTGACATCGGCTTGCTGCTGTCGCCGACGGCATCGAACGCGCCACCGACGAATACATCATTGTTCGACGCGACCCGCAACCCCCATACGACACCGTCCACGCCCGTTCCCAGCGATTGCCACGTGGTGCCGTCCCACCGGACTATGCCATTGCGACTCGTGCTGCTCCTATCACTGAAACCGCCACCCGCCACGATGTCGCCGTTCGGCGCCAGATCGAGGGCGATAGCTACTCCGCCTACGCCAGCGCCTAAAGGTTGCCACGCGGATCCGTCCCACCGGGCCACGCCATCAGGCTGGCCGCTCGCGTTCATAAAAGAACCACCCGCCAGGACTGAACCATCAGGCAGGACGCGCACGGCGAAAACGTAATTGTTGAAGACGCTACCAAGCGGTTGCCAAGCTGTTCCGTCCCACCGGGCAATGCAATCGGCGTCGGGATTGCCGCCCGCGTTGACAAAAGCGCCGCCCGCCACCACATCGCCGTTTGCTGTCAGCGCAAGCGCAAATACGGTATTATTCAGCCCAGGGGCGAACGGCTGCCACGTGGTGCCATCCCACCGGGCAATATCATCGGCCAAGGGGTTGCCACCCAAATTAACAAAGCCTCCCCCGGCTACCACATCGCCGTTGGGTAAAAGCAAAAGGGCGCAGACCTCCGAGGTGGTGCCGAAGCTGCCGGAGCCGAGGCTCTGCCAAGTGGTGCCGTTCCAACGGGCGACACCTCCCCGTCCACCGACAATCACATCGCCGTTGGGCGCAATCACTACCGAAATCGCTATGCTGAACCCAGGCCCCGTTCCGAGCGAATGCCATGTGGTGCCATCCCACCGGGCCACGACATCGGCGTTGGGGTTGCCGCCTGCATCCCGAAAGGAGCCGACGGTGATCATATCTCCGTTGGGTAACTCAGCAAAGTCTTCGACTACGCCATTCAGCCCCAGCCCGCCCGGCGGCGGCCCAAACCGCGTATCCCAATTCACATCGCCCGGCCCGGTTACGCGGGGCACGGGCTGCGCGTGCGCCCCTACGGCTAATACGCTCAACAGAAAAGGCAGCACGAGCCGCTTGCGGAGGTGAACGGCGGACGGGTTTTTCATCGGGGGAAAATAGGGGGCTGGTAAAGTCGGTCGCGTAAAACTACCGCCTCACCGGCCGATTCGCCTAGCTGCGGCGGGGCCAGGGTGGGGTTTCCGGGAGTAGGGCCGCCGCCCCAATATCCCGTTTCTTCCCTACCTTTCCGGCTCACTTATTCCCTTTTTCAGGTATGGCTTACCAAGATGACAAGTACGAAAACTTCCTGCTGAAGCTCGGCGTCAGCCGCCCGGCCTTCGCCAAGTTTGCTGATTTTGCGGTCGAAGCGGTGACGGCGCCCGGCGTCGATCCGCTCATTGTCGGCCACGGCGCGGCGCTCAAGGCGGCCCACGACGCCTTCCGCGTCGAGTTGGTCGAGCGCATCGGGGCGGCGGGGGGCTCGCAAACCGGTACCCAGACCGAAACCGACGCCTTTGCCAAGTTCAAGGCGTTTATCACCACCACCAACGTGAGTACGCTGCAACCCTACCTGCTCACGCGCCCCGCCGACGCCCCGCTTTTCTACCCCGACAAGCTCTCCGGCCTGACCCAGGCCACCAAGAAAACCCGCCTCACCCGCCTCACGGCCTACACCGAAGCCCTCGAAGCCGCCGACGCCACCCTGCCCGCCCTGCCCGACGGCCCGCGCCCCGGCGCCGCCGCCCGCGCGCTGCTCACGGCGTACGAAGCCGTTTTCAAGGCCAAAACCAGTAGCCGCACCACCCTCAAAGACGCCATCGCCGACCTGGGCCCCGTGGGCATCGCCCTCGCCGAATGCCTCTGGGAGGTGCATTGCGCCGCGCTCTACGTCCACCGCAAAGAGCCGAAGCAGGCGCGGAAGTATTTTGACTATGCGGGGTTGCCGGGGTTCATTACCAAGGGCAGCCGCAAAAAGACGCTCTAGCGCCCCACGCCGGCCGCTACCCCCAAAAAGCCCTTTGCGGGGGCCCCGGATGTATCCGGAGCCCCCGCAAAGGGCTTTTTTGCGGCCCCGGATACATCCGGGGCCATCATGAAGGGCTTTGTAGTGGCCCCGGATACATCCGGGGCCATCGCGAAGGGCTTTTTAGTGACCACGGATGTATCCGGGGCCACCGTTGAGGGGATCTCGGGAACCGTTGCTCTCGCTTGCCTACTCCACCACCAACCGCCGGGCGGCCGTGCCGGCCCGCACGGTGTAGAGGCCGGGGGCGAGGCCGCGTAAATCGAGTTCGCCGGAAGCCGCCAGCGGCCACTCGCGCACGGTGCGGCCGAGAGCATCGAGCAGGGTGGCGGTGGGGGCGGTGGTGCCCGTGAGGCGCACGGTGTGGTGCGCGGGGTTGGGGGTAAGGGTGAGAGGGGTGGGGGGGGCGTCTTCGGGTAGGCCGACGCCGTGAGCACCCAGGCGGGCCAGAAAGGCTGCCTGCTGTAGTCTGTTGGGCAGCGTAGGCAGAACCGTAGTACCAAAGGTGGCCGTGGCGCGCTCATAGATGCCGCTTACACAGATATCGTCGGGGCCCATGAGGTTCATTCCCAGAATTTGAGCGCCGCCGGCGTATCCACCCGCGCTGACTGCCCACTGCCAGCTCCCGGCCGGGCTGCATCGGGCCACGTAGCAAGCCTGATAGCCGGTGTTTGTCAGCGTATGGGAGCCGAAGTCGGCGGAACGCGTGGAAAACAAGCCCGACGAGTAGGTGTTGCCCGCCCCGTCGAGTACGATTCCACCCTGCGGGTGAATAGTACCCCTGCTGCCGGTGGCCCACTGCCACACGCCGGCGGAGTTCAGCTTCGCCACGTAGGCCCTGCTTTCGCCCGGTGAACTGAGCGAAAACGCCCCGAACGTGGCGGCAGGAGAGTCATATCTCCCCGTGAGGTACACGTCGCCCGCGCCACTCACGGCTATTCCATCGGCAAATTCCCCCCGCAGTCCTCCGGCGCCCCTGACCCATTGCCAGTCGCCGGTGGGGTTGAGCTTGGCCACAAAAGCGTCGTGATAATGACCGGTGAGCGTAAGGGTGCCGAAGGTCGCGACGGAATCAGTGCAATAGCCCGCTACGTACACATTGCCGCCGGCGTCGAGGCCAACGCTTTCGCTGTGGTCGCCTCCGCCTACGCTCGGGCCACCGGCGCTGACCGCCCACTGCCAGACGCCGGTAGGGCTGAGCTTGGCCACGAACACATCGTAGTTTGGGGAAAACTGGTTGCTATTCCGAAGGGTCGTGGTACCAAAGCTGACTGAGTACCCAGTGAATTCGCCGGTCACGATCACATTACCGCTGTTGTCGATAGCCAGTCCGCGGCCGCTTTCCGAATAGCTGTTGCCCACGCTCCGCGCCCACTGCCAGCTACCTGTGGGGTTGATCATCGCCACGAACAGATCGCTGGAGCCCACGCCGGGGGCGGCATTCGTCAGCGTCGTGGCCCCGAACGTAGCCGAAGCGGCATACATGTCGCCAGTCAGGTACACGTTGCCGCTGCCATCCACGGCCAGCGCTCGCGGAATCAGGGAGCCATCCACTTTCACCCCCCACTGCGCCACGCCATTCGGGCTGTACTTCGCCACGAACATGAATACCTGTCCGCCGGTCAGCAGAGTGGTGCCGAACTGTAGCGTGTCGTTTGTGCGGCCGGTCAGGTACACATTCCCGGCCGCATCCGCGACGGTTCGGATGTGTTCGCCGCCGCCGGGACTAACTGCCCACGCCCACGTCGGCGCCTGTGCCTTCGCCTCGCCCGCTGCTACCCACAACATCCCCAGTACCAACCACCGCCAACCGCGCAACGTCCAAGCGTATTTCATTCTGTAAAGCGTGTCTTAAAAAGTGAATTGCTCCGCAAGTTATCCCCCTTGCCCCACCCCGCGCCCCGCGTTACCTTTGCCCGCACCCGCCAATCTCCGGCACACTCACTTAAACCGACGATTTTTCGATGGCTTTTGATCTCGAAATGATCCGCGCCGTGTATGGCCGGATGGCCGAGCGCCTCACCGCCGCCCGCGCCGTTGTGGGCCGCCCGCTCACGCTGACCGAAAAGATTCTGTATTCGCACCTCTACGCCGATGCCGGCGGGTTGGGCTCCAACGGCGCCTCCGCCGTGCCGACGCACGCCTTCGAGCGTGGCCGGACGTACGTCGATTTCGCCCCCGACCGCGTGGCCATGCAGGATGCCACCGCCCAAATGGCCCTCCTCCAGTTTATGAGCGCCGGGCGCGCTACCGTGGCCGTGCCCAGCACGGTGCATTGCGACCACCTGATTCAGGCCAAGATCGGCGCCGACCAAGACCTCGCCATCGCCAACTCCGAGAACAAGGAAGTGTATGATTTCCTGGCGTCGGTGTCGAACAAATACGGCATCGGGTTCTGGAAGCCGGGGGCGGGCATCATTCACCAGGTGGTACTCGAAAACTACGCCTTCCCCGGCGGCATGATGATCGGCACCGACTCGCACACCCCCAACGCGGGTGGGTTGGGGATGATCGCCATCGGCGTCGGCGGCGCCGATGCCGTCGATGTAATGGCTGGCATGGCCTGGGAGCTGAAGTTTCCGAAGCTCATCGGCGTGCGCCTCACCGGCAAGCTCAGCGGGTGGGCGTCGGCGAAGGATGTGATCCTGAAAGTAGCGGGTATTCTGACCGTGAAGGGCGGCACGGGCGCCATCGTCGAGTACTTCGGCGAGGGCGCCGAGAGCCTGAGCTGCACCGGCAAAGGCACGATCTGTAATATGGGGGCCGAAATCGGCGCCACCACGTCGGTGTTCGCCTACGACGCCAAGATGGCCGATTACCTGCGCTCGACCAACCGCGCCGACGTGGTGGAGCTGGCCGACGCCGTGCGCCACCACCTCCGCGCCGACGAGGAGGTGTACACTTCCCCGGAAAGCTACTTCGATCAGCTCATCGACATCGACCTCAGCACCCTCGAACCGCACGTCAACGGCCCATTCACGCCGGATGCGGCGTGGCCGATTTCGGAGTTCGCCGCCGCCGTGCGGCAGCACAACTGGCCCGCCAAGCTGGAGGTCGGCCTGATCGGCTCGTGTACCAATTCGAGCTACGAAGACATGACGCGCGCCGCGTCCGTCGCGCGCCAGGCCGCCGACAAAAACCTCACGGTGGCCGCCGAGTACACCATTACGCCCGGCTCGGAGATGGTGCGCTACACCACCCAGCGCGATGGCCTCCTCGACGATTTCGCCGCCATCGGCGGCGTGGTGCTGGCCAACGCCTGCGGGCCGTGCATCGGCCAGTGGGCGCGCCACACCGACGACCCCAACCGCGCCAACTCGATCATCACGTCGTTCAACCGCAACTTCGCGAAGCGCAACGACGGCAACCCCAACACCCACGCCTTCGTGGCGAGCCCCGAGTTGGTGACGGCCTTCGCCATCGCCGGCGACCTCACGTTCAACCCCCTCACCGACACCCTCACCAACGCCGCCGGCCAGCAAGTGCGCCTCGACGAGCCGACCGGCCTCGAACTCCCGCCGCGCGGCTTTGCCGTGGAAGATGCCGGTTTCCAGGCGCCCGCCGCCGATGGTTCGGGCGTGCAAGTGGCCGTCAGCACCACCTCCGACCGCCTCCAACTGCTGGAGCCGTTCGCCGCCAACGGCACCGGCGACCTCCTCGGTCTGCGCCTACTCATCAAGGCCCAGGGCAAATGCACCACCGACCATATCTCGATGGCCGGCCCGTGGCTCAAGTATCGGGGCCACCTCGATAACATCTCGAACAACATGCTCATCGGCGCCACCAACGCCTTCAACGGCAAGACCAACGCCGTGCGCAACGCCCTCACCATGGGCGAGGGCACGGAGACGGTGCCCGGCACGGCCCGCACGTACAAGGCAGCCGGCGTGGGCTCGGTGGTAGTCGGCGATGAGAACTACGGCGAAGGCTCGTCGCGCGAGCACGCCGCCATGGAACCCCGCTTTCTGGGCGTGCGGGTGGTGCTGGTGAAATCGTTCGCCCGCATCCACGAAACCAACCTCAAGAAGCAGGGCATGCTGGCGCTGACCTTCGCCAACAAAGCCGACTACGACGAGATCGAGGAAGGCGATGTCATCGACATCCTCGGCCTCGATACCTTCGCGCCCGGTGTGCCCCTAAAAGTGCGCCTCACCCACCGCGACGGCTCCATCGAAGTCATCACCGCCAACCACACCTACAATGAAGGGCAGATTGCCTGGTTCCGGGCGGGTTCGGCGCTCAACCTCATCCGGCAGGCGCAGCAGGGCGTAACGACGTAATGTCGTAAGGCTTAGGCTGAAACCCTCGGTTGCTACCACGGCCCGCCCGCGAATCAGTCGCGGGCGGGCCGTTTTCATTTCAACCCGTCGCAAACCCCGGTCACGGGCCGGTAGCGCGCGTTCACCGGCGTTCACTTCGCACCGTGGGCAAAATATCGGCGTTGGCGCGCATGTTGCGCGGTTCTGCCGCGCGCCGCTGGCGCAACGTCCTTTCTTTTCCAACTTCGTCACCCGATGAAGCACCTCTTCCCGTCTCACGTGCGCCATTCGTGGCTTTTGGTCGTTGGCGCGTTGCTCGCCGCCTGTTCCTCCGACCGCGCGGCGGTAGAGGTGCGCTCCAAATCCGAGGTGTTATCAGCGGAAGCCCGCGCGGCCGGGGCTGCCCCAGCGGGTAAGGCGCCCGTTTCGGCGTACGCTTCTACGCCCGTCACGCCGCCCGTAGTGGAGCCCGTGGTTTCGGCCAAGCCTTCCAAGCCGCTGGCCGGGAAGGTGGTGAAACGGCCGGTTGCGCGTAAGCCCGTGAGTAAGCCCGCAAGTCGGTCGGTGGTGGCGGCCCGCCCGGTGCCGCGCCCGGCGGTCCGTCCCGTGGCCCGCCCGGCTATCCGGCCCGTACTGAAGCCCGTCGCGCGGCCTGCCGCCACGTACGCGAAGGCCGCAACTTCGCTCCCGAAACCAACTATTACCCGACCGGCTGCCCCGCGCGCCAGGCAATCGGCACGGCCGAAAGCGAAGCCGCCCGTTATCGTCGTTCGGTCGGTTCCTCAAGCACCGATTGCTCAGGTGGTTCGTCCGGTTGGGGTGGCAACAGCTATTGTACCCGCATCCCCGCTTCCGGCGCCGGCGCCTGTGGCCACGTCGGTGCCCCCGGCCGTGGCCGTTGCGCCCGGCGTAACCAGCAGCCCGGCCGTAGCGGCGGCTGTTTCTGCCCCGCAGGTAGTGGCCGCCTCACCCGCGCGGGCTACCCGTTCGGGGCGGGCGGCGCGGGTGGCGGCGCCCACGATGCTCGTGCCCGACAGCACCGCGCCGGTGCTGGTACGGCCGCTGGCCCGGCTCTCACAAGTGGCCGCGCCGCCCGTGCAAACCTTCCGCCTGAACGCCCGCCGCGATACCGTGCTGCGCACCGTCGGGGGTACGTTGGTATACTACACGGCCGGGTCGTTGGTGCTTGCCGGTGATACGGCCCGCGAATTCAGCGGCCCCGTCACCCTGCGTCTCCGCGAGTTGGCGGGCGTGCCCGACGTGCTGCTCGCCAACCTCAACACCCGCGCCGCCGACGGGCAACTGCTCGAAACCGGCGGCGGGGTATGGTTGGAAGCCACGGCGTCGGGCCGCCCGTGCGCGCTGCGCGCCGGGCGCGATCTGCATCTCGCGTTGCCCATACGTGGTACGCGGCGCCCCGCCATGCGTGCCTACACCGCCGATTCGGCCGCCGACGGCCCCCGCTGGTACCCCACCACCACCGACCCCGCCGAGGTGGTGCGCGCCCGTGCCCCGATGTATCTGCCGGGCCTGGCTTCCATCGAAAACGCCCTGCGCGCGCGCCTTCATTTCACACCCACCCGCGCCGAAGAACTATTGGCCGAAATGCCCACCTCCGACCGCCGCCGCATGCGGAAGGAATGGAGCGAGTCGGGCCGCGTACTGCGCTACACCAAAACCCTCGAAGAAGGGCTCGATGTACTTACGATTTGCTTTACGGTAAGCGAAAACGGCGTAGCCGGTAACTGGGAACCCGCAACGGGCTACCACGACGAGCTACGCATCGCCCTGCAAAACGCCGTGCCGCTGCTGAAGGGCTCGTGGCGGGCGGGCACTTGCTCTGGCCGGGCCACCACGATGCGCGCCCGGCTCTACGTTCTCTGCTACGAAGACGCAACGATGGATGTCGAAATCCGCCCCGCCGACGATTGGGCGCCGTGCGAAAACTCGGCGCGGGCGCAGTTCGTCATCGACGCCGACCACCCCGTACGTGGCGCCCCCGCCGACGCCGAGGCCGCTGCGGCCTCGGCCCGCACCGGCCGGCCGCCGGTCGATCTGCTCGGTAGCCGGTACCTGCTCGATGCACCGCAGCTTGGGTGGGTCAACGCCCAGCGTGTCGTCGAAACGAGTGCGCCTAAAGTGGCCTACACCGTGCCGACGGGCGCCCCCGATGCCGATGTGCGCCTCGTTTTCCGGCGGGCGCGGGTGGTGATAGCCGGCACGCCGCGCGGCACCGAGGCACATTTTGCCAACCTGCCCAGCCGCGAGCCGGTCACGGTAGTCGCCATCCGCACCGATGCGCAAGGGCAAACTTGGCTCGCGTTGCAACCCGCTACCGTCGGCGAGCCGCTGCCCAACGCCTTGGCCTACCGCCCCGTGACACTCGCTGAGTTGCGCACCGCCCTTGCCACCCTCGACGTGGTAGAGTAGCAGGGGAGCGTAACGGCGGGCCGACAAGGCGCGGCGTGAACGGGGCGTTAGCGTAATCGGCCCCAAAGCCGCATCTTTGCCGGGCCAAACGGCGCTCTTTCCCCACTGTGACAACTCCTACTTCGGCGGCTCCGCTGCGCGTGATCATCAGCGGCGGCGGCACCGGCGGCCATATTTACCCGGCCGTCGCGATTGCGAACGAAATCCGGGCGCGCCACCCCAATGCCGTCATCCTGTTCGTCGGGGCCCTCGGCCGGATGGAAATGGTGCGCGTACCCGAAGCGGGCTACGAAATAAAAGGCCTGCGCGTGGCCGGCCTGCAACGCCGCCTGACGCTTGATAACCTGGCGTTTCCGTTCAAGCTCATCGGCGCCGTGCGCGAAGCCCGCCGCATCGTGCAGGAGTTTCGGCCGGCGGTGGTGGTGGGCGTGGGTGGGTATGCCTCGGCCCCAACGTTGCTGGCTGCTGCCAACCTCGACATTCCGACGCTCATTCAGGAGCAGAATTCGTACGCCGGTCTCACCAACAAGTTGTTGGCGAAGCGCGCCCGCCGCGTGTGCGTGGCCTACGAGGGGATGGAGCGCTTCTTTCCGAAGGAGAAAATTATCCTCACCGGCAACCCTGTCCGCAGCGATATTCTGAGCGCCCGGCAGCACGGCGTGGAGGCGGCGCAATATTTCGGTCTCGCCGCCGGCAAGCCCACGGTGCTGCTTATCGGTGGCTCGCTCGGGGCCCGCACCCTCAACGAGGCAATGGCCGCCGGGCTGCGCCGCCTCGTGGAAGCCGGCTGCCAGGTGATCTGGCAAACCGGCAAAGGCTATTATTCCGATGCCGTTTCCATCGCTGCACCCTTCGTGATGCGCGGCGTAAAGGTCTTCGATTTCATCAAGCGGATGGATTTGGCGTTCGGTCTGGCCGATGTGGTCGTGAGTCGCGCCGGGGCGCTGGCTATCTCCGAACTGAGCCTCACCGGCCACCCCAGCATTCTGGTGCCGTCGCCCAACGTCACGGAAGACCATCAAACCAAGAACGCCCAGGCGCTTGCCCAGCGCGGCGCGGCCCTGTTGCTGGCCGATGCCGAAGCCGCCACCCGCCTCATCGATGAAGTGCTGGCGCTCGTGCAAAACCCTGCGCGGCAGGAAGTGCTACGGAAAAACCTGCTGCCGTTCGGCCGGCCCAACGCCACGTCGGCCATCGTAAATGAAATACTGGCCTTGGTGCGATAGGTTCGAGTTTCGAGTGGTGAGTTTCGAGTGATAAGAAGTAGAATAACCGCTGTTAACCGCTGAAATCTTCTGTGACTGACCACTCAAAACTCACCACTCGAAACTCGAAACTTCCTCCCAACATCTGGTTTCTCGGTATCGGTGGCATCGGGATGAGCGCGCTCGCGCGGTGGTTTCGGGTGCGCGGCCACCGCGTCGGCGGCTACGACCGCACCCCGACGCCCCTTACGGCCGCTCTGGAAGCCGAAGGCATTACGGTGCTTTTTGATGAAGCCGTTGATACGCTGCCCAGTTGGGTAACGGCCGACCCCGCCGCTGTTCTCATCGTGCGCACGCCTGCCGTGCCCGCCGGCCACGCGCAATGGCGGCATTTTCAGGCCCACGGCTACGCCATCAGCAAACGCAGCGAAGTGTTGGGGCTACTCACGGCCGGCACGCGCTTGATTGCGGTGGCCGGCACCCACGGCAAAACCACTACCTCGTCGATGATGGCGCACTTACTGCACCACGCGGGCGTGCCGGTGGCGGCGTTTTTGGGCGGCATCGCGACCAATTTTGGGTCGAATCTGCTACTGCCGCCCGCTGTAATCTCACCAGAGGCGCCAATCGCTCAATCACTCAATCGCTCCATCGAAAATTCACTTTGGACGGTGGTGGAGGCCGATGAATACGACCGCTCGTTTCTGACGCTCCATCCTACGGTGGCTATCGTGACGAGTACCGACGCCGACCACCTCGACATCTACGGCGACAAAGCGGCGCTGCTCGATTCCTTCCGCGACTTCATCGCCCAGATTCAGCCGCACGGCCTGTTGCTGATCAACCACACCGCCGATGCGCGCGTGCTGGCTGCCATCGACCCGACGGTGCGCGTTGTGCGCTACGGATTGGCAACGGCAGCCGAAGCGGCGGTTTCATCCAGCGGTACGGCCGAGCCGCAGGCGCTGGCGGTCAACCTGCGCGTGGCCGGCCGCACGTTCACCTTCGATCTGATTGCGCCGTTCGGCGCGGTAGCCGACTTGGCGCTGCGAGTCCCGGGTTTTCATAACGTAGAAAATATGGTCGCCGCTGCTGCCGTTGCGCAGTTTGTGGGCGTAGGGGAGGCGGCATTACAGGAAGCCGTACCCGCTTACTTGGGCGTGAAGCGGCGGTTTGAGTTCGTGTGGGAAGATGCCACCACCGTGTACGTCGACGACTACGCGCACCACCCGCGCGAAATCGAAGCATTTTTGACCTCGTTGCGTGCGCTGTATCCGGGACGGCGCATCACGGCCGTTTTTCAGCCGCACCTCTTTTCGCGCACTCGTGACTTCGCGGCCGGGTTCACCACGGCGCTCAGCCTTGCCGACGAGGTCGTGCTGCTTCCCATCTACCCCGCCCGCGAAGAACCGATTGCGGGCGTCACGAGTGAGCTGATTTTTGCGGGCCTCACCGCCTCTATTTCGGTCTTGCTGCCGGCTAAAGATCGATTGCTACCATACTTGACCGCCGCCGCCCGCCGCCCCGACGTACTGGCCACCATCGGCGCCGGCGACATCGACACGCTGGTCGAGCCGCTACGGGCGTGGCTGGCCTCTACCGACTAAAAGGGCGTTTTTAGTAGTATGACAGGCATTGAGGATAAATTTTTTGTAAAATTCGTCCTATGTTCCACTAACGTTCCACGGGATTAACCTAACTTGCGGGCCTAGTTAGGAAGTCTGTGTCGCGTCCGGTAGCGTATTCCCTTTTTGCGTTTAGTTGCCTGCTACTTTTGGTAGCCGGGGCGGTCTTTGGCCGCACGCGCCAGACCGCGCGCGTTTGCACGGGCGTGCGCCTGAGAATCGATAACGAGACGAATAATTTTTTCGTCGGCCAGCAGGAAATTACGTCGCTCTTGACCCGCGACGGCGCCCAGCCACTCGTGGGTCGGTCGGCGGCGGAGATCAATTTGGCGCAACTCGAACAGCGGTTGCGGGCTAACCGCTTCGTGCAGCACGCCGAGGTGTATCGTGGCTTGCGCGGCGACGTGCGGGTACGGATTCGGCAAAATCGTCCGCTCGCGCGGCTAGTCCACCCAGATGCGGCGCTCGACCAATACGTCGATGAGGAAGGTCATTTACTGCCGCTCTCCACACGGTTCACGGCGCGGGTACTGCCGCTCACGAGCGTACCCGGCGGGTCTGAACTGACGGGGGCGTTTTTTCAGGATTCCGTCGGCCGCTCGTACCTCGACCTGCTCAAACTGCTGCAAGCCGACCCGTTTTGGCGCGCGCAAATAGCGCAGGTTACGCTGTTGCCATCGGGCAAAGTGGTGCTTTGGCCCCAGGTAGGCGAACAATTGATCGAGTTTGGCTACGCCGACCGGGCGCCCGAAAAACTCGCGAAGCTGCTCGCCTTCTATCGGCACGTACTCCCGGCAACCGGCTGGGATTGCTACCGGCGCATCAATGTCGAGTACCGCAATCAAGTCGTTTGTCAATAACCTCAACCGGCTGATGAGCGCTTCTCCAGCGCTTTTCATTCGCTTTTTTACCTGTTCACGGTTCGATAGCTTGCCCTTCCCGCGTTGCTGCCGTTCCTTCGTGTTTTGAATTTTCGCTCCCCGCTGGGCCTCACCGATACCATCCTGCACCTCCATGACTCCTGATAAAATCGTCGTCGGCCTCGACATCGGCACCACCAAAATCTGCTGCCTCGTGGGGCGCCGTAACGAATACGGCAAACTCGAAATTCTCGGGATGGGAAAAGCGCCTTCCGAAGGCGTAGTGCGCGGTACGGTGCAGAATATCGACAAAACAGTTGAAGCGATCAAGCGCGCTGTCAAAATCGCTGAAGATCAGGCCAACATCGATATCAAAATCGTGAACGTGGGCGTCGCGGGGTCGCATATCCGGTCGGTGCGCCGCACCGGTTCGATCACGCGC
This sequence comes from Hymenobacteraceae bacterium, assembly GCA_031425525.1. GTDB lineage: Bacteria > Bacteroidota > Bacteroidia > Cytophagales > Hymenobacteraceae > JANNMJ01. Next base: position 10,850 of record JANPJM010000084.1, on the reverse strand, counting down.
AATTCAGACAATGAGATCAGCCTCGCCGACGTCAATCGGCTGACGAACGACATGCATCGCCTCGTCATTCAGCCCGGCGACGAGATTCTGCACGTCATGCCGCAGGATTACACGGTTGATTACGAGAAAGGCGTCGCCGACCCCGTCGGGATGAACGGCGTGCGCCTCGAAGGCAGTTTCCATTTGATTACGGCGCAATCGCAGGCGATTGCCAACCTGAAAAAGTGCGTTCAACGCGCCGGTTTGCAACTCGACGAATTGATTTTGCAACCGCTTGCTTCATCGATGGCCGTGCTGTCGGATGAGGAGAAGGAAGTGGGCGTGGTGCTGGTCGATATCGGCGGTGGCACCACCGACATTGCTATTTTCAAGGATCACGTCATCCGCCACACGGCGGTGCTGCCGTTCGGCGGCGCCATCGTCACGAGCGACATCAAGCAGGGGTGCGCCGTGCTGCCGGCCCAGGCCGAGGCGCTGAAAGTGAAGTTCGGCAACGCCGTCGCTGAGCGCACGTCCGAAGACGAGTTTATTTCCATTCCCGGCCTACGCGACCGCGCGCCGAAGGAAATTTCGCGCCGCAACCTCGCGCACATCATCGAGGCGCGGATGGAGGAAATCATGGAACTAGTCGCGGTTGAAATCGAGCGCACCGGCTACTCCCATACCGACCTACCCGCCGGGCTAGTAGTGACGGGCGGCGGTGCCCAACTCCGCGAATTGCTCCCCCTCGCCGACCTCCTCACGGGCCTCGAAACCCGCGTGGGTTTACCGAACGAACACTTGGGCAAATCGCGCATTGAGGTGGTGAAAAGCCCGATGTACGCCACCACGGTGGGCCTGGTGCTGGCCGGCTATCGGCCGCTCGACGACCGGATCGCGCGGCGCCTCGAAGCCGCCGAGCAAAGCCACCCAACCCCGGCGCCCCGCGTCGAGGAGAAGGCGCGGCCCGTCGATAAACCCAAACCCTCAACTACCGGCGGTGGGTCGGGCCTGTTCAAAAATATCATCGAACGCGCCAAAGGTCTGCTGATCGACGATTTCGACGACAAACAGTATTAGTGTTCTCCGTTCTGGCTTCCCGTCGAAAAACGACGGTGCCCACCCCTGACTGAACAACGAGAAACACGAAACCAGAAACGAGAAACGACTTCCCATGGCATCTTCCTACCAATTCGATATTCCCACGCAAGGGCGCTCCATTATCAAAGTGATTGGGGTGGGCGGCGGCGGTTCCAATGCCGTCAATCACATGTTCAAGCAGGGGATCAAGGACGTTGAGTTCGTGGTCTGCAACACCGATAAGCAAGCGCTACTGGCCTCGCCGGTGACGACCAAAATTTCCATCGGCGATGCCCTCACCCAAGGGCTCGGCGCGGGCGCCAACCCGGAGCGCGGCCGTTCGGCGGCGCAGGAGAGTAAGGAAGAAATCCGCGATTTGCTCAATCAGGGCACCAAAATGGTGTTCATTACAGCGGGAATGGGCGGCGGTACCGGCACAGGCGCCGCGCCGGTCATCGCGCAGTTGGCGCGCGAATTGGGCATTCTGACGGTAGGCATCGTAACGGCGCCGTACAAGTTTGAAGGCCCGAAGAAACGCGAAGCGGCCGAAAAAGGCATTCGCGAGATGAGCGAAAACTGCGATACCGTGCTGGTCATTCTCAATGAGAAGATCAAGGAAATGTACGGCTCGATGAAGATTTCGGACGCCTTTGCCAAAGCCAATACGGTGCTGACGACGGCCGCCAAATCCATCGCGGAGATCATTACCGTCACGGCCGATGTAAACGTCGATTTCGAGGACGTGAAGACCGTGATGAAGGATTCGGGCGCCGCCGTGATGGGTTCGGCCGTGACCGAAGGCGAAAACCGTGCGCTGCGGGCCGCTGAGGAAGCGCTGTCGTCGCCGCTGCTCAACAACACCGATATTTTCGGGGCGCAGAAAATTCTGCTCTCGATTATGTCGGGTGAGGATGCCGAGTTGGAAATGGACGAGCTGAGCGAAATCACCGGCTTCATTCAGGAGAAAGCCGGTGAGGGCGCCGATGTCATCTTCGGGCACGGCATCGACCCCGAACTGGGCTCTTCCATTCGCGTGACCGTGATTGCCACGGGCTTCACGCGCGAGCCGAGCATGCTGGCGCCTTCGGCGGCCACCGTGCGCGCCGCGCCGCCGCAAATGGATGTGTACCCGACGCCCACCGGCTCCACCAACGGTTCCAACGGCGCCGACCGCGCCATGCAGCCCGTCGTGCAGATCGCCTCGATGCCATCGGCCACGGCCGAGGCGCAGCCGGTAGCCGCAGCGGCTGAAGCCACTGCCCCGGTCGCCACCACCGACGAGCCCACGCGGGTCACGTACGGCCTCGATCAGCCCGCGCCGTCGGCGCCGGAGCCCATCGCGCAGCCGGTGCATTCCGGCCCCGCCGACGAGCCCCGCATCGTGCGCCGCCCAGCCGGGCTGCAATCTGACGAAGCCCGGTTCGCGGTGCAGACCGAAGACCGCCGCCGCCGCCTCCGCGAGCTGTCGGCCGGGACGGATGTCACGAGCGAGGAGTTCAAGCAGCAGATGGAACAGCCGGCATACCTGCGGCGGCACGTTGCGCTCGACCAATCGGCGCCGAGCGCAGAGCGTAAAATCTCGCGTTTCAGCCTAAGCGACGATAACGAATTGCTCGGCGATAATCGCTTCCTGCACGATAACGTGGATTAGGGCGGTGAGGGCGGTTTTCGCCTCCTGCCGAAACGTTGCCAAGGGCCGTTCACCGCACGAAAGTGCCGTGAACGGCCCTTGTTTTTTAGCCCGATGTTATCTCGTTGTTATGTAGCTACACCTCCAGCCGGAACAGCCGCACCGTCACCAGCACATCGACCACGAGCAGCGCCAGCGCCACCACCAGCGGGTAGTGGTATTTATTGGCCGTTACTTGCAGCAACTGTACCTCGCGCACCTGCCCACGCAGCCCTGCGATGGCGGTAGCCAACTCGCGGGTTTCGTCGCGGTAATCAGAAAGCTCGAAATAGCGGCCACCCGTAGCCTCCACGATGGGGCGCAGCACATCGGGTCGCAGCCGTGAGATGGGCGGGCCGGGCGTATCGTCGGAGCGGGGGCGGCGGGCACCCGGCACCGGGGCGCCCGCCGCCGTACCTACGCCCAACACCATTACTGGCACGCGCTCGCGGGTAAGGGCGGCGAGAAAGGCGCGGTCGGTGGCGCGGTCGGCAAAATCTTCGCCGTCGGTGATGAGTACCACCACCGGCGAATTGCCGCCCGCACTCGACTGACCCGCCTGTTCGAGTTGAATGGCCGCGCGCACCGTATCGAGGGCGGCGCCGAGGTCGGTGCTGCCCGACGCCGATTGGCCGGTTTGCAGCGTCGCGGCGTACAGCAGCAGCGCGGCTTGGTCGAAGGTCAGGGGGCAGCGTAAATCGGCCTCGCCCGCAAAGGCGATGAGCGCCACGCGGTCGGCGCCGGCTGTGGCCAACAGCGCCGGGATGGCGGCTTTCACGCGTTCCAGGCGGCTGGGGCGCACATCCTGCGCATCCATCGAGCGCGAAACATCCACCACCACCCACACGTCCTTCCCCGTCGAGCGCACCTGCTTGCGGGTAGTGCCGAGGGCGGGGCCAAACAACGCTGCCAGTAGCAAGGCCGCCACCACGAGCCGGAGCGGCAGTTTCCACCAAATGCCGCTCCACGGCTGCCCTAGCGCCCGCCCGACGCGCCACGCCCGCCCGGCGGCCACGGCCAAAGCCAGCAGCACGGCCACCGCCAAGGCCGTATCGAGTAGGTTAGGAGGGTGAAACCAGTTCATCGTAGAGGAGGCGCCAATCGGCGTGCTTAGCCGCGAAGGTAGCCCCCGCCCCGCGCGAGCGGAAAATTTTGCAATTAGTTTGCCCGACCCGGCCTTGCGGGGCTACCTTTGCACCAGTTCCGGAGGTAGCAGCCGGACGACGAAGCGCCGACCGGGCGCTTTCGTCAAGTTCCGGAGAAGTGGGTGAGTGGCTGAAACCAGTAGTTTGCTAAACTGCCGTAGCTCTAAAGGCTACCGGGGGTTCGAATCCCCCCTTCTCCGCCAAAGAACCATATCGTCAGCCGGCGTTTACGTCGGTTGGTTTTTTTCGGGGTGTAGCGTAGCCCGGTATCGCGCCTGCTTTGGGAGCAGGAGGCCGCAAGTTCGAATCTTGCCACCCCGACTTTTTTACCACAGAAACCCGCGCATTGCTCGGGTTTTCTGTTTTTAGACCCTATAGCTCAGCCGGATAGAGCAACTGCCTTCTAAGCAGTAGGTCTTGTGTTCGAATCACAATGGGGTCACAGGTCAACCAGTAACGTCCGTTCGTCGCTTCATCTGAAGTAACGAACGGACGTTACTGGTTCGAGCGGCTAAACTAGTAACTTTAATCGTCTTTGTCATTGCGAGGAAGCTTTGCGACGAAGCAATCCTCGTTTGCTCGGCACGTCGGCTCAGCTACTCTGGGCAAACGGAGATTGCCACGTCGTCGCGGAGCCTCCTGCTCGCAATGACAAACTGTTTGGTGGCTTTTAATCATCTGCCTAGCACCGTTGGGTCAGGAATTGAACAAAATCGGCGACAGCCTTCCCCCGATGACCAATCTGGTTTTTAACCGCTAAGGGCAGCTCGGCAAAGGTTTCGGTGAAGCCATCGGGTTGAAAAACGGAATCGTAGCCGAAGCCGCCGGTGCCGCGTGGGGCCTCAGTGATGTGCCCGGTCACGGTGCCGGAAAATTGCCATGTCTGCCCATTGGCATCGATGAAGGCAATGACGGTGCGGAATTGCGCCGCGCGGTTGGGGTGGGGGGCAAGTTCGGCGAGTAGCTTTTGGATGTTTGCGCCGGAGTCGCGCGCGGGGCCGGCGTACCGCGCCGAATACACGCCGGGCGCGCCGCCCAAGACGGTTACTTCGAGGCCGGTATCGTCGGCGAAACACGCGATGCCGAAATGCTCCCACACGTACCGGGCTTTTTGCAGGGCGTTGGCGTCGAGGGTGTCGCCGGTTTCGGGCAATTCTTCAGTGCAGCCGATTTCGGCGAGCGTTTCAAGATTGAAGCGCTCGCCGAGGAGCGGACGGACTTCGGCGAGCTTATGGGCGTTGTTGGTGGCGAAGCAGAGCGTCATACGTGGGCGCCGGTAGCGGCGGTTTGGGGCAAAACGGAACGTGCAAACAGTAGCTCAAAGGTGCGTAGTGCCGGCGCAATGCGCCCCGCGCCCGACCTTCGCGCTCGTGATTCAGCCGCTGTTGGCCGGGGCCGCACTGAGTGCGCGGTACCTTAGGTATTGGTTTCGGGCGGGGACGGCCCACGGGCTGCACGCCCCGTTTGTGTTCGATTTATACACCCTCGCGCTTCGGCACGATGGGGCATTTCGGGCGTTTGATGCCATCGAAGCGCGCCGCGCCGCGTTGCGCGCTGACCGGCGGACGGTGGTCGTGCGCGACTTCGGAGCCGGTTCGCAGCGCGCTGGTACGCAAGGGCGGCGCCGTACCGTCGGACAGATTGCGCGCGCGGCGGCCAAACCGCCCAAATATGGTCAGTTGCTGTTTCGGCTGGCCAACTACGCGGGCGCGCGGCAGATACTGGAGCTGGGCACATCGCTGGGGTTGACTACGGCTTACCTGGCCGCCGCCGATTCGCGGGCGCACGTCACGACGCTCGAAGGTGATCCGGCGTCTGCCGGCATCGCGCGTGAGACGTTCGCCACCCTGAATCTGCGGAACGTTACGCTGCTGGAAGGCGAGTTCGGCGCCACGCTCGACCAGGCGCTTGCCGGGTTATCGCAGCCGCTCGACCTCGTTTTTTTCGATGGAAATCATCGGTATGAACCAACTTTAGCGTACGTGCGGCAGTGCTTACCGCACCGCCACGACGAAACCGTCTTCGTGCTGGACGATATTCATTGGTCTACCGAAATGGAGCGCGCTTGGGAAGCCGTAAAGGCACTACCGGAAGTCACGCTTACCATTGATTTGTTCGCGGTAGGGCTGGTGTTCTTTCGGCCGAATGCACCGAAACAGCACTTTACGCTGTGGGTGTGAGGTAGTTGATAGTTTTTGGTTAATGCTTGATAGGATCGGGCGGAGACTATCAAGCATTAACCAAAAACTAACAACTATCAACCATTCACGGCCTGCCGCACGCGCACGAGCCGTTCCAGGAGCCCTTCCAGTTTATCGAGCGGGAGCATGTTGGCGCCGTCGGAGAGGGCGGTGGCGGGGGTGGGGTGCGTTTCGATGAACAGCCCATCGGCGCCGACGGCGATGGCGGCTTTGGCGATGGTTTCGATGAGCGCCGGTTGGCCGCCCGTGACGCCGCTGGCCTGGTTGGGCTGCTGAAGCGAGTGCGTGCAGTCCATTACCACGGGTACGCCGTGGCGCTGCATCGCGGGGAGGTTGCGGAAATCGACGACCAGATCGGTGTAGCCGAACGAGTTGCCGCGCTCGGTGAGCAGCACATTATCGTTGCCCGACTGGCGCACTTTATCGACGGCCCAGCCCATCGCCTCACCCGACAGAAACTGGCCTTTTTTGATATTGACCACCTTGCCGGTTTGCGCGGCGGCGACGAGCAACTCGGTCTGGCGGCATAAGAATGCCGGAATTTGCAGCACGTCCACATACTGCGCCGCTAGGGCGGCCTCGTGCGTTTCGTGAATGTCGGTGACGGTGGGTACGTCGTGGGCGCGACCCACGGCGGCGAGGATTTCGAGCGCCCGCTCATCGCCGATGCCCGTAAACGAGTCGAGGCGCGAGCGGTTGGCTTTGCGATAGGAACCCTTGAAAATCAGGGGAATCTGGAGGCGGTCGCACAACTCGCGCAGGTACCCGGCGATGTCGTGGGCCATTTGCTCGCCTTCGACCACGCAGGGACCGGCCATCAAAATAAAGTTACCGGCGGCGGCGTGGCGCAGGCGCGGAAGGGTTACGGTTGTGGACATATGGTATTGAAAGCAGGCGCCGCACCAACGCGGCAAAGTCAAAAACGCTAACATTTCGGGCGGGAGCGGCGTATTGGGCACCACCAACGACCGGCGACTGGCCGGGTTGAGGATAGTTGGAGACTATTTTTGCGGTGTTCCGCCGTCCGACTCCTACCCGTCCGCCGTGCGGCCTCGCTTACCGAGCCGGCCCGATTGGGCCGCTAAGTTCACTCCAAAACCTTCTACCCCAGAATCTACTCCCCCCAATGGCTGATATCCCGAAAGAGGAACGCTCCTCCAACAACCGCACATTGCTCGTCGTGGGCCTCATTCTGGTGCTGCTCTCCATCAACGGCATTTTGCTGTATATGCAGCGCCAGGCGAAAAATGAGGTTGCGCAGAAAGAGCAGGAAGTGCAGACCAAGAACGCAGAGCTGGAAGACCAAATCAAGAAATTCACCGCTCTCAAGAGCGATTTCGAGCGCCAAAGCCAGGAATTGCAGGGAATGGGGATGACGAATGATTCGCTCGAAGCGCGCATCGCGGCCGTCAATGCCGATTTGTTGCAGTTGCGCGCCTTCCGGGCGTCGTCGTTTTCGGTGGCTGATCAGAAGAAATTCCGCGCGCGGGCGTCGTCGCTCGAAAGCATCATCCGCAAAAAGGATGAGGAGATTGTGCGGTTGAAAGCCGACAATCAGCAGCTTTTCGGCGAGAACAACGACCTGAAAACGAAGCAGAACGAGATGACCGATTCGCTCACCAATCTGAAATCGACGCGGCAGGCGCTCGCGCAGAAGGTGACGTTGGCCTCGCGCCTAGCTACGTCGATGTTGAAGATCAACATCATCACCACGAAAGGCAAGGAAAAGGAAGACGACAAGGCGGAATACCGGGCCAAGCGCGTCGAGAAAATCAAGATTACCTACGCGCTCAACCGCAACGATGTGCTGGAACAGGGCACCAAAACGGTGTATCTGCGGCTGATCGAGCCGGACGGCGCCACGCTTACGCAGGGCGGCGGTACGATGTCGATTGATGGCCAGGAGCAGCCGTTCACGGCCTCGCAGGAGATCTTGTTTACCAATTCGAACACGCCGTACACGTTCGTTTTCTCGAAGGGCGCGCCGTATAAGGAAGGCAAGCACATTGTGGAGTTGTATTCGGGTGGTTTCCAGATCGGGACGGCCAACTTTGTGCTCAAATAGATCGCTGATTCAGGTGATTTTTTGATTTCGCTGATTTTTCAGGCGGTATGCAAACGGCCCGTCTCGCAGTGTGCGGGGCGGGCCGTTTTTTTGGAATTATTGTTTCAGAATCAGCGCGGCATTGGGCGGTAAGACTAGTGGCGCGGTGGTCTGCGTGTGTTGGCCGAGACCTTGCTCGTTGATTTCGGCGCCACGCAGGATGGTGGTGTATTGGCCCGGCGGCACGGGAATGCTGGCAGACGTGCGGTTGCCGTTGAATAAGACCGTGATAGTTTGCCACTTATCGCCGCCGGCGTGATCGGTTAATTGGTAGCCGATGACGTTGGCGGGCAGGTTTGGCAGGAAGATGAGGTGTTGGGCAATCAGCGCTTGCGTGGGCAATCGAAAAGCCGGGTGCGCGCGGCGCAATCCAATGAGCTTGCGGTAGAAAGTGAAGACCTGCGGATACCGCGCCTTGCGGCCCCAATCGATTTGATTGATCGAATCGGGCAGGTTGTAGGAGTTATGCGAGCCGCCCTTAGTGCGCAGAAATTCATCGCCGACGGGCAGAAACGGAATTCCCTGCGAAGTGAAAACGATGGTGTTGGCGAGTAGATCGAGTTGAATCAACGCTTCTTCGGTGGCGCCGGGGTTCGAGGCTTTCAGCTTATCCCAGAGTACCATATCGTCGTGGCAGGCCACATAGTTGATGGCTTGGCCGGGGGTGTTGGCCCACGGCGCCTGGGCGTAATTGACTTTGGTGTAATCGAGTTGCGGATGGCGGGTGGCGCCCACGATGCCGAACCGCACGCTTTCGTCGAGGCCCGGCTGCCCGCTGGCGAAACCCGGCTCGGTCTGGCGGGCGTAGTGGCCTTTCACGCCATCGCGCAGTTCGTCGCTGAAGGCGGCGATGCGGTCGAGTTGATCGACGTTGATCTTGACGGCGCGCTTCGTTTCGGGGAGGGGCGAGGGGCCGGCCGTCCAGCCTTCGCCGTAGATCAGGATAGTGGGGTCTTGCGCATCGAGAGCGGCGCGCACGGCTCGCATCGTTTCCAGGTCGAGAATGCCCATCAGATCGAACCGGAAGCCATCGACGCGGTACTCGCGCGCCCAGTAGGCCACCGATTCCACGATCAGCTTGCGCACCATCGGGCGCTCGCTGGCTACTTCGTTGCCGCAAGCGGAGGCATCAGACCGCTTGCCGTTGGCTTGCTGGCGGTAATAGTAGCCGGGTACGAGTTGCTCGAAGGCGCTTTTCTCGGCCGACGCCGTGTGGTTGTACACCACATCGAGGACTACGCGTAAGTCGCGCCGGTGCAGCGCCTGCACGAGTTGTTTCAGTTCGCGGATGCGGGTGGCGGGGTTGGCGGCATCGGTGGCGTAGGAGCCTTCGGGCACGGAGTAGTGCAGCGGGTCGTAGCCCCAATTGTAGGCGGGGCCGGGTAGGCTTTCATCCACCGAAGCAAAATCATTGATCGGCAGTAGGTGAACGTGCGTCAGGCCCAACTCTACCAGATGGTCGAGGCCGGTTTTCACGCCGCCCGGCCCACGCGTACCGGTTTCGGTAAAGCCCAGAAACTTGCCTTTCTGGCGAATGCCGGACGCCGGGTGCAGCGACAGATCGCGGACGTGGACTTCGCCGATGATGGCATCAGTGGGTTGCGCGAACGGCGGGCGCTTATCCTCCCCCCAACCGGGCGGGCTGGCGGTAGCAGGGTCGAGCAGGGCGCCGCGCTGGCCGTTGAGGCCCACGGCGTGGGCGTACGGGTCGGCTACCTCGGCCCGCGCCCGCCCGCCGATGGTGGCTTGCACGGTGTAAAAGCCGGTGGTGCCGGTTGGGAGGGCGTACGTCCAGGTGCCGCCGTCCGCCTGCTGCATCGAGTATTGCGCGGTGGCCGTACCGCCGGTGCCCACCGCGTAGAGCCGCAGCGTAAGGGCTTCAGCAGTAGGTGCCCACACGCGCAGGCTGGCCCGGCCGGCGACCCACGTCAGGCCCAGATCGGGGCCGGTGTAGGTCGGGTACTGGCTGAAATCGGGGGTGGGTTGGGCGGGGGCTACCGTGGGGGTGGTGAGGAGAGACAGCACGAGCAGGATGCCGAGGGAGACGGAGGGACGCTTCATGGCGGCAAGTTCGGGTGGGAAGCTTTATTTGCTCTACTGCTTGGATTTGCGCGGCCTAAGGCTATGTGGCTTTAGCGCAAGCACTCCGCCATCCAGTAAGGCTTTGGTTTGAATAGATGGATGAACAAGGAGTAGGTTCAGTTCATCGAGGCGAAATTGATGGCGCAGGGTCAGACCGCGAACCGAGCTTCGGTATAGGTCAACTCCCGACGGCGGTTCGCCCCATTCCAACGTGTAGTGGTAAGCGTCAAGAATGACATTAAATTTATCTGTTTTTAGGATTAGTAGGTCGTGAAACTGCGCTTTCGCTCCCCCATGGACAAGGCCACTAAAATTTGCGATAAAGGCATAAACTGAGAAATTCCCTCGTGTTGGCGTAAAGGCACGACGAATAGTCGCCGAATCCGCGATTGCGCTTTCCATCTCTTGAAACAAGGCATAATTGAGATCTGCTTTTGTATTAAAAGAAATGGCGGTGGTCTAATTGACTGTGATTGTTTTATTGTGGTTGTCAATCACAAGTTTAATTCTGGCGGTGTGCATTTGGAGGGATTTACTAAACGAGCAGGCTTTTCGCACCAATACGCCACACCGTTGGCGCAAAGAACAAT
>JANPJM010000083.1:0-130939 GCA_031425525.1 Hymenobacteraceae bacterium | reverse complement strand
CGGTAGCTCAAGCGCACCGCGTTGCCTTCCCTTGCCCTGCCGGGCAAGGGAAGGCAACGCGGTGCGTCACAAATTCAATTTCGTTGCGCAAACTATCCGCGCGCCGTGCCGGGGCTGGAGCCCCGGAAATAGCCCACACGGGGCAGAGCCCCGCGCGATTGCCTAAACCCTAAACCCTATACCCTAAAACACTACACCCTACTTCGCCCGGCTCACCAGCGCCACGCCCGCTAAAATCACCCCCAAACCCACGTAGTGCCCGGCGTAAATGCGCTCGCCGTCCAACACGCCCCAGAGTAGCGATACTACCGGCATCAGGTACGTGGTCGTGGTCGCGAAGACGGTGCCGCGCAACTGAATCAGCCAGTTGTACATCACCAGCCCCAGCGCCGTCGAGCCGACCGCCAGCACCGCCACGGCACCAAACGCAAGCCCCGCGCCGGGCACCAGCGTACGGCCCACCGTACCGGAAAAGCCCAGCACCACGGCCGCCGGCCCCGCCACGAACAACAGCGCCAGCGCGGCCATTTCCAGCGGCGGAATGCCGTTCAGGCGGTACCGAATCAGGTTCAGGTTGAGGCCGTACATCGCCGTCGCCAGCACGATCAGTAGGCCGTACGGCACATCGGCGGGGGCCACGCGGCCCAACCCACCGGGGCCACTGCTGAGCAGCACGGCTGTGCCGGCCATCCCCGTGAGTACCCCCGCGATGCGCGCGCCCGTCAGGCGCTGCCCAAACAGCGCGGCACCCGCCAACAGCGTAAACAAACCGGTCAGGCTATTGAGAATGCCCGCCAGCCCCGACGCCAGCCGCGTCTCGGCCCACGCAAATAGAATAGCCGGCAGAAAATTGCCCAGCAACCCCGCCGTCAGCAGCCACGGCCACCGCGCGCGCGGCACCAGCCGCACCCCCCGCGCCGCGAACGGCGCCAGCGCGAGCGCCGCCAGCACAATGCGCAGCGCGCCCAATTCCAGCGGCCGGTACACCGCCAGCCCGCGCTTGATGAGGATGAACGAGGTGCCCCACATCAGCACCAACCCCAGCACCAGCAACCACGGCAGCAGCGCGGAAACCGGTTCTTTCGGGGCGGTGGTGGGCGTGCGGGTGACGTGCGTAACGGGTTCCAACTCTTCCATTCCTGCCAAAATCGGGGTATGTTGCGCGGCCCGTTACCGTAATCCTGTCATTGCGAGGAGGAGGCTCTGCGACGACGTGGCAATCTCGCTTAGTGCGCGGCGCGCTTGCCTACTGCGAGATTGCTTCGTCGCAAAGCCTCCTCGCAATGACAGCGCTTGGTGGCCTTACGGCACCAGCACGTTCGATTTAATGGTCACTTCGTTGATGTTGGGGAGCGTGTTGGCGCGCACGGTCACCACTTTCGTCACTACGCCGGCCTTACCGGCCGAATTGAATTGCACGTCGAGGGTGCCCTTATCGCCGGGGGCGATGGGTTCGCGTGGGTACGTGGGCACCGTGCAGCCGCACGACGACGAGGCGTTATCGATGATAATCGGCCGCTTGCCCGTGTTGGTGAACTCGAACGTGTGCTTCACCACATCGCCCTGCTTGATGTCGCCGAAATCAAATTCTTTTTCGGAGAACGTCATCACACCCAGGTCGTTAGGTACGGGCACCTCCTGCGGGTTGGCCGTATTGGGGTTGCTGATGAGGTCTTCGGCCGACAGGTCTTCCTCCGAGCGGTTGGCGGCGGCGGTAGCGGCGTCGGTCGCGGGAACGGTTTTGTCGCAAGCGGCCAACGTGGTGGTCAGCAGCAGCAGCGCGAGAGCTAACTGTGGGTATTTCATGGAGTATGTGAGGCGGGGCGCGGGCGGTTGTGCGCGGCGGTTGGGCTTTTAACGTAACGCCAAGTCCCTGCTTGGCGCCTGACGCTCGGCGGCGCGCGGCGCCAAGCAGGAGCCTGGCGTTACGTTACACAGCGCGTGAGCTAGCTCGTGCGGCGCGAATTGATTTGCTCGATCAACGAATCAACGTCCGTGAGCAAGGCTTCGGCCTTGTCGCGGGCGTCGCGGATAACGCGCTGGCCCTCCGACTTAGCCGACGTGGCCGCCGGCGAATCGGTTTTGGCCGCCATCAGGCTTGTGGTGATTTCGGCGAGGCGGTCGCGGTATTTTTCAATCTGAAACGACAGCCGCGAGCGCGTTTCGCGGCCCCGCGTCGGTGCATACAACAGGCCGAGCAGGGCGCCGGTAGCCGCGCCGGCCGCAAACGAAAACGTAGCGATAGTGACTTTCTTAGCCATGGGTCGATTGAGGGACGAACGAAGTGAGAGGGTACAAATCGCCCCTTCTACGGGGCCAAGCAAAACTAGTGACGGGAGGAGTTAGGGTTTAGTTTTTAGGATTTAGGGTCTAGGCAAACTTGCGGTAGCCCGCCTAAAAACTAAACCCTAAAAACTAAACCCTACTTATTATCCAGCAGCCCCTTGCCCGATTTACGGATGGCGCCGCTCTGCGTCAGTTCTTGCGCCAGTTTATCGAGGATGCCGTTGATGAACTGCTTGGATTTGGGCGTCGAGTACAGCTTCGAGATTTCGATGTACTCGTTGATCGTCACCTTCACCGGAATGTCGCGGAAGAGGTGCATTTCGGCGAGCGCAAGTTTGAGGAGGATGCGGTCGGTGAGGGCCACGCGCTCGACATCCCAGTTTTGCAGCGTGCCGACGATGAGCGCCTCGTACTGTGCATCGTCTTGCAGGGCACGGCGGTAGAGGGCTTCGTAGAACTCCTGATCCTCCTGCCAGTTCGGCGAAAGATCGAGCAGCGGCTCGTCGGTGGGTGCCTCGGCCGTGAGCGATTTGATGGTTTTGTTCACCAACGAGCGCACGACGGGGCGGTTTTCCTCCCAGTTGAGGTCGCGCGTGGCGAACCACGCTTCCAGGTCGTCGTTCTTGAACACCAAGCCTTTCAGCAAATGGCGCAACGCCTCCTGATGCTCTTCGTAGGTCGGCGCGCCGGGCTTTACGAGGTAGGCGCGCAGCTCTTCATCATCCTTGAAAGTGGTGTTGTAGAAATCGCGCAGCACCTTCAAATCGTCGCCTTCCCACTTCAAATCGCGGCGGATGGCGCGCTCGCGCAATTGCGGGTTCGCCATCAGCTTCTCCACGACGGGGTTATCGAGGAACCGCGTGGTGTTGAGGGTGGCCGGGCGCGGCTCGCCGGTACGCGTGGGCCGCGCGAGCAGTTCGCGCTCGTCACGGATGAGCCGCTGGAGCGCCTCCGGAATCAGCAGCGTGAGCAGATAATGGTCGTAGATGCGCTCGACGGCGGCCAGCAACTCGTGGTCGAGACGCTTGGCGTCGCGCGCTACCCCGGCTTCATAGGCCCGCACGGCGTTATTGACGGCGGCGCGCACGGTGGCCTCAGTGGTGGTGTCATCTGCGGCGAAGGCGGGCTTCGGTGCGGCGGCGCGGTGCGCATCGCGCCATTCGTTGAACGCCAGCTCGGCCAATTGGCGCTCGCCTTCGAGGCGGCGGCGGTCGGGCGCCACTTCGGCCATCAAATCAGGCTCGAAAGCAGCCCCAATCTGGTCGATGGCGAGCTGCGCGTTGGCGCCTTCGGCCTGGCGGTAGCCAAAAATGGCCTGCATCGCTTTGATTCGGAGAGTGCGGCGGTTGAGCATAAGGTAGTTTCGAGTTTCGAGTTTCGAGTTTCGAGTTTCGAGTTTCGAGTTTCGAGTTTCGATTAAGTATTGAAAACGCAAAGGTCGCGCGGGACGAGTGCCCCGCGCGACCTTTCAGCAAAAAGCGAACGTCGGTTTCAGAGCTTAGCCTTAGGCCATGCATAGTTTTTCGACCATTCTTGAAACGCCTGCACTTCTGTCGGGTGTGCGGCGAGCCACTGCGCGACGTCCGGCGTATCAGTTTGGCTGGAATGCACCAAATAGGCAAACGCTGCCGTGTGGTTTTTACTGGCCATCTCAACGAAGTAAGGCGCATAAAACTCCCAGTTGAAGCCTGATCGCGGGTTTTCGAGTTGCTTTTTGAGCGTTTCGGCCAGAATGCCAAACTGCACAATAAATTTCTCGGTCGCCGTCTTGTCCTTGAACTGATCGGTCTGATATAATCCCCCTGCTGACGAAAGCATCAGTTCTACCATCCCGAAACCGTCGGGCTTGGAATTTTTACCGTCGATGTCAAGATCCGAAGCCGATATCGAAATAGCCACTGGCTTACCGGCTTCGCGGGGCTTTCCCATCACTGCCTCATCGAGCCAAGTCCGTCGCTGACCGGAGCGTTGGCTGCGCGGTTCCAAAACGAGAAACCGTGAAAGGGCAAAGATGGCTGGCACTTGGGCTTTGGTCATCAACGACAGCGCACCCAGGCTCATGTTGCCACTGGCGTAGCTAGGATTGAGTATAACTGCCTGCTGCATACTGGCGGTTGCTTCCGCCAGCTTTGCTTGTCCAGTCAACATCACACCTTGGTTAAAATACAAAGAATACGAATCCGGGTAACGCGCCAAGCCCGTTTTGTATATCTCAGCCGCGTCTTTGGTTTTCTTTAAGGCATCCAGACTGTTGCCGTATGTAATGTACGTCGCTGGGTCTGTATCCGAGTGTTCTTTGAGCAACCTCTTGCAGATGGCGATAGCCTCTTTATGGCGACCCATCGCGTTGTATGTCATTGCCATCTCGCTTTGCGCCGTCTCGTTGGTGGGCGCCAGCTTCAACGCTTCCTGATACTTCGCGATGGCGAGATCGTACTTCCCTTGATCGTGCAACTCCACTCCTTCCTGCACCAACGAGCGCACCTGAGATGGCGCATCGTCTTGTGCGTACGCAATGGTTAGCGAACTGCACAAGATTAGAAGCAGTAAGACCTTTTTCATAAACGGAAAAGTAGGTAGTCTCTCCGCCACGCGCTACAGCACCACCGGCGCCGACACCGCCACTGCCCGCGCCTGCGCGATGCGCTCCTCGGCGATGCGGATGGCGGCTTGCTGCGGGTGCGTGCCTTGGGCGGCGCAGTAGCGGAAGATGTCGAGCGTCTGGTCGTAAATCTTCTCGGCCTGGGCGTAGGCTTGCTGCTGGTTGTAGCCGTGCAGCTCGGAATACACGTTGATGAGGCCGCCGGCGTTGATCAGAAAGTCGGGGGCGTAAAAAATGCCGCGTTCCACGAGCTGCGGGCCGTGGATGCGCTCGTCGGCGAGCTGATTGTTGGCGCAACCGGCCACCACGGCCGCCCGAAGGCGCGGAATGGTGTCGTCGTTGAGGGTGGCGCCGAGGGCGCAGGGCGCGTAAATGTCTACGTCGAGGTCGTAAATCTCCTCCAGGCCCACGGCTTGCACATGCGGATGCGCTTTGGTGATGGCGGCCACGCGCTCGGCGTAGTAATCAGAGATGAACACCGTGGCGCCATCGGCGAGCAAGCGCTCGATGAGATGAACGCCCACGTGGCCCGCGCCCTGCACGGCCACTTTGCGCCCGGCGAGCGAATCGGAGCCGAAGGCGGTTTTGGCGCCCGCTTTCATCCCCAGATACGTGGTGTAGGCCGTGACGGGCGAGGGGTCGCCGGAACCGCCCATCTCCACGGGCAGGCCCGTGACGTGCTTGGTTTCGTGGCGCACCTGGGCCATATCGGCCGTGTTGATGCCTACGTCTTCGGCCGTGATGTACTTACCACCGAGGCTCTCGACGAACTGGCCGAAGCGGCGCAGCAAGGCGGGCGTCTTCTGCGTTTTGGCGTCGCCGAGGATGACGGCCTTGCCGCCGCCCAGGTTCAGGCCCGAAATGGAGGCTTTATACGTCATCCCCCGGCTCAGGCGCAGCACATCGTGCAGGGCGTCGGCGTCGGAGGCGTAATGCCACATCCGGGTGCCGCCGAGGGCCGGCCCCAGCACCGTGTTGTGGATGCCGATGATGGCCCGCAAGCCGGTTTCTTCGTCGTGGCAGAACACCACTTGCTCGTGGTGATGCTGCTCGATTTGCTCGAATATGGACGGCGCGGCCACGGCGGGCGCGGAAAGAACTTCGGCCATTGGCGGAGAAGCAACGACGGCCGGAGCCGCCGGGGTGGAAAGTGAAAACGAACGGTTGATGGGTAGTGCCGCAGCCCGCAACGGACGCACGGGCGCCGCAGCGGTTTGGTCAGACAAAGTTAGCCGGTTTTCGGTTTGGCTGCTCCCCATCCGCTCGCGCCTCGTTCGCGCTCGGCTTACGCGGCGCCCGCCACGGGCAGCGTAAACTGAAACGTGCTGCCCGCGCCGGGCTCGCTCTCCACCCACAACCGTCCGCCCTGCGCCTGAATGAATTCGCGCGCAATGCTCAGGCCCAACCCCGAGCCGCCCCGGTAGGCGAGGGTGCCCGGCAGCGGCGGCAATTGGGCAAACCGCTGGAAAATGCGTTCGTGGTGTTCGGGGGCAATGCCGGGGCCGTCGTCCTGCACGCTGAACCGCACGGCTTTGGCGCCCTCCGGCCGGGCCTGAAGGCGGATGGTGCCGCCTTCGGGCGAGTACCGGATGGCATTGACGAGCAGGTTGAGCAGCACCCACGACGCTTTTTCGGGGTCGGCGCGGAGGGCGGGCAGGTCGGTGGGTAGGTCTTCGCGCAGGGTCAGGCGCTTGTGCGCGAGCTGCGGCTGCACGGGCGTCGTGGCGTACCCCACCAGTTCGGCGGCGCTTACGGCGCGGAAATCGAGGGCGATGTTGCCCGATTCGAGGCGGGCCACGTCGAGTAGCTCGCTCACCATTTTCTGGAGGCGCTGGGTTTCCTGGCGCATTCCGGCCACGGTTTGCGCCCGCTCTTCGGCCCCCACGCGCTCGTCGGCGAGCAGTTTCAGACTGAGGCCGAGCGAGGCGAGGGGCGTCTTGAGCTCGTGCGAAACGGTGGCCAGAAAATTCGATTTCACCTGGTCGAGCTTCTTGAAATCCGACACGTTGTGGAGCGCCAGAATGTACCCAGCAAACTCCAGGCGGTCGCGCTCTTTGTTGAACGACACGATGTCGTGCGCCGTGAGACGGTAGTGGCGCGCCTCGCCGCCGTCGGGCGGCGTGATGGTGAGCAGCGGCAGCGCCTCGGCGGCGGCGGCCACGCGGTCGGGCGCGTCGAGGGGGCGCAGCACGGCGCGCAGCAGGTCGCCGGACGCGCCCGCTTCGGCCGCCACTTCGGCGGCGGCCCGCCCGATGAGCCGATTCACGGGCACTCCGAGCAGTTCGGCGGCCACGGGGTTGGCGAGCAGAATGGTGCGGCTCTGGTCGATGAGCAACAGCCCTTCGTCGAGGGTGTTGATGACGGCGGCCAGGCGGTTGCGCTCGGTCAGCAGCTCAGCCGTGGTAGACACCCGAAACTCGCTGAGTTGACCGAGGAGGTGATTGAAATCGCGCGCCACCTCGCCGAACTCATCGTGACTTTCCACGGGGATACTCTGGCTGAAATCGCGCTCTGCTGCGTGCCGGATGGCCGTTTGCAGCAGTTGGAGCGGCGCCACGGCGGCGGCCGGCACGCTCAGTACGAGCATCAGTGCCAGCAGTACGGCCCCCGTCACGCCGCCGGCCAGCAGGTTACGGGCGTCGCGCGCGGCTACGGTCGCGCGGGCCTCCCGTTGGTTAAATGCACTGACATTCAGGGCAATCATTCGGTGGGTCAGGCGGCGTAGGGCGGCGGTGGTGCCGTCGGGCGCTACATCAGGGGCGCCGCCGTACTGCCCATCGGAGCGGGCATACTGCGTGAACGTAGCCAGCGTCTGCGTCAGCGAATCGACGACGGCCGCCTCGCCCGGCTCCGTGATGTTGCCGGCCTCGCGGGTGAGGGCGCGCTGAAAATCCAGGGTCGCACGGGTGGTGGCGTCGTCGGTGAGTGGGTTGCGCTCCATCGTTTCGAGGGCGCGCAGCATCGTTTGGCCTAGCTCGATGGAATAGAAATTGGCTTGCTGCGTCGTCTGCGAACTCCAGTCCAGGCTATGCACAGCGTACAGCGCGTAACTGCCGATGCCAAGCAGCAGCAGCAACATCGTCAGGAAACCAAGGGTGATTTTGGTGCGGTACGGCATGGGGAGAAGGTGGAAGGGTGGGAAGGGTGGGAAGGGTGGAAGGGTGGAAGGGTGGAAGGGTGGAAGGGTGGAAGGGTGGAAGGGTGGGAAGGTGGAAGGGTGGGAAGGTGGAAGGGTGGAAGGGGAGAAAGGTGGGAGGTTAAAAAAAAATAACATCACTGTTCCTCATTTCCACCTTCTCTCAAACCGTCACGAGCATAATGTCCAACTCGCCGGGGTCGGCGGCGACGGCCCGTACCAGCGCCGCCGTGATGCTCGGTTTCGTGAGGCGTTCCCAGCCGGTTTTAGCGCCCGTTACGCCGCAAATCAGTAGGGTGGCGTTTTTTTCGCGGGCGGTGTGCCGGATGGTGGCTACCACATCGGTGGCTTTCAGGCGCAGCACCTGGCCGCCGAGTTCGGTGGCGAGCTGGAAGTTTTGGAGCAAGTGGCGCTGTTCGGCCAACCCGATGCGGTCGAGGGCTTCGGCGGGCGTTTGCACGTACAGGACGTACCACGTCTGGGCGCCGAACCGGTCGGCGAGGCGCGAGGTCTTACGGATGATTTCGCGCGCGGCCGGCGCGTTGGCGTTGATGCACGCCAGCAGCCGGTCGGCGTTGCGGCGCTCGGGCGGCACGGCGGGCGCGCCACCGGCGTCGCTTTCCACCTGCCGCCCCAGTAGCCACGCCACTTCCCGAAACGCCAACTCACGGAGCTGCAAAAGCTGGTCGGCCCGAAAGAAGTTGGCCAGCGCGGCGGGCACCTTCTCGGGGGCGTAGATATGACCGGCGCGCAGCCGATTTTGCAACTCCCCAACGGTCAAATCGACGTTCACCACCTCGTCGGCGGCGCGCAGCAGGGCATCGGGCACCCGCTCGCCGACGGCCACGCCCGTGATGCGCTGCACCTGGTCGTGCAGGCTTTCGAGGTGCTGGATGTTCATCGCCGTCAGCACCGAAATACCGGCGGCCGTGAGGGATTCCACGTCCTGCCAGCGTTTGGGGTGGCGCGCCCCCGGCACGTTGGTGTGCGGCAGCTCATCGACCACCACCACCGCCGGGCGGCGTTGCAACACGCCTTCCAAATCGAACTCTTCGAGGGCGCGGCCCCGGTAAAACACTTGCTTGCGCGGCCACACCGGTAAGCCCGTGAGTTGCGCCTCGGTGCCGGCGCGGCCGTGCGTTTCCACGTAGCCCACCAGCACATCCACGCCGGCGGCTTGCAACTCGCGCGCTTCCTGCAACAGGCGCCAGGTTTTGCCCACGCCCGCCGCCAGACCCAGATACACCTTCAACGTGCCGCGCGTGCGCTGCCGGACGAGGCGCAGGAAGCGCTCGGCGGAGGCGTCGCGGGGGTCGTCGGGCGGGGCGGTCATGCGGGGTTGAAAGGGAAAGCGAGGTGAGCGCGCGTAAGCGGAATCAGAAGGTCAGAAGGTGAGACCGAGCAACGTCGTCACTACGGCATCCGTCCGCACGGCGCGGCCGTCGCGCTCGAACACGGCTTGGCGGGCGCGGTAGGCTTTGCCTTCGAGGCGCACCACGCAGCGCGGGATGGGGAAATAATCGACCCCCACCGAAGCCGCGCCCGTGGTGAAACCCGCCTCCGGCCGCAGCCGGGCGCGCGGAATAAGCACGTGGCCGGGGTCGCGGAACATTTCCACGCGTCCGTTGAGCGCCGTGCGGGCGCTCAGCCGCTGGCTGAACAGCACGGCCGCGCCCTGCCAGTGGTCGTAGCCGTCGCGGCCGAGCCGCCGCTGCGTGCCCGCGTCGGCCGACGCCGCCAACCGCAATCGGCTGGTGGCCTGAAACGTGGCGTACAGGTTGTGGAAGTAGCGCAACTGCCGCCCCACCGAATCGGGTTGGTTCGGCCCCTCACCGGCGTAGGAGCTTGAATTGACGACCCACCGCGTGGTCGGTTTCCATTGCACTTGCCAGCCGGTACTCATATTCTCGTTGTTGTCGCGGATGACTTGCCAGCCGTTCAGCACGAGCGCCACCAGCGTCCAGTGGCCGTCGGGGGTGTCGTAGGTGAGCTTCGCGCCGGCCTCGTAGTACGGCGAATTATCGGCGAGAATGGAGCGGGTGAGCGTGAGGTCGTCGCGCGAGATCGGCCCTTCGAGCCCGATGTGGCTCACGAACACGCCCGCGTCGAGCCAGAGCCGGGGCCGCAGCCGCACGCCTGCGTACGCCTCGTAAATGTGCTTGAAGACTTCCGGCTCGGAGGCATAGTTGTAATCGGGGTAGGTGCCGGTCTGAATCGCGAACGTGCCGCGCACATAGTCGTTGGCGAAGCGCGCGCCGAGTAGCGCAATGTTGATGCTGACCTCGTTGTGCCGGTTTTCGGAGTACACGAACCCCGGCCGCACGCGCGTACGGGGCACGTTGAAATCGTAACCATAATAGACGCCGGTGTACCCGAAAAACTCGGGCCGGATGGCGGCCGAATCGGGCGCGGGAGCTTGGGCGTTCGCCGCGCCGACGGGGGCCAGCCACGCGGCCAGCAGAAAAAGTAGATAATGACGGAAGCGATACATAGCGGCAAGGTACCGCGCCGGGCGGTGGGTCTCAGACTTCGCGCGTAAGCCGCAGCTCCGGCCGCGCGGGCAGTTGAATCGGCACGTTCTCGACGGTTACGCTGCTGTTGTCCAGCCCGAAACTCTCCTGGTCGGAGGAGCCGATGCGGCGCAGGGCGTCGTAGAAACCCAGTACCGACCGCCGCCAGGAAGTCAGGAACTGCTGATTAGGCAGCGTTTTGTGGAGGATGACGAACTGAAAATCGCCCACGATATCGGCCTGACTCAACGACTCGTACCGGCTCGTGATGCTCACTTCCTTGTTCTTCACCAGATCGCTCACCACTTGCCGAAACATGTAATTAATGGCTTGATCGACGCGGAAACCGAGTTTGAAGTCGATGCGCACCACTTCTTCCGGCACCAGATGGTTTACGCGGTACGAGCGGGTGTAGGGCTCGTCGGTGGTCTCGACGTGGACGAGGTAGTAGATGTCCGCCCGCTTCGGCCGCTTCTTGAAGATGGAATGGATGATGGCGTTCTCGATTTCGCGCGGGCTCTCCGATTTGGTCAGGTACACCAAGTGGGTGGCGTATTTGGGCACCGTGTCGTCGTTGGAGAGGGCTTTGAAGAGCGGCAGCCAATCGGCGAGCGGCACGCAGTCGCTGAGTTCGTCGCGCAGCTTGCGGCCGAGAATCCACGTCAGCATCACGCCCAGTATCAGCGTACCGAGCAGCACCGAGAGCCAGCCGCCCTCGGGGAACTTGCGCAGGTTGGCAATCAGGAACGAGCCTTCGATGACGATGTACAGCCCGATCAGGCCGAAAATGGCCGCCACCGGCCAGCGTTGCAGCCGCACGTAATACGCAAGCAGGATGGTCGTCATGAGCATCGTGATGGTGACGGCCAGCCCAAAAGCGGCCTCCATCGCCGAGCTTTCGCGGAAGTACAGCACCACGCCCACGCACCCCGCCAACAGCAGCCAGTTGATGCTCGGCACGTAGGCCTGGCCGCGTAGCTCGGTGGGGTAGAGTACGCGCACTTTCGGCCAGAACCGCAGCCGCAGCGCCTCTATCACGAGCGTGAACGACCCCGAAATCAGGGCCTGCGACGCAATGATGGTCGCCATCGTGCAGAGCGCAATCGCGGGTAGCAGGAACGCCGGCGGAATCATCAGAAAAAACAGGTTGCGCTCGCCGAGCGGCGGTCCCTGGTGCTGCAACAGCCACGCGCCCTGACCCAAGTAGTTCAGAAAGAGGCACGTCTTCACGAAGCCCCACGAGCCGTAGATGTTGTTGCGGCCCACGTGACCCATATCGGCGTACAGCGCCTCGGCGCCGGTGCTGCACAGGAAAATGCTCCCCAGCAGCCAAAACGCGCCCGGCACCTGCGTGAGCATCTTGATGCCATACCACGGGTTCAGCGCCCGCAGAATACTCGGCTCCTGCACCAGATGCACAACACCCAGCACGGCAATCATGGAGAAAAAAGCCAGCATCACCGGCCCAAACAGCTTCCCGATGATGGCCGTACCGAACTGCTGAAACACGAACAGCGCCACCAGAATCGCCACCACGATGGGCACCGTCGGGATATCGGGGTAAATGACCCGCAGCCCCTCGATGGCCGACGCCACCGAAATCGGCGGCGTGATGATGCCGTCGGCCAAGAGCGCCGCCCCGCCGATGATGGCCGGAATGTAGAGCCACCGCACCCGCAGCCTTCTCAGCAAGGCATACAGCGCCAGAATGCCGCCCTCGCCGTGGTTGTCGGCGCGCATCGCGACCAGCACGTATTTCACGGTGGTGAGGAGCGTGAGCGTCCACAAAATGCACGAAATGGTGCCCAGCACCACGTCTTCCGTCACGGGGCGCCCCGCGAACACGCCGCGCACCGTGTAAAGCGGCGAGGTACCGATATCGCCATAGACAATGCCGAGGGCAATGAGGGCGCCGGCGGCGGTGAGGCGGGAGTGGCGGGTCATTGGGGAAGGGTGGGAAGGTGGAAGGGTGGGAAGGTGGAAGAAAGATGAATTCTATCTTCGCGCATCGCTTGGCGCAAATATCAAAGCTTTAGCGTGTCGTCAATATTTTGCCGCGCGTTCACCAATTCCACCCTTCCTCCTTCCCACCCTTCCACCTTTCCAAATATGTCTCGCGCTGTGTTTGTGGTGGAGTTTAAGGAGCGTACTAAAGCGTTGGCGTTGCGGGTGATGAAGATGAGCGATAGTTTGCCGAAGACGTTGACGGGCCAATCAATCGGGCGGCAGGTCGTGCGGTCGGCGACATCGGTGGCGGCTAACTATCGGGCAGCCTGTCGGGCGCGGTCAGCAGCAGAGTTCAAGGCGAAACTGCACATTGCGCTGGAAGAAGCGGATGAAACGGTGCTGTGGCTGGAATTGCTGGAAGAAGGCGAAGTGATGAGACGTGACCGAATCGCCCCACTCCGCCAAGAGGCGGAAGAAATAATGGCTATTCTTGCTGCCTCTGAGCGCACCGCTCGCGAACGAGCAAGCAGTGCAGCAGCAAAAAAATAAACCAAAATACCTTCCCACCCTTCCACCTTCCCACCCTTCCACCTTCCCACCCTTCCACCCTCCCACCTTCCCACCCTTCCCACCCTTCCACCTTCCCACCCTTCCACCTTACCACCTTACAACCTAAAATTAACCGACACAATCGCCCGGTTCTCCGACTTCCGCAGATCCGGCGTCCAGTTTTCGAGCTGGATCGGCTGGTCGACGTAGCCCGTGGGCGAGGTAGTGCCGCCGCGCCCCGCGAAATACGGCACGTTGGCGCGGCGGTGGAGGTATTCGAAGCGGAAGGTCACGAAATCATTCGGCATAATATCAAAGGTGCCGGTCACTTCGCGGGCCGTGAGTTTGCTGGCGGGCGTATCGAGGAAGGCGTTGGAACCATTGGTGCCGGTTACGCCCGGCGAAAAGCTCAGGTAGCGCGAGGGGTTCGTTACGAAACCGGCGCGCAGCGTGAAGGCCGCCTTGTTCTTGGCAAACCACACCCGGTTCGCCAGCGAAGTACCGGCCATATAGTTGTCCTGGCGCTCGACGCCGGTGCCGCGCTGGAAGCCGTAGTGCGTGTTGAGGCTGAACGCCGCCTGCGTGATGCCGCGCAAGGCCGTGCCGGCGGGTTTGTGGTAGTAACGCGCCACGATGGAGTTGTCGTGGTGGAAACGCAGCACGTTGGGGTACGCCCCAATGCCCGCCGAAGCCGAATCTGTGCCGGGGCGCGAGTCGTTGCCGAGGTAGAAGTTGGCGACGAGTTGCAGGTTCTCGTTCGGCCGGAAGTAGTTGGAGTTACCCAACGACGGACGCCGGTTGAACGAGTTGTACGTCTGCCAGCCGTTCATCAGCCACAGCTCCGTTTTGAAGGTGCGCGCCGGGAAGAACTGCACCCGCGCGCCCTGGAAATAGAACGGCGTAAAGTCGCAGACCAGCGAGCGCTGATAACTCCAGTTTTCCTGCATGATGTAGCTTTCCAGGCCGATGTAGCTCATAAAAATGCCCGCCTCGATATTCAGCCCATAGGCTTTGTTGAAGTGGTAGCCGGCGGCTACTTCGCGCACGAATTTGAGGTTGCCCGTGCTCGTGTTGCGGCCCCGCAGAATAGAGCCATCGGTCTCCTGCACCACGGCGGCCATCGAGCCGGTTTGCAGCCACAGCCGCCCAATGATGTTCTTGTAGTTGGTTTCGAGGCCCACGGTAGCCAGCGCCAACGAAAACTCGTTGTGGCGCGCCGTCACGGCCGAAATCGTCTGGGTGTTGTCGATGGGCCGGGCGAAGTTGTAGTTGAAATACGTGTCGGCCAGCGCCACGCCCGTGACCACGGTTTCGCCGTTGGCGTCGCGCAGTTGCAGCGGGAACGTGCGCTGGCGGTTCTGGCCGTTGATCCACGTCAAATCCATCCCGTCGAACGGCACTTTGCTGGCGGTGGTGGCGAGCGAATCGGTGGCGGGGCGTGACTGGCCGGGCTTCACTTCGGTGGTTTGGGCGGCAGCCGCCAACGTAGTGAGCAGGGCGAGGGGCGTAAAAAGCTTCTTCAAGGCGGGGTTGCTGGTTGGTCGGAAAAAGTGACGGCTACTGCTTGTCGAGCGCCGTGTTGAGGAGGAGGACATTGACGTGCGCCGCGCCCAGCACGGGGCGCTCAATATGCGCTTCCACCAGCGCGCGCACGGCGGTTGGGTTGAGGTTGCGCGCTCTGGCTACGCGGGCCACCTGCACCAGCGCGCCCTGCGGCGAGAGGTGCGGGTCGAGGCCGGAGCCGGAGGCGGTGAGTAGCTCGGCGGGCACCTGCGCGGCGGTAAGGCTGGGGTTTCGGAGCAGGAACGTGTCGAGGCGGGCCTGCACCAGCGCCCGATACTCGGGGTTGGAGGGGGCTTTGTTGGAGGCGCCAGACCCGGCCGCGTTGTAGTCCACGGCCGAGGGACGGGTGTTGAAGTAGCGCGCCTGCCGGAAGCGTTGGCCGATTTGGGTGCGGTCGCCGGTGCCGTGGTGGGGCGCGAGCTGCGCCACGCCCGTGAGCAGCAGCGGGTAGGCTACGCTGCACAGTACCAGCAGCAAGGCCGAAAGAATGAGGGATTGACGAAGGAGTTTCATCGGAGAAGTACAAAAAGGGCCTACACAGCGCCCGAAGCCAGCTCACAGCCAGCTTGGCCGAAGCTTGAAGCCAGACTGAAAAGCGAAAAAACGACGATAAACAGACGATTTGCCTTGCCATAGTGCAAATTCGTCCTACACGAAAAGCCCCACCATCAAATCGATCAGCTTGATGCCCACGAACGGCACCAGCACGCCGCCCAGGCCGTACACCAGCAGGTTGCGCCGCAGCAGCGCCGAGGCGCCAATCGGCTGGTACGCCACCCCGCGCAGCGCCAGCGGAATGAGCGCCGGAATGATGAGCGCGTTGAAAATCACCGCCGATAAAATCGCCGATTCCGGCGAGTGCAGGTGCATCACATTGAGCGCCTGCAACGCCGGGATGGAGCCGATGAAGAGCGCCGGCACGATGGCGAAATACTTCGCTACATCGTTGGCAATGGAGAAAGTCGTCAGCGTGCCGCGCGTAATCAGCAGTTGCTTACCGATTTCGACGACCTCAATGAGCTTCGTCGGGTCGTTGTCCAGGTCCACCATATTACCCGCTTCCTTAGCGGCTTGGGTGCCCGAGTTCATCGCTACGCCCACGTCGGCTTGGGCTAGGGCGGGGGCGTCGTTGGTGCCGTCGCCCATCATCGCCACCAGCCGCCCGGCTTGCTGCTCGCGGCGGATGTAGTTCATCTTGTCTTCGGGTTTGGCTTCGGCGATGAAGTCATCGACTCCGGCCTTTTCGGCGATGAACTTGGCCGTTAGCAGGTTGTCGCCGGTCACCATCACGGTTTTGATGCCCATCCGGCGCAGGCGCTCGAAGCGCTCCTGAATGCCGGGCTTGATGATGTCCTGCAACTCCACCACGCCCAGCACGCGGTCGTTTTCGCTCACCACCAGCGGCGTGCCGCCGTTGGAGGCCACGGCCTGCACGCGCTCGTGTACCTCGGCGGGGTACGGGTTGCCGGCGCGCTCCACCTGCTGGCGGATGGCGTCGGCGGCGCCTTTGCGGAGTCGGGTGCCGTCGGGCAAATCCACGCCGGAGGCGCGCGTTTCCGCCGTGAATTTCACGAACTGCGCGCCTTGGGCAGCCCGTTGGCCGTCGTGTTCGGGTAGGGCGCCCTGGCTTTCGCGGGCGAGTTCGACGATGCTTTTGCCTTCGGGCGTTTCGTCGGCGAGCGAGGCCAGCACGCTGCGGCTCACCAGCGCGGGCATTCCCACGCCGGGCGCCGGCCAAAACGCCGTAGCCTTGCGGTTGCCGATGGTGATGGTGCCGGTTTTGTCGAGTAGCAGCACATCGATGTCGCCCGCCGTTTCCACCGCCTTTCCGCTTTTGGTGATGACGTTGGCGCGCAACGCCCGATCCATCCCCGCAATGCCGATGGCCGAGAGCAGCCCGCCGATGGTCGTCGGAATCAAACACACGAACAAACTCACCAGCGCCGCCACCGTGAGGGTGGCCTTGGCGTACATCGCCATCGGCACGAGCGTGACGCACACGATCAGGAACACGAGCGTAAAACCCGCCAGCAGGATGGTGAGGGCGATTTCGCTCGGCGTTTTCTGCCGCGAGGCGCCTTCTACCAACGCAATCATCTTGTCGAGGAACGACTCGCCCGGCGCCGTCGTGACCAGCACCACGATGCGGTCGGACAGTACCGTGGTGCCGCCCGTGACGGACGATTTATCGCCGCCCGCCTCGCGGATGACCGGCGCCGACTCGCCCGTGATGGCCGATTCGTCGATGGTGGCGAGCCCTTCCACGATCTCGCCGTCGGTGGGGATGATTTCGCCCGCTTCGACCACGAACACGTCGCCCTTTTGCAGCGTGGCCGAGGAGACCTGCTCCAGCCGTCCGCCCTCCCGACGAATGCGCGCCGGCGTATCCTGCCGGGTTTTGCGGAGCGAGTCGGCCTGGGCCTTGCCGCGCGCCTCGGCGATGGCCTCCGCGAAATTGGCGAAGAGCAGCGTGGCGAGCAGCAGCAGAAACAGCGTGAGATTGTAGCCGAAGCTGCCCTGCCCGGCGTTCGGGTTCACGGCCACGATGACCGTGACGACGCCCATGACCGCCGTGCCCAGCTCGACGCAGAACATCACGGGGTTTTTGATCATCAGGCGCGGCGAGAGCTTGACAATGCTCTGGCGCAGCGCTTCGCGGACGAGATCCGGTTGGAAAAGAGAAAGCGATTGGGTTGCCATTGCAAGGTGCGTAGTAAGTATAGGGCGGCGGCGGCAGCCCGAAAATTCCCCTCCTGCGAGCGCCAGCGGCGCGAAGTAGGAGGGGTGGCAAATCGAAGATTTGACGGGGTGGTCTCCGCGTAGTGCCAACCCAAGGCTCGGCTTGCGTTTGGGTGCGTTGGCTCAGCCACTCTGGGCACTGGGCGGGACCACCCCGCCCCTTCGGGGCACCCCTCCTACTTCGCGGCAAGCCGCTCGCAGGAGGGGAGTCCGGACGTTGGGGTGGCACTAGGCGGGGACCACCCCGTCAGCCTTCGGCTGCCACCCCTCCTACTTCGCGGCAAGCCGCTCGCAGGAGGGGAGTTTTCGGGCTGACGTCTCACAAACTGAAATGCTCGGCCAGCGGCCCGAGCGTTAGCGCCGGAAAAAACGCGAGCGCGGCAATGATCCAGATCACGGCGAGCACCATCGCGGCGAAGGTGCCGGTATCGGTGCGGAGGGTGCCGGCGCCTTCGGGGATGAGGCGCTTGCGCGCCAGCAGCCCCGCAATGGCCACCGGCCCGATGATGGGCAGGTAGCGCGCCAGCAGTAGCACCGAAGCAATGCTCACGTTCCACCAGGGGGTATTGTCGCCGAGGCCCTCGAAGCCGGAACCGTTGTTGGCCGAGGCGGAGGTGTACTCATACAGCATCTCGGAGAAGCCGTGGGCGCCGGGGTTGGCCAGCCAGCCCGCGAGGGCTTCGGGGTTGTTGTTGAAGCCGTAGCAGGCAAGCGCCGTGGCGACCAGAATCAGGAATGGGTGCAGCAGGGCGATGAGGATGGCGATTTTCACTTCCGAAGCCTCCACCTTCTTACCCAGGAACTCGGGCGTGCGGCCCACCATCAGCCCCGCAATGAAGACGGCGATGATGAGGTAAATGAGGAAGTTGAGGACGCCCACGCCGCAGCCGCCGTAAAAGGCGTTGACCATCATGCCGAGCATCGCCATGGCGCCCGAAACGGGCATCCACGAGTCGTGCATCGAGTTCACCGACCCCACCGAAATGATGATGCTGGTAATCCCCCAAAACGCCGAAGGCACCGCGCCGATGCGGATTTCCTTGCCCTCCAACGCCCCCAGCGATTGATCGACGCCGAGCGCGGCGACCGCCGGTGAGCCCTGCGTTTCGTAGTAGAGCGTGGGCGCAAGGAGCAGCGCGAAGCCCACGGTCATCGTCCCGAAAATCATCCACGCCAAGCGGCGGCGTTGCAGGTAAAAACCGAGCGCAAACACCACTGCGAACGGAATGAGCAGGTGC
The DNA here is from genome assembly GCA_031425525.1 of Hymenobacteraceae bacterium. Classification (GTDB taxonomy): domain Bacteria; phylum Bacteroidota; class Bacteroidia; order Cytophagales; family Hymenobacteraceae; genus JANNMJ01. The sequence continues at coordinate 112,369 of JANPJM010000083.1, read as the reverse complement.
GCGCCGATTTCGAGCAGGTTCGTCGCCCACGTGGGGTTTTCGAGCGGGTGCGCGCCGTTGGCGCCCAGAAAGCCGCCCCCGTTGGTGCCCACCTCCTTGATGGCGACGAACGCCGCAATCGGCCCGCGGCTCACGGCCACGGCCTCGCCTTCGAGGCTCGTAAAGGTGTCTTTGCCCTGGAAGGTCTGCGGGACGCCGCTGAAAATCAGCAGCGTGCCCACTACCAGACTCAGCGGCAACAGCAGCCGCGTGATGCTGCGGACGAAGAAAAACCAGAAGTTGCCGAGCGCCTCCGTCGTGCGTGCCCGCAAGGCTTCAAACACCACGGCCAGTGCCGCAATGCCGGTGGCGGCGCTCACGAATTGCAGGTACAGCAGCACACCCACCTGCGTGAGGTAGGTGGCGCCCGTCTCGCCGGAATAGTGCTGAATGTTGCAGTTCACCAGAAACGAGATGGCCGTATTCCAGGCCAAATCGGCGCTTTGCGAGGGGTTGCCGTCGGGGTTGAGCGGCAAACTACCCTGCGTAAACAGCAACCCGAAGGCGTACACGAACCACACGGCGTTGATGGCCAGCAGCGCCGTGAGGTGCTGCCGCCACGTCATGGGCTTGGTAGGATCGATGCCGCTGAGGCGGAAGAAGGCGCTTTCGAGGGGGCGCAGGAAGTCGGTCCAGACGCGCTCGCCCCGGAAGACGCGGGCGATGTAACGCCCCAGCGGAATGGCGAGCGCCACGGTCAGGAGGAAGAGCGCCGCAACGCCGAGGTATTGGGAGAGCATTTGGGGAAGGGTGGAAGGTGGAAGGGTGGAAAGGTGGAAGGGTGAGAGGGTGGAAAGGTGGAAGGGTGAGAGGGTGGAAAGGTGAGAGGGTGGAAAGGTGAGAGGGTGGAAAGGGTGAGAGGACGGAAAGGTGAGAGGGTGGAAGCGTCCGCCGAACTGATTTCCACCTTCCCACCCTTCCACCTTCCCACCCATCCACCTTCCCACCTTCCTCAAAACCGCTCCGGGTGGAGCAGCGCGTAGGTGAGGTAGGCAAACGAGGCCAGGGCGAGGGCAAAAAGTGCGAGCATGGGAGAAGGCGGTGAGACGGGGGGGGAAATCAGAGACGGTCGAAAAACCCGATGGCCCGGTGACAGAGCCAGATGCCGCCGAGCCCCACGACGAGCAGCAGCGCAAAATCCACGATGGGAGCAATCATTTCAGCAGCCGGCGCCGTGTTGGTGGGGCAGCGCCGTGCCACCCCCCCCTCACCAAGCGGGTGCCAGCCGGGGGGAAGTGTACCAGAAAGCGTATTTATGGGCGGCACAGCCACTTTTGAACGAAAAAAAGCCCGACGCACGAGGCGTCGGGCTTTTCATTTTGGTAGGGTGAGGTTGCCGAAATGGGATGGCTGCCCATTTCTATTCGGCGGCCCCCAAACAAGTAGGTTGTACTCGACGCACGGCGGTTAGGCAACGTAACGCCAAGCTCCTGCTTGGCGACTGACGCTCGGCGGCGCGCGGCGCCAAGCAGGAGCTTGGCGTTACGTGCCGATAGGCGCCCGCGCCGACGCAACCCCTCACCACTAGTTACTTTCGTCCGCCTCACGCCTCTTCCCATTTCTCTCCCTCTGATGCCGGACTCCGTATTTCCGCCGCCGCCGGTACCCTTCACCCCCCCGGAGTTGCCCGGCAGCCTGCTGCCCGACCTGCTCGCCGTTTCGCTCACGGGCATCATCGTGTATGCGCCGCTGTACGACGACGCGGGCACCCTCATCGATTTCCGGTTCGAGTACCTCAACCCCGCCGCCCAGCGGATGATGACGATGCCCGAACGCCCCACCCACACCCACACCCAGCAGTGGCCGCAAAGCAAAGCGCACGGTGCGCTGGCGTTTCACATCGAGGCATTCGCGACGGGCGAGCCGCGCTACTACGAGGTGAATTACCAAGCCGACGGCTACGACAACTACTACCGCCTGGCGGCCCGTCGCTCCGGCGAGTACTTGCTCGTGAGCTTCACCGATACCGCTGACCAGCCGCGCACCGCCGTGGAGGTGGCTCTGCGCGAAGCCCAGGCCCGCGAGCGCGCCGCCCTGGCCGAAGTCGAACACCAACGCGCCACACTCTACCGGCTCTTCGAGCAGGCGCCGGCGGCCATCAGTGTCCTAAGGGGGCCGCAGCACATCTTCGAGTTCGCCAATTCGGCGTATCAGGCCACCGTGGGCGCGCGGACTTTGGTGGGCAGCCCCTTCGTGGAGGCGCTGCCCGAGCTGGCCGATCAGCCGTTCGTCGGCCTGCTCGACAAGGTGTACCGCACGGGCGAGGGCTTTGTGTCGCCCGAAATTCTGGTGCGTTTCGACTATGGCCACACCAGTACGCCGACCCTCGAAGACCGCTTTTACAGCCTCTCGTATCAGGCCCGCCGCACCCCCGATGGCGCCGTCGATGGCATCATCAGCTTCGCCTACGATGTGACGGCGCAGGTCCGCGAGCGCCGCCAAGTCGAAGTCATCAATCAGGAGCTGGAAACCCGCGTGCAGGCCCGCACCGAAGACGTGCGCGCCGCCCAGGCCAACACCGAGGCCCAGCGCGAACGGCTGCACCGCCTCATCGCCGAAATGCCGGCGATGATTGCCCGCCTACGCGGCCCCGAACACGTCATCGAACTCGTAAACGACGGCTTCCGGCAGATTTTCGGCGGCCGCCCGCTCGAAGGCAAGCCGTACCGCGATGCCGTACCAGAACTGGTCGATCAGCCGTTTTTTGCCCAGATCGATGCCGTGTACCGCACCGGCGAAACCCATTTCGGCGCCGACCAGCTCGCCCGCCTCGACCGCACCAACACCGGCCGCCTCGATTCCCTCTACTTCGATTATACCTTCCAGGCCACTCGCGACGGCAGCGGGCAGATCGATGGCGTTCTGATCTTCGCTATCGATGTCACCGAGCGCGTGCTGGCCCGCCGCGAGCGCGATGCCCAGCGCCAGCGCCTCCACGACCTGTTTATGCAAGCCCAGGCGGCCATCTGTATTCTGGCAGGGCCGACGCTGGTGTATGAGTTGGTCAACCCCGGCTATCAGGCGCTGTTCCCGGAGCGCGAGCTGCAAGGGCGGTGCCTGCTCGACGCGCTACCCGAAATCGCCGACCACGCCGTGTACACCACCTTTCGCCGCGTGTACGAGACGGGCATAGCCCACGAGGAGAAGGGCATCCTCGTTCCATTCCTCAATCCCACCACCGGCGCCCTCGAAGCTCGCTACTTCAATTACATCCAGCAAGCCCGCCTCGATGAACACGGGCAGCCCGACGGTGTGCTGGTATTTGCCTTTGAAGTGACCGAGCAAGCCCTCGCCCGCCAACAGGCCCAGGCGCTGGCCGACGAGCTGGCGGCCACCAACGCGCAGCTCACGCGCACTAACATCGACCTCGACAATTTCATCTACACGGCCTCCCACGACCTGGCCGCCCCCATCACCAACATCGACGGGCTGCTCGAAGTCCTGGAGGAAGAACTGCCGCCGTCCGCCCGCCACGCCCCCGCCGTGGCCCCCGTGCTGACGATGATGCACGACGCCGTGGCCCGTTTCCGGCGCACCATCGCCGACCTGACCGAAATCACCCGGCTGCAACAGGAGGTCGGCCACCTTCACGCCGATGTGCCCCTCGCGGCCGTCCTCGACGATGTGCGCCTCGATTTGGCGCCCCTGCTCGCCGCCACCGGTGCCCACCTGACCGTAGATGTAGCCGCGTGCCCAAGCGTTGCGTTTTCGGCCAAAAACCTGCGCTCCGTACTGTACAACCTCCTCAGTAACGCCCTCAAATACCGCCACCCCGGCCGGCCGGTCGCCGTGCGTCTCACCTGCCACAGCGAACCCGGCCACGCCGTGCTGCGCGTGCAAGACAATGGCCTCGGCCTGAGCGCCGCCCAACAAAACGAACTGTTTACGATGTTTCGGCGCCTGCACCCGCACGTGCCGGGGTCGGGCATTGGGCTGTATATGGTGAAGCGGAGCGTCGAAAATAGTGGCGGCCGGGTGACGGTGGAGAGCGAATCAGGGGTCGGCTCCACTTTTTCCGTATACTTTCCGCGATAATCTCCGTACGAAAATCAGCAGCCTCTCTGTCCGTAGCTGTAGCTGTTGTATGCCCACGCTTCCGTGCATCCTGCTCGTGGACGACGACCCGACCACCAACTTCCTCAACCAGCACCTGCTCCGCCGCCTCGACGCGGCCGACCGCGTGCTGGTAGCCGCCGATGGCGCCGACGCCCTGACCCAGCTCGTCGACCACTGCACGCCGCCCACGCCCAACTGCCCAGCCCTCATCCTGCTCGACGTCAATATGCCCGGCCTCAACGGTATTCAGTTTCTGGAGGCGTACCGCCACCTGCCGCTCGCCACGGCGCCGGTGCGCCCCGTATTGGTGATGCTCAGCACGTCTCTCCACCCGCGCGACGTAGCCCGCGTGGAAGCCTTGGGGTTGGTAGCCGAATTTCTGGTGAAGCCCCTCACCGCCGACAAGCTGCGCGGCGTACTGGGGCGGCATTTTGGGATGGAGGCAGGGGGGTAGGTGGAAGGGTAGGTAACCTCAGTTGCGGACTTCTTGCTGATCGTGCCTGCGGGGGATCTCCTGACGGGGACAGCACCCTAAATCGGCTACGGTACCGGGGGCGGTGCCCCCGGCTACCGATCGGTGTCCCCGGACGGAGACCGCCACTGGATTGGCTGGCAAACCGGGGGGGGAGGGGGCGGCGAGGGAGGAGCGCGAATATGACCGGATAGCCGGGCTTAGTACACCGCCGCCGCCGCCACGGCGCGCCCAGCGTCCAAATCGGCCTGCACGCTGTCGAGCTTGGCCTGAATGGTGTTGAGCGCTACCTTACCCAACGGCAGCCGCAAGGGCGGGTGGTCGGCCCGCACGGCCGCCAGAATGGCCTGCGCGGCTTTGGCGGGGTCGCCTTCCTGCTGCCCGTTCGCACCGGCCATCCGCTGGCGGAAGGCGCCGGCTGTTGCTTCGTAAATTGGTAGCTGGGTGGCCGCCTGCCGGAAGGCGCGCCCGGCAAAATCTGTCCGGAACGGGCCGGGTTGCACGATGGTGAGGCGAATACCGAGTGGCGCCACTTCCTGCGCCAAAGCTTCCGAAGCGCCTTCCAGCGCAAACTTACTGGCGTTGTACAGGCCGAAACCGGCAAATGCCTTGAACCCGCCGTGCGACGAAATCTGCACGATGTGGCCCCGGCCCGCCGCCCGCAGCAGCGGCAGCGCGCGCCGGGTCAGCCGCAACGGGCCGAAGAAATTGGCCTCGAACAACGCCCGCGCCTCGTCTTCCGACGTTTCTTCGACGGCGCCCGCCAGCCCGTACCCAGCATTGTTCACCAGCACATCGAGGCAGCCGAAACGCGTTTCCAGTGCCGTGCATAGGGCGTCGGTGGCGGCGGCATCCGTCACGTCGAGTACCACGCCGAGCGCGTTGGCCGGGTGGCGGGCCGTAAATGCCGTGGCCTGGTCGGGGTGGCGAAAAGTGCCGATCACAAAATCGCCGGCTTCGATCACGGCGGCGGCCAACGCGTGGCCCAAGCCGCTGGAAACTCCCGTGATGAGCCAAGTGGCAGGAATAAAATGACGCATTGCGTTGAAATGAAAAGGGAAGGTGTGGGAGAAAACCGCGCGTTTACCCAAGCTGGGAGCCAAAAACTACCCTGAGTTCTGTCATTGCGCGGAGGAGGCTCTGCGACGACGTGGCAATCCGGCGAACGCTACACGGTGACAAACCAACCGGCAGGAAGCGCAGGATTGCGTCGTTGCAGAGCCTCCTCGCAATGACAAATGTTGGTGCGCTCGTCTCGAACTACGCGAAATACCGCTCGCGGATGATTTTGCCGTCCTGCCAGTCCTGCACGGCTACTTCCGTGACCTTCACCGGCCCGTTTTCGGCGTGGTCGAAGTCGAGCGACCACACCAAGAAGCTCCGGTTATCCTTCACTATCTGGCCCACGGGGGTGAAATCGCGCAGTTCACGCACACTGGCCAGCAGCTTAATACCTACTTCCCGGTTGGCCGCTTTACCGTAATGGGTGATGCCATCAAGGTCGGTTTTTTCGAGGTCTTCGTGGTAAAATTGCTCGAAGGCTTCCAGCGGTTGGCCGGCCGCCACGAGCGCCTTCATTTCGTCGAGTTTGGTGGTGATTTCTTGCGGGGTCATCTGGGAAAAATGAATATGGGGAGAAAAAAAAGAAAAATGGGGGCGCCGGACAGCGCCCCGAAAGTGCGTTAAGCGGCGGCTTTCACGGCCAGAATCTCCGGCTGAACGATGGTCGGCGGCTGGGCGAGCAATTCGTCGGCGTGGGCAAACAGCGCCTTCGCGATGGCCCCGCCGATGTGGGCGCTGCGCCCGGCTTCATCGGTGAACGTGTCGAAAATCCCGAACGTATTCGGGCCCGACTTGAAAGCGTACCACCCGATGGTACCCGCCTCCGCTTGGGCGAGCGGCAGCGCCGACCGCAGGAAATCTTCCACGGCCTGCTCCTTACCGGGGCGGGCTTCGAGGTGCACTAAAATGGCGAGCTTCTCCATAAAATGGGGACTTTTTGTGGGGGTTTGGAACGCCACAAAGGTCTCCTGCTCACCAACCGGCCCGCTAGAACTCCGCCGACCTTACCGGGTACTTTTCGGACATTGCCCGCTGATACGCCGCCGGACTGTACCCCGTGGCCGCCCGAAACACCCGCGCGAAGTACGACGGGTCGAGAAACCCCAGCCGGGCGGCTACTTCGGCCACCGGCTGGTCGGTGAACGCCAGCAGGCGCCGTGCTTCGAGCAGCGCCCGCGCGCGCACCACGTCGCCGGCGGTGCGCCCGCCGGTCACGGCCTTGCACACTACGTTGAGGTGATGCGGCGTAATGTGCAGTCGCGCGGCGTAGGCGGCGGGCGGCAGATTGGCGAGGTAGTGCTGTTCAAGCAGCTCGTTGAGCTGCTTGAACAGCACCAGATACCGGCGGGCGGGCAGCGGGGCAGCATTTTGCTGATTGACGCACCGCTGAATCTGCGCCAGCAGCACGTGCAGCAACGCCCGGCACACGGCGGCCGAGGTATCGGGGCGGGCGGCTTCGCGTTCGAGCAGCGCAATGGTTTCGCGCACTTCCGCAAACTCGGCCGCCGCGAGCGGCAAATGCGGATTGGCGTAGCAGTTATCGAGAAAGCTCAACTCGAACAGGCGGTCGCGGTCGGCGGAGCCGAGCAAAAAAAACGTCTCCGTGAACAGGATGCTGCCCCCGCGCAACTCCGCATACTCGGCAAACAGGTGCAACTGGCCGGGCGAGATGAAAAACAGCGACCCGGCGCGCACCTCATACGCTATCGCGTCGATGGACTGCCGGCTAAAGCCCGTGTCAGTCCACAGAAGCTCGTAAAAATCGTGGCGGTGCGGGTCTTCAATCTCCGGCTCCGCCATGGTCTCGAACCGCGTGAGGGCGAACGGGCGCGGTGTCGTCGGTTCGTTCAGAAAATGCCCGATATGGTACCGGGGGAAAACGTCGCGCATGAGTTCAGATAGGAAAACGGTCGCCGAATACCTTGCCTTCTGCCTACTCCACCCCCAACTCCTGCACCTTGCGGTAAAGCGTGGTGAGGCCGATGCCCAACTGCCGGGCAGCTTCGGTCTTGTTGCCGTGGCACGCGCGCAGCACCCCCAGAATGTGCCGCGCTTCCACGGCTCGCAGCGTGCGGTCAAGGGCGGGGTCTTGGCCGACGGGTTGCAGCAGGTGCGCGGCGGGCGCGGCGGGGTCGGCCTGAAACTCCGGGGGCAGGTCGTCAGGCATGAGCGGCTGGTTGTCGGGCGCGAGGATGGCGGCGCGCTCCAGTACATTTTTCAGTTCGCGCACATTGCCCGGCCACGGGTAGCGGGCGAGGCGCGCGAGGCAATCGTCGGTGAGGTCGGGCAACCGCTTTTTGAGCTTTGCGGCAAACACGCCCAGAAAATGCCGCGCCAACGCGGGCACATCGGCCGCCCGCGCCCGAAGCGGCGGCACCGTAATACTGAACACCGAGAGGCGGTAGTAGAGGTCGGCGCGGAAACGCCCGCCGTCGGCTTCGGCTTTGAGGTCGCGGTTGGTGGCGGCCACCAAGCGCACATCCACCTGCGTGGGTTTGGTATCGCCGAGGCGGGTGAAGGTCTGGGTTTCCAGCACGCGCAGGAGCTTGGCCTGGGCTTCCGGGGCCAGCTCGCCCACTTCATCCAGAAACAGCGTGCCGCCGTGGGCTTCGTCGAAGAGCCCTTTCTTGTCGGCCAGCGCACCCGTAAACGCGCCTTTTCGGTAGCCAAACAGTTCGCTTTCGAGCAAATCGCGCGGGAATGCGCTGCAATTCACCGCCACGAACGCCCGCCCCCGCCGCCCGCTCCCTTGGTGGATGGCCTGCGCAAATACCTCCTTGCCGGCGCCCGTCTCGCCGGTGAGCAGCACCGTGGAGCCCGTGGGCGCCACCCTCTCGGCCAGGGTTTTTGCTTGCAACAGCGCCGGCGCCGCCCCAATCAGTGCCTCAAACCCGCCGCCGAGCTGGGCGCCGGCGCGCGCCTCCAATTCGGCTACGCGCCGCCGGAGTTGGGCTTTCTCCACGGCGCGGCTCACCACCACCAGCAGTTGGTCGTCGGATTCGCCTTTGGTGAGGTAATCGAAGGCACCGGCCTTCATCGCGGCCACCGAATCGGGCACGGTGCCGTAGGCAGTCAGCAGCACGATCTCGGCGCCCGGCGCCGCCGTGCGGTAGCGCGGCAGCAGCGCCACGCCGTGGCCATCGGGCAGTTTCACATCGCTCAAAATCACATCGGTGCCGGCGCCGTGGTCGGCGAGCCACGCCAGACCGCGCGCCGCGTCGGGCGCCTGGGCCACGGTGTAGCCTTCCAGTTCCAGCACGCGGGCGGTGAGTTGACGCAGACGCGGCTCGTCGTCGATGAGTAGGAGGGAGGGGGTAGGAGAAGTCGGCATTAGAAACAAAGGAACGGCGGGCGGGGGTGGTGGGGAGCGAATTCTACAAGGTTACTTTGAGGGTATGAAACACTTACTCGTGAAACACTCTTGCTTATGGATGGCCCTTTCGTGCTTGCTTTGCTTCACTGGTTGTCGCAAAGAATTGATAAATCCGCTTGATATGTTGCCGCCTGTAACTGCCAGCGGCGCAAACACATGGGGGTGCCTGATCAACGGCAAGTATGCGCGTGGTACCGGCGAGAGAACAATTAGAGGAGATTGGACAACATCTGATGGATGCTCGGTGCAAATGAATGTGGTCAGCTTAGGCTTTCCTGATACCACGAGGCGGTATGCTCTTATACCAGGGCATTATACGTTGGCGGCAAAAGCCCCTCGTCAGGGATGGGCCAGCTTGACCCGTCCGGCGAACTACGATGACAGTCAGCTTATCGATGGCTATGTCAAAATCACCCGCTTGGATCAACAAGCAGCGATTATATCAGGTACGTTTGAATTCACAATGGTGGGTAGCCCTGGTGATACTGTGCGCGTGACAAATGGTCGTTTCGACACCCATATGGACTTGTGAGTGATAGTTCAGTAAAGGCACCTTTCAAAGTTATCAGGTATCATCTTGGCTCATCCGCTCGCTTCCCTCAACCGCTATCTCTGGAAATACCGCACCCGGCTCATTCTGGGGACGGTATTTGTCGCGGCGTCCAACCTGCTGGCTATCATTCCGGCGCAACTCGTGCGCCACGCCTTCGATTTGGTGCGCGAGGGCATCAGCCTACACCAACTCTACACCGGCACTGCCGCGCAAGACACGATTTACGGCGTGTTCGGGCGCAACATCATCTTTTACGGCGCGCTCATCGTGGTGCTGGCGGTGGCGCGCGGGTTTTTGCTGTTTTTTATGCGCCAAACCATCATCGTGATGAGTCGGCTAATCGAAAACGACCTCAAAAACGAGATTTACGACCACTACCAGACCCTACCGCTCGCGTTCTACCGCCGCCACGCCACCGGCGACCTCATGAACCGCATTTCCGAAGACGTAGGCCGTGTGCGGATGTACCTCGGCCCGGCCATCATGTACGGCATCAACCTGGTGCTGCTCTTCGTGATGGTCATCCCGTATATGCTCAGCGAAAGCGTGAAGCTCACGCTCTGGACGCTCGCGCCGCTTCCGATTCTGTCGGTGAGCATTTACTACGTGAACACGATCATCGAGCGCAAATCCGACGAAATCCAACGTTCCCTTTCCGAACTGACGACCTACGTGCAGGAGGCATTTTCGGGCATTCGGGTGCTGAAATCGTTCGTCCGGGAAGCCGATAACCACCAGCGGTTCGGCGTGGCGTCTGACACATACAAGGCACGCTCCTTGGAGCTGAACTTCGTGAACGCGCTGTTTTTCCCCATCGTCCTCTTTCTCATCGGCCTGAGCCAGATCATCACCGTCTGGATCGGCGGGCGCGAGGTATTGGCCGGCGCGCTCACCACGGGCAACATCGCCGAGTTTCTGATTTACGTCAATATGCTCACGTGGCCCGTCACGGCGCTCGGCTGGACGACGAGCCTCGTCCAGCGCGCCGCCGCCTCACAGGCGCGCATCAACGAGTTTCTCGACACGAAAACCGATGTGGTTTCACGCGCCGACATCCGCCGCGAAATCGCCGGCGAAATCGTCTTCGATCACGTAAGCTTCACCTACCCTGACACCGGCATCGAGGCGTTGCGCGACGTGAGTTTCCGCGTGCGGGCGGGCCAGACGCTCGCCGTCATCGGCAACACCGGTTCGGGTAAAAGCACGCTCGCCACGGTGCTGTGCCGCCTCTACGACGTGCAGCACGGCACCATTACGATTGATGGTGTCGATGTCCGCGATTACGCCCTCGACTCGCTCCGGCACCAGATCGGCTACGTGCCGCAGGATGTGTTTCTGTTTTCGGATACCATTCGCGGCAACATCGCCTTCGGCCTCGACCGCGCCACCGACGAGCAAATCCGCCAAGCCGCGCACGACGCCGACGTCCTCACCAACATCGACGCCTTCCCCGACGGCTTCCAGACCAAAGTCGGTGAGCGCGGCATTACCCTCAGCGGCGGCCAAAAGCAGCGCGTGAGCATTGCCCGCGCCCTCATCAAAGCCCCCCGCATCCTCATCCTCGACGATTCGCTCTCCGCCGTCGATACCCGCACGGAACACACCATCCTCGAAAATATGCGCCGCGTGATGCGCGGGCGCACGTCGCTCATCATTTCGCACCGCGTAAGCGCCGTGCGCCTCGCCGACCATATTTTGGTTCTCGACGATGGCCAAGTCGTGCAGCAAGGCACCCATCAGGAGTTGATGGCGCACGATGGCGGCGTATACCGCGCGCTGTACGAACGGCAGTTGCAGACGGAAGCGAACGCGTAACGCGCCAGCGGTGAACAAGCGGCGCGCGGGTGCCACCCAGCTGGCGATATTTTCACGTCGGAAATGGCTTAACGTTTCCTCGGGTCGGGCAAAACACTGAGTCCGCTACCACCAAAGCGCGCTCCTCACGTTCACCAACAATGAAATGCAATGGCTGAGCAAAATGCCTACGAAAAACTGCCGCTCGAAACGCTGCTGATAAAGGAGAAAGAAGCGAAACGCCTGCGAATCCTGTTCACCGTGGTGGCGGTGGGCACCACGGCGGCTGCTTTGTACGCAATTGCCGCAGGCCACATCAGGCCCTGGCACTCTCTTACCATCCTGTTCTCGCTGTTTATGCTGATGCGCACCGGCACCCGATTGGAACAGATTCAAGCCGAGATCAAGGAGAGAAACGCGCCGTAATCATCGACGCAGGTGATGCCAACGACCTACCGCCCCATCAACTGCTCGTTCTACGACGAGCTCGAAGCCCGCGCCACGCTGCGCCAGTTGTGCGCGCTGCACTTCGTGGATGAGGCCGGCGCCCCGGCCACGCACCTCGGCATCATCACGGATTTGTTTATCCGCGAGAAAGTGGAGTTTCTGCGCTGCCACGATGGCTTCGAGCTGCGGCTCGACCGGCTGACCGGCGTGGATGACAAAGAGCTGACGGCGTACTGTTGAACCACCAACCGGGCGCGCCGAACGCGCGCCAGTTGAACTCTGGCACGGCTGTGGCGTACGGGCATCAGCAGAACGCACCGGGCCGGCAGCTGACCTGCCGATGCTGCCTGCCTCGCGGGTGCTTTTGCCCCGTCTCACCCCTTCAGTGGATTGCCCATGAAACCCTTACAGTTCTTGCTCGCGCTTGGCTTGTTGACAGCCGCGCTACGGCCGGCGCCCGCCCAGGCCCAGATTAACATCAACATCACTCCGCCGAGCTGGGGGCCGCCCGCGCCCGCCGCGGCGCAGTACTACTACATCCCCGACGTCGACGGTTACTACGACTTGCGCGCGCAGCGTTACGTGGTGCTCCGCAACGGGAAGTGGATCCGCACCTCGACGCTGGCGGGCTACAACCCGGGCAATTTTCACCCGGTGGTAGTCGATTACGTTGGCGCCACGCCGTGGGTGCTGGTGCGCGAGCACCGCGTGAAGTACCCCAAGGCGCAGAAAGGACTGCCCCCCGGCCAGGCCAAGAAGATCTACGGCAAAGACAAAGGCCATTACGAAGGCCCCGGTAACGGCCACGGCCACGGCAATGGCAACGGAAAAGGGAAAAGCAAAGGCAAGGGTAAAGACTAATAACTGCCCAACGGCCTTCGCCAAACCAAACTGTCCCCGGCAGCGCGACTCATCAGTCGCGCTGCCGGGGACAGCTGTTTTCGGTCTGGTAGCGAGCGTTACTGCCCGACCGCCGCGCGCTTCTCCTCCAACGCCGCGAACAGCTTCTCAAACGGCGTCACGAATTTCTCGATGCCGTCGGCCTCTAAATCCGCCGTAATCTTGTGCAGATCAATGCCGAGAGCGGCGAGCTGGTCGAGCTTCGATTGCGCGTCGGGCAGGTTTTCGGTGAGGCGGGCGGCGGGCTGGCCGTGGTCGCGGTACGCGTTCAGCGTGTCGAGCGGGATGGTGTTCACCGTCTCCGGCCCAATCAGCGCCTCCACGTACTTCACATCCGAAAACGCCTTGTTTTTGGTGCCCGTGCTGGCCCACAGCAGCCGCTGCTTTTGCGCGCCCTGCGCTTCGAGCTTCTGGAACCGCTCCGACGAGAAAATCTCCTGCCAGATCACGTACGCCTGGCGCGCCGAGGCAATGGCGATTTCGCCGTAGAGCGCCTTCGCCGTGGCGGCCTTCTCGCCGCCTTCAGCGATGATTTTTTCGAGCAGCGGATCTACCACTGAATCGATGCGGCTCAAAAAGAAGCTCGCCACCGACGAGATGTGGCCGATTTTGTGGCCCGCCGCCAAATGCGCTTCCAGCCCGTTGAGGTACGCATCGGTAACGGCGCGGTAGCGGTCGAGCGAGAACAGCAGCGTCACGTTCACGTTGATGCCCTCGCCGATGAGCGTTTCGATGGCCGCCAGCCCTGGCTCCGTGCCCGGCACTTTGATGTACAGATTCGGCTGCCCGATGAGCTTCCACAGCTTGCGGCCCTCCGTAATGGTGGGCTCGGTGAGGAGCGCCGACGCCGGCGATACTTCGAGGCTCACGAAGCCGTCGCGGCCGTGGGTCTGGTCGTAAATCGGCCGCAGCAACTCGGCGGCGGCGCGGATGTCGTCGGCCACGAGACCGATGTACAGGTCGTCGCCGGATTTGCCCGCCTGCGCCAGCCGCTTGATGTCGGCATCGTAATAATCGCCTTCCAGAATCGATTTCTCGAAAATGGCCGGATTGGAGGTCACGCTCGTCACGGCGTCGTCGGCGATCATCCGCTTCAAATCGCCGGAATTGAGGAGGTTGCGCCCCAGCAAATCGAGCGAGATGCTTTGGCCGAAGGTGGTCAGTTGTTGGAGAGGGTTCACGATGGAGATTGTAGAAGGGATTTTTGGGGATTGGGTTGATTACTAAGTGATTTCAAGCTGCCACAGTAGTAGCTCAAATTCGTCGTCACTTCGCAATCGTCCTTTAAAAGAAGCGACTATTGCCTCATCGGCCTCACCGTCTCCGTGCCAGTCGTCTTCTTCATGGAGGCCATAATGAATGATGCTAATTTTGCCATCATTTGTACGCGTTAGCACCACTGAAGCTCCCTTTTTCTTGTCTGGGAGGTCGAAATTCCAGGAGTTAGTGTGCTGGATGAACCTAAAATTAGCCTTTTGCAAAGCTGCGTCAGTTGGAAACGACATAAGACCTTAGAAGCTTAGAATTACGAATCGGCCAGCCGCTTTAATAATTCGTGATCGTTCCACATTGAATTAGCAACTGACTTCCACATCTTGGCTTCCTCAGGATTCTTGGTTTCTGCCTGACGGCGCAATGCGCTACCCACAGCTACCCAGCGCTGCAACAAGTCGTCGGGCAAAATATCTGCAATGGTGTGCGCATCGGCGCGCATTTTCTGAAAATCGACGTTCATTGCTGATTAGCCTAAATTGTTTTGTCATTGCGAGCGGAGCGAAGCAATCCCACGGTTTGCTCGGCGCCCCAGGCACAATGCGAGATTGCTTCGTCGCAAAGCCTCCTCGCAATGACAAATTTAAGCCAACACTTTTCGCGCCTGTTCAACTACGTTCTCCGGCGTGAAGCCGAACTCGCGTAGCACCACATCACCGGGGGCCGACGCGCCGAAGCCTTCCATACAAATCACGGCGCCGCCGAAACCGGTGTAGCGATCCCAGCCGAGGCGGGCGGCGGCCTCAATGGCGACCCGCGCCGTGATGGCGCGCGGCAACACCTGCTCTTTGTATGCGGGCGTCTGCTCCTCGAACCGTTCCCAGCACGGCATCGACACCACGCGGGTAGGCGTGCCGGCGACCTCCAACTGCTTGCGGGCTTCGAGGGCCACGCCTACTTCCGAGCCCGTGGCGAGCAGGATGACTTTCGGCGCACCGCCATCGGCTTCCTGCAAAATGTAGGCGCCGCGCGCCACGCCGTCGTCGGCTTTCGTCGTGACGGTGGCCTGGTCGAGGATGATCGTTTTCTGGCGGCTCAAGATGAGCGAGGTCGGCGCTTTCTGCCGCTCGATGGCCATTTTCCAGGCGGCGCGGGTTTCGTGCGGGTCGGCTGGGCGGACGACGTAATGCTGCGGAATGGCCCGTAACCCCGCCAGTTGCTCAATGGGCTGGTGCGTCGGCCCGTCTTCGCCCAACCCGATGGAGTCGTGCGTGAACACGAACACCACCTGAATGCCCGACAGCGCCGCCAACCGCACGGCGGGCTTCATGTAATCGGAGAAACACATAAACGTGCCGCCGAACGGAATCAGACCGCCGTTAAGCGAGATGCCGTTGAGCGCCGCGCCCATTGCGTGCTCGCGCACGCCGAAGTGCAGAATACGCCCGGCGTGGTTTTCCGGCCCAAACGAGCCGCCCTCCTTGATGTCGGTGTTGTTGGAAGGCGCCAGATCGGCCGACCCGCCGATGAGTTGCGGCAGCACCTTCGCCAGGGCATTGATTACCTCGCCGCTGGCCGCGCGCGTCGCCATCGGCTTGGCGTCGGCGAAAGTGGGTAGAGCTTTCTCCCAGTCTTTCGGCAACTCACCGCTCATGGTGCGGCGCCATTCGCTGCCTTTATTGGGGTGCGCGGCTTCGTAGCGGTCCACGAGGGCGTTCCAGTCGGCTTCGCGAGCGGCGCCGTCTTCCACGGCCGTGCGGAAGTGCGCGAGGGCTTCGTCAGGAATCAGGAATGCGCTGTCTTCCGGCCAGCCCAAATTGCGCTTGGTGGCCTTTACGGCGTCGGCGCCGGGCGCGTCGGAGTGCGCCTTGCGCGTGCCGGCGGCGGGCATTCCGTACCCGATGATGGTGCGTACGGCAATCAGCGAGGGCTTACCGGTTTCGGCTTTCGCGGCCTGAATCGCGGCGTCGATGGCTTCCGTATCATTTCCATCGCTCACGCGCTGCGTATGCCAACCCAAGGCGTCGAACCGCGCCAGCACATCCTCGCGGAACGCCAGAGAAGTATCGCCCTCGATGGTGATGTGGTTGTCGTCGTAGAGGTACACGAGGTTGCCGAGCGCCAGCGTACCCGCCAGCGAAGCGGCTTCGCAGGCCACGCCCTCCATCAGATCGCCGTCGGAGCAGATACAGTAGACGTGATGGTCGATCAGCGGGAAGCCGTCGGCGTTGAAGCGCGCGCCCAGGTGCGCCCCCCCAATGCCGAAACCCACGCCGTTGGCAAAGCCTTGGCCAAGGGGGCCGGTCGTCAGCTCTACGCCGGGCGTAAGGTGATACTCCGGGTGGCCGGCGGTTTTGGAACCCCACTGCCGGAAGTTTTTCAGCTCTTCGAGCGGCAGGTCGTAGCCCGTCAGGTGCAGCAACGAATAAATCAGCATCGAGCCGTGGCCCGCCGACAGCAGAAATCGGTCGCGGTTAGCCCAATGCGGGTTCTTCGGATTGTGCCGCAAATGGCGCGTCCAGAGCACGTAAGCGGCGGGCGCCATGCCAAGTGGCAAACCGGGGTGGCCCGATTCGGCTTTCTGCACGCCGTCGAGCGAGAGCGTGCGAATGGTATTGATGCAGAGCTGATCGAGGTCTGGGGAAGCGGCCATGGGGCGAAAAAATACGGGGTACGATGTTTCGGCGGCGAAGGTAGGCGGCAGCCGCAACCCACGACTATACGGTGAGTAGTGACGAGTGACTAGTTACCAGTGACCGAAGCTGCGGGCTTCTTCTGACCGAACGCCGCAGGCCACCCTCAACCGTGCACCCCTGGCAGGGGGACACCATTCAGCACAACGCGCGCAGTGGGCGTAGCGAACGGCGCTCCCTGACGGGGACGCTACCGAGACAGCCCGCAACGTGGGCTGAGTACGAATGATAAATGACAAGCAAATACCCCGAAGGGGTTCTATTCCACAGCCCAAGGTTGCTATCCCGGAGGGATTGCTACCCTGAGTGGCGCGGGGTGACGAGAAAAACCCTGACTCCCAGCTCTCTACACCGCCACCCGCTGATACAACCCCGCCAGCACCCCGGCCGCATAATCGACCTCCGCTTCCGTGGTGAACCGCGAAAACGAAAACCGCACCGCCCCCCGGCTTGGGTCGCAGCCGAGGGCCGTCAGTACGTGCGAGCCCACGTTGGAGCCGCTTGTACACGCCGACCCGCCCGACGCCGAAATCCGCTGAATGTCGAGATTGAAGAGCAGCATTTCGGTCATTTCGCTTGGCGGCAGGCTCACGTTCAGCACGGTGTAGAGGCTTTCGTCGGCCAGTTCGGAGGTACCGTTGAACTGTACCTCATCGCCGAGGGCGGCGCGGAGGCGCCCGATCATGCGGTCTTTCAGGCGTTGGACGTGCTGCTGATGGTCGGCCATCTCGGCATAAGCCAATTCCAGGGCTTTTGCCAGCCCGATGATGCCCGCCACATTCTCGGTGCCGCCGCGCTGCCCGCGCTCCTGCGAGCCGCCCTGAATGAGCGGCGCCACCTGCACGCTGCTATCCGTGAACAAAAAACCAACTCCTTTCGGCCCGTGAAACTTATGCGCCGAACCTACCAGAAAATGTGCCCCCAAGGTGCGTACATCGTGACGGTAGTGGCCCATCGTCTGCACGGTATCGGAGTGAAAAATAGCATTGTGCGCCCGACAAAGCGCCCCTACTTCGGCCAGCGGCAGCAGCGTGCCCACTTCATTGTTGGCGTGCATCAGGCTCACGAGGGCGCGCGGCAGGCGCCGCAGCAACTCGGCGAGGTGCGCAAGATCGACGCGGCCCCGGTCGTCGTGGCGTACGTGGTGCAGCTCGATGTCGCCGCTGTGCGCCAGCGCCTCCAGCGAGTGCAGCACGGCGTGATGCTCCAAACCGGTCGAGATGGCGTGCCGAATCCCCAGGGAGCGCGCCGTGCTGATGATGGCGCGGTTGTCGGCCTCGGTGCCGCCCGACGTAAACGTAATCTCGCCGGGCGCGGCGTTCAGCAGATTCGCTACGGTTTTGCGGGCCTGCTCCACGGCGGCGCGTACCTGCCGGCCGTGCCCGTGCGTACTCGACGGATTTCCGAAAAAATCGCGCAGAAACGGCGTCATCGCCTCAAAAACGGCCGGATCGAGCGGCGTCGTGGCGGCGTTGTCGAGGTAAACGGCGGTAGTGGGGGCGGCAGAGGTCATCGGCAGATGGCGAGGGGAGAAAGAAACACGACGGTCTACAAAATTACAGCCGCCAACGGGCCCGGAAACGAAATGCGCCCCGGCCGCAAAAAGCCGGGGCGCACCCTCAAAATCTCCGGATCTTCTAAAATTCCGTCCGCTTCTTTGTCAGACCTTCATCGAGATGATCTCCTTGATGTCGCCGATGATCTTCTTCGCCAGATGGTCGGCGGTGACGCTCGACGCCGATTCGGCGTAGATGCGGATGATCGGCTCGGTGTTCGATTTCCGCAGATGTACCCACTCTTTATCGAACTCGATTTTTACGCCATCCACCGTGTTCACGGGCTGTTTGGCGTAGCGCTGCTGCACGTGGCGCAGAATGGCGGTGGTATCGATGTCGGGTGTCAGCTCGATTTTGTTTTTCGAGATGTAGTAGCTGGGGTACGTGGCGCGTAACCGGCTGGCAGTAAGGCCGCTCTTGGCTAAGTGCGTCAGAAACAGCGCGATGCCGATGAGCGCGTCGCGGCCGTAGTGCAAATCCGGCACGATGATGCCGCCGTTGCCCTCGCCGCCGATCACGGCATTGGTTTCCTTCATCAAAGCCACTACGTTCACTTCGCCCACGGCCGCAGCAGCGTGTTTGCCGCCGTGCTTCTCAGTGACATCGCGCAGGGCGCGGGTGCTGCTCAGGTTGCTGACGGTGTTGCCGCCGCCGCGCCGACCAAGCACATAGTCGGCCACGGCCACCAAGGTGTATTCTTCGCCGAAAAACGCGCCGTCTTCGCATACCAGCGCCAAGCGATCAACGTCGGGATCGACCACGATACCCAAGTCGAACTTGCCTTTTTTCATCGCGCGCTCGATGTCGCGTAGGTGTTCGGGCAGGGGTTCGGGGTTGTGGGCGAAATCGCCGTCGGGCTCGCAGTGCAGCTTTTCGATATTGACCGGCTCCACGCCCAGGGCTTCCAGCAGCATCGGCACGGCAAATCCGCCCGACGAGTTCACGGCATCGACCACGAGGCGGAAGCCGCGCGCCCGAATGGCGTCTACATCGACCAGCTCGTGCGCCAGAATGTCCTGAATGTGGCGCCGCAAGGTGTTCTGCGACTGCGTAACCTTGCCGAGCTTCGTGACGGGCGCGAAATCAAACTCTTCGGCGTCGGCAATCCGCAGCACTTCCGCGCCGTCGGCTTCGCTCAGAAACTCGCCCTTTTCGTTGAGCAGTTTCAGCGCGTTCCACTGCTTGGGGTTGTGCGAAGCCGTGAGGATGATGCCCCCGGCCGCCTTCTTGTAGCCCACGGCCAGCTCGACGGTCGGGGTGGTGCTTAGGCCCACATCGATCACGTTGAGGCCCACGCCTTGCAGCGCCCCAATCACGAGGCGGCTTACCATATCGCCCGACAGGCGCGCATCGCGCCCCAAAACGACCGTAGGATTTTGCGGTTTGGTGCGCATCAGCCACGTGCCGTACGCCACCGCGTATTTCACGACGTCGACCGGGGTAAGTGCGTCGCCGACGGCGCCGCCGATGGTACCTCGGATGCCGGAAATGGATTTGATCAGTGCCACTAGCTAAAAGTTCGTCCTGGAAGAGGGAGGAGAGATGCGGAAGGAATATTGCAAGAGGCCGCCAGGCTGCCGGGGTCTGTACCAGACGCCAGCGGAAAGCCTACGGGTGCGTTGCGCTTTGGCAACGGGGCCGCAAAAGTACGCATAACCCCACCGCCTACCCTACCACTACCCAACCTAAAGGGTAGTAAACGGCCGAATTGCTGCGGTTAGCGGGTATCTTTGGGCCTGATATCTCTGCCTATGCTGCCTACCTCGCCCGCGCGCCGCGCCCAGCAACTCGAAGCATTCGGGCGCTTGCTCGATATTCTGGATCGGCTGCGCGAAGAATGCCCCTGGGATCGTAAGCAGACTCTCGACAGCCTGCGCCACCTCACCATCGAGGAAACGTACGAGCTGGCCGACGCCATTCTGCGCGACGACCTCGCCGACCTCAAGAAGGAGCTGGGCGATGTGATGCTCCACCTGGTCTTCTATAGCCGCATTGCCGCCGAAAAAGGCGCCTTCGACATTGCCGATGTGCTGAATGCGCAATGCGAGAAGCTCATTTTCCGCCACCCGCACATCTACGGCGATGTGCAAGTGGCGGGCGAAGACGACGTAAAACGCAACTGGGAACAGTTGAAGCTGCAAGAGAAGGGCACCACGTCCGTCCTCGGCGGCGTGCCCGCTTCGCTGCCGGCGCTCGTTAAGGCGATGCGGATTCAGGAGAAAGCGCGCGGCGCGGGCTTCGATTGGGAAGAGCGCGGTCAGGTGTGGGCTAAAGTGCAGGAAGAACTAACCGAGTTCGAGCAGGAATTCAACCAGCCCGACGCGCCGTTCGGCGAGCCGCTGCCCGATGCCGCCCGTGCCCGCGCCACCCACGAGTTGGGTGATGTACTATTTTCGCTCATCAATTTCGCCCGCTTCCTTGGCCTCAATCCGGAAGAGGCGCTGGAGCGGACGAACCTGAAATTTATCCGTCGGTTCCAGTTTCTCGAAACCGCTGCCCGCGCCGCCGGTAAGCCCCTCTCCAGCCTCACCTTGGCCGAAATGGAGGCCTATTGGCAAGCCGCCAAACAACACGAGTAGGGGTACGGCCCCACCTCGGTATCTACTGACTATGCGACCAATTTGGCGGTCGTTTCGAGCTTTTGAAGCTGCTTCACCCCGCTTTTTTTGTTGCTTCAACACGCGCCTTCAGTGCCGCACCGCCGTTCCGGTGCTTACTTCGCAGCCGCAAGCGCATTCCTTTCACGGAATATCAACCAATCGGGGAAACCTTTAACCGGTTGGCCGTTGTAAAGGCTCTTCATTGTCAAACCCCTAAAACCAACCCAAGTTTTTTTGAGTCCGATGGAAAATCCGAAGCCTAACACGCCCGTCAAGCCCGTGGCCCCGACGAAAACCGCCGCCGCCCCGCAGGAAGAGGGCCGCGCCGGCTCCATTTTCGCCAGCATCGTCATCCCGGTGTCGTTGGTGGTCGCTTACCTCATTTACGAATTTGTTCTCGGCGCCAACGGTAACTTCCAGGGCGGCGACCCCACCAAGCACCCGCTGCCGGGCAACGTGCTAGGCATCGTGTACAAAGGCGGCCTTATCGTGCCGATTCTACTCGGGCTGCTGATTATGATCATCACGTTCTCGATTGAGCGGCTCCTGACGCTTAACCGCGCCAAGGGCATCAAGAGCATCGAGTCGTTTGTGCGCACCGTGCGCCAGCGCCTGTCGGCCAGCGACACCAACGGGGCTATTGCCGCCTGCGACGTGCAGCAGGGCTCGGTGGCGAGCGTGGTGAAAGCGGGCCTGGTGAAGTACCGCGAGATGGAAAACGAGCCGTCGATGGACAAAGACCAGAAAGTGGCCGCCATTCAGAAGGAAATCGAGGAAAGCACCGCCCTGGAGCTGCCGATGCTCGAAAAAAACCTCGTGATTCTTTCGACTATCGCCTCGGTGGCGACGCTGGTGGGGCTGATCGGGACGGTACTCGGGATGATCAAGGCCTTCTCGGCCATTGCCCAGGCCGGCGCGCCGGACACCGTAGCCCTCTCGACGGGTATCTCGGAAGCCCTCATCAACACGGCCCTCGGCATTGGTGGCTCCACCGTCGCCATCATCGTGTACAACTACTTCACGAGCCGCATCGATGAACTGACGTACTCGATTGACGAGGCCGGCTTCTCGATTGCACAAACTTTTGCCGCGCAGCACGGCAAGCGCGGTTAGGCAACGGTTGGCGGGAATCTGAGGCGCCTTTGCCGGGTTTCACTCGTCGCGTTGCGTTGCGTAACGCGGTCTGAACACCCCGCGCGCCCCAGATTCCCGCCCCTATTTCTCTCGCTTTCCCTAAAGCTGCCAGAATGCCCAAAGTAAAACCGCACCGCACCAAACCATCGTTGGATATGACGCCAATGGTGGACTTGGCGTTCTTGCTGGTGACGTTCTTTATGCTCACCACCAAGTTTTCGCCGGAAGAAGTCGTGGTTGTCGATACGCCAACGTCGATTTCCGAAGTCAAGCAACCGGAATCGGATCTGATTACGATTTCGGTCGATAAAAGTAAGCGGGTCTTCATTGCTATCGACGGCCAAAACGCTAAACGCACCGCCTTGGAAGCAATGCGCGTGAAGTACGCGCAACCGAAGTACTCGCCCGAGCAAATCAAGGATTTCGTGCTGATGACGTCGTTTGGAATGCCGATGAACCGCCTCGGGCAGTTTTTGGCCGAATCTTCGGAAAGTCGTAAGGCCACTCAGCAGCCCGGCATTCCGCTGGATTCGCTCGATAACCAACTTGGCGACTGGATCTTGAATGCGCGTTTGGCGAACCCCAACGTGAAAGCCGCCATCAAAGGCGACAACGATGCCGACGCCAGCACAATGCAACGCATCATTCAAGCGTTACAGGATAAGAAGGTCAACCGGTTTTATCTGGTGACCGATATGGAAAATAAGCCGATTTAGCATCAGGCTTTCTGACCGCAGAACCTGACCCCGTAACCGGCCCCTAACTACGCCCACACAGCAATGGCAGAAATTCAAGAAAAAGGCGGCGGAGGTAAGAAAAAAGGCCCGAAGAAGAATTCCACGAAGATCGATATGACCCCAATGGTCGATCTGGCATTCTTGCTCTTGACTTTTTTTATGCTGACGACCACGTTCTCTAAACCGAACGTGATGCAAATCAGTATGCCGGTGCCGCCGGAAACCGAAGAAGAGCAACCGCCGCTTAAAGCATCGAACGCGCTCACGGTCATCCTCGGCCCGAACAATAAGGTGTTTTACTACGATGGCCTGGTGCGCGAGGGCGAAGCCTTACCGGAACTCATCACGACAGACTACTCCGATAAAGGCATCCGCAAACACCTGCGCGAGCGCAACACGAACCCGAAGCTGTTCGTGATGATCAAGCCCCTCAAAGAAGCCCGCTATAAGAATATGGTGGACATCCTGGACGAAATGAGCATCACCAACACCGGCGCCTACGCGCTGATCAAGGACTTCACGCCCGACGAAAAGAAGTTCATCAAGGAGAAAACCGGCATCGACGTGGTAGCCGCCGGTACTGGCGCCGCCGCTCCTGCTGCCGCCGCACCCACCGAAGCTCCGGCTCAATAACTCGTTTTTAGCAGCAATAGCCGATGGAAACCGCAATCCGCGATTACTCCCGCGCCTCGCTAAACGATATCGTTTTCGAGGGACGCAACAAAGCTTACGGGGCCTTCGACCTGCGTAAGGTTTACGATAGCCACTTGGTGCGCGCGGCCATCATCGCGTTCATCGCATTTGCGTTGTTCGTGGCTGCGCCGCTCATCGCCCGGCTGCTATCGCCGGAGGAGAAAGTGGAGGTCAAGAAGAAGGTGATTACGCTGAACGACCTCAAGGAGCCCCCGCCCCTTGAGAACAAGCCGCCACCCCCGCCACCGCCGCCCCCACCACCCCCGCCCCAAAAGATCATCAGCACGGTGCAGTTTGTGCCGCCCGTGATCAAGAAGGACGAAGAGGTGCAGAAGGAGATCGAGATCGTCAAGCAAGCCGATATCAAGACCGAGATTTCGACCAAAACCGTCGTCGGCAACACCACGGAGCCCGACTTGACGGCCCTCGTCGATAACGGCCCGGCCCAGGGTATCGTCGAAGACAAGCCGTACGATTACGTCGAGCAGATGCCCGAATTTCCGGGTGGCAACGGCGAGATCATCAAGTTCCTCGGTAAGAACATCAAGTACCCCGCGCTCGCGTTGCGTAACAGCATCGAAGGCAAAGTGTACATCAAGTTCGTCGTCGATGAAAACGGTCAAGTGCAAAACCCCATCGTGCAGAAAGGCATCGGTGGTGGTTGCGACGAAGAAGCCGCCCGCGTCATCAAAATGCTCCCGCGCTTCTCGCCCGGCAAGCAAAACGGCCGCGCCGTGAAAGTGTACTACAACGTACCAGTGGCGTTTACGATCAAGTAACGCCAGCGTGTACTGCGAGCTTCGGCCCGCGCTCTGGCCACCGGTTTGGGTGGTCAGGGCGCGGGCCGAAGTTGTTTTGGGCCGATGGGTGCGCCAGAACCAACGTGGGGTGGAGTGCTAGCTCCGCCTCTCGCGGTAAGTTGGTGGGGTGGCGGAGTTGCGCTCCGCCTCACGTTCGGGCTGCGGATACGTTCTGCGCAATCGTCGTAAACAAAAAAGCCCTTCCGCGCAGTGCGCAGAAGGGCTTTTCTAGGTTAAGCAAGCCCCGTTGCCGGGGCGGGTTGCTTAATGAGCGGCTGGAGCAGCAGCGCCGTCAGCAGCGGCAGCAGGGGTAACTGCGTCCATTTTGTCGGCGTTGTCTTCCATTTTGTCAGCGGTCGAGTCAGCAGAAGCTTCTACTTTGTCGGCGCCATCTTCCATCTTGTCGGCGGTAGCTTCGCCGTCTTCGCGCACTTCTTGTGCAGCGCCTTCAGCAGCGTTCTCTTTCGGCGAGTCGCACGAAGCGAACGTGAACGAGGCAGCCGCGAACATCATAAACAGGACTTTCTTCATCTTGCAAAAAAATTGGGGTGTTGTGGAAAAACGATAGGGAGGGGAAAAAGGCACTCGCGCGCCGCTTTCGAGGGCTCTATACCGGCGGTAAACCTAAGTAACCCGCCGATTGTAAATTTTTTTGGCCTCTACTCAACGTGGCGAGTGCCGTCCCGGCGCAGCGTTGCTGCCGACGTCAAGCTACCTTTTAGCAAGCCTACGGCTTGACGCGGCGCCGGGACGGCGCTCGCCGCGAGGGTTAAGCACCTTACTTCTGCCGGAAGGCCAAAGAAATTGGCACGCCGGTGAGGTCGAAATGCTCGCGGAGGCGGTTTTCGAGGAAGCGCTGGTACGAAGCCGTCACGTACTGCGGCAAGGAGCAGAAGAACACGAACGTGGGGTTGCGGGCGTTGACCTGGGTCACGTATTTGATGCGCACCACTTTGCCTTTTTGGATGGGCGGCGGGAAACGCTCGATCTCCTCCAGCATCACATCGTTGAGCTTCGAGGTGGGGATTTTCGTCGTCTTGCGCTCATACACCTGCACGGCGGCTTCGATGGCCTTCAGCACGCGTTGCTTCGTGATGACCGACGTGAAGATGATCGGCGGGTAGGTCATCGGCGAGATTTTTTCGAGGATTTGTTCCTCGAATTTTTTCGTCGAGTTGGTTTCCTTCTCTACCAAATCCCACTTGTTCACCAGAATGACGATGCCTTTTTTGTGGCGGTCGGCGAGGGAGATGATGTTTACGTCTTGCGCCTCGATACCGCGCGTAGCGTCGAGCATCACGAGTACCACATCAGACAACTCCATCGCGCGGATGGCGCGCAGGTTGGCGTAAAACTCGATGTCTTCATTGACCTTGGCTTTACGCCGTAGCCCGGCCGTATCCGTCAGGATGAACTCGTGGCCGAAGGCGTTGTAGCGCGTGTTGAGAGCGTCGCGGGTGGTGCCGGCCTGATCCGTGACGATGGCGCGCTCCTGGCCGAGCAGCAGGTTCACGAGGCTCGATTTGCCCACGTTGGGGCGCCCCATGACGGCGATGCGCGGGATGCCGGCGTCGGGTTCTTCGTCGCCACGTGTCGGAAAATGCTGGATGACCTCATCGAGCAACTCGCCGGTGCCGGAGCCGTTGGCGGCCGAGATGGCAAAAATGTGGTCGCCGCCGAGGCCGAGCGAGAAAAACTCGCCGGTGTTGAGCGAGCGCTTCGAGTCATCGGCTTTGTTGGCAACGAGCAGAATCGGCTTTTTCGAGCGCCGCATCACATCGGCAAACTCCTGGTCGAGGGGGTGCAGACCGGTATCGACATCGACGACGAACAAAATAACGTCGGCTTCTTCGATAGCCAGTTTTACCTGCCGCCGGATTTCGGCTTCAAACACATCATCGGACCCGACGACGTAGCCGCCCGTATCGATGACGGAGAAAAAATAGCCCACCCACTCGCCGTGGCCGTAGTGGCGGTCGCGGGTGACGCCGCTTTCATTGTCCATGATGGCCTGGCGCGCGCCAACCAATCGGTTAAATAGCGTGGATTTGCCGACGTTTGGTCGGCCCACAATAGCAATGGTGTTCATGGAACTGGTTTTTCAGCCGCCCGTCCGACCCCGGGGCGGTTTCCGAAAAAAAATGATAGTGGTCGGACTAGGTTTTTATTGCAGGATTTGCGCCTTCATCGAAACGGATAGTCTCTTCGAGACCGCCAACAGCCCGATTGCTAGCCGTTTTTTACGTCGGAAGGCTGTTGAGAAGGCGGGAGGCGCCGTACCGGTTCCGCATGAGGCTGTACCGGTTCCGCATGAGGCTGTACCGATCCCGCATGAGGCTGTACGGGTTCCGCATAGGCTTGTACCGATTCCGTATAACGCCGGACGGGTTCTGTATAGGGCCCCACGGCGTTACTCGCTCAAATCATACCCAAACCGCTTGAGGCGCTGGGCGTTGGAGCGCCAGTCGGCATCGACCTTGACGTGGGTTTCGAGGAATACCTGCTTCTGGAAAAACGTCTCCATCGCCTTGCGGGCGCCGATGCCGACGCGCTTGAGCATCTTGCCGCCCTCGCCGATGATGATGCCTTTCTGCGAATCGCGCTCGACGAGGATGGTGGCGCGGAGGCGGATGATGGTTTCATCTTCCTTGAACTCATCGACCACCACTTCGCACGAATACGGCACTTCCTTCTTGTAATTGATGAAGATCTGCTCGCGCACCATTTCGGAGGCGAAGAAGCGTTCGGGCTTGTCGGTGAGTTCGTCTTTGGGGTAGAAGGGCGGGTGGATGGGGAGGCGCGCCTTGATTTCGGAGAAGACGTACTCGACGCCGAAGCCTTCGAGTGCCGACATCGGGATGATTTCGGTGGCTTCCGGGAAATGCTCTTTCCAGTACGCGAGCTTGGCGCCTACTTCTTCCTGCGTCGCCTGATCTACTTTATTGACGAGCAGCAGCACCGGCCGGTCAAGCGCGATGCGGCGGAGGCGCTGCACGACGGGTTCTTCGTCGTACTGCTCGTAGATGTCGGTGACGAACAGCACCACGTCGGCATCTTCGAGGGAAGAATGCACGAAGCCCATCATCCGCTGGTGCAGCTCGTATTTGGGCTGAATGATGCCCGGTGTATCGGAGTAGACGAGCTGAAAATCGGCGCCGTTGATGATGCCCAGAATGCGGTGGCGCGTGGTCTGGGCCTTGCTCGTGATGATGCTCAGGCGCTCGCCGACGAGCTGGTTCATCAGCGTCGATTTACCAACGTTCGGCTTGCCGACGATGCTGACGTAGCCGGCGCGATGGTCGGCGGGGAGGGGCGCGCCGGTGTGGGGGTCGATCATATCTTCTTGAAACACAAGCGCGGCCCGCTCTGAGGGAGGAGCGGGCCGCGCGGGGCAAAGGTACGACGGGGATGGGGGGCGAGGGCTTACGGCTCGATGAGGTCGTGGATTTCATACTCGCCCCGCCGGCTCCGCTCAATGGCTTCCATCAGTGCTTTTGCATTCGCTGGATTGCTCATCAAATATTCCGTCGTGTCCATTTTGCGCTTACGAGGACGAGCAACTAAGCGAATCGCCGGATGGCGGTTGAGGAACGCCAGCACGTGAGCGGCTTCAGATTCGGGGAAGTTGAGCACAACTTGCATAGGGCGAAGATAACGAATGGCTGCTACTGCCAGACGGTAAAGATCGGGCGGTTGGTTCGCTGTGTCGGAAACGCAGCGCGGCCCGCTCTGGTGGGGAGCGGGCCGCGCGGGGGCATAGAGGGGAGGCGGTATCATCGGAACTCGGTGGCCACAACGTGCACTAACGCACACGGACATGCAACGCACTCACTTCAACAAATTGTAAATTACATTCATTTTTTCTATAACTTCCTTGTCTACTTCTTCGGGCTTCAGCAGCGTTATCAACTGGTAATAATCTCGCTTAAAGAAGTCGCGCGGCAGGTTGAGCCGCTTGTAAAATTCCGGAAAAATGACATCCAGCCATTCGTCAGTCAGTTTGGCTGTGTTCCACCATGTGTGACTCAAGTCTTTCAGGTATAGTGGGACTGTCAGGTCGGCCACCACTTGCTTCATCGTTTCCACCATCTTATCGACACCAATCACTGTATATCTCCCTCCTAACTGCCGCGCATGGCGGTAGAGAAGCTCAGGGCGAGCAAAATAATTTTCCAGCTCCCGTCGAGTCCAGCATATGATTTTTAATAATGGATTATCCTGTAGTCGTGGCAGGTTATCGAACAGCGCCAGTCCGTTTAACTGCGGGAAGATGCCCTTCAGCGATGCGAAATTATTGATGGCCGTGCCTGGCACGTTATCACCTGTATACTGAACATTCGCAGCTTTCAATAAGAGTTCGACCCGGTGCCCCAGCATGCCGGCGAACGTCTGAAGCATCTGCAGATCGGTCGACCCTTCGAGATATAGAACGTGGCGTTTTACGCGCGCTAAGTAGTACTTTTCCCAGCCTATCTCAGTAAGTGCCTTTTTTATATGACTAATTCGCTGCGACGAAGTAGATTCGTTTAGCTCTACGATCTCGTTCTCGATCAGCGCGACAATTATGGACGCATCCGCCGCTTCGTCTAAGACCACTTCTGAGTGCGAAGCAACCAGAATTTGGGAGTTCATCTCAACCGCCACACGATTGATTAGCTGAAATGCCTCGCGCTGCCGAATAACTTCTAAGTGGGCATCCGGCTCGTCTAGGAGCAAGACAGTGTTGGGATTGGCATACATATACGCTAGCAACAGCAGCGTCTGCTGAAAGCCACGCCCGCCAGAGGAAACGTCGTATTTAATTTCATTTTCGCGATATTCAAGCTGGATGATGCCGGTTGCTTTTATGAACTCCGGTTGTAATAAGTCGGCACCAAACATCCCTTTTATTCCTTCGCGCAGACTATCCCACTTATCTTCTGGCTGATATCCTGAGGGGTGAGGAGTTTCGGGATGCAGTATTTCGTAACATATATTCCGAAGCACTTCAGCGGTCTTGCCTTCGCCCAGCTTGCGGGCGATGGAGCCTTGCGTCAGTCTATCCTCATTAGTTGATATTCCTGACATAGGTTGCAGAAAGCCAAAGTGAACACCTTTGCCTGCCCCATAGAGTCGCGCCATTTTGCTCAAACCACTGACGACGCGACAGACCAGCGATTCGTTGTTGGCGAACTCAAATTCTGCCTTACACGTCCACGGCTCCCCCTGTTCTTCGCCTTGGAGTTCCACGAATAGTTTTACGTGGCTTGTTTTGCCGTTCTTATGTTCGGTTACGCGGCGATTACGCCACAAAAATCTAGCGTCAGAAATGGGGCTATTGAGCAAGTCTTTACGGTTAATTGTGACCGCACCATTCTTATTGAGATCCTTATTATGGTGAGCTTGAAGAAAAGTGGTTACACCTATCTCCCACAAGCAAAGCGCCTGAAACAAAGTAGACTTGCCAGAATTGTTTGGCCCCACTAGGACTACTGATTGTGCGAGGGAAAAGGAAATTTTCTCCAGTTTTTTGAAATTACAGATTTCAATTTTTGTAATCATTTTTTAGCAAAAAAACACAGCCGTTTCTATTTATACTTGCAGCGCGCTGGCTGAATGACGATCCAACGCTGCAAACATACCTACCACCGCCCGAACTTTGCGCCCCGAAATTGTTTGCTGTCCGATGAACGAAGCTGCTATCACCAATCCGCCGTCTTTCGCCCCCACTGACCCCGCCTTTGGCGTGGCGCAGGCCAACGTACCCGCTACGCCCGCGCGGCGTGGCCGCATCGGGGTGCTGCTCGTGAACCTGGGGACGCCCGACTCGCCGCGTACGCCCGATGTGCGGCGCTACTTACAGGAGTTTCTGCGCGACGACCGCGTGATCGATGTGCTGCCGAAACCGCTGCGGCGGCTGCTGTTCAACGGCATCGTGGTGCCGTTGCGGGCGCCGAAGTCGGCGAAGATTTACCAGGAATTGTGGACCGAGCGCGGCTCGCCGCTGCTGTTCCACGGGCTCGATTTGCAGCGGCTGGTGCAGGAGAGGTTGGGCGATGATTATTTGGTGGCGTTCGGGATGCGCTACCAGAACCCCAGCCTGGCGGGGGCGTTGCAGCAACTGCGCGAGGCCAATGTCGAGCGCATCGTGGTGCTGCCGCTGTTTCCGCAGTACGCCTCGGCCAGCACGGGTTCGGTGCAGGACAAGGTAATGGAGCTGGTGAAAGACTGGTGGGTGATTCCGAGTATCGAGTTCATTTCCTCGTTCGCGGATGCGCCGGGGTTCATCGAAACCATCGTGGCGCTGGGCAAGGCCGAAATGGCGAAGCACGCCTACGACCACGTGCTGTTCAGCTACCACGGCATTCCGGAGCGGCACATCCTGAAGGGCTCGCTGGGCGGGCAGTGCCAGTTGGGCAGTTGCTGCAATACGTATCACGAGCGCAACCGCTACTGCTACCGCGCGCAGTGCTACCAAACGTCGCGGTTGGTGGCCGAAGGGTTGGGCCTGGCGCCCGACCAGTACACGGTGGCCTTCCAGAGCCGTTTGGGGCGCGACCCGTGGCTCAAGCCCTACTCCGACATTATTCTGAAGGATTTTCCGGCGCGCGGCTTCAAGAATGTGCTGGCGTTTTCGCCGGCTTTCGTGGCCGATTGCTTGGAGACGACTATCGAAGTCGGTACCGAATTCAAGGAGTTTTTTGAGGAGGCCGGCGGTGCGCACTGGCAGCTCGTGCCGTCGCTGAACACGCACCCGCGCTGGGTGGATACGGTGGTGGAACTGGTGCGGCGGTAAGGGCTTTTTAGGGTTTAGGGTCTTGTTTTCGGTGGGCGAGCGGCGAGTTGAGCTGTAAGCTGCTGCCGAAGACCTGCTTACTGCCCTGAATCGGGCGGCGATGCGATGGCCGGAGACGGCACCGAATCGACGGGCACGAACCGGCGCTCGCCGCTGGGCGGCGGGGTGGGGCGCGCGCTGGAATCGGCGGGCGGCGCTACCGGGCTGGTCGTTTGGGCGGTGTCGGGTGAAGCCGCCGTGGAGTCGAGCGATGGGGCCGCCTCTGTCGGCAGTACCGACGTGTCTTCTTCGAGCAAAAACGCCGTCGAATCGAGGGAAGCGGTAGTTTCGGGCGCGTCCGGCTCCACGGCATCGGCCGATTTGGGCTCCGGCATCAACAGAAAAATAGCCTGCACCGCCAAGGCCAGCGCAGCGGCGCCGCTCAACCAAAGCCCGGCGCGTGGGCGAGGCGACGAAGAAGAAGGGGGCGAAACCGGCACGGGCGCAAAGGTCGGGCACCGGACGCTCACCCCCGCCCGCGCTACCTTGCGGTATGCCGCACCCGCTTGCCCCCACCGCCGAAGACTTCCTCGCCGATCTCGGCGCGCGCCACCTGGTGCCGCCCGCGCAAGCCGCCGCCCTCGCCGAAGCGGCGCGCACGGCGCCGTTTTCCATCAATCCGGAGCTACGCACGCTCCTGTACCTCGGCATTACGGCGCTGGCGGGCGGGCTGGGCGCGCTGCTCTACGAACACCACGAGCGGCTGGGGCCGGGCGTCATCCTGACCTTCATGACGGCCCTGCTGGCCCTGGCGGGCTGGTACGCGGCGCGCCACCGGCCGGCGTTTACGTGGGGCGTGGCGCCGCGTACGTCTGTCGGGGCCGATTATGCGCTGCTCCTCGCGTGTTTGCTGTTGCTGGGCATTGGTGGCTACGCACAAGCCACGTACGGCATTTTCGGGACGCGCTACGGCCTGGCCACTGCCTTACCGGCGGGGCTTTTTCTGGCCCTCGCTTACCGCTACGACCACCGGGGCGTGCTCGCACTGGGGCTCACGGCGCTGGCGGCGTGGGTGGGGGTGTCGGTGGCGCCGCGCAGCCTGTTCGACCTCGATTTTGGGCAATCGGCGTTGCGGGCGTCGGCCATCGGGTTGGGCGGCGGGCTGACGGCGGCGGCCTGTCACGCCGAATGGGCGCGGCGGAAAGCGCATTTCGGGCCGACGTATCTGGCACTCGGCGCCAACCTGGCGGGCGTGGCCCTCGCGGCCACCCTCATCGACGGCTGGGATTCCGGCGGCGCGCAACTGGTGGGC
The DNA here is from genome assembly GCA_031425525.1 of Hymenobacteraceae bacterium. Taxonomy (GTDB): domain Bacteria; phylum Bacteroidota; class Bacteroidia; order Cytophagales; family Hymenobacteraceae; genus JANNMJ01. Next base: position 80,182 of record JANPJM010000083.1, on the reverse strand, counting down.
GTGGTGGGACTGGCGGCGCTGGCGGGCGCGTTGTACTGGTTTGCGCGGCGCACCCAATCGGCGTGGTTTCTGGTGCTGAGCGCGGCCTGGGGGTATTTTCTGGTGACGTATCTCTGGGTACGGCTGATGGTTTTCAGCGGCGGCAACGAAGGCGTTTTTCTGCTTTCGACGGGCTACTTCGTGGGTTCAGCGGTGCTGATCGTGCGGTTTTTCATCGGGCTGAAACGCCGGGTGCTGCCCGGCGGGCCGGTACCGTAAATGCGTTCGTGAACCACGAAAGCCGCCCACGAGTACGCACGAAGGGCATTCGGGTAACACGAAAGCCCTCCACGAGTACGCGTGAGGGGCATTCGTGATACAGGAGCGCCACCTCCGACATGTGGGAATGCGTTTTAGTGATACACGAGCGCCACCTCCCACATGTGGGAACAGGCTTTCGTGATACAGTAGCGCCACCTCCCACATGTGGGAATAGGCATTCGTGATACCCGAGCGCCACCTCCCACATGTGGGAATGCCCTTTCGGGGTTTTCGATAGTGTTTCCTTCGACTACCGATTCTGTTTCTCTTCTACTCAACCTCCGCTAAATGGCCCTCTTCGACACCCTCGTTACCCGTTTTGCCGCGTACCCGGCCGCGTGGCCGCGTCACTTGGCGTGGCGCCGTCAGGCAGCGCGCTGGCACCGGCGCGGCGGCCTGACCGCCCCGCAGCTCGCGGCCATCGAGGCGGCGTACCCGGCCGAGTGGCTTCGGCCGGCGTGGCCCATTCGGGTGGCGCTGTTTCTGGTGACGTTGCTCGGCGTGAGCCTGGGTAGCGCGTTTGCGGGGTCGGTGGTGGGGCTGGCGAACGAGTTTCAGAACTTCCCGCTCACGTTGTGGGCGCTGCTGATTCTGGTGGGGTCGGGGGTGATGCTCGAATTTGCTATCCGGAACAACAAAACGTACCACGCCGGGCCTGATACGGCCCTGCTGTACGTGGCGCTGGGCGCGTGCGCGGTGCTGATCGGGCGCGTCGTATTACGGGGGCAAGACCTGGCGCCCAACCAGTTTTCGCTCGGTCGGGCGGCTTTTTTGCCGTCGCTGCTGATCTGGCTGGCGGTGCTGGTGGCGGCCACCGTGCGCTACGCCGAGCGGGGCGCGGCGGGCGCGGCGGTGGTCACGTTTCTCGTCATCGTGACCAATGTGCTGCTGCTCACGAGCTGGGGCCGGTTGCTGCTGCCGTTTGCGCTGATGAGCGCGGGGGGGCTGCTGGTGTGGCTGGCGCGCGCGCCGCGCACGACCTCGGCGGGCACGTACTACTACGAAGGCGCACGCCAAACCATCCGACTGCTGGGGCTGGTGGTGGTGTATCTGGCGGGAAATTATCTGGTAGTGCGTGAGGCGAACGCGGTACTCAGCGGACAAAATCCGTCGGGGCATCCGCCGTTTGGTGCGCTGTTCATCGGGTTTACGGCGGCAGTGCCGCTGGTGTACATCGGCTTGGGGTTGCGCCGCCACGACCGCCTGTTGCTGACCTTAGGCCTGTTGGCGGTTGGGTTTTCGGCGTTCACGCTGCGCACCTACCGCTCGGTGCTACCGCCCGCCGTGGCCGCCGCGCTGGTGGGTGCCGCGCTAACCGCCCTAGCGGCTTTCGGGCTGCGCTACCTCCGCCCGCACCGCCACGGCCTGACGTCAGTAGCCGATGCCGGGGAAGATGATGCCGACGATGCCGCCAACCCCTTCGCCCGCGCCAACTTCGAGGCGCTGGCCGCCGCCGAACTCACGCCGATTCCGCCCGATGCGGGGCCGGCCACCACGTTCGGCGGCGGACAGTTCGGCGGCGGCGGGGCGTCGAGTGGGTATTGAAAGGGAAGTAGCGTGGTTTGCTTGCAAACCGCGTTCGGCGGGTGGTGGGACGCGGTTTGCAAGCAAACCACGCTACTACTACTCCTCGTCGCGCCCGTGGACTTGCGCGGGCGGCGCCGTCGCCTCTACCGCCGTAAAGGCTTCCAGAATGCGGTAGGTGTGCCGCGCGCCCTTCGGCACCACGTACGAATTACCCGCTTCGAGTACTACTACTTGCCCTTCCGAGTGCAGCTCGGCGCGGCCCGCAATCACGTAGCCCACCGTCTCGTAAGGGCGCGCCGACGGCTCTTTGGGCGCATCAGCAGGTTGTTCGTTTTCCCAGAGGCGCATCGAAACGTGCGTACCGGAGGCGAGGTATTTCTCGCCATCAGCGCCGTGCGGCGAGTGACGCGAATCGATTTTGGTGATGGTGGTATCAGGGGAGGAAGTCATTGTTGAAGGAAGCCCGTGGGGGAAGTGCTGCCCGGCGGGTGGGTAGCCAACGGGCAGGGCGGGCGGTGGGTTGTGGTTTGAGAGGAACTAGCTCCGCCTTGCCACGTCATCAACCCCTACCCTCATATATACTGCCCACCAGACTCCCCACCCCTGAGGGGGAGGGGTGCCCCGCAGGGGCGGCGTGGGCCGATACGGTAGGCGTGGATAATTTGGGTAGAAATGGAAAACAGCGGCGTAATTCCTGGAACAGCGTCCTGTCTTACGCCCTCGTGCGCCGTCGCCCCACCCCGTCTGGCCTTCGGCCAGCCACCCCTCCCCCTCTGGGGAGGAGTGTCCGGGTTGGCGTGCTTCGCCCTACTCCACATACTCGGCTTTTTTATGGCGCTATCGGCCGGTTTCAGCCCCCCACATCCCGCTGCTGTCCTACCTTTCGCCTACTATCCGCCTCCCCATGCGCCGCTCCTCCCTTGCCCCGTTCCTCCTCATTTTCACCACCCTGACCGTCGCGCTATCCTGCTCGCGCGGGGGGCAGTCGCTCGACCGGCCCGAGACCAATTTCGTCGATGTCATCGACCCGGAGCAGAACCTGACGTTCACCTTCGCCGATGATGTGGTGCCCGATTCGCTCGTCGGGCGCTGGGATACCACGCAGGCGCTCGTGCTTACGCCGCGCCTGGCCGGGCAGGTGCGCTGGACCAGCCCGCGCGAGCTGACGTTCTCGCCGCGCCGACCGTTTGCGCCCGCTACGGCCTACACTGCGCGGCTGCTGCCCGCCGCCGTGGCGGGCGGCGCGCCCGGCACCAGCCGCAAGCTGCCCGCCGAAGCCACGTTCGCGTTCCACACGCCCGACCTCGCGCTCAACAGCGCGCGGGCGTATTGGGCGAGCGCCAACACGAGCAGCGGCGCCGTAGCGGGTGCCGCCGAAGCCCGCGTGCAGGTACGGTTCAGCTACCCGGTGCGCCCCGCCGACGTGGAGAAAAAACTGACCGTGCGCGCCGGAGGCACCGCCGTGGCGGCGCGCATCCTCACCACGGGCATCAGCGATGAACTGACGATTGTGGTGCCGAAACTCAACTGGACGGGCTCGTTCGAGAGCCCCGTACCCGTGACGGTGAGCATCGCGCACGGCTTGCCCGTGCCCGGCAGCCCCGCCGAAACGCCCAAACTGCTCACCATCGGCGCCGAGCTGCCGCCCGCCAACGAACTCACGATTTCGGAAATGACCGGCGCGTTCGGCGGCGGGCAGGGCCGCCTGAGCGTGTTCACCACGCAACCCGTCGTCACCGACGACGTGCCCGCCCTCGTGAGCCTCACGCCCGCCGTACCGTTTTCGGTGAAGGCGCTCGACAACGGCTTTCAGCTTGTGGGCGATTTTACGGCCGGCAAAACCTATGAAGTCACCGTCAGCGGGCAGTTGCGGGGGTTGTTCAATACCACGCTGGGTACTGATGTGAAGCAGGTGGTGTCGTTCGGGACGCCGCCGCCGCGCGTGGCTTTTTCCGACAACACGCGCCTGTATCTGGGGGCCGCCGGGGCGCGCAACCTGGCCCTGGAGCTGGCGGGCGTCAAGCGCGTGCAGCTTACCGTAACGAAGGTGTACGAGTCGAATCTGCAAAGCTTCCTGAAATCGGGCGAGAGCTATGGGTATGATTATGAAGGCGAAAGCTGGAACGGGGGTGGCGAAGGCGAGAGCGAATACCAGGATCGTTCGTACCGCTACTATGACACCGACGCCGTGGGCGACGAGCTGCTCTCGCGTACCGTAGACGTAGCCGCGATGCCCCGCCAGGGCACCGCGCGGCTGCTGCACTTGTCGTTGCAAGACCTCGAAGCTGACCGCGCCCTGCGCGGCATCTATGTGATTCGGGTGCGCGACACCGAGCGGCGCTGGTTGCAGGCGTCGCAGGTGGTGGTCGTGACCGACATTGGCCTGGTGGCGCGCCAGAGCCGCGCGGGGTTGCTGGTGGTGGCGTCGTCGGTGGCGACGGCCGAGCCGTTGGCGGGCGTCGAAATCTCGTGTTTCAGCACCAACAACCAAGTAGTGGCCCGCGCCACCACCGGCGCCGATGGCGCCGTGACCATCAGCGCCGATGCCATCGGTAAAAACCTCGGTGGCTTCAACCAAACGCAGGATTTCGCGGCCGAAAACCACCGGCGCCCGGCGTCCGATGAGCGGTATTACGACGAGGGTTCCGATGGCCGCGCCAACACCGCCACGCCCGACGGTCGCACCGCCAACCGCTTCGAGTTGGGGCTGCTGACGGCGCGCAAAGGCAATGATTTTTCACTCCTCGATTTACGCCGTTCCGTCGTGGATGTGGCGCGGTTCGATGTGGGCGGCCTGGTGGCGAACTCCGCCCGCTACCTCGCATTTTGCTACGGCGACCGTGACCTGTACCGCCCCGGCGATACCATTCGGGCGCAAACCCTCGTGCGGCGCCCCGACGATTGGCAGCCCGTGGCCGGCGTGCCCCTCCAGATTCGGCTGATGCTGCCGAGCGGGCGGCCGTACCAAACCCAGCGCCTGACGCTGGATGCGCAAGGTGGCGGCGGGTCGCGCTTCATCCTGCCGCCCACCGTCATGACGGGCCGCTGGAGCCTGGAAGTACTCACCGCGAACGACGTGCTGCTCGCGTCGCGGGCGCTGTCGGTGGAAGAGTTCCTGCCCGACCGCCTACGCCTGAAAGTGGCCGTAGACAAGCCCGTCGTGCAGCCCGGTCAGGAGCAAAGCACCACCCTCACGGCCACCACGCTGTTTGGGCCGCCCGCCGCGCACCGTCGCTACGAAGTGGAGTTTTCGCTGCGGCCCAAAACTTTTCAGCCGAAAGGGTACGACGACTTCAATTTCAGCTTGACCAACGCGCCCGGCAGCGCCCTCGAAAACCTCGGCCGTACCGTGAAGGAAGGCGAAACCGATGAGCAGGGCCGCGCCACGGGCCTCACCTACCTCGTACCCCCCAACCTGCGCGGCCTCGGCATGCTCACCGGCACCGCCTTCGCCACCGTGTTCGACGAAACCGGACGGCCCGTCAATCGCCTCACCGAGTTCGAGGTGCAGACCCAAAGCGGCCTCGTGGGGGTGGGTCGCTTCGATGCGTGGCGCGGCACCAACCAGCCGCTGGCGGTGCCCGTGGTGATGCTCTCGGCGACGGGCCGCCCCCTGAGCGGGCAAACGCTGCGCGTGGAAGTGGTGCGCCGCGTCTGGGAAACGGTGGTCGAGCGGCAGTACGGGCGTTTTGCCTACAACTCGCAAGCCCGCGACCAAGTGGTGCTGCGGCAGAACCTGACGACCAACGGCGACGGGCGCGCCACTATCGATTACAACGCGCTGGCTTCCGGCGAGTACGAAATCAGGGTGGGCCCGGCGGGCGAAACCGGCAGCGGCGGGCGCGTAACGGCGTCGTTTTACGCCTACGGTTCGGGGAACAATACGGCCAACGCGTTCGCCGTCAATACTGAAGGCCGCGTGGAGGTAAGCGCCGACAAGCCGCGCTACCGCGTGGGCGACAAGGCCAAAATCCTGCTGAAAGCGCCGTTCAAAGGCAAGCTGCTCGTCACGGTCGAGCGCGACAAAGTGCTGCAACGCTTCACGGTGAACACCACGAGCCGCGCGGCATCGGTGGAAATTCCGCTCACGGCCGACTGCCGCCCCAACGTCTTCGTCACGGTTACAGCGCTGCGTCCGCACGCGCCCGGCGCCGCCGAAACCGGTCCGCTCACGGTGGCGCGCGGCTACCAGCCGCTGCTCGTGGATGCGCCCGCCGCCAAGCTGTCGGTGGCCATCACGGTGGCCACGAGCAGCCGTTCGCAGCGCGCGCTGCCCATTTCGGTGAAAACGGCGCCCAACGCCCGCCTCACGGTGGCGGTGGTGGATGAAGGCATCCTGCAAATCAAGGATTTCCAGACACCCGACCCGTACGCCTATTTCTACCAGCGGCGCGCGTTGGAGGTGATTGGCTACGACCTCTACCCGTTCCTGTTCCCCGAGCGCACAGTGGGGCCGGTGGGGGCGGCCGTCGGCGGCGACGCCTACAATCTGGCGCGGCGCGTAAACCCGCTCACCAGCAAGCGCGTGCGCCTCGTGAGCCTCTGGAGCGGCGAATTGCGGGCCGATGGCGCCGGCAACGCCCGTTTTACGGCGCGCATTCCGCAGTTCAGCGGCGCCGTGCGCGTGATGGCCGTAGCGTGGAAAAACGACGGCTTCGGCTCCGCCGAAACCGAAGTGAAGGTGGCTGATCCGGTGGTGATTTCGGCCGCCCTGCCGCGCTTCCTGTCGCCGCGCGATACCGTGGATGTGCCCGTAACCCTCACCAACACCACGGCGCGCGGCGCTACGGCCACGGCTACGCTCACGGTCGGCGGGCCGCTGCGCATCGTGGGCGCCGCCACGGCCACGGCCACGCTCAAACCCAACGCCGAGGCGCAGGTACGTTTCCGGGTGGTGGCCCCGGCGGGCATCGGACAAGGCACCGTCGAGGTGAAAGTGAGCGCCCTCGGCGAAACCTTCCGCGACCGTACCGAGCTGCCCATCCGGCCCGCCGCCGCGCTCACGTCCTACGCCGAAAGCGGCACGGTGAAAGGCGGCACGGCGCAAACGGTGGCTTTTGGTGGAGCCGCCGGAGAAATGAGCTTTTTGGCAGGTACGCTGCGCGCAAAACTCACCGTGGGCCGCTCGCCGCTCACGCGTTTTGCTGATGATTTGCGGTACCTCATTCAGTACCCGTACGGCTGTTTGGAGCAGACGGTATCGGCGGCGTTTCCGCAGTTGTACTACGGCGATTTGGCGCGCGCACTCGGCCAGGCGCCGGGGCAAGCGGGCGCACAGGCTACGCGCTTCAACCCCAACTGGCACGTGCAGGAGGCCATCCGCAAGCTCGAAGCGATGCAGCAACCCGACGGCTCGCTGAGCTACTGGCCCGGCAGCACCGAAACCAACTGGTGGGCGAGCGCTTACGCTGCGCATTTCCTGACGGAGGCGCGCAAGGCGGGGCAACTGGTCAGTCGTCCGGTATTCGACAAACTGCTCGCGTACCTGAACGCCCAGACGCGCCCGCGCCCCACCGCCCGCGAAACCCTGACCGATGCCCAGGGGCGGCCCGTGACGCGCGTCATTGCCAAACGCGAGGCGCTGTATTCGCTCTATGTTTTGGCTTTGAACCAACAGGCTGATGCTTCCGCGCTCAACTATTACCGCGCGAATCTGCCGCTCCTCTCCGCCGACTCGCGCTATCTGCTGGCCGCCGCACTCAGCATCAGCGGTAACGCGCCGGCGGCCCGTGCGGTGGTACCGGCCGCGTTCAGCACCACCGGCGAGGCGGCACAGCGGAACCTGAGCGGCGATTTTGCCTCGCCCACCCGCGACGAAGCCCTCGGTTTGCTCGCGCTGCTCGATGCCGCGCCCGACCACCCGACCATTCCGGCGCTGGCCCGCCGCCTGAGCCAGCAGTTGGGCGGGCGCGGCTGGTACAGCACCCAGGAACGGGCATTTGCGCTGCTCGCGCTGGGGCGACAAGCGCGCACCGACGCCAACTCGACCGTCACGGCGACCCTCGTGCAGGGCACGCGGCAGCTTGGCGCGTTCAGCGGGCCGCCGCTCACGCTGGACAAGACCCTGACCGGCGGCCCGGTGCTGGTGAAAACCAGCGGCGCGGGTACGCTGTATTTCACGAAGGAAATGGAAGGCATCCCGCTCAACGGCCGCTCGGTGCCGCTGCTCGACGAAAACCTGCTCGTGCGCCGCGAGCTGCTGACGCGCACGGGCGCCGCGTACCCCGATGGCCACACCTTCCGCCAAGGCGATTTGGTGGTGGTGAAGCTCACGCTGCAAAGTGCCGCCACCATCCCGCAAGTGCCCAACGTGGCGCTGACCGACCTGCTGCCGGCGGGCCTCGAAATCGAGAACCCGCGCCTCGGCGCGCAGCGCGATCTGGAATGGGCCGCGTCCAACTTCGAGCCCGACTATCTCGATATCCGCGACGACCGCCTCTCGCTCTTCACCACCGCCACCCCGGAGCCGAAAGTGTACTACTATCTGGCCCGCGCCGTGAGCGCCGGCACCTACGAACACGCGCCGGTAACCGCCGCCGCGATGTACGACGCCACGTACCGCAGCGCGAGCGGCGGCGGCGTGGTGCGGGTGCGGTAGGCCATTCCGCTAAAGTTCGGAAGCCTTTCCGCGCGCGCCGAAGCCACTCCGCTAAAGAGCAGAATGCCCTGCTCGAACGCAAAGGGCACCCCGGGTTTTTCCGGGGTGCCCTTTGCTTTTTCGGGAAATTCTGTGGCCCCCTACTGCTTCAGGAACCGGCGCGGCGGCGTCAGAAATATTTCCGCCGAGATCACGGCCGAATTTTTCAGCGTGTTGTCGATGACTTTGACGCGATCCGTGGACGAATCGTAGGCGCTGAAGGAAGCGTAGTAGCGGTAGCCCGCCTCCACGGCGAACCACATAATCGGCAAGATTTCGCGCTCCATCCGCAGCCGCGTGTTGAGGGCCGTAACGCGCAGTTCGAGGTCGCGGTACTGGCCAACGGCGGGCGGCACATTCACGTTGATCGTGTACGAATCGCCTTGCACTTCGTAGCCACCGTAGAAAAGGGTTTTTTCGTTGAGGTTGTAGCGCACGCGGGCGCGGGCGGGCAGAATGGATTCGAGCCCCCAATGGTCGGAAAAGGTGCGGTTGTAGATGACAGCCGGGTAAATCGAGCGGCGCCCGAACGTGTAGCCAAACTGCGCCCCCACCGCCACCGATTGGCGCGGCGAGCGTTTCCAACCGTAGAAAAACTCGGCCGACGTGCGGAGGTAACGCCGCAGGGCCAGGTGGCGGGTTACTCCGTCTTCGGGGTCGTTGCGGTAGTCGCCGTTGAGTTCGCCTTTGACGCGCACCAGAAAGTATTTGCGCCCGTCGATGGGCCGCAGCATCAGCAATTGCGTGCCGATGGTGCGCAGGTTACGGTCTTCGAGCAGCTGATAAAACGGGTAAGAAAGCTCGTCGGGCGCGCGGAAATTGAACTGCTGCCGAGCGTAGTTGAACCCCGCCACAAACTTGAGATGCGGCCGGTTCCAGAGCGGAAAATACGCCTTGAATTCATTGACGTTGAGGCGCCGGATGCGCCCGGCGCCGTTGCCGATAAGGCCCGGATCAGACTGGCTCGTGACATCGAACTGCGGCGCCCGCTCGTAGCGTACGACGATGCCCTTGCTCGGCCCCATCCCCAGGACGGATGGGTTGGCGAAGACTTTCTTGTCGTCGGTCGTGCTTTTGCTGGACTGCTTCCCGCGCGCCGAGTCGGTTGGCGAGACAGGGCCGGGATTGACGATTTGCCCGCGCGCTGATAAACTCAAAAGCGCCGATGCGCCGCCGAGTAGGAGCCGGTAGAAAGGAGAGAACATTTTCACGGAGCTACGTACGGTTGGAAGGCATAGCGGTTGCTGGCAGCCGAAGGCAAGCGGCTGCGCGAGCAACGGCACGGAACGCCCAACTCCTGTTTGGCAACCGACGCTCGGCGGCGCGCGGCGCCAAGCAGGAGCTGGGCGTTACGTGCCGCAACCGCCGCGCGGGTACGCGCCAGTTAAGAAGCGCTACGCTAAAACAAGAAGCTGAATTGCACCAACCCCAGCGTCTCCTCGCCGTGAGCGATAGTGCCCGTGATGACGGCTTTCTTCAGAATATCGACCCACACGCCGCCGCCGTACGCCGTGTGCAGATCGCGCAGACCGGAACTGGTATCGCGGGCCGAATACACGCGTGCCGCATCGTAGAGGCCCATGATGCCCAGCGAGCCAGGGAACAGGTAGGCGTTGAACTTGAGCAGTTCGAGGCGCACTTCGCCGTTGGCGTACACGGCATCGCGGCCGGCGTAACGCGTGCGGCGGTAGCCGCGCAGGTTGGTGGTGGTTCCCAGGGTATTGGCCTGCCAAAACCGGTAGGTGCCGTAGTTGCGCGCCCCGCCGAGGCGTCCGGCAAAGGTGAGTTGAAAAGGCAGATTCGGCGAAACGTAAAAAATCAACTCCGAGGTGAGGCGCCGGAAATCGAGGCGTTCGTTGTTGAGCTGCCAGTTGGCCGAGTATTCGGTATTGAGGCGGATGCCGAGGCGCGGGTTCGCCGGCGATGTGGCCGTGCCGAGGTGCAGAAAAGCCCGCCCGCCGAGGTAGCGGTTCATCTCAAAATCAGACGGCCGAATGTCCGGGTCGCCGACGACTTGCGAACCAAGCGTCTCCTGATCGACCCGGAACTGATCGTACTGCGGCCCCGCGCCAACTTTCACGAAGCCGAAAATATCGCGTTCCAGCGTCGGCGAGAAATAAAAGCGGCTGAACTTGATTCGATAATCGCGGATGACACCCCGGTTGTTTTCGCCGATGGATTCGTTGACCGTATTGTTGCCCAAGCCGAAATAATTGAACAGCAACTGCGGCCCGTAGAGATAGGATTTAATGCCTAGGTTGGCTTTGCCGAACACCTGCCGGAAATCGCCGTCGTAGCGCACATTGTACGCGCCGGAGCGGAACGCATAGTTCGCAATCAGCGAGTGCTGCTGCGAGTACGGCACCTTGCGGAAACCCGCCCGCCGGTACACCGCGCCGCCGCCGACGTAAATACCGTCATCGGGGTTGAATTCGAGCGAAAGCTTAGGGCCTACGTACGGTAGCGTATAGGGCTTGGGCTGCCAGGCATTAACTTCCTCGGTGTCGGCGGTGCGGTCGCGGGTGTCGGCGTTGCCGGTTATCTCGTTTTTCTCGGTGGTATTGTCGTACACCACCGTGCGGCGGTGCGGGCCGCGCACCCGCGACTCGTTCACGATGCGGTCGTTGCCGCCGCCGCCGATCACACGTACCCGAGCGCCGCCCTTCCGACTGGTGCCGGTAAGGCGGAATTCATCATCGCCATCGAACCCGAAAATTCGAATTTCTTTCGTCACCGATTTCTCAAACTCCCGCTCAAACAGTGGCTTATAATCACCGTCCTTCGTGATTTTCTCTGTCCGCACGCGCGTATTGCCGTTTTCGAGGCGCTCGATGGTGAAGCGCTCGCGCTTGTCGGAGCCGGTCACTTCCACGTAACGGTTCAGTACGTCGTAGTACTTACCGGCCAACTCGGGCAGCGCATCGCGGCGACGCATGAGCTTGCCCTTGATCTGGTCGCCGTGCAACTCGTAGATGCCCGCCGGCCACGCCCGCAACGACTTTTCGATTACCTCATCCGTCAGCCGTTGCTTGAGGTCTTGCGCTTGCGCCACCCATTGGGCGCGCGTGACCGACGCCGTAAAGTGGCGGTCGTTGTTGAGGGCCGTGAGGTTGAGGCCGACGTAATCGACGTAATCGCCCTGGAAACTTTGGAAATTGCGGATGGCCCACTTGCGGCGCGCGATCCACGGCAGGGCGCCATCGCCTAAGAAAAAGGCTACATCGCGGTCTTTCGGCACGGCGGTGTACTCGGCGCCCTTCTTGGTTTTGCGTTCGGCCCAGCGCCATTGCCCCTCGTGGCGATCCCAGTCGCCGACGAACATATCGAACAATCGCGAGCGCGCGAAGGCTTCTTCGTTGATGTAATTGTCGTTGTCCTTTTGCCGTTTTTCGAGGACTTTATCCGTGCCCACCAGATTGCGGGCGTAGCCCAAATCGGCCGATTCGTCGTGGTTGTCGCGCGCGTCTTCTTCGAGCGTCACGAGGGTGTTTTTGAAATCGTCGCGGTAGATGCCGAGCCGCGGATCATCAGGAATCCAGAATAGGCGCGCATTGGTGTGCAAAATGTTAGCGGCATCGGCCAGACCGGCCACCGCAATGCCCGCGTAGGGGTGCTGCGCCGTGATCTGGTCTTGCAGTACATCGCGGGCGGCGGTTTCGCGCAGGGCCTCCGGCAGCACCTGCGCCGGGTCTTTCACGATGGAACGCAGCACGTACGTCTTGCCGTCCGGGGTGCGCACTTTCAGGCTTTTGGTTTGCTTACCGCCGCCTTTTTGGTAAGGTTCCAAGCCGCCCAACTCGCGGCCCAAATCGAGGTACGGCACGCGCACGGGCGTCGTCCATTCCTTGCGGTAATGCTCGCCGAGGAGTAGTTTTTTGAGGCCACGGGCGCGGGTGCTGGGGTTGGCGGCCACCACCTTTGTTGAATCGGTGTAGTTCGCCGCCACGGCTTTGATTTCCTCCGCGGCCGGAATCGTGCGGGTATAAATCTTTTTGCGAAAAACTACTTTGCCGGTTTCGCCTTTGTTTTCGGCGATGTAAAATTCCGTCCAGACATCGCCGTTTTTGTAATAATTAACCCGCGCGAAGCCTTTTTCCTTGAAATTGAAATCGCCGTAATCATCGCGTACGTGCTGGGTTTTGCACCCCGAACCGCTCACGATGTGGTGGTAATTCGGCCCTTGCAGATATTGAATATTGTGTTCGTGGCCGGTAGCGTACACGATATTCGGGTACTTGGCGAACAGCTTTTCCAGACCATTTTTATACGCCGTATACGCCGGAAACGAAATATCCTGCGACACTCCGCCGTATTTCCGCGCAAACGGGTACACCGACCCAATGATCGGCAGCGGCAGCAGCGCGTATTTATTGACGATGGCGAGGGGGAAAATATGGTCGGCGAGGGTGAAATACCCGCCGTGAATCCCCGCCGACAGAATCGGGTGGTGCGCCACGATCATCACGTGTTCGCCGCGGTGCTTGGCGAGAATATCGTCGAGGCGGGCGAAGAATTCTTCTTCGTTCGCCACATCGCAATAGTTGTTCGGGCCGTACGGCCGCTCGAACTGGTGCAAAAACCACTGCGAATTGATGGCGATCATCACCACATCGTCGTAAATCTTTACCTCGAACGGCCCTGGGCAGCCATCGCTCGGCACGTACGTGTCGCCGCCGAGTACCAGAATAGAATCCTGCGAGCGCAGGTAGCGCTCGACGTATTCTTCCTCAAACGCATTACGCTGCAAGCCATCGGGCGAGCCCTGGCCCCAGTCATGGTTGCCGGGCACCATGTAGCGGTTGCCGCGGTAGCCCTTCAGGATATTGAGCTGCGTATTCATCCGCCGCTCCATCGTCTTGCGGGTGGGCGCGCTGGGGGCGGGCATCCCCACGGGATAAATGTTGTCGCCGAGGTACACCACCGTCGAGCGCTCGATGGCCGACGATTCGTGCAGTTGTTTTTTGAGAAGCTGGATGACGGGCTCCTCCGGATCGGGCGAGCCGGCATCGCCGATCAGGAACACGGTGTGCGTCAGCTCGCTGGTGTCGGGCAGGGTGGTAGTAGCCCATTCGCGCACGGGAGGGGCATAATACGCCGGTTTATTGGTGGCGCAACCAGCCGCGAGGCCCGCAGCCAGCAACCCGGTCAGCACCCGAAAACGTAGTCGAGAAATCATCCGCAGAAGAAGTAGTTGAAGCAGTGCCCGGCGGGCAAGCGCCCCCGGAAGCGCGAAGTTTACGGCGCGCAGGGTTAGGGGTTGGGGTGAGGGGGCTATTGGGGTGTTGTGATTACCGGTTGAGCGGGCAAACCAGCAGCTGATTGTAAGCTGGCCGCGCGGCGTACATTCACCGGCTAACCTTCGGCCCGCCGTCGCGTTTTAGGCCCGCCGCGCGGCCCTACGCACTGGCCTACGCATCCGCTCCGTTCTTTTGCCGCTCTTCCCCGTGACCCCAACGCTGCCCGACGACTCCGCCCCTACCCCCGACGACGCTTCCGCCGCCGCTGCCTCGCCCGATACGCCTACCGAAGCCGTTTCGTCGGCTTCTGACCCGGCTTCTTCCTTGCCCGCCGCGCGGCCCGCGCACGCACCTGCCGCCGAGCCGGCCGCCGGGGAACCGGGTGGCTCGCCTAAGCCTGAAAAGTCTGCGATAGCGGCGGCATCAGGCGGAAGCGCGGAATCAAAATCAACGGAAAAAGTCAGTTCAGAAAAGAAGGTCGCTTCAGCCGAAGATTCAGACGAAGCTTCAGAAGAGGCGCCAAAAGCCGAATCGAAAGAAAAATCGACGGCCGAATCTGATCCTGAATCTGCCGCCGAAACTCCCCCGGCGACCGACGCCATCGGGAAGGCGCTGCCCGATGCCACCGGCGAGGTGGAGCCGCACAAAACGAAAAAAGAAAAGGAGAAAGACAAGGACGCCAAGGCCATCGAACGGGGCCGCCAGCGCGACAAGGCCGAGGCCAAGGAGAAGCTGCTGCCGCTGTCGGCCATTGCCGAAGCGGCGTGCGCGTATGTCGAGCAACTCCTGACCACCAAATTGCCGAGCCGGATGGTGTTCCATAATCTGGCACACACGCAGCAGGTGGTGAAGGCCGCGCGGCGATTGGCGGTCGATCAGGCGCTGAACCCCGCCGATACGGAAGCGCTCCTGCTGGCCGCGTATTTCCACGATACCGGCTACACCCAGAAATACGTCGGCCACGAAGCCGTGAGCGCCGAGTTGGCCACCCAGTTTCTGCACGCGCAGAACTACCCGGCTGCCGGCATCGAGCTGGTGCAAACCCTGATTCGGGCCACCGAGTACGGCGCCGAGTCGGCGGGGCCGCTGGCGGATACGCTCGTCGATGCCGACTTATCGGGGATGGGACGCGAAGAGTTTACGTCGGCCGGCGAGCGCTTACGCCTCGAATGGGAAATGTACCTGCCGGAGCGCACGTACTCCTCGCCCGATTGGGTGCAGTATCAGCTCGATTTCCTGACCGATACCACCTTCCGCACCGCCGCCGGGCGCGCCCGCTACGGCGCCGGCCGCCTGGAGAACATTCGGGTGCAGGAGAAGGCCATCGACAAGCTCCGCAAGAAGGAGAAGAAGAAGGAGAAGGACTCGCGCGATACCCTGGCGCAGCCGAAACGCGGCATCGAAACGATGTTCCACAACATCTACGCGACGCACACCAACCTTTCCGGCATGGCCGATCAGAAGGCCAATATGATGATTCAGCTCAATACGCTGCTCATCTCGGCGCTGATTACGTATCTGGCGGCGCGGTCGAGTACGTCCGGGATCCAACTCCTCCAAAACCCCATCGTGGCGGTGCCGGGCGGGCTGCTGCTCGCTACGGCGCTGGGGTCGGTGGTGACGGCCATTCTGTCGGCGCAGCCCGAAATCACGTCGTTTCGCCTCAATACCAAGGTGAAGCCCACGGCCAACCGCCGCGTGAACCTGCTGTTTTTCGGCAACTTCGTGAAGCTCCCGCTCGAAGAGTTTCAGGAAGGTATGCGCGACCTGATGCGCCAAAAAGACGCACTCTACATGAATATGACGACCGACATCTACTACCTCGGCGATGTGCTAAGCAAGAAGTACCGGTTGCTCAAAATCAGCTACACCATTTTTATGGTCGGGATCATTCTGGTGGTGTTTTCCTTCGTGATTTCGATCCTGTACAAAGGCCATTTGTAACCGCCGGAGCGCTCGCCGCTCACGGCGGCGGCTATCTTTGCGGCCACTTGGCTGCATAGTTTAATGGATAAAACTAGCGTTTCCTAAACGCTCGATCCGAGTTCGATTCCCGGTGCGGCTACTGTATCGCCCCTCTCGCGCAGGCCGTTATCGGGCTTGGGCGGGAGGGGTTTGGTTTTGGGCGGCGGCGGATTGGGGGCGTAACGCCATTGCCTCTACAGCACCAGCGGTTTGATGGGCTTAGATAAACCGTTTTGGCGCAGTATCAACTCGTAGCGGCTGCCGGGGGGCAAGCGCAACGTATTCGGCCCCGTATGCACCCATCGAAATGGCTCCGTGGCGCGGGG
Organism: Hymenobacteraceae bacterium; assembly: GCA_031425525.1. Taxonomy (GTDB): domain Bacteria; phylum Bacteroidota; class Bacteroidia; order Cytophagales; family Hymenobacteraceae; genus JANNMJ01. The sequence goes on along the minus strand of JANPJM010000083.1, from coordinate 64,190 downwards.
CAACGCCCCGATAAGCGGCGCGTGGTCGCGCAGCCACTGCCGTAGCCATTTCACTTTGCCGACCATTTTCGTGACGTGGTGATCGCCGTCGGCGGGGTGAATTTCGACGAAGACCATCAGGCCGTCGTGCTGAACGGCGTAGTCCCAGCGCTCGGCATCGGGTTCGGCCGGCTGCATCGCCGCGTCAATGTCCAGGCTGCCGCCCCGAAGCTGCGGCTTCTTCAGGTCGATGGCGCTGCGATGTTCCCCTTTCAAGGCCTTCAGCCCATCCTTCCACTGATCGGCGACGCAAGGCGTATGTTCTACCGCCTGCTGAAGCGTGGAGGTACTCATAAGCTGCGCGCCATGACCTGCGACACCACCGCCCCGGCGCGGCTGACGAAATCGGTCAGCCCGCCCCAGCCGGCAATGCCGGGGTCGTCGCTCTCGGCGTCGAGTGAGGAAATATCGCGGGCGTGGACGCGACCGTCTTCCGGTCGGCGGTCGAAATAATACACCTTCGTGTCGGCCGTCAGGGCGCGCTCGAAGAGCGGCAATAGGTCGGCGGAGGGTTCTACTTCAAACAGCTTCGCTACGTCGGCGGCCGTGGCCTGCCCTTGTTGTAAGAACCGCAGCGCCCACGCCATTTCCAGCACCACCGGCGAGTGGGTGGAGAGGATGACTTTGTGACCGTTCTGAATCAGCTCCAACACCAGCAGCAGAAACGCTTGGATGGCTTTGGGATGAAGACCCATTTCGGGTTCTTCGATGATGATATAAGGCGGACGAGGCCTGCGATTCAGAATCATGTATAGCGTGAGCATTAAAGGCAAAAATTCACGCTGCCCAGTCGACCAATTCATAACAGGTACACTAGCATCACGCACCTTCATAGTAATGCGCCGTCGTAGCTGATGATTATCAATAAAAATTTCACCGTCCTGATAGATGAGGCTGTTGATAAGCTTTTCTACGGATCGAGAAATTTGTCTAGACAGGTTGAGTTTCTTGCTTTTAAAGTCGTCATCAAAGAGTCCCATTTGCAAGTTGAGCCGCAGGGCGTCACTAAACTCTTTGAGTACATATGGAGTGGCTAATTCGTAGCCCTCAAAAGGCCTGACCCAGCCATTAGCCAGTGCCAAGCTTCTTTGAGCTGGTATGTACACGGCATTCCACGCTTGCTCATTAAATTGCCCTGCGTCAGATTTTAATGCGGTCTTAATACTGAATTTCTTGCCATTGAGCTTAACCTCACTATTGGCGTGCCATATAATTTCTGCTCCTTCACCATACACTAACTCTAAGAAATCATCTGGAAATCCGCTGAGACTCCACACATACCCCTGATTATTCAATGCGGCCTTAATGAGTGCACAATCCTGCACCAGCTTCAACGTCTGCAAGAAAATACTCTTGCCCGTGGCTTGCGGGCCGACGAGGATGGTGAGGTCGCCGAAGGTGACGTCGGCTTCGGCGATGGGGCCGAGGTTCTGAACGGAGAGGCGCATGGCGGGGCGGGGTTGAGGGGGCAAGTTACCGCAGGCGTTCGCCCTCAACCGTCTGATGCGTTTCGCCGGTTGCTGGTATGCATCACGCGAGAGCCGTCAGACCGCCGGAGGCGGTCAGCCGGCAGCACCGGAGGCGGTCAGCCGGCCGCGTAGGCGCCGGCACGGGAGGGCGCTTACCCCAATATGCCAGTATTGTCGCTTACTTTCGTTGGGCGGCCGGCCTTCGCCGGTGGTTGCCGCAAGCATTTCTCTCACGCCACCTTTTTCCCCCCCTCCGATGGCACAACCCATGTTTTCGTACACGGCTAACTTCTTTCTGACGCTCGACGTGTCGCGGCCCAACTTCAAGGCGTAGGCGGTGTTCGCGGCCGATGCCGTGGCGGCCGATGCCGGGCTGCCGGCCGCCATTCAGGCGCAGGCCACGGTGGTGCGGACGGCCGCCGCCGCCTTCAACGACAAAGTGGTGAGCAGCCTGGAAGCCAACACCGCCGAAAACTTCGGCGACGTGCGCGCCGCCGCCGACAAAACCCTGCGTGCGGTACTCAAGCTGGTAGGGCTGCGCTACGACCCCAAATCGACGAAGTACGATGCCTTTCTGCCGGGAGGACTCACCGAACTGAACCGTGCCGAAGAGAGCGCCTACGAAACCCTCTTCGAGCGTTTCGCAAAGGCCGTCAATGCCGAAACGAAGCCGTTCGTCAACCCCGATGCCGCCCCCGGCGACCCGGCGCCCGCCACCGCCATCACGGCCATGCTGGCGCGCCTCAAAGCGGCCACCAAGTCGGACACGGCCTACGAAACCAAGCAGGAGAAACTCTCCACCGACATCAGCGCCGACTGGCGCACCGTGGCCGTGGAAGAGTGGGGCCTCTGGCTTGACCTCTGCAAACACTTCCGCGCCGACCCCGACTACCGCGAGCGGGTCTATGGCTACTTCGATTTCAGCACCGTCAACGGCGGCGGCTCGCCCCCTGCCGACCCAACGCCTACGCCGCAGCCCTAGCGACGGACGCTGGTCACGACGCCGGACGTCCGGTGGGGCGTTTGTTCGGGAACAAACCCGGTACCGGCAGCCCAGTGGGGCGTTTGTTCGGGAACAAACCCGGTACCGGCAGCCCAGTGGGGCGTTTGTTCGGGAACAAACCCGGTACCGGCAGCCCGGTGGGGCGTTTGTTCATGCATGAAGGGCGCGGGGGATATCCCCCGCGCCCTTTGTTCGTTTTGGAGAAGGTTCAAGGAAGGCGTCAGCCTGCCAATTCCCCTCCGGCGAGGGACTTTATGTCCCGAAGTAGGAGGGGTGGCAAATCGAAGATTTGACGGGGTGGTCTCCGCATAGTGCCCAGAGTAGCTGCGGCTGACGCAGGCCGAGCCTTGGGGTGGCACTAGGCGGTAACCACCCCGTCAGCCTTCGGCTGCCACCCCTCCTACTTCGCGGCAAGCCGCTCGCAGGAGGGGAGTTTTCGGGCTAACGCAATATTTGAACTCCCCTCCGGCGAGGGACTTTATGTCCCGAAGTAGGAGGGGAGTTTTCGGGCTACCGTCAGCCCTCCAACCCTACTGCCAGCCCCCACCGAGCGCCCGGTACACGTTCACGGCGGCGGTGAGCTGCTGTAGGCGGGTGTCGATGAGGTCGAAGCGGGCTTCGAGGGCGTCGCGCTGGGTGATGAGCACTTCGGTGTAGTCGGCGCGGGCCGACTGGAAGAGGTTGCCCGCAATCTCGACCGACGTGGTGAGGGCATCGACTTCGCGGGTTTTGGCGTCGTAGGCGCGGGCCAGGTTCTGCACGCTGGCGAGTTGGTTGGCCACTTCGAGGTAGCCATTCAATACCGCGCGCTGGTACTGCACCACGGCCTGGGTCTGGCGGGCGTTGGCGGCTTTGAGGCCGGCTTTGAGGCCGTTGCGGTTGACGAGGGGCGCCATCAGGTCGGCGCCGAGGCCGAAGAGGAGCGATTCGGGGGTGGTGAGCAGCAGGCCGGGGCGGAAGGCGCCCAGCCCGACGGCGCCGTCGAGGTGGAGCGCCGGGTAGAACGCGGCGCGCGCCACGCGCACATCGAGGTGGGCGGCCGTGAGGAGCTGCTCGGCCTGGCGGATGTCGGGGCGGTTCTGGAGGAGTTGGGCGGGGGCGCCGGCCGCCACCACGTTGGGCACGGCCGTGGCGAAGGCATCCGAGGCGCGGGCCACGGGCTGCGAAAACCGCCCGCAGAGGAAGTTGAGGCGGTTTTCGGTTTCCACGATGCGCTGCTGAATGCTGTATTGCAGGGCCGTGGTGTGCTGCACCTGCGCCTCGAAGCGGCGCACGGCCAGTTCCGTGACGCGGGCCGACTCCTTTTGCAGGCGCACCAATTGCAGGGCGTTGGTCTGGATGCCGATGTTCTGCTGCACCAGCGCCAACTGGTTGTCGAGGGCCAGCAGCTCGTAGTAGTTGCTGGCGATTTCGGCCACCAGATTCGTCACCATGAAATTCCGGCCCTCGATGGAGGCCAGGTAGCGGTTGGCCGCCGCCTGCCGCGCGTTGCGGAGGCGGTGCCAGATGTCCACTTCCCAGCTCGCCACGGCGGCGACTTGCAGGTTGCCGAGGGGGTCGGGGGTGCGGTGGCCTTCCTCGATGTTGATCTTGTCTTCTGTGGCCCCCTGAATGGTGGTGCGGCTCACGCGGTCGAGGGCGGCGCGGCCCCCGAGGCCCACGAACGGCAGGTATTCGCCTTTGCGGGCGCGCACTTCGGCGCGGGCGATCTCGATTTCCTGCCGCGTGATGTTCAGCTCCTGGTTGCCGGCCAGGGCCGTTTCGATGAGCGCGCGCAGGTTGGGGTCGGCAAAGAATGCCTGCCAGCGGACGCGGGCGGCGGTGGCCGTATCGGCGGGGGCGGCGGCGGTGGCCGGGGTGTAGGCGGCGGGCACCGAGCGGTTGGCCGATTGCTCGACGAGCGCCGGCGCGCACGACCCGACCAGGAACGTGAGTGCAGCGGCGGCCAGCGCGGGGCGCAGGCGTAGATGTAGCGCGGAGCCTTTGCTCCGCGTGGCGCTTGGGACGCGGAGCAAAGGCTCCGCGCTACATGGGGTGGGCAGCTTAATGGCGGGCATTGACTTCCGTTTGTTGTTCAAGGGTCAGGCGCGGCTCCACTTGCTCCGACACCGGGTGGCTTTCTTCGCCGCGTACCAGATCGCGGCCTTCGCCGAGCTTGGCGAAGAAGTAGTAGAGGCCCGGCACCACCAGCACCCCGAACACGGTGCCGAAGAGCATCCCGCCCAGCGACGAGGTGCCGATGGTGCGGTTGCCGATGGCGCCGGCGCCCGTGGCCAGCACCAGCGGCACCAGCCCGGCGATGAAGGCGAACGACGTCATCAGGATCGGCCGGAAACGGGTCTTGGCACCTTCGATGGCCGCTTCGAGGATGGTCATGCCGTCGGCGTGCTGCTGGGCGGCGAATTCGACGATCAGCACCGCGTTCTTACCCAGCAAACCTACCAGCATCACCAGCCCCACCTGGGCGTAGATGTCGTTGGCGAGGCCCATCACCTTGATGAGCAGGAAGGCGCCGAACACCCCCGGCACCAACGAGAAGATGACGGCCAGCGGCAGCAGGAAGCTTTCGTACTGCGCGGCGAGCACCAGGTACACGAAGATCAGCACGATGATGAAGATGTACAGCGCCTCGTTGCCGCGCGAGGTTTCGTCTTTGGACAGGCCGCCCCAGTCGATGTCGTAGCCGCGCGGCAACGTCTTCGCTGCTACCTCCTGCACCGCCTTGATGGCCTCGCCGGAGGAGTAGCCGGCGGCCGGGCCGCCCCGGATGCCGGCCGTGGTGTACATGTTATAGCGGTTGATTTCGTTGGCGCCCTGCGTCTTGCGGAGCGTCATGAAGGCCGAGAACGGCACCACTTCGTCTTTGTCGTTCTTGACCCAGAGGTTCAGCACGTCCTCCGGCAGGCGGCGGTACTCCGGCGATGACTGCACGAACACCTTGAAAAACCGCTGGTACTTGATGAAGCCCAGCTCGTAGGTGCTGCCGATGAGCGTCGAGAGCGTGTTCATCGCGTTGCCGATGCTCACGCCCTTCTGCATCGCGCGCTGGTTGTCGATTTCCAGCTCGTACTGCGGGTACTTGGCCGAGAAGAACGTGAAGAGGCCGGTCATTTCCGGGCGCTTCTTCAGCTCGGTCATAAAGGCGTCGTTCACCTTTTCGAGGGCCTTGTAGTCGCCGGTGTTGGTTTTGTCGAGCAGCTGAAGCTGGAAGCCGCCGGCCGCGCCGTAGCCCGGCACGGCGGGTGGCTCGAAGAATTCGATGGTGGCGCCCGGAATCTCGTGGGCTTTCTTCTCCAGCTCCTCGATGATGTGGCCCACCGATTCGTTGGGGCGCTCGTCCCAGGGCTTGAGGTTGATGATGCAGGTACCGGCGTTGGAGCCACGCCCTTCGGTCAGCACCTCGTAGCCCGCCAACGACGAGATACTGGCGATGCCGGGCACCTTCTTCGCCTTCTGCTGGAGCTGCTGTGTGATGTCGTTGGTGCGTTCCAGCGTCGAGCCGGGAGGCGTCTGCACGATGGCGTAAATCATCCCCTGGTCTTCGCTGGGGATGAAGCCCGACGGCAGATCCGACGCGATGTACACGGTGCCCACCGCAAAGACGGCCAGCATCCCGAACGTCACGAGCCGGCGCGCGGCAATCTTCGTCAGCAACACCGTGTAGCGCCCGGTCAGGCGCTCGAACCAGCGGTTGAAGGCGTCGAGGCCCTTATCGAGCCAGTTCTTTTTGCGAGTCTGGTCGTGGGGGTTTTTCAGGATCATCGCGCACAGCACCGGCGTGAGCGTGAGCGCCACGAGGCCCGAAATGACGATCGCCGTGGCCATCGTGATGGAGAACTGACGGTAGAAAATGCCCACCGGGCCGCTCATAAAGGCCACCGGCACGAACACGGCCGTCATCATGAGGGTGATGGCGATGATGGCGCCGCTGATTTCGCCCACCACCTGCCACGTCGCGGCGTAGGGCGACAGATGCTCGTCGTGCATCTTGGCGTGGACCGCTTCCACCACCACGATGGCGTTATCGACCACGATGCCGATGGACAGCACCAAGGCAAAGAGCGTGATCATATTGATCGTCAGCCCAAAGGCCTGCATCGCCGCGAAGGCCCCCACCAACGACACCGGCACCGCCAGAATCGGAATCAGCGTCGAGCGCCAGTCGCCCAGGAAGATGAACACCACCAGCGCCACCAGCAGGAAGGCGTCGCGCAGGGTATGGATCACGCTTTCCGTGGAGGCGTCGAGGAAGTTCGACACGTCGTAGCTGATCTTGTAGTCCATCCCCGGCGGGAACGACGACTTTTTGAGTTCGTCGAGCTTCGCCTTCACACTCGCGATCACGTCTTTGGCGTTGGAGCCATAGGTCTGTTTCAGCACGATAGCCGCCGACGGCAGGTCGTCGAGGTTCGAGTACAGGTCGTAGTACTCCGAGCCAAGCTCTACGGTCGCCACGTCTTTGAGGCGCAGCATCTCGCCGTTGGCGTTGGCCCGCAGAATCACGTTTTTGTACTCTTCCACCTCATTGAAGCGGCCCTTGTACGCCAGCACGTATTCGAGGGAGGCGGCCGTTTTGCCATCCGCCCGCCCGATACGCCCCGGCGAGCCGATGACGCTCTGGCTGCCGAGGGCTTCCATCACTTCGTCGGCCGAGATGTCGTAGGCGCGCATCCGGTCGGGTTTGAGCCAGATGCGCATCGCGTACTGGCGGCTGCCCAGAATGCTGGCCTGCCCGATGCCCGTGATGCGCTGCAACTCGGGGATCATATTGACCCCCGCGAAATTGAAGAGGAATTTCTGATCGGTGTTCTTGTCGGTGCTGTACAGGTTGACGTACATCAGCATACTCGGCACGATCCGGTTCACGATCACACCCTCGCGCTGCACGAGCAAGGGCAGGCGGTTGAGTACCTGCGCGATGCGGGTGTTGATGTTCACCACGGCCTGGTCGGGACTGGTGCCGAGGTTGAACACGATCTGGATGTTGCACTCGCCGGCGCTGGTGGCGTCGGAGGTCATGTACTTCATCCCCGGCACGCCATTGACGGCCTGTTCCAGCGGAATCAGCACCGATTCGGTCAGCACCTGCGCGCTGGCCCCCGGGTACGACGCCCGCACGATCACCATCGGCGGCGAAATCTCCGGAAACTGCGAGATGGGCAGCGTGTAAATGGCCAGCGCCCCCAGAAAGAGGATCACCACCGAAATGACGATGGCGAAGACCGGCCGACGCAGAAATTTATTGAACATTGGGAAGGTGGTAGGGTGAGGGGAAGGCGCCGTCTGACCGGGGCTTTGACCGGTCTGACGGCTCTCGCGTTCGGAGGGCGCGCGGGGCTGGCGCGAGACCCGTCAGACGGCCAAAGCGCCGTCAGACGGGGGCGATAGCCGGAGGCTTACTCGGCGTACACGTTGAGGCGCGGCATCACCGACTTCATATCCTCGAAGGCGTAGCTTACCCGGTCGCCGTCCTTCACCTTGCGGATGCCTTCGAGCAGAATCTTGTCGTCGGCTTTCAGGCCGCTGCCGATGGCGTAGAGGTTGGGCATTTCGGCCAGAATGCCGATTTCGCGCTGGTGCACCACGTTGTCCTTGTCCACCACGAAAACGTACTTCTTCTCCAGCACCTCGAAGGTGGCCTTCTGCGGAATGATGAGGGCCTTTTTGAGCGGCACCGGCATCAGGATATTGCCCGTTTCGCCGTTGCGCAGCAGCCCTTCGGGGTTGGGGAAAGTGGCGCGGAAGGCGATGTTGCCGGTTTCGTTGTTGAAATCGGCTTCGATGGTCTGCACCTTGCCGCCGTGGCCGAAGACCTCGTTGTTCGCCATCAGCAGCCGCACGCGCTGGGCGCTGTCGGAGTGCGTATGCTGCTTGTAGGTGAGGTATTCCGCCTCCGGCACGTTGAAATAGACCCACACCTGACGATTGTCGGAGAGGGTCGTGAGTAGGTCGCCCTCGTCCACCAGCGAGCCGAGCCGCCCCTGGAAATGATCCATGATGCCCGTGAAGGGCGCCTTGATGGTCGTGAATTGCAGGTGCGCCTCGGCGAGCGCCACTTCGGCCTGCGCTTTCTGGAGCTTGGCTTGTGCCAACGCCAGTTCGTTGGGCGAAACCACGTTTTTGTCGGCCAGCTTCTTGGTGTTCTGGTATTCGATGCTGACGTAGCTGGCTTCGGCCTGCGCTTTTTTCAGTTCCGCCTGATAAATCAGCGGCATAATCTGAAACATCAGTTGGCCTTGCTGCACCAATTGCCCTTCATCGACGAAGATTTTCTGGAGGTAGCCTTTCTCCAGCGCCCGCAACTCGATGTGCTGGATGGAGTGAATCTGCGCCACGTACTCTTTGGTGAGCGTCGTGTCTTTGAGCAGCGGGCTGGTGGCGAGCAGCTTGATTTCTTCTTCTTTCTCTTTCGGCGGGCCGGCGCAGGCGGCGGCGCCCAGGGCGAGAAGCAGCAAAAGATGATGCAGGATTTTCATTGGGCAACAAAGCGATAAACACCCCCACCGGACGACGATGGCGGCGGCAAGCCGGGAAACCCAACGAATGGAGGCTGTCCGCGCTGTAGCGGGGCGGGCGGGCCGGAGCGCCATTCACCTCTCCCGGTTTGCGGGGGCAAAGCACGCCGCACCTACGTGAAGCAAGGATGAAGAAAGCCGTCGCTCGAACCGGAATGGCACCGGCGGGGCGTGGTGCGCTCAAATCGTGAGCAGGTACAGGTACAGCGGAATGCCGAAGGCGATATTGAACGGGAACGTGACCGCCAGCGCCATCGGCAGGTAGATACCGGGGTCGGCTTGGGGCACGGCGAGCCGCAGCGCCGCCGGTACTGCGATGTACGACGCTGACGCCGCCAGCACCGTCAGCAATAGACCATCGCCGGGGGCCAGGTGCAGGGCGCGCGCCAGCCCGATGGCCAAGGCCGCCCCCAGCAGCGGCAGTACCAGCCCCAGCGCCACCAGCGGCCAGCCCGCCCGCCGGAACGCCCCGAACCGGCGCGCCGCCACCATTCCCATCTCCAGCAGAAACACCGCCAGAAAGCCTTTAAAAATATCGGAGGTGAACGGCTTGATGCCTTCGGCCGCCTTGGAATCGGCCAGCAGCCCGATCACCAGCGAACCCACAATCATCAGCACCGACCCGTTCGTGAACGCTTCGTGCACCACCGAACCAAGTCCGCCGCCGAGTGCGGCCGGTGCTTCGGTACCCGGCGTCAGATCGGTAGCGGCGGCGAAGGTGGTCGGGGGGGCGGGCGCAAACCGCCGGATCAGCAGTAGCCCCACGATGATGGCGGGCGCTTCCATCAGGGCCATCGCCGCCACCATATGCCCGCCGAACGCCAGTTGGCGGCTCTCCAGAAAAGAAGTGGCCGTGATGAACGTCACGGCCGACACCGAGCCGTAGGCCGCCGCCAGCGCCCCGGCATTATACGCGTCGAGCCAACGCCGCAGCAGAAAAAACGTGTACAACGGCACCACCAGCGCCAAGCCGAACGCCGCGCCCAGCGCCGCCACCACCTCGGCTGTGAAGCCCGAATGCGCCAGTTCCTGCCCCCCCTTGAACCCGATGCTGAACAGCAGATACAGCGAAATGAATTTGATGGTGGGAGCGGGCAGCTCCAAGTCCGATTTCACCACTGTCGCCAACACCCCCAGCAGGAAGTACAGCAGCGACGGCGACGTAAGATTGACGAGCAGGGCGTGAAAATCCATCTTTGAGTGCGTAGTGACGAGTGAGTGTGAGTAGTGAGTAGTGAAGCGGGAGCAGTAGGCGCGCTAACGTAGGCCATCGCGCGGGGCTCTGCCCCGTGTGGGTTATTTCCGGGGCTCCAGCCCCGGCACGTAGCGCGGCTTGCTGGCGTCAGGCGGTTAAGTTGGGGCCGCCGCGTTGCGCTTCCTTGCCCAGCATTTAAATACCGGGCTAGGGAAGCGCAACGCGGCGCAAGGGAGGGCAAGGCGTTGGGCTATTGGCGGGCGAGACGCCCGCCAATAGCCCACACGGGGCAGAGCCCCGCGCGATAGCCCGCGCTTGTCGCTACGCACTCGTCATTAAATTCCGGCCACCGCCGGCGGCAGCACCACGTTATCGATCAAGCGCACGGCGCCCAAGTGGGCGGCCACCACCACAGCCGTTTCGGTGGGCGGCAGCCCGGCCGCCGGGTCGGGGGCTTGCAGCGAGTGCGCATCTACCACGGCGAAATATTCGGCGCGAAAAGCAGGTTCGGCCGCGATGACGGCGCGGCCCTCGGCCTCGGCTTCGGCTACGGTGGCGCCGCGCAGCAGAGCCGTGCGGGCGGCATCGAGGGCACGGTAGAGCGTGGGCGCCACGGCGCGCTCGGCGGGCGTCAGGCGCCGATTGCGCGACGACATCGCCAGGCCGTCGGTTTCGCGCACGGTCGGGGCAACCTCCAGGGCCACCTCGAAATCCAGGTCGCGCACCAACGCCCGAATTACGGCGCACTGCTGCAAGTCCTTTTGCCCGAACCACGCCGCGTGCGGCGCCACCAGATGCAGCAGCTTCGCCACCACCAGCCCCACCCCCGCGAAGTGCCCCGGCCGGTGCGCGCCTTCCAGCACCGCTTCGAGCGGGCCGAAGCTGATGCTGACCACCGGCGGCGCGGGGTACATCTCAGCGGCTTCGGGCAGGAAGAGCGCCGTGCAGCCGGCCGCCGCCAACAAGGCCGAATCTTCCTCTACGACGCGCGGGTACGCCGCCAGATCGGCTATATTGTTGAACTGCCGGGGATTGACGAAAATACTCGCCACCACCACGTCGCACGTTTCGACGGCGCGGCGCACCAAATCGAGGTGGCCGGCGTGCAGCGCGCCCATCGTGGGCACGAACCCGATGCGTTGGCCCGCCGCGCGCGCCGCCGTAGTGAAAGCGCGCACCTCGGCGCGCTGGGTCAGAGTCTGCATTTGGGAAGCCGTAGGGGCAAAAGTGGGGTTCGGCGAGGGACGACTGGTGGCTCCCGAAGGGCAAAGAAATTGAAATCCGGGGAAAAATGCCGTACTTTTGTGGACGCAAACGTCGTAGGCTGGCTACTTTTTGCCCGTTCCGAACGTTTGGCTTCGTTCCCCCCGGTTTTTTTTCCTATGTCGAACTTGAAAATTCTCTACGCTGGTACCGAAGTCAATCCGTTCCTCTCCACTTCCAAGCTCGCCGACTTGCTGCGGGCGCTGCCCCTGGCGATGCAGGAGCGCGGAATGGAAATTCGGATCTTCGTGCCGCGGTTCGGCATCATCAACGAACGTAAAAACCGGTTGCACGAGGTGGTTCGCCTCTCGGGCATCAACATCGCCGTCGGCGACGACGAGAAGCCGCTCGTCATCAAGGTGGCGTCCATCCCCACGGCGCGGATGCAAGTATACTTCATCGACAACGATGATTACTTCCACCGCAAGACCGGCCTGGTCGATAAAAACAACCAATTCTACGCCGACAACGACGAGCGCGCGATTTTCTTCTCGAAAGGCGTCCTCGAAACCGTCAAGAAACTTGGGTGGGCGCCCGATATCGTCCATTGCACCGATTGGATGACTGGCCTCATCCCGCTCTACCTCAAGACGACGTACAAGAAAGACCCGATCTTCAAAGACGCCAAATCGGTGTTTACGGTCTGCAACTCCGAGTTTGCCGACTATAAATTTGCCGATGATCTGGTGGAAAAAGCCCGGATGCTCGACATCGAGGATCCAATGCTCGATTCGTTGCGTTCGGCCGACTGCCGCGGGTTCATTCGGTGCGGGATGCAATACGCCGATTCGGTGATTAAGTACCCCGAAACCTACGGCGACGACATGAATGCCATGTTCAAGGAGCACCTCCAGCACAAGCAACTTTCCGAGATCGGCTCGGAGCCTGCGGAAGAGATGCTCAACGCGTACCACGATATTTATAATGCCCTTCTGCACTAAGGCACGCGCCATACGGCGCTCTTTTCCGGGGGCCGCACTAACTAGTGCGGCCCTTTCGGTTTCGGTTATGTTGCTGCTCAGCGGCTGCGACCCGGCGAACGAAGTTGGTCTGGACGTGCTGCCCGACGAGGTGCCCGCCACCGCCACGTACATCGCGCTGCCCGGCCGCGCCGCCACCGTGCTGCGCGACGACTCGGTGCTGACCGCCAACAAAGCAAACGTCATCGTCGGCGAACTGCTCGATACCAACGTCGGCAACACCACCGCCGAAGCGTACTGGCAGGTAAGCCCGCTGACCGTCAACCTGGCCACGCCGCCCTCTACGACGCCCGTTGCTGATTCATTGGTGGCCACCTTCGCCATCAACCAGTTCAACGGCACCGCCGATGGCGGCCTGAAGCTGAATCTGTACGAGTTAGCCAGTGGGTTCAAAGACGATACGGCGTACTACGCCGGATCGGCGGGCTTGCGCACAGAGCCGATGCCGCTTAACAGCGTGCCAGTTGATTTCCGGCTGCGGTACGATTACCGCAAAGATTCGGTGCTGGCTACGCCGTGGATCATCGGCAGCACCAAAAAGCGCCTCGACAGCACCCGCGTGCTGCTCCCGATCCGGGTGCCGATTACCTCTGCTGATCTGAAAATGCGATTGGTAGACAAAATCGGCACGCCGACCTTCAATTCCCGCGACAACCTGCAAGCCGTGCTGAAAGGGCTGGCGTTGAAAGTGGTAACGGGTTCCAAGGGCGCCCTCGTCAATATCAACCCCAGTGCCGGCGATACGCGCCTGACGCTGTACTACCGCTACTCGGCGGCCGATACCGTCCGGCGCACGTACGTGTTCAGCATGGGCAACCGCAATACGGAGCGATATTTCACGAAAATCAGCACCACTTACGCTACTGGGCCGCTTGAAGTCTTCAACCGCCCTGCGTCTACGCAAGCGCAGGATACCGTGACCGCCGACGTCAACAACGGCTTCACTGCCTACCTGCAAGGCGGCCTGGAATTAGGCACACGCATCAAAATAGCCGGTTTTGAGACGCTGCGCGCGAAGCAAGGTCGGATCGTCATCAACCGCGCCGAGTTGGTCGTGCCGGTCAAGTCGTACGCGACGGGCGTATTTGCCGTGCCGGGGCAAGCGTTTTTGGTGGAAGTGGATGCGCAGAACCGGCCGCTCAAAAACGGCAGCGAGCTACGCACCGTGCAAGCCAACGGCAACGACCCCACCGGCACGCGCGCGCCCGCCATCGTGACCTACGACGCCGCCACGCGCGCCTACCGCGTACTGCTGACCTCGTACCTCGATGCCCGCCTCAACGACAAGCTCCTCGACCAAAAAGGCGACGCTTTTTGGCTCCTGCCGTCGTTGCCGGCCAGCACGGGCCTGAGCCTGAATCGGACGCTGATCGACGCCGTTCCCGGCCAGATTCAGCTAAAAGTGTACTATTCAGAGCTTAACTAACGAGTGCCGACGCGCCGTTAGCTTTGCAGCCCCGTTCCTTGAAACGGGCGCGCCCGTGCGCTTTCGCCGGGCCTTCTTCCCCTGATTTTCCCCCTTACCCCACTGAACATGTGCGGCATTGTTGCTTACATCGGCGCCCGCGAAGCGCGGCCAGTCATCATCAAAGGCCTTCGTCGGCTCGAATATCGCGGCTACGACTCGGCCGGAATCGCTCTGCTCAACGGCGAGCTGACCGTTTATAAGAAGAAAGGCAAGGTTCAAGACCTCGAAGACTATATCGGCTCGCGCAACACGCACGCCCACATCGGGATGGGCCACACCCGCTGGGCCACCCACGGCGAGCCCAACGACGCCAACGCCCACCCGCACTATTCCACGTCGGGGCGCATCGCGATCATCCACAACGGCATCATCGAAAACTACGCTGCCCTCAAGAAACACTTGATGCAGCGCGGGCACACGTTTGAGTCGGACACGGATACTGAGGTTTTCGTCAATCTGATCGAAGACATCTTGCAGGACAACGAAGGCATCTCGCTCGCCGAGGCCGTGCGCTTGGCCCTGCACGAGGTAGTGGGCGCCTACGCTATCGTGGTACTCAGCGCCGACGAGCCGGGGCAGTTGATCGCGGCCCGCAAAGGCTCGCCGCTGGTGATCGGGGTGGGCGAAGGCGAATTTTTCTTCGCCTCCGACGCCACGCCCATCGTGGAGTACACGTCCGATGTCATCTACCTCAACGACTACGAGCTGGCCGTAGTGAAGGACGGCAAGCTCGACATCCGCACCCGCGAGGATGTGCCGCAGAACCCGTACATCCAGCGCCTGGAACTGGCGCTCGATGCCATCGAGAAAGGCGGCTACGAGCATTTCATGCTGAAGGAGATTTTTGAGCAGCCGCGCTCGATTCACGACTGCCTGCGCGGGCGCCTGATTGCCGAAAACGGCCACTTGAACCTCGGCGGCATCCGCCAGTTCGAGCAGAAATTCATCAATGCCCAGCGCATCATCATCGTGGCGTGCGGCACGAGTTGGCACGCCGGGCTGGTGGCCGAGTACCTGTTCGAGGACTTCGCGCGCATTCCCGTGGAGGTCGAGTACGCCTCGGAGTTCCGGTACCGCAACCCCGTGATTTCGGAGCGCGACATCGTGATCGCGATTTCGCAATCGGGGGAGACCGCCGACACCCTCGCCGCCATCGATATGGCGAAGAGCCGCGGCGCGACGATCTTCGGCGTGTGCAACGTGGTGGGCAGCAGCATTGCGCGCGCCACCGACGCCGGTTCGTACACCCACGCCGGCCCCGAAATCGGCGTAGCCAGCACCAAGGCGTTCACCGCCCAAGTAACCGTGCTGACGTTGATGGCCATGATCATCGGCCACCGCCGGGGCGCCCTCTCCAACACCCGTCTGCGCGAGTTGATGGTGGAGCTGGAAACGATTCCGTCGAAGGTGGAAAAAGCGCTGAAGCTCGATGCCGAAATTCAGCAAATCGCCGAAATCTTCAAGGATTCGACCAATTTCCTGTACCTTGGTCGGGGCTACAACTTCCCCGTGGCGCTCGAAGGCGCCCTGAAACTGAAGGAAATCTCGTACATCCACGCCGAAGGCTACCCCGCCGCCGAGATGAAGCACGGCCCCATCGCGCTCATCGACGAGAATATGCCGGTTGTGGTGATTGCCCCGCGCGATGCGAGCTACGAGAAGGTAGTGTCCAACATTCAGGAGGTGAAGGCGCGCAAGGGCCGCATCATCGCCATCGTGAGCGAAGGTGACACCGTGATCCCGGAAATGGCCGAGTTCGTAATCGAAGTACCCCACACCTCCGATGCGCTGATGCCGCTCGTGACGGTGGTGCCGCTCCAACTCCTTTCGTACCACATTGCCGTACTGCGCGGCTGCAACGTCGATCAGCCCCGCAACCTCGCCAAATCGGTGACGGTGGAGTAAGGAGAGTTTTTAGAGTTTAGTTTTTCGTGTTTAGTGCCCAACGGCCATTCTGCTTCGGTAGGGTGGCCGTTGGGCATTTTGGAAGGGTGGCAGTAGCTTTGGGTGCTTGATCGAGGTTGCGGCAACCGGTGCTTTTAAGCGTGCGTAAGGGGGCGTGTACTGCCGACGTGCGACGCGCAGGGTGGATTCGGAATGCTTGGTTTCGTACTTAATACACCTCCTTCTTCGCGCTTTTCGTCATTTTCGTCTTTCCATGATCACGATCACTCCCAGCCCCGCCCACTTGGCGGCTGCCGCCGCTACGTTTTGCGCCTCCACCATCAGCGAGGCCGTGAACCGGCGCGGGCGTTGCACCGTGCTGCTGGCGGGTGGCGCTACCCCGCAGGCGTTGTACGAAGCGCTTTCGCGGGTGCCGTACGCCGATAACCTGCCGTGGGCGCAGGTGGTGGTAGCGTGGGGCGACGAGCGTTTGGTGCCGCCCGACGATGCCCGCTCGAACCAACGAATGGCGTTTCGGGCGTTGCTTGATGCCGTGCCCGTGAACCCGGCGTTCGTACTGACGGCCGATACCACGCTCGGGCCCGATGCAGCGGCAGCGGCTTATGAAGCGCGGTTGGTCGAAGCATTTGGCCTGGCACCCGGCGAAGT
Organism: Hymenobacteraceae bacterium; assembly: GCA_031425525.1. Classification (GTDB taxonomy): domain Bacteria; phylum Bacteroidota; class Bacteroidia; order Cytophagales; family Hymenobacteraceae; genus JANNMJ01. Next base: position 47,705 of record JANPJM010000083.1, on the reverse strand, counting down.
GCCGGAGTTCGATTTGGTATTTCTCGGCATCGGCCCGGACGGGCACACGGCATCACTTTTTCCGGGGATGGCGGCGGTGGAGGAGACGACGCGGCTCGTGGTGGCTACCCCCGCGCCCGACCCCAGCGGCCCCGCGCGCCTCACCGTTACGCTGCCCGTGCTGAACGCGGCGGGTGCGGTGGTTTTTCTGGTGCAGGGCGCGGAGAAGGCGGCCGTGGTGCGGCAGATTCTCGGCGCCGACGGCGATGCGTCTGCCGATTCGGGCGCGGCGCTGCTCCCGGCGCAACGGGTGCAGCCCACCCGCCCCGGCGCCGTGGTAAAGTGGTTTCTCGACGAAGCTGCGGCGGCTGAGTTGCGGTAAGCGGTAGCGCGCCGGAAGGGGAGAAAACGAGGAGCGCACGCAGATGTGGTGAGCATCCGCGCAAAAAAAATCGGCGGCCTAAGGCAACTCCGACGGCGTGCGTGTCCTCCAACGAAGAGTCAGTTATTCGTCAGTTATTCGTCGATTATTCTCACCACCTTCTCCCCCTGATTGTCCGATGCGTCTCCATCCCGTTTCCTTCGCCGCCGCCGTGGGGCTGATTGCCACCACGGCGGCCGTTCTGTGTTCGAGCCCGCCCGCGCACTCGCGGCACCTGCCGCCCGCTGCGTCGCGCCCCGCGAGCGACCGCGTGACGCAAACCCGTCCCGTAACCGCCGATTTTCGCGGCATCAGTCTCACCACTGCCGACGATGTAGTCGTGCGCCAGGGCTCGCCCGCGACCATCAGCATCAGCGGGGAAGCCGAAGAAGTGGCGCGCACCGAAACCGTAGTGGAAAAGGGCCGCCTCGTCATTCGCAAAACTGGCAAGGGTAAAATGAGTTGGGGCAAAGGCCAGGGCGTGGTGGTTACGGTGACGCTGCCGGTGGTGGAAGACCTGAGCGTTTCGGGTTCAGGCAATCTGGAAGTGGAAGGCGCGCTGACGGGCACGGCGCTCAACGTTTCGGTGGCCGGTTCGGGCAACGTGCGGCTTGCCGCCGACCTCACGGGCGCCCTCGCTACCAGCGTGGCAGGTTCGGGAAATCTGAAGCTGACAGGGCGCTGCACGGCGCACACGCTGTCGGTGGCGGGCTCGGGGAATATCCGCGCCGATGAGATGCTCGCGACCACGACCACCGTCAAGATCAGCGGGTCGGGCAATGCCAACGTGGCCGCCGCCGAGACGCTCGAAGTGAGCATCAGCGGGTCGGGCAGCGTGCGGTACCGTGGCGAGCCCAAGCAGTTCGTGAAGCGGATTACGGGATCGGGGTCGGTAGCGAAAATGTGATCGTAGGCTGAACTTCTGCCGCTACGTCCGGCGTGGCGTTTTCAGCGGCAACTATGTGCGGAGCGAATCACAGCGGCTACCTTGCCGCCGTGATTCGCTCCGTTGTTTTTCCGCCCACCCAGCACCCCGGCGATACGGTTTGTATCGTGGCGCCCGCCCGCAAAATTTCCGTTGAAGAATTGGCGCCCGCCGTGCGTCTGCTCGAAGGCTGGGGGCTGCGCGTGCGCCTCGGCGACACCATCGGCGCCGCCGACCACCAGTTCGCCGGCGACGATACCCACCGCCGCGCCGACCTCCAACGTGCCCTCGACGACCCCAGCGTGCGCGCCATCCTGTGCGCGCGCGGCGGCTACGGCACCGCCCGCCTCCTCGACGACCTCGACCTCACGGGCTTCCAACGGCACCCCAAATGGGTCGCGGGCTTTTCAGACCCCACCGCCTTGCTCGCGCACCTGTGGCGGCACACCGGCACGGCCACCCTGCACGCCACGATGCCCGTGCTGATGGGCCAACCCAACCACGAGACTGCCGACGACTCGCTGCGGGCACTGCTTTTCGGCGAGCGGCCCGCGTACGCTACGCCCGCCCACGCGGGCAACCGGCCGGGCGCGGCGCGCGGGCCACTGCTCGGCGGCAACCTGACGGTGCTGCACACGCTGCTCGGCACGGCCTCGGACGCAGATTGGAACGGCGCCATCCTCTTCCTCGAAGACCTCGACGAATACCTCTACCACATCGACCGGATGCTCGGCCACCTGGCGCGCGCCGGGCGCCTGGCCCAACTAGCGGGGCTCGTAATCGGCCATTTCAGTCTGATGCGCGACAATACAGTGCCATTTGGCCACGATGCGTATTCGATTATCCGGCAGCACGTCGCGCCGTACGATTTCCCCGTGGGCTTTGGGTTTCCGGCAGGGCACGAGCCGCTCAACACGGCCTTCATTCACGGAGCGGAGGTGACGCTGCACGTCGATGCTGTTACCGGATTAGCGCTGCGGTACAACTGAAAAACCGATCTGACCTACCGCCGAAACTGCCACGTAACCGCTAGTCCTGCCCCGGCGCCGGGCAGCCAACGCGGCGACACGCCCACGTCGGCGGCGCGGCGCTCGCGGGGTTTGCGGCCCCAACGGTGACGGTGCGTCAGGTAGCCCACATGCGCTGACAGAATGCCGATTCCGGCGCCCACGAACACATCGCTCTGCCAATGGCGGTTGTTGAGCATCCGTAGTCCCGCCACACTCGTGGCGATGGCGTAAGCGCCGACGCCGTACCATTGGCTTTTATCGCGGAACTCGGTATGCACGATGCTGGCCGCCAAAAACGCCTGCGCCGTGTGGCCCGACGGAAACGCGTCGCGGGTGGTGCCGTCGGGCCGCCGCACTTTCGTCCAGTTTTTCAGGCCGATTACCGTCGCGCCCATGATTGCCTCAGCTTTGAGGATGACGAGTACCGTGTTGAGCCGGTCGTCACGCGATTCCACGCCCGCCAGCGCCACAGCACCCAGCTCGAAATACGGCGCAAGGATTAGCAGGTCGTCGAGGCGCGTGCGGAAGCCGGGGAACGCGCGGCGCACATCGGCGCGGGCATCGTAGGAGCTGTAAAAACCATTGCTGTTGATGGTGGACACGCCGTAGCCGATGAGCGCGGCGGGCACCACCGTGGCGCGCACCAGTTTGCCCCGGTACCAGGGCGCGCGCGCGGCGGGCACGGCGGTGGGAGTTTCGTATTTGTGGAGCGTGTCGGGCGGGGCAACAGGCGGCACGGTCTGCGCGACGGCCAGTGGTACGCGCCCGCCTAAAGCACCGAGTATCACCAGCGCGGTAGTGGTTCGGCGGAGGGAGGTGATGGCGCGGGCGCGAAACAGCGAGCGGGCAGAAGAGGCGGGTTTCATGGGGGCAAGTTCGGTAGGCGGGAGCGGTAGGCGCTAGCCCAAACGTAGCAAGGCCCGCTGGTGGGCGGGCCTTGCTGGGGTTGACGGGCGGGAAGCAGGGCTAGATGCCGCCTTCGTGCGCCGCGCCCGGCGCGTCGTCGGCGAGGAACGGGTAGCGGTAATCGACGGGTGAAACCAGCGTTTCCTTGATGGAGCGGGCCGACACCCAGCGCAGCAGGTTCAGCGAAGAACCGGCCTTGTCGTTGGTGCCGGAGGCGCGGGCGCCGCCGAATGGCTGTTGGCCCACGACGGCGCCGGTGGGCTTGTCGTTGAGGTAGAAGTTGCCGGCGGCGTTCACGAGGACGCGTTCGGCATCGAGGAGGGCGGCGCGGTCTTGCGCGAAAACGGCGCCGGTGAGGGCGTACGGCGAGGTTTCATCGACGAGGTGCAGGGTTTCGGCCCATTTGGCATCTTCGTAGACGTAAATCGTCAGCACGGGGCCGAATAGCTCGTCGCACATCGTGACGTACTTCGGGTCGTCGACGCGCAGCACGGTGGGCGCGATGAAGTAGCCGACCGATTTATCGTAGGTGCCCCCCGCGACGAGTTCAACCCCCGAATCAGCTTTGGCCCCATCAATATACTTGGCGATTTTATCGAACGACTTTTCGTCGATTACGGCGTTCACGAAGTTCGTAAAATCCTCCGTCGGCCCCATTTTCACCGTTTTCAGGTCGGCGACGAGCTTGTCTTTGATGGTCGGCCAGAGCGATTTGGGTACGTAGGCGCGGCTCGCGGCCGAGCACTTTTGCCCCTGGTACTCAAACGACCCGCGCAGCAGCCCTACGGCCACCGCGATGGGGTTAGCCGACGGATGCGCGACCACAAAATCTTTCCCGCCCGTCTCGCCCACGAGGCGTGGGTACGAGCGGTATTTGGCGCGGTTGGCGCCTACCGTCTGCCAAATACCGTCGAATACGCCCGTGGAGCCCGTGAAGTGGATACCCGCAAATTCGCGGTGCTGGAAGATGACTTCCCCAGCCGTCGGGCCACTCACAAACACCAGATTGATGACGCCATCCGGCAGTCCCGCCTCCCGGAACAACGCCATCAGCACGTGCGCCGAATAGATTTGGGTGTTGGCGGGCTTCCAGACCACCACGTTGCCCATCAGCGCCGCCGAGGTAGGCAGGTTGCCCGCGATAGCCGTGAAATTGAACGGCGTAAGCGCGAATACGAACCCTTCGAGCGGGCGGTATTCCACGCGGTTCCAAGTGCCGGGGAGGCTTTCGGGCTGGTTTTTATAGATTTCGGTGGCAAACTTGACGTTGAAACGCAGGAAATCGATCAACTCGCAGGCGGCGTCGATTTCGGCTTGAAACGCGTTTTTGCTTTGCCCGAGCATCGTGGCGGCGTTGAGGCGCGCGCGCCACGGCCCGGCCAGCAGGTCGGCGGCTTTGAGGAAGATGGCGGCGCGCTGCTCCCACGGCATCGTGGCCCAGGTGGGGCGCGCGGCGAGGGCTGCATCAATGGCGCTCGTTACGTGGCCGGCGTTGCCTTCGTGGAAGTGGCCGAGGGTATGCTGGTGGTCGTGAGGCGGCGCGAGGCGCTGGGTCTTGCCGGTGCGCACTTCCTGGCCGCCGATCACCATCGGTACGTCCAGGACTTCGGCGCGCATTTTCGCGAGCATCGCTTGCAGTTCGGTGCGTTCCGGCGAGCCGGGACGGTAGCTCTTGACGGGCTCGTTGATGACGGCCGGGACTTGAAAAAAAGCGTTCGACATACGGGGGAGTTGGTTGGTGGGCGAAACGGAGGACGAAGGTAACAGGGCGCCCGCGCGGCGGGGAGGGTCGAAGGGGCTGGGGAGGGTCGAAATGGCTGGGGAGGGTCGTGACGGCGGCTTACGGGGTCGAAAACTGGCTTAGCGAGTCCGTACAACGGCTTGCGGGGTCGTGACGGCGGCGTAGGGGGTTCAGATAACGACTTACGGGGCCGTGACGGCGGTGTAGGGGGTTCGTACAACGACTTACGGGGCCGTGACGGCGGCGTAGGGGGCCGTGACGGCGGCGTAGGGGGAGAAGCTGAATCGGGTTGCCTTGCGTAACCTTGTTGCTGCTTTACCGCGTGGTGGAGCGTTCAAAACCTTTCTTCGTTTTTATGTCCAATTCCCTCCCCAAGCGGCGCTACCAGTGCCGGTTAGATGAAGTAGGGCCGATGGCCCAGATGGTGCGGTCGTCGTTCGTGACGGATCAGGCGGATTTCGCGAAGGCCTCGCCGGATTTTGCCGGTCCCAACTTTCTGAAAGAGTACGACAAGCGGTATGCTACGCTCGAGGCGCTGGTGCCGACGGCCAACCGCCGCGCGACCGACGCGGAAGTGACCAAGGCGATGAACAAGGTGGCGAAAGACCTGCGCGACCCGCTCAACTGGCTTAACCTGCGCCTGAACCGGGCGCGCGCGCGCACCCCGGCCCTGACGGTGGCGCCGGCAGCGTTTGGGTTGGGGAAAATTCGGTCGGCAATCGCGGTCCGCGATATGGAAAAGCTCGACGGTGCGCTGAAAGGCTTGCTCGATTTGCTGGCCGCCAACGCCGCTCAGCTAACGGCGCAGGGCCACACGGCCGACGATACGAAGGTTTTCAGCGACGCGCGCCAGACGATTTCGGGCTTCAACGTGACGCAGAACGACAACGAGAACGCCCGCCTGGTGCTGACGGAGGAGAATGTGACTGCCGCCAACGCGATGTGGGAGCTGATAGATGAAATTCTCGACGCCGGCCGGCTGATGTACAAGCAGACGCAGCCGCGCAAGGCCGTGGCCTACACGCTGGCGCGCCTCAAGAAGCGGATGCGCGCGGAGAATAGCGGCGGTGGGGATGCGCCAGTGGGGGAGGGGGAGAAGTAGGGGGCTGGGCTCCGTTGCCTTTCGCGCGGGGCTCTGCCCCGTGCGAGGTGGGGGGTGATCAGTACTTTTTAAGCAGAAACATGCCGGTACCTGTCGTCTTCTTGCTCCACACGATTTGAAATCCTCTTCTAATTAACCAATTAATTAAATCATTGTATGAATACAAAGTCGTCATGCCTAGACAAATACTATCTTTTTTGTAAGATTTGTTATCGTTTCTAAAGTTTGTATTGATGCCTTTGCAATTGATTAAGATATTAATAGCGTTTGGAACAGTAGTGATCTCTCTTTTAGGGACGCATTCAAATGATACAGATTTATATTCTGCGTTTGTTACAGCTTCTAGGGCGCCAAATACGAATCTGTTAGTAGATTCATTATTATAATTATTTATGAGTGTGTTTTTTTGATCTGCTGTGAGTTTTTCTCCTAGCTCCAGATCGTGAAGGCGAGCATCTAATAACAAGAAATCACCATTTTCCATTCCTTCTTTTATCTTTCCGATAAATTCAGCTTCATTATAATTGCCAAAAGTAAAGCCTAAAAGACTGAATAAATTAGGTACAGAGTCGTGGTCGAATATTTGTTTATACTGAACCAACTCAAAAAAATCGCCGTGTATTGCTTTTATTTTGATTTTTTTTGGCTTCCACCAAGTAGAGGTTGATATTTCATTTACAACTTTTTGTAACAACTCAAATGAAATGTCAAATGGATAGTAAAAATTTATATTGTCATTGGCTAACAGACGAAGAATTATGTGTTTGTCAATTACGCCATCCCCTGATCCTAAGCTTATAAGATCAATCTTCTGGTTAGAAGAAAGCTGCATTTGAGCAATGATCTCCTCGGCGTTATCAGCAAAGAAAGCAATTAGTTTCGAGTGGCCATAACTGGGATGTTGGCTTAAAGAAATCCAGTTGGCTGCGCTCGTTGATCCTAGATAATTGAATTTCAAATCGACAAGCCTTTCCTTGTTGTTTCTTAAATCCATCGATAATTGATTTAGCAAGTCAATATTTGATACCTTATTGTGGTGGCTAATCGTTGAGTCTGCAATATAATCTGAATAATACCCCCTTTCGTAGCGTTCATTGTCATCAATGCTTTCTTCATTCCTAGGGTTGATTGCAGATACAATATTGTAGATCATAGATATTTTTTTGATAAATTCCTTCTTATGTTTGTCCCAATAATCGCCCTTTATATTAACATTGTCACCTCCCGTGACAATATCTTTGATGCGTTCTAAAGATGCTTCCTCTTGTAAATATTCAATTTGCGTTGTTTCGAATAAAACCCCTGCATCTTCATTGGTAGCCGGAGGAATAATTAATGGTACGTGTCTAATGTTTTCGGTAAAATAAATAGCGCCCATCTCATTCAAGCAAATTTCACTCTTCTTATAGTCTGGACTGATCATTATAAAGCAGATTTTTGAATTATTTATATTATATTTAATCTCACCTCTCCAATCTTTTCCAGACTCAATCTTATGGCCGTCAAGAGAGGAGCAAAAAATATCCTCTGGGTTTATCCTCAATGCATTTGTTAATAATGTAACAAAAAGCTCAGTTACATCACGGTCTTTTGAAGAGTGACTTATAAATATTCTCATAAAATTATTTATCTATTTGATGAACACTTGTGATAGGTAGTTCAGTTGATCGTGCAAATTCTGGCTCTAGATCTAGCAGGCTTGGGATTAGTCCGATTCACATCGGATCTTCGGGGTAAATATAGATGCCACACGCCATACTTGTTCTACCACTTAGCAACGCCCGTTGCCGTTGGCTGACTTGTGGCGTACTACAGACTTACGGTGATACTGCCGGGGGCGTCGTCGCCCGGGGCCCACGTTACAGATTGATCCCGCCGCTTACCTCGATGCGCTGGCCGTTGACCCAGCAGGCGGCGTCGGAGCAGAGGAAGGCAACGACGCCGCCGAGGTCGTCGGGCTGGCCGACGTGACACAGGGCGGGCGCTCCGCCTACAGGCGCCGCGCCCGCTCGATTTCGCGCTGGAGAATCTGGGTGATGCCCACGCCGGTGCCGCTACAGTTGTACACCACGTTGCCGTCTCGGCCAATGACGACGCTGCGCGGGTAGCCGAAGGCGCCAAACTGCTGCTTGACCGCCGCTAAATCGGTGGGCAGGACGCGGTAGGCGAAGGGGTTCGTGAGCAGAAACTCGCGCAGCTTATCGAGGGGGCTGGCGGCGAGGGAGACGAATACGACGCCCGAGTCGGCGTGGTAGCGCTGTACCAGTTCGTTGAGAGCCGGGCGTTCCATCTCGCAGGGGCCACAGCCGACAAACCAGAAGTTGAGCACCACGATTTTGCCTCGCAGGTCGGTGGAGCGGCACACCTGCCCGGCCAGGTCCGGCAGGGTGAAATCCGCGAACGGCTGCCCTACCGGCTGGGGCCACCCGATGCGCTTTTCGGTTTTGGCCATCTCATCGCGGAATTCCGGCGGCGTAGTCCGCACCAGCGTTCGCCGCTTGCTGGGCCGGTCGTACTGGGTTTTGTAACGGCCCGTGACCACTTGCGCCCAGTGCAGCTCGAAGGTGGTGACGCGGTCGAGACTGTCGAAGAAAATGGCTTTGCGTTGCCCCAAACCCGGTAGCGCCAGTAGTAATAAGCCGAAGCTCAACAGTACATTTTTCATCCAGCGTAAACGCGGCAGAAACGCTTGACCGTATAAACAGGAAGCGCTTTTTACGCCTGAACATCCGCCGCAACCGTCGCCGGCAGCAACACCAACAACTCGCGTAAATCGACAATCGCCCGCACGGGCGCCGCGTCGGGCACGGCCTCGGCACCGGGGTTGAACCAGATGGCGGTGATGCCGGCGCGTTCGGCGCCGCGCACGTCGGCGTCGAAGGAGTCGCCGATCATCAAACTTTCAGTAGGCGTGGCGCCGGCGCGGGCCAACGCGTGGGCGTAGATGCGCGGGTCGGGTTTGGCGCAGCCGAGGCAATCGGTGGTCACGATTTCATCGAAATACGGCTCCAACCCACTCGCCGCGAGCTTGCGGTGCTGCGAGTCGCGGAAACCGTTGGTGATGATGTGCAACCCGAACCCCCGCCCCTTGAGCGCCGCTAACACCGAATGTGTGTGCGGAAACAGCCCACTTTGCCCGGAACAAACCGTAATGAACTCCTCCCCAAAATCCTTCGGCACGCGCGCCGCATCGGCGCCTAACGCCCGAAACGTATCCGGGAACCGCGAACCGCGCAGTTCGGCCTGCGAGATTTCGCCCCGGTGAAACCGATGCCACGCCGCGTGATTGATGCGGGTATAGGTTTCGATGAAGGTTTCTACCGCAAACCACTCGTCCAAGCCGTGCGCCGCGTGGAGCGCGTGCAGGGTTCGGGCGGCGTTGGCGTCGAAATCCCAGAGGGTATGGTCGAGGTCGAAGAAAACGTGGCGAATCACGCGAGTAGAGTAGAGAACGAGCCGACGCGGTAAATGGCCCACGTACCCGGAAACACGCCGGAAGGTTGGCGCATACGACGCCGAAGCGCCCGATAACGGCTACTTACTGCGCCTTTTTGGCTACCTGCTCCTGATACGTCTGCTGGTCTTTCTGGTATTCCGGCGACGTTTGGTAGGTGACGTGTTTCTTCTTCATTTCCTCCATATACGCCACCGAGCGCGAGTTTTTGTTGCCCACCCGGAACACAATCGGCAGATCGACGCGGGTTTTCACGGGCGTGCCGTTGAGCTTGCCGGGCGTCCACTTGCCCGCCGTGAGGGCGGCCACGCGCATGGCTTCCTCATCGAGGCCGCAGCAGGCGCCGTTGGACACGCGAATGCTGTCCATCCGGCCATCCGGGTGCAGCACGAACTCGATGTCTACCGCCCCGGCCAGCAAATTGGTAAGGGCAAACGGTGGCACTACTACGTGCGACGCGAGGAACAGCCGCAACGCTTCCGCGCCCCCGGCGAACTCGGGCAGCGGGTCGGTAATGTCCTCCGGGTAGGTTTTGGTAAGTGAAATCTCCTCCTTAACGAGGGCTTTCTTTTGAGCCAACGCGGGCACCACGGAAGCGACGGTCAGCGCGGTACCCGCGAGGAGCGCGGTGAAAAAACGAAATCGTATCGACATAAACAAAACGGTGAACGGTGAGAGATGGGGGCTGAAGCGGCCGGCCGGTGACGAGCGCTCTAACGGGCTATCGTCGCCGAAAGATACGAAAGACCGTATAGCTCACCGGTTACGGCACCTTTACCCGCCCGCCGCCAACAGGCAACCGGCGGACGGGCGGGCGCCTCCACCGAACCCGGTGGCGCGCTTGCCCGGTTCTTGCCAACCGGTGGCCCGACGCCCGACCGGGCGGCAAATCCGTAGCTTTGTTAGGCCGCCTTACGCAGGTGCCGCCACCCTGCCGGGGAAGTTTTTCGAGTTGTATGCACATCATGAGTGACGTTGAAATAATTGTATCGGCTGCCGCGCGCCGCAAGCGCACCGTTACCCATCGCGTCGCCCGCGTGGGCTGGCTGGTAGGTTTGCTGCTGGTGGCGGCCGGATTGCTGGCGCCTCACACCACCCGAGCGCAGGGCGAGCGGCGCGTCATCCAGTTCACGGGCATCGTCACGCAGGGCGATTCGCTGTTTGGCGTCGATGGCGCGGCGGTGTATGTGCCGAAGGCGGCGCGCGGCACCATTACCAACCAGTACGGCTACTTTTCGCTGCCCGTACTCGCCGGCGATTCGGTTATCGTGCGGGCGCTGGGTTTCCGCACGCGCTTGCTCGTCATTCCTTCTGAATATCAAAAGGAGGGCTACTCCGCGATTGTGCGGATGGAGGAGGACGCCACGATGCTGCCGGAGGTACGCATCTTCCCGTACACCACCGAGAAGCTGTTCAAGGAAGCCTTCCTGGCCCTCAAACTGCCGGAGCGCGCCCTAACGGCTCCCGAAAAAACCCTCAATGAGGAGACGTTGCGGCGGATTTACCGCTCGATGCCATCGTCGGCGGCGGCCAACGCCCGCCAGACCTTCGCGCTGGAGCAAAGCGCGATGCAACGCCGCACCATGCTGCCGACCTTGCCCCTGCTCGACCCGTTCGCGTGGGCGCGCTTCATCAAGGATGTCAAGAGCGGCGCGCTCAAACGCGTGAAGCCCGGCGATGTGGAAGACCGCGACGCCGACCACGATAAGTAGGAGGGGCGCGTGCGCCGCAACCTTTTGGGGCACACGCGGCTCCTTCCGCCCAAACCATCCCACGTTTCAGACTCATGGGCCTTTCCCTTTTTTCGTCGTCGCGCAGGGCCGTGCTGGCCGGCGCTTTCTCTTTGACCGCCATGGCCGCCGTGGCCCAGATCACCTACCCCCCCACTGCCAAGGGCACCCAGACCGACGATTATTTCGGCACCTCGGTGCCCGACCCCTACCGCTGGCTCGAAGACGATAACTCGGCCGAAACCAAGGCGTGGGTAACGGCCCAAAACGCCGTCACGAACGCGTATCTCGCCAAAATTCCCTTCCGCGCCGCCATCAAGCAGCGCCTGGAGGAACGCATCAATTTCGCCCGCTACGGCCTCGGCGAGCAGCGCGCCGGGTACGTACTGTTTTCGCAGAATTCGGGCCTCCAAAACCAAAGCGTGCTGATGGTGCAGAAAGGGTTCGACGGCAAACCCGAATTGCTCCTCGACCCCAACACGTTTTCCGCCGATGGCACCACGCAACTGAAGGGCGCCACGCTGAGCAAGGACGGCCGCTACCTCGCCTACGATGTGGCCCCAAACGGCGCCGACTGGCAGGAAATCCGGGTGCTGGATATGCAGACTCGTAAGCCGCTCGCCGATAAGATCGAGTGGGTGAAGTTTGGCGGGGCGAGCTGGCGCGGTTCCGAAGGCTTCTTCTACTCGCGCTACCCCAAGCCGGAAGCGGGGAAAGAGCTGACGACCAAAAACCAGAATCAGCAGATTTTTTTCCACCGCCCCGGCACCCCGCAAAGCCAGGATGAGCTGGTGTATTCCGACCCCAAAAACTCCGCGCACTACTTCGGCGTGTGGTCGTCGGAAGATTTGAAGTACGAGTTTCTGTACGTCGGCACGGAAGGAAAACGCGGCAACGCGCTCTCGTGGCGGGCGGGCGGCGGCAAGCTCAACGCGCCGTTTCAGCCCATCGTGGCCGACATCGGTGACGACGAGTTCTCGCCCGTCGATAACGTCGGCGATCAGTTGCTGATCAAAACCAACCAGGGCGCGCCGAACTCCAAAATTCTGCGCTATGACCCCAAGACCGGCCCCGGCCTCACAAAAGCCACCGTCTTTCTGGCCGAGCGCCCCGAACCGCTCGAAGGCATCGCGCTAGGCGGCGGTAAGATCTTCGCTTCGTACCTCAAAGACGCCACCACGCGCATTGAAGTCATTGACCGCCAGACCGGTAAATCGGCCAGCCCTGTGGCGCTGCCGGGCATCGGCTCGGCGGGCGGCTTCAGCGGCGAACCCGGTGATAAGACGCTCCTGTACACGTTTACGTCGTATAACTACCCCGCCACGCTGTTCCGTTACGACGTAGCCACCGGCAAATCGAACGTCTGGAAGGCGCCGGTCATCAAGGATTTTGCGGCGACGAATTACGACGTGAAGCAGGTTTTCGTGCCGAGCAAGGACGGTACGAAAGTGCCCGCGTTCATCGTCCACAAGAAAGGAATCAAGCTCGATGGCGCCAACCCGACCATCCTCTACGGCTACGGCGGGTTCAATATTTCGCTCACGCCGGGCTTCAGCGCGCTGCGCCTCCTCTGGCTCGACCAAGGCGGCGTGTACGTGGTGGCCAACCTGCGCGGCGGCGCCGAATACGGCGAAAAATGGCACGAAGGCGGAATGCGCCAGCGCAAGCAAAATGTATTCGACGACTGCGCCGCCGTCGCCGAGTTTCTCATCAAGGAGAAATACACGAGCGCCCAAAAACTGGCCTTGCAGGGCGGTTCCAACGGCGGGCTGCTCACGGGCGCCGTCATCAACCAGCGGCCCGACCTGTTTGCCGCCGCCATCCCGCAAGTGGGCGTGATGGATATGCTGCGGTACCAGAAATTCACGGCCGGGCAGTTTTGGGTGGCTGAATACGGCTCGGCGGAGGCCACGAAGGAGGATTTCGCGACGCTCTACAAGTACTCGCCGATGCACAACATCAAGGCGGGCGGCACTTACCCGTCGGTGATGGTCACCACCTCCGACCACGACGACCGCGTGGTGCCGGCGCACTCGTTCAAGTACGCCGCCACGTTGCAGGAGAAGGCCGCGCACACCAAACCGCTGCTGATTCGGATTCAGACCAACGCCGCCCACGGCGGCTCGTCGCTCACCAAATCCATCGAGGAGACGGCCGACATCTACGCCTTCCTGATGCAGGAATTGAGCGTGACGCCGAAGCTGTAAGCGTAGCCGGCAACCGTCGGGCTTTGGCCGGATGCCACCAAGCTTTAGCCGGAAACGGCCTCTCTATCCGCTATCTACACCGAAAAGCCCCGTTTGCACGCTGCAAACGGGGCTTTTCGGCTTTTACGACTTGGGCTGAAACAGCTACGCCATCTGCAACCGCCGCAACAAATCATCGCGGTAGAGGCGGCCGAGCGGCAGCAACTGCCCGCACACCTGCACGATATTGCTCACGGTATCGAGCCGTTCGAGCGAGGTGGCGTTGATGATGTAGGAGCGGTGAATCTGGACGAACCGGTCGGCGGGGAGGTGCGAGGCAAGATCGCGCAGCTTTTGGCGCGTGGTGATGGTGCGGCCTTTATCGAGGGCAAAATGGCAGAGGCCATCATCGGCCTTGATCCAGTTTACATCGTTGAGCGCCACCTTCACCAGCAAGCCTTCTTCCTTCACGAAGAGCGCGTCGGGGAGCAGCACGCCCGATGATGGGCCGGAGAACACCGCTCTCGCCTCGCGGGTTTGTTCGGTGCGGGCGTCTTCGTCGTCGTCGGAAGTAGAACCGGCGCGGCCTACCGCAAAGTTGGCCACCGCCAGCTCGATGGCGCGTTGCAACGCGCCCACCTCCACGGGCTTCACCAGATAGGCCGCCGGCCCCACTGACCGCGCCCGAGCAAACGACGCTTCATCGGCCATTGAGGTCAGGAAGATGAGCGGCAGCGGCCGGATGGCGATGAGCTGCCGGGCCAACTCCACCCCATCGGGGCCGGCGCCGAGGTGCAGGTCGAGCAGGGCCACGTCAGGCGGCGGCGAGGCGCTTTTGACCAGCGCCAGCGCCGTAACCGCGTTGTGGGCCGGGCCGAGGATATTATACGCCAGGTCTTCGAGGGCAGCCTCGATCTGTTCGGCGAACAGGGGCTCGTCTTCCACTACCAGAATCCGCAGGCGACTACTGTTGGGCTTCATGCACGGATAGCTAAGGCGTTGGCAAGCTGAAATTGATTGCCGGCGAAGCTACGGCACGCGCCCCGCTTGCGTTGGTTTTCGCGCCCATCCGCCGCGCTTACGTGCGAACCTATGCGGCCATTGGCAGCGTAAGCGTGGCCTCGGTGCTGCCACTCGCGCCGGCCCGCAGCACCAGCGTACCACCTTGCGCCTCCGCGAACGACCGGCTCAACAGCAACCCCAGTCCGGCGCCCGAATCGCGACCGGCCACGCGCATCGCGGGCGCGGCCCCGTTGAGGCGCGCGAGGTGTTCGGCGGTCAGCCCGGTGCCCGAATCCGTCACCCGCAACTGCACGAATCCATCGGTCTGACGGTGAACGTGCAGCGCTACGCGCCCACCCGCCGGGGTGGCTTTCAGAGCATTGCCCGCCAGATTGCGCAAGATGGTGCGCGTCATGTCGGGGTCGGCCTGCACGAGCAGCTCTGGGGCGGTGGCGCCACCTTCTCCTTCAGCATCGGTCGTGAGGCTGATGTCGGCGGCGAGCGCGGCGTTTTGGTAGAGCGCGGCAATGCCGGCCAGTAGCTCGGTGGCGCGCACGGGGCGCGGGCGCGCCACCAGCTCGCCGCGCTGGCTCACGGCCCAGTTGAGCAGATTATCAAGTAGTTCGCGCAGGTTTTGAGCGGCCTGCCGGATACGGTCGCCGAGGCCGGCGAGGCGTGCGGTATCGCCCTTCGTCACGTAGCGGTTGAGCAAATCGGCCAACCCCGCAAACGCCACCACCGGCGAGCGCAAATCGTGGGCGATGAGCGCGTACAGCCGATCCTGGGTAGCGCGGGCCTGCGTCAGCTCATCGCGCTGCACGGCCAGGGTATCGCGTTGGGCGGCCAATTGCTCGTTTTGCGCGGCCAGTTGCGCCCGCGACCGACGCAGGCGCAGCGCCAGAAAGGCCGCCACGCCCAACCCCAGCACCACCGCCAGCAGAATGCCAGCCAGCGCCCACAACCGCTGCTGTTGGCGGTGGGCTTGCTCTTCTTGCAAGCGGCGTTGGGTAGTGAGGGTTTTGATGCGGCTGTCTTTCAGTTCGGTATCGAGCTGCACGCGCAACCGCGCCACTTCTTCGGCGCCGGTGGCGAGCGTAATGGAATCGCTGACGACCTTCGCGCGCCGCGCGATCTGGTACGCCTGCGGGTATTGCCCGGCGGCGGCCAATGCCGAGGCCCACGTCACGTACACCTCCGCGACCGGCGCCCCGGCCTGCGTGTTGAGTCCCACTGCTTTTTCGGCCTCGGCAGTGTCAGCGGCCGTCTGGCCTTTCCGCAGCAGCACATCAGCCAGAAAACCACGTGCTGTAGCCTCGCCCATCACATCATCGAGCGTCTGATGCTCACGGATGGCCAGGCTGTACCGCGCAACCGCCGAATCGAGGTGGCCTCGTTTACTCGATACATTGGCGAGCGACATATACGCGTGCGGCAGCGTGTAACGGCGCTTTTTAGGGTGCGCCAGATCGAAGGCCAAGGCGCGGCGCGCGTACCGCTCGACCCCGCGCAAGATCGAGTCGGTGGTGTTGCCGTTTTGCATTTGCGCGGCGTAATAGTCGAGCATTCCGATGCCGGCCCACGCCCGCGAAGAGCCGGGTATCGTATCGTGCGGAGCCGGATACCGCTCGCTCCATTCGGTGGCAAGCTGGTAGTAGCGGCGCGCGGCGGGGTAATCGGCGCGGTTCAGCTCGACGCCCGCCAGCCCTTTGTAGGCTTCCGAAACCCGCCACTGCACTTTGTCAGACAAGCGCGGGCTCAGCTCGATCAACTGTTTATTGTAGCTGATGGCCGCCGCATCATTGCTGACCTGGTTCGCCTGACTACTGAGCGTGAACAGGAGGGCGGCGGCAATATCGGGCTGGTTGAGGCGCCGCGCCAGGCGTAACCCCTGCTCGGCGTACCGCTTCGAGCTGGCGGCGTTGCTCGTGTAATAGTGCCGCGAAAGGGCGCGCAGCAGACGCAGGCGCGTTGTGTCGGCGGTAGCAGGCTCGGCTACCCGACGCTCTGCTGCCGCTGCTTTCGCGCTGTCGAGCGGTGGCGGCGCGGCGGTGGCGGTGGCGGCGTCACTAAGCCCTAAAAGTGCCGATACGATACTTGCCCAGATGGTACTGCGGAGAACCTTCATGGAGGGTAAATGTAGGCAGAAGGGTAGAGTTTCCTCGGTAATGCTCGTACGGTATAAGGCCGACTATCAGTTGCCTGATCCAGTGGAACATGCCGATGGCCGCCTCTACAGCCCCTACGCCGACCCAAATTCAATTTAAAGCGAGTGCGTGGTTTGCGGTCTCGAAGGAATCACTTACCGCAAGCTCGCTACCGCCTGAGTGAAATTATCTCAAAAAACCACTTTCTGGCCACACATCGCACCCGGCGGCGCTTGCTGCGCGTAGTGACTTAGGGAGTAAGAATTGGTCAAGGCGTGTACCTGCGGCCGGCTCGCCGGATGTCGTCGCGTGGCGGCGATGTAGGGGTACAGCGCCCCGCCCGCCCCTATGAAGTAACTTTCGGCACCAATGGCTACCGCTTCTTCTCCATCGCCTTCCATCGCCTCCCTCGTGGCCGAACTGGCGGCCGAGCGGGCGGCCCGCGCCGCCGTAGAAGCTGAAAACGTGCGTCTCCAGCACCAGGTCACGCACCTGACGGAATTTCGGGCGCGAGCCTACAATCTGACCAACCTGCTGCCGTTGGCGGTACTCGTCATCGATGCCGCCGGTCTGATTCTGCTGCTCAATCAGGGTTACGCCGAACTGTTCGACGTGCCGGCGAGCGAATGGCTGGGGCGGTCGGTGGTGGATTTGCTGGCGCAGAACGCCGGCCGCTTCCGCGATTCCGACGACTACCTCACCAGCACCTACGCCATTGCCGAGTCGGGGCAAAGCTCGCGCAGCGAATTGCTGCTCCTCACCGATGGCCGCACCGTCGAGCGCGATACCGTGGCACTGCCCGAAGGCGGTTGGCTGATCGGCTACCGCGAAGTAACCGAGCGCGACCGCGCCCGTCAGGCGCGGCACCGCGCCGAAGCCCGCCTGGCGCAAGTGCTGCGCGAGGTGCGCGTGGGCACGCTCTTGCTCGACCCTGAGCAGTGCGTGGTGATGGTCAATCAGTTTTTGCTCGACCTGTTCAGTCTGCCCGATGCGCCCGGCGCCATCGTAGGGATGACCGGCGAGGAACTGCGCGAACGACTGCTGCCCGCCTTTGCCAACCCTGCCGCTGTGCGCGAGTTGAGTACCCGCGACCGCTCCACGATGCCGCGCGGGGCATCCGGCGCGCCCCTGCCGCTGCTGCTGGCCGATGGCCGCGCCGTCGAGCTGACCACGCAACCGCTGACCGAGGCCGCCGGCGGCGGCTGGCTCATCACCTACCGCGACGTGACGGAGCGCGAGCAGGCTCGCCGCGAGCAGCACCGCTCCGAGGTGCGCGCCAGTCTGCTGGTGCGCGAGTTGCCGCTGGGGCTTCTGCTCACCGACCCCGCCGGGCGCGTGCTGCTGGCCAACGCCGAACTGGGGCGCCTCCTCGATTTACCCGCCACGCCGGCCAATCTGGTGGGGCAGCCGCTCAAGCGCGTGATCCGGCGGGCGCTGGCCGCCTTCGCCCGCCCCGCCGAAGTGCGCGCCTGGAGTCGGGTGATTCCGCGCGGCCGGATGCCCGTGCGCAACCTGCAATTGGGCCTCACCGATGGCCGCGTGATCGAAGTAGACGCCCAGCCGCTGGCAGAAGCCGAGGGCGGCGGCTGGCTGATTTCGGCGCGCGATGTCACCGCCCGCGAAACCGCCCGCCGCGAGGTGGCCGAGCAACGGGCGTTCTACGAAACGGTACTCAATCATCTGCCGTCGGATGTGGCCGTCCTCGACGCCGAACACCGGTACCAGTTCGTCAACCCCGTGGCCGTCAGCGACCCGGCGATTCGGCGCTGGATCATTGGTCGTACCGATGCGGAGTACGTGCGCCGACGGCAGCGGCCGGCTGCCGTAGCCGAGCGCCGGTTTGCGCTGTTCGCTGAGGCCATCCGCGAACGGCGGGTGGTGACGTGGGAGGAGGACATGCCGGCGCCGGATGGCACGCTGCGCACGCTGCGCCGCCACCTGCAACCCGTTTTCGATTCCACCACCGGTGCCCTGCGGATGATGATCGGGTACGGGTTCGACCTCACCGCCCTGCGCGCCGCCCAGCGCGCCGTCGATGAGCAGCGGACGTTCTACGAAACCGTCCTCGACAACCTGCCCGCCGATGTGGCGGTCTTCGATGCCGACCTGCGCTACCGCTACCTCAACCCGCAGGCTCAACCCAACGACGAACTGCGGCACTGGGTGGTAGGCCGTACCTGGGAAGAGTACGTCGAGCGCGTGCAGGTACCGCCTGAGCGCGCCGCGCAACGCCGTCAGGTAGTGGCGAGCGTCCTCGAAACGGGCGGGGTAGTGGCTTGGGATGAACACATCATAGACCCCGTGAGTGGCGCGTCGCGCATTCTGTGGCGGCACCTGCGGCCGTTGTTCCACGCGGATGGGTCGCCGTTTCTGCTTATCGGGTACGGCATCGACATCACCGATGTGCGCGAGGCCCAGCGGGTAGCGGAGGCGGCGGCGCGCGCGCGCGAAAACTTCCTGGCTAATATGAGCCACGAGATTCGCACGCCGCTCAATGGGGTGTTGGGGATGGTGGCGCTGCTGGGTAAAACCCCCCTGTCGGCCACGCAACGCGAGTTTCTGGAGATTGTGGGCGCTTCCGGTCGGCACCTGCTGGCGTTGCTCAACGATGTGCTCGATATGGCGAAGATCAATTCCGGGCATCTGGAGCTGGAATCGGCGCCGTTCAATGTCCTCGATGCGCTCCGGACGGCGGCGCAGAACGTGGCCTTCCGCGTGACGGAACAGGGCGTGACACTCCTCATCGAAACGGCCGGCGCCGTGGCGCTGGGCTCGGTGATGGGCGATGCGTACCGGCTGCAACAGGTGCTGCTCAACCTGCTCACCAACGCCGTCAAGTTTACGCCGGGCGGCGAGGTGCGGCTCGCGGCGCGCGTCCTCGACAGTACCACCGATGGGGTGCGCATCCGGTTCAGCGTGGTCGATACAGGCTTGGGCATCCCGCTCGATCGGCAGGAAGCGGTTTTCGAGGAGTTTACGCAGGCGTATACCGACACTACGCGACGCTTTGGCGGCACCGGTCTCGGCCTGGCCATCAGTCAGCAGCTCGTGAGCCGGATGGGCGGCCATCTGGTGCTGACCAGTGAGCCCGGCTTAGGCACCACCTTCGCGTTTACGGTGCGGTTGGAGCGTGCCGCCACGGCCGTACCCGAACAGCGCAACGCGCCGTCGGCGTCCTCGCTTTCCACCGCCGCCTTGCCGAGTCTCCACGGACGGCGCATTCTACTGGTCGAAGATCAGGAAGTGAACCGGTTGCTTGCGCGGCTGCTGCTCGAAGCCAACGGCGCTACCGTGGCCGAAGCGCCCGGCGGCCCGCAAGCATTGGCCTGGATGGCCGCCCACCCCGCGCCCGATGTGGTGCTCATGGACATTCAGATGCCCGGCATGAGTGGCCTCGATGTCACGCGCCGCATCCGGCGCCTCGGCGACCCGGCGCGCGCCGCCGTACCGATTGTGGCCCTGACGGCCAATGCGTTCAAGGCCGATGTGGAACGGTACCTCGCCGCCGGCATGAATGCCTGTCTGACCAAGCCGTTTGAGGAGGCCGAGCTGGTGCGGCTGATCGACTCGCTCGTCGGGCCGCTGCCGCCGAAGCGAGTGGAGCCTGCGGATTCGACCCCCGACGGCACCCAAGCCGCAACCCCGCTACTGCAGCCGGCTGCCGAACCCGGCCAACCGGCCGACCCCACTGACTCTGCCGCAATGCCCGCTTACCCGGCCCCCCTGTTTCGGTTGGCGCGCGGCAACGAGGCCTTCGCGCGGCGCATCGTGGCGTCGTTCTGCGCCAATGCCCCAACCGATCTGGCCGCCCTGCGCACGGCCGCCGACACCGACGACCCCGAAACCGCCGCCGCTATCGCGCACCGCCTGATCCCGTCGGCGCGGCTGTTCGAGGTGCCCGAATTGGTTGATACGCTCGTCGAGTTGGAGCTTGCGCCCGTGATCAGCCCTACGTGGCGCGAGGGGCTGGCGTTTGCCGTTCAGGAGTTGGACGCGTTGCTCGCCCGCTTAGGGGAGCTGCTGAAAACAGCCTGATAATGCCGCTACGTCAGGTAGGTATCTGAGCGTTCGCCGAACCTGCACGCCGGTAGGGGCGTTTCGACTGACGGCCCGGCCGGGTCGTAATCTCGCGGTGGCAACGGCCGGATGGCACCGCTGTATTTCCCTCCGAATCACCTTCGAATGTCCGCTTTCCAGCTCGAATCCGACTTCAAACCGATGGGCGACCAGCCCCGCGCCATTCAACAGCTAACCGATGGCCTACGGCGCGGCGAGGCATCGCAGGTGCTGCTCGGCGCTACCGGCACCGGCAAAACGTTCACGATGGCCAATGTCATTCAGGAAACGCAGCGGCCAGCGCTGATTCTGTGTCATAATAAAACCCTGGCGGCGCAGCTATACGGCGAATTCAAGGCGTTTTTTCCGCATAACGCCGTCGAGTATTTTATTTCTTATTACGATTATTATCAGCCCGAAGCCTATATGGCGTCGTCGGATACGTTCATCGAAAAAGACCTGGCCATCAATGAGGAAATAGAAAAATTGCGGCTGCATTGCACATCGGCGCTGTTGAGTGGGCGGCGCGATGTGATCGTCATCGCCTCGGTGTCGTGCATCTACGGCATCGGCAACCCGGAGGAATTCGGTAAAAATGTACTTGCACTGCGCGTGGGGATGCGCCAGTCGCGCCAGAATTTATTGCATCAATTCGTGCAGATTCTGTATTCGCGCACTGAAGTGGAGTTTTCGCGCGGGACGTTTCGGGTGAAGGGCGATACGGTGGATATTTTCCCGGCGTACGCCGATCACGCGTATCGCTTCATATTTTTTGGGGATGAGTTAGAGGCAATTCAGCAGATAGACCCCGTGAGCGGCAAAAAACAGCAAGACGAAAAAGAAGTCGCTATTTATCCCGCCAACCTCTTCGTTACGTCGCCGGACGTGCTGCAACAGGCTATCCGCGAGATTCAGCACGATATGCTGGCGCAGGAAATGTATTTCGAGCGCAACGACCGCCCCGTGGAAGCGAAAAGAATTAAAGAGCGGACGGAATTTGATCTGGAAATGATTCGGGAACTGGGGTATTGTTCCGGGATCGAAAACTATTCGCGGTATTTCGACCGGCGCACGCCGGGCGCGCGGCCGTTCTGTCTACTCGATTATTTTCCCGATGATTATGTGCTGATCGTGGACGAAAGCCACGCCACGATGCCGCAAATCAGGGCGATGTGGGGCGGCGACCGCGCCCGCAAAGTGCAGCTCATCGATTACGGCTTCCGCCTGCCGAGCGCGATGGACAACCGGCCGCTGACGTTCAACGAATTTGAGTCGATGTACCGGCAATCGGTGTACGTGAGCGCTACGCCGGCCGATTACGAGCTGGAACGCGCCGGCGGGGTGGTGGTCGAGCAAATCATCCGCCCGACGGGCTTGCTCGACCCCGTAATCGAGGTGCGGCCGAGCATCAACCAAATCGATGATTTGCTCGATGAAGTCGATAACCGCATCAAAATGGGCGACCGCGTCCTCGTCACGACGCTCACCAAGCGGATGGCGGAGGAGTTGAGCAAGTATATGGCGCGGCTCAATATCAAGGTCGAATACATTCACTCGGAAGTCAAAACGCTTGACCGCGTAGAGATTCTGCGGAACCTGCGCCTGGGCGTAATCGATGTGCTGATCGGGGTAAACCTGCTGCGCGAGGGGCTCGATTTGCCCGAAGTGAGCCTCGTGGCTGTCCTCGACGCCGACAAGGAAGGTTTCCTTCGTGACCAGCGCTCGCTGATTCAGACGACCGGCCGCGCCGCGCGGAACGAGCGCGGCAAGGTGATTCTGTACGCCGACCGCATGACCGGCTCAATGCAACGCACCATCGACGAAACCAACCGCCGCCGCACCACTCAAATGGCCTACAACGAGCTGCACGGCGTGACGCCGACCACGGTGTACAAGAGCCGCGAGGCCATTATGGGCCAATCGACGTTGGCCGACAACCGCCGCGTCGAACCCGTGCCGTACGCCGACGCCGACGCCTCGCCACTCGCGCTCGTCGCCGAGCCGGTCATTGCCGCAATGGGCCGCGACGAACTCGAAAAGCTCATCAAGAAGACCGAAAAGCAGATGGAGGCCGCCGCTAAAGACCTCGATTTCCTGCAAGCCGCCCGGTTCCGCGATGAGATCGCCGTGCTGCGCGAGCTGGTGAAAACGAAGCGAGGGTAGGGGCGGCCTTCGCAGGGGCTAAATAATTTCATACCCTTAAACAGTACCCATCCCGCCGATTGCGTCAGTGTCGGCGGGTGTTGCTTCCTTGGCGCGCCCGGTTTCCTGAGCCCAAACGCGATGCCGACCTTCATACACCATACGCGCGCCACCCTCGCGGGGCTGCTGCTGCTCCTGACCGTTTGCGGTAGCGCCCACGCGCAGGGCTATCACGTGGATACTTACCAGTACCTGGGCCAAAACCCCGGCGACCTGAACCGCGAACTGGAGTTTGCGCCCGCCACCGCCTATGCCACTCCCGGCTGGACGGAAGTGTACCGGTACAACCAAAACACGCCGTCATCCATCAGCAACATGAGCCAGGGGTTGCCGTTGCCGGCGGGGTTTGCGTTCCGGTTCAATGGGCAGCCCGTGACGGCGATCCGGGCGTTCAGCGGCGGGTTCGTGACGTTTGATACCGCCCAAACGGCCATCACGTTCATCAATAACTACCTGCCGAACCCGCAGGCGCCGAACCGGTTTGTGTGGCTGGGGTACACGTTTTCGGCGAATTCAACCGCCCAGACGCGCGTTTTGGTGAAGACTTTCGGGACGGCGCCGCACCGGCAGGTGTGGGTGCAGTGGAATAACGGCACGCAGGCCCAATCCAACGGCACCACCGGCCCGCTGCTCGCCTTCGGCAGTATCGTGCTGGAAGAAACCACCTCCCGGATTCATTGCGTGGTGCAGCGGATGTTCTGGTGGCGCTTGAGTGTGCGCCGCGCGAGCCTCGGCATCGGGGTGCAGCTCAACGGCACCACGGCGTGGGTGGCCGATTCGGTGGTGTCGCGGTACGTCAATCAAGGCGACCCGCGCGCTCTCGACAACCTCACGTTTACGTTTGAGCCGGGGCCGCGCCGGGCCTTCGATGCCGCCGTGGGCGCCGTGCGCGTGCCGGCCGTGCTGCGTTCGCCGACGGGCGGGCCGCCTACGCCCATCCGCGCGATGGTGGTCAATAGGGGGGCACAGGCGCTGGTGGGGTGGCAAGTGGCGTATCGGGTGGGCGCCGGGCCAGTGCAACGCACGACGCCCGGCACGGGGCCGCTGGCGCCCGGCGATACGGCGCTCGTGACTTTCCCCGCTGGTTGGGTGCGCCCGGCACCCGGCGAACACCGCATCCGGGTGTGGGTGCAGACCGCTGCCGCCCAACCCGACGCCACCGCCGCCAACGACACGCTGGCCGTGCGCGTGCAGGTGGCGACGCGCGAGGTGCCACGCCGCGTGGTGCAGGAACTGGCCACGAGCAGCAGTTGCCCGCCGTGCGCCATTCTCGACGATAGTCTGCGTGCCCACAACCGGCGTAACCCGCGAGACCCCGTTGAGCTGATTGCCTACCCGATGAATTTCCCCGGCGCCGGCGATCCATACTACTTGCCGGAGTTTCGGGCGCGGGCGCAGGTCAATACCAGTAATATTCGCAACGTGGTTTTGCTGAACCAATTGGTTGCGCCCGATATGGTAATGGCCGGCGCCACAGCTACCGACCCGACGAACCGCTTTTTCAGCCCGCCGCTGCCGCCGTACGCGTCGATGGTGCAGGCGGCGGCGCTGCCGCCGGCGCCGCTGGCGCTTACGGGCACCATTCGCGTCGGCGGCGATTCGGTGCGTGGCACCATTACCCTCGACCCCGTACTGGCGCTGCCCGCCCGCGAGTACACCCTGCTGGTGGTAATAACCGAGCGGCGCACCACCGCCAACGCCACCACCAACGGGCAGACGGAGTTTCACAACGTCGCGAAGAAAATAGTCCTCAACCGCGCGTTGGTTGCGCCGCTGGTGTCGGGCCAGCCGCTGACTATTCCGTATCAGCACGTTTTCGCGGCGGGCCACACCGTCGAACACATGGATTCGTTGGAGGTGGTGGCGTTTGTGCAGCACGCGATGCCGATGGCGTCGAGCGCGCCGGCGATAGTGGTACAGGCAGTGCGGCTGCAGCAGCGCGCGCCGCTTGGCGGGTTGGCCGGGGCGCCGGTGGCAGTTGAGGTTTCGCTGGCGCCCAACCCCGCGCCGGGCCGCACGAGCGTACGACTGACACTGGCCCAACCCGAACGCGTGGCCATCGAGGTACTCGACGGCTTGGGGCGGCGCGTGGCGCAAGTGCCCGAAACGGCGTTGGCAACGGGCCACCACGTGGTGCCGCTGGCGCTGCCGGGCGCCCGGCCGGGGCTCTACGTGGTGCGGCTGACGGTGGGGGGCGTCACGCTGGTGCGGCGGCTGGTGGTGGAGTAGGAGGGGAGTAGAAACGTGGGGTGGAGCGCCGCGCCACCCCACGTGCAGGGTACAAGCGGGGCTAAATTCATGTATCTTGCTGACCTTTAATCAACTCGATACCGTATGCGTTGCTCACTCACCCTGTTGGCGATGGCCGCGATGACCGGCGGATTTCTGGCCTGTGATGCCGCGCCGGGTCAGGCGCGACAAGGGTCGGCGTCTGCTTCAGCGGCTTCAAACGCTTCCCCTACGGATTCGCTGCCGATGAATACGCCCGATTCCCCGCCGCCGCCTACCGCTAGTCCGTACCGTCTGCTCGGCATCCTCGACCCGGATCGCGACAATATGGTGGCGTTTGCGCTGAAAATCCCTACGGGATGGCGGGCGCAACAGTCGTTTAAGCGGCAATGGGTGGGCGCTACGCCGCAAAATCAGGTGTACATCAGCTTGCGCTCGCCCGATGGCAGTGCGCAGATCGAGTACTTGCCGTTGGCGGCGTATGTGTACTCGGACGGGCCGATGAGCCAGAACCTACGCGCCAGTAAGCAGCAAATGGGGATGTCGCCGCAGCTAGCCGACAACGAGCTGCCGCCGCCGTCGTCGGTAGCTGCGTACGTGCGCGAACAAATGTTGCCATACCTGGCCCAAAATGGCTTGGCGCTCGACGAAGTGGGCAATGAGCAGGAGGCCGCGCCCAAACGCGAGAAAGACGGCCGCACCCTCACGCGCGGCTCCGTAGATGGTACGCTGCCCAACGGCCGTCGGGCGCGCGTGGAGTGCCGGGTGCTGGTAAGTTCGCAGCAAATCAACGGCGATACCTATTATAGTTGGACGGTGGTGCCCTCCGTGACGCAAGCGCCGACGGCCGACGCGCTGGCCGCCACTTACGCCCACACGCGGGTGGCGCAGGAGGCCATCGTGCCGAACCCCGCGTGGCAGAAACTGGAGCAGGACGTCCAGAACCGGGGCGCCCAGATGAATAGTGAGGCCAGCCGTCGGCAGCACGAGGCCACGATGGGCCAGATCGACGCCAATAGCGCCGCCATGACCCGCGCCCACGACGCCCGAATGGGTGACATTGCGCGCCAGGGCGCCGCCAACACCGCCCGCCACAACGACCGCATGGCGGCCATGGATGACAACAAAGCCGCCTTCGACAGCCGGATGCATTCCCAGGATCAGCAGCACCAGTACGCCGTCGATGGCATCAGAGGCGAGGCCCGTTACGCCGACCCTACCACCGGCGAGCGCGTGAAAGTGGCCGATGACTACCGCCACGTGTATTCCAACGGCCAGGGCGGCTACCTCGGCACCAACACGCCCATAGAGGCGGGGCAAGTGAATTGGCAGGAGCTGCAAAAGCTCTCGCAGAAGGAATACTGAGGGGTATTTATTTGCTGGCCCGATACTCTAAACAGGATTCGGCGGGTAGCCTGAGAAACAGGGTACTTACCACAAGAAAGGGGCGGCGAGAAATATTCTCGTCTCCCCTTTCTTGTGGCAGTGATCGCAAGGTGGTAGCACCCGAAACGGCTTTACTCCACTACCACGCGCCGCACCAGGGGCGCTTGCCCGGCTACGCGTACCTCCAGCAGGTAGGTGCCGGCGGCGAGGCCGGTGGTGGGCACTTCGGCCGCTAGCCCCCGGAAGCTAACGGGAGCGCCTACGCGGCGGCCCAGCATATCGCGCAGGGTGGCGGTGGCGGGTGCAGCGGGGGCGGTGGCCAACGTCAGGCGCAAGGCCGCCCCGGTGCCTACGGGGTTGGGCCAAACCGTAAGGCCCGCGCCAATAGTAGCGGGCGCCGCCGGCACCCCCACCGGCCGGCACACCACGCCCACCGGCGCGCCGCCGGCTTGCAGGTACCCCGCCGAATCGACCTTGAACACCCACGAATCCGACGAGCCCACATCCGGCGCCCGCGTGAACAGAAAGCCGCAGCCCACGAACCCGCCGTCGGGCGTAGGCGACAGCCCGCGCAGATAATTATGGGAACGCGCCCCCGTAAGTTGCGCGTAGGTGCGCAGCCAGAGCGAATCGCCGTCGGGGCAGACCTTGAGGATGAAACTGTCGGCCGGCCGCTGCCCGTACGGGATCCCGGCGCTGCGCGCACCCGCATCGCACTGCCCGGCGGCCACCAGACTGCCGTCGGGCAACTCGTGAAAGGCCAGCGGCCCGACCAAATCCTCTTCCGGCCCATAGATGCGGCGCCACAACGTATCGCCGGTCAGGCCGTGGAGCTTGTAAATCGCGATACGCGAGCGTCCGTACTGGTTGACCGTCAGCCCGTAGTTCACCGTGGAAGCGACGGCCACATGCCCGTCGCGGGTCGGGATGGGCACGGCCACGCCGTCGTAGGAGCCGCGAAAGTCGAAGGCGCGCTGCCAGCGCACGTTGCCTTGCGGGTCGGTGCAGACCACGTACGTATCGGAATTGAACAGGCTGTTACGCGTGAAGCCGCCGAGCAGCAGCCCCCCATCGGGCAGCGCGCTGATGGAATAGCCCTCACTCTCGCTCCGCAGCCCGTAGCAGCGCCGCCACAGGAGCGTGCCCAAAGAATCGGTGCGCACTACCAGCACACTGTCGGGGCCGGCGGGCGCGCCGCGCTCGATGCCGATGAGGGCAAAGCCGCCATCGGTCGGCACCCGGCACATCCCGTAGCTGACGTTGCGCTGCACCGCCTTCGGGTAGCGGCGCGTCCAGAGCGTGTCGCCGGTAGCCGTGAAGCGCCACAGCATCGGCGCCGCCGTGTTGTTGGGCCAGCCGACTGACCCTAAACCCGCAAAGCCGCCATCGGGCAGCGGGCATAGCCCCTGCTGGTACTGGCTGGCGTAGAAGTCGTGGCGCGGGTCACTGAAATAACGCACTCGCCGCTGTCGGCCGTCGGCGTCCAGTAAGCGTACGATTCCGGCGATGCGCCCCATTACGGGGTAATCGTATGCCTGTCCCCACGTGATATAGCCCGAATCGGTGGGCAAGACCGAGAGTGCCGCGCTCTGGTAAGGCGTGTTGTTGTTAGAATATCGATTATTGAAGTACTGCTGCCCGAAGGCCGTCAGCCCGTTGCCTAGCAACCAGACCAGCAAAAGAAGCCGCTGCATACGTGAGGCGAAACGCGAAACCGCCGCGCGTTAAATGCAACGCGCGGCGGTTTCGGTTTCAACAGGGTTAGGGCAAGCGCACCAGCGTGCCGCTTTGCACCACTTCCTCGCCTACCCGCAGCCGGTAATAATACAGGCCCGCCGGCAGCGCGCTCAGGTTCAGCTCGGCCTCGGCGGCGTGGGCCTTCAGCGCCTGGGTCAGGCGCGTGATGCCGTAGCGGTCGGTCAGCTCTAGGCGGGCGGTTTGCGCGGCCGGGGGCAGCGCGTACGCCACGCGCAGGTGGCCGTCGGCGGTGGGGTTGGGGTAGAAGGTCGCTACCACCGGGCGCTCGCCGGGTGTGCTGGGGGCGGTGCGCTGCCCCGTGGCGTCGGCCTCGACCGCGTCGAGGCGGCCATCGACGAACCGGTAGCCCAAATATTGGGTCAGCACGGCCCGGCCCTCGGTAAAGCCGAATTGCGTGGAGTCGCGGGCGATGGCCTCAATCTCGGCCCGCAGCGGCGCGCTGGTGCGCAGCGCCTCTTGGGCGGCGCTGTCGGTGGCGTAGGGCGCCAACAACGCCTGGATGCGGTCGGAATAATCGGCGTACAGCGTGCGGGCCTGGGCCACCGCCGCCGCGGCCGACAGCGCACTGCGGGGGCGTGCCGCACGCCGCGCGGCGGTGCGGCCGTTGCCGGTGGCCTCGCCGGGAGCGGTTGCGTACCCGGCGCCGGCGCCGGCCGGCCGTTGCGCCGTCGAGCCGCTGCGGTCGAGGAGCGCCTGGCGCTGGGCGGCGTAGGTGGGTTCGTCGAGCTGCGTGAGCAGCGCGATGGCCGCATCTACCCCGCCGCGCACGTCGGCGGTGTCGTGGAGGTAGCGGCGCAGCAACTCATCGATGGCCGCCTGCCGGTCGGCCGCCGCAGCGGCCGTATCGGCCTGGGCCAGCAGTGCCGCCTCGGTGGCCAGACTGGTTTCGCGGAACTCCGGGCAGAAGTCGTCGAAAGTAAGTCCGTTTAGAATCGCCGTACACTGATCCCGCGTGGCCGACGCGAGATTGAGGCACCCCTGGCTGCCGCCGGGCCGGGTGGGGAAGGCGGCGATTTCGGGGTGGTGGCGGTACTCAAACACCACTGCCCCGCCCCCGATTTGCTGGATATCGCGCGTCCCCGCCGGGCAGCCGGTGCCGTGGCTGAACAGGTTGCCCGCCGGGGCGGTTAGATATTTTGGGTCATTACTTAGTACGCACGATCCCTGATCGGGCAAGCCCTGTATCCGGTTTTGCAGCGTGTAAGGGGAGTTACCCTGACGGACATGGGTAAGCAGATTGGTGCCCGTGATGGTGCCCACCGTGCCGCTGGTGGCGCCGGTACGGAAGTCGTTGCACGTGATCTGGAGGCCCAGGTTCCCTTTCGGCACCGTGGTCGCCGGCGTGGTCGCCGGCACCGCCGGCCGGTCGGCGGTCGCCACGTAAATGCCGTCGAAGAGCTGCTCGAACCGGTTGCGGTACGCGCGGTCTTGCTTGCCGTTGCCGCCGCCCAGCGCTAAGTCGGTGGCGAAGATCTCGAGCCCGCGGATGCCGCGGACGATGCCCTGCTCCCCGTTCGGCGGTGGGGGCACCGGCCACGGGTAGCCCGCCGCAAACGTGTTGCGCGTGATACTGTACCCGGTGGAGGCGTACATCCGAATCCCGATGGCGTAGGGGTCGGTGAAGCGGCCGACCCGAAACTCGTTTTCGACGATGACGGCGTTGTTGACTTCCGAGGCCGCGATCCCGGTGTAATTGTTCTCGAACTTCGCGCCCCGCACGAACAGCGTATACGAGGGGTTGGGGTTGTTGGCCGAAATGCCGTTGCTCAAACGGCGGAAAGTGTTGGCCTGGGTGCCGATGCCGTCGACGATGGCCGAGGCGTTGTTGAGCGCGATGCCCGTCCCGCGCAGCGTGTACGGCAGTTGGGTATTATTGAAGGCGGCGTTGGCGTCGGTCAGACTGAAGGTGTTGGCCGTGAAACTCACCGCCAGAATGTTCGACATGTACACGTGCAACTGGGTGCCGTAGCGGATGCCGCCGCTGGTGTAGAGCAGATCGGCGAGGGGGGCGTCGCACAGGAAATTACACCCGCTCAGATCGCACTTGTTGGCGTAAAAGGGGTAATCGAGCAGCCTCACGCCGGTGTGGCAGTTCAGAAAATCGGCGTTGCGTGCCACCACGACCCCGCCGCCGTCGGCGAACGAGCTCAGCAGTTCACCCGTGGTGCTACTGTACTGCGGCCGCCCGGCCAACACGGCAATGCGCGCGTTGGCCACCACCGACCGCAGGGCGCTGTTCGTCGTAAAGGGGCTGCCCAGGTAGCACTTGCCGAACAGGTTAAGCTGGTTGGGGGTGGGCGACTGGCCGCTCGCCGTCGCGGCGCCTTGCAGCACGATGCCGTCCCACATACTGTTCGGGCACCCTTGCAGGCTGGTCAGCGTCACGTTTTCGTCTACCTGCAGAAAGCCGCCTTCCGTGAAGGGTGCCACCCGCTTTTCCACCACGATGCGCGTCGCGCGGTTGTAGGGCGGCGCGAGTTGGGCCTGGGTCACGGTCTGGCGCATATCGGCAAACTCGATGACGGTGCGGGGGCTGTTCGCCGGCGTCGTAATGCGCAGTATGCGGCCCGCCAGTACGCGCACGGTGCCGCGCACCTTCATACTCGTGTTCCACGTCACGCTGGATGCCGTAACGGTAATGCAGCCCAGGCCATCGGAACTCATCCCGTTGCCCGACCACAGCGTAAAGCCGTCGAGGTCGTACGTGGTATTCGCCTGGCACGGCACCACGGCAGGCGCCTGCCCGGCTGCGGGGTGGCTAGCGGCGGCCATCAGCAGCAGCAAAGCCGGCAGCAGCCGCGTCCAGGGAGAAAAAGAAAACCGCCGCCGGGCGCGGCGCAACCTCCCTAAAATATAGGGGGGGGGGGGGAGCAATATTAAAGTTCGTCATGGGGAAAAAGAAATAAGGAAAACGGTGGGCGGCAATCCAGAGCAGAAGTTCAAAAGACGAAACGCGGACACGTACACCAGCCGAGCAGACGAACACTGAATTACCGGCGGCTAATGTAGGGAATAATCGGACAGACCTGCGCGGCGAATGAGAAATATGCGGGAAACAGGCGGGCGGATTTCGTCATACGGGTAGTCAATTGGTTTTCAGCGGCTACACAGAAAGGAGCGCGGGCGTTGGGCCCGCTTGCCGCCCGGAGTCTCACGGGGCAAGTGCGCCGGAGGCCCGCGCTCCCTTTGCTTACTCCGCCAGCACCTCGATCTGATACCCCAGCGCGGCCACCAGCCGCCGGATACCACTGACCGGCAGCGGGGCGGTGCTGTGCCGGTCTTGCACGCGCAGGATGCGGTCGCAGTCGTCGAGGTCGAGCGTGATGCGGAGGCCCGCGAAGTAGGCTTCGACCATCGTCACCACTACTCCGGCTTCGCGCGGGGTGCGGATGTTGGTGCGGAACACCTCCACGTTGGGCACCGCATCAGGCTGGTAGGGCAGGTGCAGGTAGGAAGTTGCTAACATTTTGTGCATAACCGGAGGCATTTTGGTGGATAACTGTGATGAGTTGGGCGTTGCGAGGCGCTGAAGCAGGTTGGGGCGGATGAGCGGCGGGCGAACAAGTTGGTTTTTCCTCCCTAAGCCGCTGCGAAATACCGGCTCTCAACTGACACCTGTATGTCAGTAGGCCCCTACTTTTGCCAAAAATATTTTTACCGATGCTAAATCGGTTGGCGGCCTTGCTCCCTTCTCGCCCATGACCCGTTTCGACCGCATCGTGGCGCTGCTCGTGCAGTTGCAAACCCGCCGCGTGGTGCGCGGCCCGGCGCTGGCGGCGCAGTTCGGCGTGAGTCTGCGGACGATTTACCGCGACCTGCGCACCCTCGAAGAAGCGGGCGTGCCGCTGTGCGGGGAGGCGGGCGTAGGCTACTCGCTCGCCGATGGCTACCGGCTGCCGCCCGTGATGTTCAGCCGCGAGGAAGCCACCGCGCTGCTCACGGCCGAAAAGCTCGCCGCGCGCCTCACCGACCCGCACACCGCCGGCCACACCCGCGCCGCCATGGACAAGCTGCGCGCCGTGCTGCGCCGCCCCGACCGCGAGTACTTGGAACGCCTGAGCCCGAACATCGAGGTGCTGCCGGGGCGCACCGCCGCCCAACCCGCCGGCGACGATGTGCAAGCGCGCCTCCTCGACGCCATTGCCGGGCAACGGGTAGTGCAACTCGACTATTGCGCGGCGTACAGCGGCGAAGAAACGTCGCGCGCGGTGGAGCCCATCGGGCTTTATTTCGGGCAACAGTGGCATCTGGTGGCGTTTTGCCGCTTGCGCCAGGAACTGCGCGATTTCCGCCTCGACCGCATCAGTCGGTTGCACCTGCGCGATGAATCGTTCGCGCCGCGCCCCGAAACGCTGCAAGGCTATCAGCAGCAACTCGCCGCGCGCCGCCCGGCGGCGGTTACGGCGGTGGTGCGGTTCAGCACCCAAACCGCCGCCCGCCTCCGCGACGACAAGCGGTATTTTGGGTGGATGGGAGAAACCACCGCGCCCGACGGCACCGTGGAAATGACCCTGCGCCCCGGCGATCTGGGCTACCTCGCGCGATGGCTGCTCACGCTCGCCGGGCAGGTAACGGTACTGGGGCCGCCCGCTCTGCGCGACGAACTGCGCGCCTTAGCCCAAACGGCGTACGCCGAGTTCGGCGCCGCCGCCTGACCCCCGCCGCCTGACCCCGCCGCCGCCCCGACCTTTGCGGCTATGAAAAAACTGCTGTTCTGCGTCCTGTTGGTCGGTCTGGTAAGTGGCGCGTGGCTGCCGCCCGCGCCCGCCACGGCGCAAGTGACCACCGCCGGGGAAGCCCCCACGATGCTCGCCGACCTGGAAGACGAGCGCGCGGTGGCGCATCTGAAACTGCTCAAAAAGAAAACCATCACCCTGAAAACCCGCCCTGAATCGGCGGCCGATACCAGCGCCACGGTGCCGCCGGGCACGGTGCTGCTCCTGTCCGGCGACCTCCGCATCCGGCTGCGGGTGGCCGATATGGCGGGCGCCCGTTCGGCCTCGCCGAAGGTGCAGGAGAAGTACGGGCACGCCCTAAAATTCCTGCAAAAGCAGCTTAAGGCCGGTACGCGTACCATTGCGCTCAACGAGTTCGCCACCCGCGACCTGGAGCATCTACTCGCTGCGTGGGCGCTGCCGCTGGGGCGCGTGCTGGCCATTACGTGGCGCGGCCAACCCATCGGCAGTTATACCCTCGAAACGTACGGCGGCGGCCCCAACCAGCGCCTGTACCCGGAAGGGCAGATTTTTTATTATCACCAGCCCGACGACCGCACCGCCGGTTTCTACGTGTATATGAACGTGCCGAGGCCAAAGTAGCGCGGACATATAGCTGATGGAAAACCCCCTTACCGCCACCCTCGCGGCGGCCCACGCGGCGCCGGGCGCCCGCCAAGTATCGGCGGGCCGCGCCGCCGCCTGGCTCACCGACCTCCTCGGGCTGCTGTTTCCGGCGTTGGCCGCTGAACCTTTGCCCGATGCCGCCGCCGTAGCCACGGCGCTCGCCCAGTCGGCCGAGGGGTTGGCCGCGCTGCTGGCCCCGCTGCCGGGCGTTTCTACGGACGGTTCCAGTATAGCCGAGGCGTTTTTCGCGGAGCTACCCACCTTACGCGTCACCCTACTGGCCGACGCCGACTTTCAGGCCGCCAACGACCCTGCCGCCACCGATGCGGCCGAGGTAATCGGCACGTATCCGGGCTTTTACGCCACGGCCGTGCATCGGATGGCGCACGCGCTGCACCGCGCCGGGGTGCCGCTGCTGCCGCGCGTGCTGGCCGAAGTGGCGCACGCGCGCACGGGGATCGACATCCACCCAGGGGCGCGCATCGGTGTGCCGTTCGGCATCGACCACGGCACCGGGCTGGTGGTGGGCGCTACGGCCATCATTGGGCGCTATGTGCAGGTTTTTCAAGGTGTTACGCTCGGCGCGTTGCACGTTGCGAAGGAATTGGCGACGCAAAAGCGTCACCCCACCATCGAAGACCATGTAGTGGTCTACGCGGGCGCTACTATCCTCGGCGGCGGCACGGTGGTGGGCGCGCACAGCATCATCGGCGGCAATGTGTGGCTTACACGCTCGGTGCCGGCCTACTCACGGGTGTACCATCGGGCGCAGGTGGAGGTGCGGGGCGCCGAAGGGCCGGTGGAAGGGTTGATGTTTGAGATTTGAGCGGGTTTCATAGACGGGCTGTAGCCCCGACTCCCCACCCCGGAGGGGAAGGGGTGGCCCCTTTCGTTCCTCAGGATAAACTCCGGGCCGGGGTGGGGCGACCACGCCAGGCGGGGATAAGATGGGCCGAAGCCGTCCTTGTGGCAAAGCCCCGAAATGGCAGCCCGTCCAGCGCTCCCTGCGCGCGCAATCGCCCCACCCCGTCTGGCCTTCGGCCAGCCACCCCGCCCCCTCCGGGACGGGGAGTCCGGGCCTGTCAGTACTATGTAATTCAGTTGCGGCCTCGGCGAAAACGACCGCGCGGCGGCAACTTCGCACCATTTCGGCGGTTTCGCTGCTTCTGCGTTCGCCATCATCTCATTCCACATCCATGCAAGCCCACTCCATCTTAGACACCATCGGGCGCACGCCGCTGCTCCGCCTCAACCGCTTATTCGCCCAGGAACGCCCCGACGTGGAAGTTTGGGTGAAACTGGAACGCCAAAACCCCGGCGGCTCCATCAAAGACCGCATCGCCCTCGCGATGATTGAAGACGCCGAGGCGCGCGGTCTCATCACCCCCGGCAAATCGCACCTGATCGAGCCTACGTCGGGCAATACCGGCATTGGGCTCGCGATGGTGGCCGCCGTCAAAGGCTATAAGCTAACGCTGGTGATGCCCGAAAGCATGAGCATCGAGCGCCGGCGTCTAATGGCCGTCTACGGCGCCCAGTTCGAGCTGACCCCGCGCGAAGGCGGGATGAAGGCCGCCATCGCGAAGGCGCACGAACTCGTCGCGGCCGACCCTACCGCGTGGCTCCCGAGCCAGTTCGACAACCCCGCGAACGTGCAGGTGCACCGCGATACCACGGCGCAGGAAATCCTCGCCGACCTGCCCCACCCCGCTGGTTTCGATGCCTACATCACGGGCGTGGGCACGGGCGGGCACCTGACGGGGGTGGCTGAAGTGCTGAAGCCCTTGTTTCCGAAGATGCGCGTGCTGGCCGTCGAGCCCACCCTTTCGCCGGTCATCAGCGGTGGGGCGCCCGGCCCGCACCCGATTCAGGGCATCGGCGCGGGGTTCGTGCCCGACAACCTGCACCGCGCCATCCTCGACGGCACCGTGCAGGTAGCCCCCGCCGACGCCCAGGAAATGGCCCGTCGCGCCGCCCGCGAAGAAGGGTTGCTCGTGGGCGTGAGCAGCGGCGCCTCGTTCGCGGCCGTCCGCCAGACCCTGCCTGAACTGCCGCAGGGTGCGCGCGTGCTTACGTTTTGCTACGATACGGGTGAGCGGTATTTGTCGGTGGAGGGGTTGTTTGTGTGAGCGACTTCATACGCCCGCGCCGCGCCAGACCCGGCCGTTGCGAACAGGCTTTTTTTTGCTTGACCCAAAAACGGGCTGCCCATTGCGGGCGGCCCGTTTTGCTTTTGCGCGCCCCCGAACTTTAACACTACGGTAACGCGGGGCTGCCACCAGTCGGGTACCTTTGTCGCGGGAAAATTTCACCCACTTCCATTTCACGCAATTCCCTCAATATGCGCACATTGCGACACTTATTCGGGTCAGCTTTGACGGTTGCCGCCCTCGTGGGGCTGACACCCGCAGCCCACGCCCAGATAGCCGCCGGGGGTACCCCCATACCCTACTCGTTCTCGGTCAGCGGGAATACCTACACCGAAACCTTCAGCACCGTACCTAACTGGTCGCAAGCCGTTATCGATGGTGTCAGCGATGCCTACGGCGGCACCACCGCTGCGGCCGGCGTAGCCGCCACGCGCTTCTCGCGGGTGCCGACCAATGCCACCGCGCCGAACCTTATCGCCAACGGGGCGGTGATCACGCAGGCCGGCCCCGCGAATATTAACTTCCCGACCACTACCGCCAGCGGGGTGCAGCGCAACGTCACGGTAGGCTCGGAGCGCCTTGAGCTGCTGGCATCGGGTACGGCCGGCAATACGCTCGGCCTCGACCTGTACCTCGATTTCAGCAGCCGCAACGCCAACACGATTCAGTTCGACTGGACGCAGGTCAACAACACGGGGGCTGGTGACACGCGCAACGGCATCCTGCAGGTGTACGCCACCACCAACGGCACCACGTTCACGAAAGTGGGGCCGGACATCAACGTCGTCGGCCAGCAGATGCCGGTGCAGACGGGCACATTCTCCACGACCCTGCCGAGCGTGATCAGCCAGTCGGCCACGGCCCGCATCCGCTTCTACTACACCACGGTGGGCCAGAACACGGTGGGCGGCGGCGCCCGGCCGAAGATCGCGATCGACAACATCAGCATCACGGCCAAAGCCTTCGCGCCCGGCGCCCCCGCTTTCTTCGCTCCTACGGCCTTCGCTACGGGCACGACGGTGAACGGCGTGGCCGCTACCGGCCTGGCCGTGGGTATCAACGGCAGCGACCTGACGACGCCCGTGACGGTTACGTCCACGTCGAGTAACTTCCAGGTATCGCTCTTGCAGGCCAGCGGCTACGGCTCCAGCGTCGTGCTGACGCCGGCCGGCACCGGGCTGCCCCCGCAGCTTTTCGTGCGCCTGAACCCGTCGGTGGCCGGCGCGCTCACCGGAACCCTCACGTATGCGTCGGGTGAGGTAGGCGGCATCAACGTCACGAACCTGACGGGCCTCTCCACGGCCGCCGAGCCGACCACGCAGGCGGCCATCAGCGTCACGAGCGCGACCAGCAATTCCATCACGCTGGCCATCAATGCCGGCAACGGCGAGAAGGTGCTCATCATCGGTCGTCTGGGCAGCCCGTATTCCGACCAAACTGGTTTCCAACTCAGCAATCAGCCGGTGGACGGCACGGCCTACACCGCGAGCAACGTTTTCGCGTCGGGTGGTACGGTCGGCACCGTCAATACCTACGCCGTGAGCAACGCCCTGGCCGCCACCACGTCGGTCACGATCACGGGCCTTACCGGCAACACGCAGTACGCGTTCGCGGCTTTCGCCTACAACGACGGCGTATCGCCGGGGGTGCAGAACTACCTGGCGACCGGCATTCCGGTGGTCAGCCCGACACCGTTGGCCGGCAACGTGCTTCAGACGACTACCGCCGCGCCACCGCCCGTGGTGTACACTTGGGTAGGAGCCGCCAACGCCGCCTACAACGACCCGAACAGCTGGTCGCCGGTGCGGACAACGCCGCTGGTCAACGACGAGCTGGTTTTCCCGAACGGCACGTCCACGGTGACGATGAACGCCACGGAAACCATCGGTGGCCTGACCCTGGGCGCCACGTCCAACGTGACCTTCACGGTAGCTGCCACCCAAACGCTGACCATCGCCAACCCGCAGCCGGGAGATGACTTTGCGATCCCGGCCGGCGCTACGTTGCGGCTGCGCACCACCACCAACGGCACCGGTCTGAACATCACCGTGGCCTCAGGCAGCACCGGTACCATCACCGGTACGCTCGACATCAACGGCAGCTCGCTGACAGTACTCAACAACGCCCTGTTCACGGGCACCGGCACGGTGAACGTGGTGAGCGGCGGCCTCGTGACAGTGGGCGCTTTTGCTGGCGGCGCCTCGGTGGCCGGCGCCGGCACCAACTTCCTGAATGGCTCGACGCTGACCAAGAACGGCGGCTCGTCGCCGACGGCCACGTTCCAGTCAAACTCGACCTTCAACTGGAACGTGAACGGCACCCTGAGCTTCTCGGGCCGCACGTACGGTAACCTCAACATTCTCGATTACCAGAACAACGCCAGCCAGATCGGCGCTGGGTTGCTGACCATTAACAACTTCACGTTCTCGGCTACGGGCAAGACCCTGAACCTGAATCTGACGGGTGGAATGGTGATCAACGGCAACCTCAACATCACGGCCGGGATACTCAACTTCCTGCCCGGTAGCGGTTCGCTCACCTTCAACAGCCCCACGGCGACGGTGACGTCGTCAAGCCCGATCACGTTCTCGGGCCTGACGCTCAACAAGCCGAACGGCCCTGCCCTAGTGCTGGAAGAAGTACTCGTTGGCGCCGCCGCTTTGACCCTGGGCAATCCGGTGGTGATTGGCACCAAGCTCACGCTTGCCAACGCGAACCTTGTCTCGAACGGCAACCTCACGCTGGGTTCTAATGCTACCCGCACGGCCTACGTCCATAACAGCGGCACGGGCATAGTGACGGGCAACGCCACCGCGCAGCGCGCCACCGACGGCACCGGCACGCCCGGCGTCGGCTACCGCTTCTACTCGACGCCCGTGAGCGGCGCAACGGTCGATCAGTTCAACGGGGTGCTGACCCCGGCCTACAACACCAACCCAGCGGCGTTGCCGTTCCCAACGGTCTTCACCTACGACCCGACGCGCGTGTTGGTAAACACGTTCAACGGGTTCTCGCGGGGCTACAAATCGCCGACCACCGGCGACCCACTAGTGACGGGCTTGGGCTACACGGTGTACCGCAACAGCTCGACGGTTGAACTGACCGGCATCCTCAACACCGGCAACAAAGGGCTAACCCTCACCGGCAACGGTGCCCTGGGTGTGTTCAACGGCTGGAACCTGCTCGGCAACCCGTACCCCAGCGCCCTCGACTGGAGCAGCGCCGCCCTGACGGCCGCCTACCCTTCGGCCACCAACGCCGACCGTACCGCGTTCGTGACGAAGCCGACCGGAGGCCTCGGTTACATCTACGTGCAGTTCAACGGTACCCCAGCGGCTACCAACAAAGAACTGCCGATGGCGCAAGGCTTCCTGGTGCGCAAGAAAGTGGCAGGTGCCGACCTGAACGTCACGCTCACCAACGCGATGCGCGTCACCACCGGCGACGGTGCTGCTTTCAACCGTGCCATCGCCACGTTCGACTTCCCTGCGTTGCACATCACCCTCAGCCGCGCCGGTCTGGCCGCGCTGCCCGAAGCCAACGTGTACTTCGTGAATGGTGCCGCTACCGGCCTCGATGTTTTCGATAGCCCGGCCCCCGGCCGCTCGGGTGGCGATGCGCCTACGCTGCTGACGCTGGCCGGTGGCCAGGAGTTGGCCGTGAACTACCAGGCCGAGCTGACGGCCGGTGCTGCCGATGTGCTCGTGCCGGTGCTGATCGCTACCCCAGTAGCCGCGCAGTACAAGTTGAACGTGCCGTTGCTCACCAACTTCCCCGCCGGTACGCAAGTGCTGCTCGAAGATGCGATCACGGGCCTCACGACCGACCTGAGCCAGAACCCCGCGTACAGCTTCTACTCCGATGCCAACTACGCCGGTCAGCGCTTCAAGCTCCGCTTCACGGCGGGCCGCGTGACGGGCCTCGCCACCGACCTCTCGGCCTCCGCTTTGAGCGTGTTCCCGAACCCGGCTTCTGGCACGGTGCGCATCAGCGCCGCCGCTGGTAGCAGCATCTCGATCATCGACGCCCTCGGCCGTACGGTGCGCACCGCGCGCATCGACGCCGCCGGTACCGAGCGCACCATCGCCCTCAACGGCCTGAAAGCAGGTCTGTACACGGTTCGCGCCGGTGCCGCCTCGCAGAAGCTCGTCATCGAGTAAGTGATTCAGCGCCGAGCGCCCCGGCGGGCCTCGCTAGTTTGGTAAGCCCGCGATTGCCCGCCTAAGCGCCCAGCGCGTCCAGTAAAATGCCCCCGGCAGCCAGAATGGCCGCCGGGGGCATTTCGCTTAAATTGAGGGGCCGACCGTGCTTTTTTTAGCACTCGTCTTGACTGTATACGTCTTGCGCGCGTACCTTTGCGGCCCGCCGCCGCGTTCGGTCGGCGTTGGCCCCGATTTTTCGCCTTAATCCGGCACAACCAAAGGACCGCACGTAGCCCGATGCTGATTATCCAGATCAAAGACAACGAAACCGTTGACCGCGCCCTGAAGCGCTTCAAAAAGAAATTCGAGAAAACCGGTATGATGCGCAAGCTGCGCTCGCGCTCGTTTTTCCAGAAGCCGTCGGTAACGAAAAAGAAACAAAAGGAGAAAGCCGTCTACCGTCTGCAAATGCAGGCTAAAGAGGCGGCGTAAGCCCGCGCCTTAGCGGCTTCAATGCTATTCTTGAAACGCCAGTCTCCGCTTCGTGCGGGGACTGGCGTTTTCGGCTTTATTAAGTATTTTAATATAATCTGTCATTGCGAGGAGGAGGCTCGGAGTTTACCCTGAGGTACGAAGGGCCGACGTGGCAATCCGGCGAATGCGGCCGGGTAGCTGGTCGCCATATAGCGTGCGCCGGATTGCTTCGTCGCAAAGCCTCCTCGCAATGACAGGCTACCGAATACGATTACTGCCC
This sequence comes from Hymenobacteraceae bacterium, assembly GCA_031425525.1. GTDB lineage: Bacteria > Bacteroidota > Bacteroidia > Cytophagales > Hymenobacteraceae > JANNMJ01. The sequence goes on along the minus strand of JANPJM010000083.1, from coordinate 7,086 downwards.
GCCCACGGACTTAAATCAAACTTTGCCCGCTGCCCGTAGTGCGTGACGCGACTACTGCGTGCTACCTTAGGGCTACTTCCAGCGAGATCATATATGGACGCCTTCGCGCTATTCTTCAATTACCTGCGGCACGAGCGGCGCTTATCGCCGCACACGCTCAAATCGTATGAGGTCGATTTGGGGCAGTTCAGCACGTATCTGCGGCAGACGTACGAGCTGGAAAACCCCGCCGAGGCCACGCATCACCTGATTCGGTCGTGGTTGATTTCGCTCGTGCAACGCAACCTCGATCCGCGCTCCGTGAACCGCAAGGTGGCGTGTTTGCGCACGTACTTCCAGTTTCTGCTGCGCGAAGGCAGTTTGCAGGTGAACCCGATGCAGAAAGTGGCGGCGCCGAAAATCGCTAAGAAAGTACCCGAATTCATCCCGGAAGATGCCTTGGCGCGGTTGCTCGATGGGTCGGCGTTCGCCGATACGTTTGCCGGTTGGCGCGACCGCGCCATTCTGGAACTGCTTTACGGCGCCGGGATGCGCCGCGCCGAATTGGTGGGACTGCGCCATCAAGACCTCAATGTGTACCAGCGGACGGTGCGCATTCTGGGCAAGGGCAACAAGGAGCGTATCGTGCCACTGCCCACCGGCGTGATGACGAACCTCGAAACCTATCTGGAACGCAAGCGTCAGTCCGGCGCCGATTGCGCACCCACCGCGCCGCTCCTCGTCACCGATAAGCTCGACGGCCTGTACCCGGAATTTGTGTACCGCGCCGTGCGCCACTACCTGCGCCTGACCACCACCGCGCACACCGCCCACCCGCACGCATTGCGCCATTCACTAGCGACGCACCTGCTCAACCGGGGCGCCGATCTGAACGCCATCAAGGAGATTTTGGGGCACGCCTCGCTGGCCGCCACGCAGGTGTACACGCACGCCGGAATCGAGCGATTGAAGAGCGTTTTCGACAAAGCGCACCCTAAAGCCTGACCGGAATCTGAGCAGAATCTGCGTGCATTCCGGCACATTGCGCGGCGGACGGCAGACACGCAACCGGAACGCGAAAAAATCGCCTATCTTACCGCCCCAAACGCCGGGCGGCCGCGCTGCGTAGGCGTTGGGTACTTTCTCTTCTTCCCGTTCATAAACCCCCCATTTGCGTTAGTATGAAGCTGCAAATGCATTCGGTCCATTTCGATGCCGACCGCAAACTCCTCGACTTTATTCAGGAAAAAGCCAACAAGCTCGACCTGTTTTACGACCGTATCACCGAAGGCGAAGTCTTTCTGCGCCTCAATAACGAGGGCATCCAGAATAAAACCGTCGAAATCAAGCTGATCGTCCCCGGCGCGATTCTGTTTTCCGACGGCTCGGCCGGCACCTTTGAGGCGGCTACGGACGATGTGGTGGAAGCCTTACGTCAGCAACTCAAAAAGCATAAAGAGAAGCAGAAGGCGCACTAACGAAGTGTGCTCGTCCGGGCCTGAAGGCCCGGTACGACCTAATACCAGGGCCTCCAGGCCCGCCGCTACGAATCACCGTTGATGGTGCGCGTGGCGACGGGCCTGGAGGCCCTGCTGTTGGGTAGCGCCGAGGCAGAGCCTCGGGCTAGCGGAGGTTGAAGGCGGCTTTCACCTGCTTGACGTAATCGAGCTTCTCCCAGGTAAACAACTCGACTTCTTTGGTGACGGTGAGGCCGCCGGGCGCCGTGAAGGTTTTCGTTACCGTGCGCGGCTCGCGGCCCATGTGGCCGTACGACGCGGTTTCGGAGTAAATCGGGTTCCGCAGTTTCAGGCGCTGCTCGATGAAGTAGGGGCGGAGGTCGAAAATCTCCTCAATTTTTTTGGCGATTTCGCCATCCGTCAGCCCCGCCACTTTCGTGGTGCCGTAGGTATTGACGTACACGCCGCACGGCCGCGCCACGCCGATGGCGTAGGAAACCTGCACCAGAATTTCGTCGCAGAGGCCCGCCGCCACCAGGTTTTTAGCGATGTGGCGCGTGGCGTATGCCGCCGAACGATCAACCTTGCTTGGGTCTTTGCCCGAAAACGCACCGCCGCCGTGGGCGCCTTTGCCGCCGTAGGTATCGACGATGATTTTGCGCCCCGTGAGGCCCGTATCGCCGTGGGGGCCGCCGATCACGAACTTGCCCGTGGGGTTGATGTGGTACGTGATCTGGTCGGTGAAGAGGGCTTGCAGGGCGGGCGAGAGCCGCGCCCGCACGCGCGGGATGACGTACTCGATGAGGTCGCGCCGGATTTGGGCGAGCATCTCGACGTCGGCGGCGAAATCGTCGTGCTGCGTGCTGACCACGATGGTATCGATGCGCACGGGGTGGTTGGCGTCGTCGTACTCAATCGTGACCTGCGACTTGGCATCCGGCCGCAAATACGGGATGCGGGTATCGAGGCCCGACTCGTTTTCGCGCCGCACTTCGGCGAGTTCGAGCAGGATGCGGTGCGCCAGATCGAGCGCGAGCGGCATATACGTCTCCGTCTCGCGGGTGGCGTAGCCGAACATCATCCCTTGGTCGCCGGCGCCCTGATCTTCGGGATTCGCTTTTTCGACGCCTTGGTTGATGTCGGCCGATTGCTCGTGGATGGCGGACAGAATGCCGCACGAGTTCGCCTCGAACATATACGCCGACTTGGTGTAGCCGATCCGGCGGATGACCTCGCGCGCGATGTGCTGCACATCGAGGTACGTGGTCGATTTTACTTCGCCCGCCAGCACTACCTGGCCGGTGGTGACGAGGGTTTCGCAGGCAACTTTGGCCTGCGGGTCGAACGCCAGGAAGTTGTCGATCAGGGCGTCGGAAATCTGGTCGGCGATCTTGTCGGGGTGTCCTTCCGAAACCGATTCCGACGTGAACAAGTAGGGCATAACGAATGGCTAAAAACGCCCCCGTCAGAGGCGCGGGCGCAAAGGTAGGCCGTAGGGCAGTAGTGGTGCGGTGCGCGCGGGTGCTTGGGCGGGCGCACTACTTTTGAGGTCTTCCAACCTGCTCAACTGATGCCTTCTCTGCCCCCGTCCGGCCCAATCTGCATTTTCGGTACCGGGGGGTTTGCCCGCGATACTTTCTGGATTCTGCTCGATGCGTGGCGGGCGGCCGGGCAACCCACCGACGCGCTGGCGGGGCGCGTGGCCTTCGTGGTCAGCGACGACCAGATGACCGAAGCCGCCATGCTGGGGGTGGAAGTACTGCGCGAATCGGCCTTCGACCCGACTCGCGGGCAGTTGCTGGTGGCCGTAGCCGAGCCTGCCGTACGGCGCCGGATTGTGGCGCGGCTGCCCGTGGCCACTACGTATGCCACGCTGTTGCACCCAACGGCGGTGGTGGCCGGCGGGGTAACGGTGGGCGTCGGCAGCATTGTGGCCGCCGGTGCCGTACTGACCAACAACATCGTGCTGGGGCGGCACGCGCACGTAAACGTCCACGCGAGCATTGCGCACGATTGCCGCATCGGCGATTTTCTGACGGCCGCGCCCGGCGCCCGCATCAACGGCAATTGCACCCTCGGCGATGGCGTGTACGTGGGCGCCAACGCCGCCCTGCGTCAGGGCCTCGCCATCGCCGACGGTGTCACCATCGGGATGGGCGCCGTGGTGGTGAAACCGATTCTGGAAGCGGGCGCGGTGTACGTGGGCAACCCGGCGGTGCGGTTGCGGGCGTAGCTGAGGGGTGGTGCGGCCTGCAGGCCGCACCACAAAAAACCGCTACTTGCCCTTGCGCGGCCGGTTGCCCTGCGTGGTATTGCGCTGCGTGCCGCTGCGGCGCACGCGCTTCCGGCCGACTTCCTCGGCGTCGTAGAGCTTGCCGGTGCGCCGGTCGACCTGTTTGTGGATGGGCAGTACTTTTTCGTGGAAGGCGCCTTTGAAGGCCGGGTCGGCGAGGCGTTTCTGGTGGTCGATTTCGCGGGCCTGTACTTTCGCTTCTTCCGGCGGCGTGACGCTCGGCGTGATGCCCGCCGGAAGCTCCTGCACGGGCAGCGGCTGCCGAATCAGGGCCTCGATGTTGCGGATATGCCAGCTTTCGGCGCCCGTAGCGAAGGTGATGCTCGCGCCCTCCAGGCCGGCGCGCCCGGTGCGGCCGATGCGGTGGACGTAATCATCATACGAAGCCGGGACATCGAAATTGACGACGTGCGTGACGCCCGTTACGTCGATGCCGCGCGCGGCTACGTCGGTAGCCACCAGCACGCGCACCTGCCCGGCTTTGAAATCGTCCATGGCGCTCAGGCGCGCGTTTTGGCCCTTGTTGCCGTGCAGCACGCGCACCGGCCCGAGCTTGGCGTCGCGCAGGGATTGGGCAATGGTTTCGACCGTCGGTTTGGCGCGGGCAAACACCAGCACGCGGCTCCAAGCGGCCTCATCGGCGGTCATCAGATGGTTGAGCAGGGCGAGCTTGGTGGCGATATTGGGCGCCCGGAACAACAGTTGGCTGACGGTTTCGGCGGGCGTGGCTTGCATCGACACCTCCACGCGCTGCGGCGCTTCGAGAAATTCTTCGCTCAACGTCACCACGCGCTCCGGCATCGTGGCCGAAAACAGGGCGTTTTGGCGCTTGCGGGGCAGCACTTCGAGCAGGCGCCGGATTTGCGGCGCGAAGCCCATATCGAGCATCCGGTCGGCTTCGTCGAGAATCAAGGTTTTGACTTCTTTCAGCGTCAGCATCCCGCTCGAGTACAGCTCCCAGAGGCGGCCGGGCGTCGAAATAACAATGTCGATGCCCGTGGCGAGTAGCTCCGATTGCGCTTTCGGCCCCAGGCCGCCGTACAGCGCCGCGAACCGCAAATCGGTGAATTGGGCCAGCGCCCGCAGGTGTTCGGTGAGCTGAATAACCAGCTCGCGGGTGGGCGCCAGCACCACGGCGCGCGGGTAGCGGCCCTGGGCGTACTTCACCTTCATAATCAGCGGCAGCCCGAACGCGGCGGTCTTGCCGGTGCCCGTTTGCGCGATGCCGAGCAGGTCGTGGCCCGCCAACAGCAGCGGAATGGCCTTCAACTGCACCGGCGTGGGCTCCGTGAAGCCCAGCGCGGCTACGGCATTGAACAACTGCCGGTTGAGCTTGAACTGCTCGAAAAGATTTTCAGGGGCGGGGGCAGCGGCAGACGGCAACACTTCTTCAGGGACTTCCATCCCGCAAAGGTCGGCATTGTAGCGCGGGCTTCCACCCGCCGTCGAAAAGCGCGGTGGGCAGTGAGTTAGAGTTGCACGGCACTCCCCGCGCTCCGGTGGACAGTGGTACCGAGTTGCGCAGTGCCCACTGGCCCCCGGTGGGCAGTGGTACCGAGTTGCACAGTGCCCACCGGCCCCCGGTGGGTTGTGTGTCGGAGTTGCGCAGTGCCCACCGGGGTTCAGGGGGCAGTAGTACCGAGTTGCACAGTGCCCACCAGGACTTGGGGGGCACTGCGCGCGAATTGCCGAGCGCCGCCGTAAACTGCGGGCTGAAACCCGAACGACAGCGCGATGTACCTCCTCAAAAACGCTACCCTCGTCAACGAAGGCCGCCAGACGGTGGCCGACGTCCTCATCAAAGGCCAACGCATCGAGCGGATCGATCCGCAGATCGAGGTGCGCGGCCGGGTCACGGAAATCGATTGCACCGCGCAGCTCGTGCTGCCGGGGCTCATCGACGATCAAGTCCATTTCCGCGAGCCGGGGCAGCCGCACAAGGCCACCATCGGGTCGGAGGCGCGCGCAGCGGTGGCGGGCGGTGTCACCTCGTTTATGGAAATGCCGAACACCACGCCCACCACCACCAACGCGGCAGCGCTCGACGACAAGCTCCGGCGGGCGGCCCAAACGTCGGTCGCGAACTATGCCTTCTTTTTGGGCGCCACCAACGACAACCTGCCCGATGTGCTGGCCGCCGACCCGCGCCGCATCGCCGGCATCAAGATTTTTATGGGTTCCAGCACGGGCAATATGCTCGTCGATGACGCCCGCACCCTCGAACGCATCTTCGCCGAGGCGCCCACCCTCATCGCCACGCACTGCGAAGACGAGGCCACCGTGCGCGCTAGCTACGCCGCCGCTGTGGCGCAGTACGGCACCGCCGAGCGCATTCCGGCGGCGGCGCACCCCATCATCCGTTCCGAAGAAGCGTGCCTGAAATCGAGCGCGTTGGCCATCGAGTTGGCCCGTCGGCACGATACCAAGCTCCATATTCTGCACCTCACCACCGCCGACGAGTTGGCGCAGTTTGCGCCCGGCCCGCTGGCGGGCAAGCGCATTACGGCCGAAGTCTGCGTGCATCATCTGTGGTTTTCGGCGGATGATTACGCCCGCCTCGGCCACCAAATCAAGTGCAACCCGGCCATCAAGGCGCCGCATCACCGCGCCGCGCTGCGTCAGGCGCTCCTCGACGACCGCCTCGACATCCTCGCCACCGACCACGCCCCCCACACCTGGGACGAAAAAATGCAGCCCTACCCCACTGCGCCCAGCGGCCTGCCGCTCGTGCAACACGCGTTACAGATGTTGCTCGCGCTCGATATTCTGCCCATTGAGCGCATCGTCGAGAAAGCCTGTCACAACCCCGCCACGCTGTTTGGGGTGCAGGAGCGCGGCTTCCTGCGCGAAGGCTACTTCGCCGATGTCGTCATTCTCGACCCCGCCGCCCGCCCCACGGTGCGCAAGCAAGACCTGCTGTACCACGTCGGCTGGTCGCCGCTGGAAGGCGAGCGGCTGCGCGGCGCCATCACGCACACCTTCGTGAGCGGCCATTTGGCGTGGGCCAACGGGCAAGTGAACGATGAACGGATGGGTGAGGCCGTGAGCTTCTGGGGCGGCCGCTGAGCGCACCTTCCCGCGCCCTTTTCTGCCCCGCGCTTGCGCCCAATGCCCCTGCGGCCGTACCTTTGTGCCACTGAAACGCACACGCACGGTATAGCTCAGTTGGTTAGAGCGCCAGATTGTGATTCTGGAGGCCGTGGGTTCGAGCCCCATTACTGTGCCTTTCAACTGAAAACGCCCCGCTGACCATCTGGTCGGCGGGGCGTTTTGCTGTAGTGGGGGGGGGGGGGCGCGCGGGGGGGGACCCCAAGAGAAAAAAAAAAAAAAAAAAGCCGGGAGGAAGAAGAACAACAA
>JANPJM010000082.1:0-54257 GCA_031425525.1 Hymenobacteraceae bacterium | reverse complement strand
CCCCGTGTGGGCTATTTCCGGGGCTCCAGCCCCGGCACGGCGCACGGGTAGTTTGCGCAACGAAATTGAATTTGTGACGCTACGTTGCCTTCCCTTGCCCCGCATTTAAATGCTGCGCAAGGGAAGGCAACGCAGTGCGCTCGAGCTACCGCAAGCGGGCTACTGGCGGGCCAGAGGCCCGCGAATACCACACACGGGGCAGAGCCCCGCGCGATTGCCCGCGCGAGGCGAGGGATTTCTTACCCCGCTTGCCCTAAACACTAGACACTAAACACTCCCCTCCCCGGCAGCCTTTCGTAACTTCCCATAGTCTAGTCACCGGAACCGCCCTTCCCGCCCCGCCCCTGCATGCTGGCCCCTGATATCGAGCTGCTGCTCGCCCGCTGCCGCAACGGCGAGGCGGGCGCGCAACGTGCGCTGTACGTCCGCTACGCCCCCACAATGCTGGGGGCGGCGCGCCGATACGCGCGCTCGCTAGAGGAGGCCGAAGACATTTTGCAGGATGCCTTCGTGAAGGTGTTTACGCGCCTGGACTCGTTCCGGGGGGAAGGGTCGTTGGAGGGCTGGATCCGACGGGTGGTCGTCACGACGGCGCTTACCGCCTACGAACACGACAAGTATTTGCGCCGCTCGCTGCCCATCGAAAATGCGTATCATTTGCACTCCCCCGATAGCGATGCCCTCGACCGCATGGGCGTCGAGGAAGTGTTCCGCCTCATCGAAAAACTGCCCGACGGCTGCCGCGTGGTGCTGCTGCTGTATACCGTAGACGGCTACTCGCACGCCGAAATCGGTGAGCTGCTCGGCATCACCGAATCAACCTCCAAAGCCCAACTCTCTAAAGGCCGCTCTCGGCTCGTGCAGCTCATGCACGCCGAACATAACCATCTGCCGCGATGAACTTCAACGATCCATTTCCCGCCGAATCTACCGGCCCCGATGATACTTCCCCCGACGCCACCCGCCTCGATTCTTTCCTGCGCGACCGCCTCGGCGCGTACCGCCCGGAGCCGTCGGCGGCGGTCTGGCGCGGCATCGAGGCGCGCGTGGGCGCCGGCGCGGTTCCCGCGCCGCGCCGCCGGTTCGGCACCCCGCGCACGCTGCTGCCCGCCGTGTTCACGGGTGTGTTGGGCGTGCTGATCGGGTGGTTGCTGCCGCATTCGATGGCACCCGCTGTAAGCGTGGCTGCTGTGGCTGACGTAGCTCCGGTGGGGCCCGTGGTAGTGCCGGCCGCGCCGGCTTCTCAGCCCAATCCGGCGGCGGTAACCGGGCGCGGTGCCCAACCCACCAGCCAGTATAGCAGCCAGTACAACAGCCTCGTGGCCACTACGCGCGTGGGCGGTACCCGCGCTTACGCGGCCTCGAAAGGCCAGGCAAGAGAAGGTAGCACGGCTGGTCAAGCTGCTGCGCCAGTGCGGCTGGCGACGGTAGCTGTTACGAGTTCAGTTGGCAACGCTTTGCCGAGTTCAACAGGAAATACCGTCGTGCTGGGCGCCGGTGCTTCCGCTGCGCTACCCGTGGTGCTGCTGCCCTTGGCGGTTGCTGAAAATGCCGTGCAAAACGCCGGGCAGACGGCAAGCGCACACCCACCGCGCAACGCCGCCGACTCTGCCCCACCTGCCACAAACGCCACGGCCGGTGACACCGACGCCACCACCGCCCGCACCCGCTACACCGCCGCGCTGCTCGCCGAAAAAGATGCGTTGGCCCGCTTGCAGCGCCGCGCCGATTCGCTGCTACACCTGCTCTCGCTGGGGGCCGAGGCAACGGCGCTGGCGGCAACCAGTGCCGTTGCGGCTACCGTTGCGGACGGCGCCAACCCAGTCGTCATCGTGCGCCATGCGCCCGCCCTGACGCACCGTTGGCAAGTGGCCGCCGCCGCCGGGCCGGAGCATCTGGCCTGGACGCGCACCACGTCGGGCGGGCGTCTCGAAACCGGGCGCACGGCCCTGAGCGCGGCCCTGAACGCCGAATATTTGCTCACCGAACACCTGAGCCTGAGCGCGGGCGTGGGCTACGCGCGCCTCGTCACCGACGTACGCACCGGCACCGAAGCCGCCGCACGGCGCGCCGCCTACCACTTCCTGACCGTGCCCCTGCTCGTGCGCTACCGCCTGACGCCCGTCTCGCGCAGCACCCGCTGCTGGGCCGATGTGGCGGCCGGCGTACAAGGCCAATGGTTCCGGCGCGGGACCGAAGGCGCCGCCGAAACCACCGGCACGGGGCCGTTCGGCGGGCCTACGGTAGCCATTTTGGGCGGCCTGGGCCTCAACTATGCCGTGGCGCCGCGCCTGACGGTGCGCGCCGCGCCCACGTTGCGCTGGCAGCCGCGCCACCTGACCAGCACGGGGCTGGTGGTGGGCGTGGGGCTCACGTTATAGGCGCCGTTTCAGACGCCGCCAACCACGCTGCAAGCGTAACCGCTTCGGCTTCGAGGAGGTACAGGCGGAGCTGGTCGTGGGCGAGGGTAGCCGGCGCGAGAAGCCCCTCGACGCGCGCGCTACGCCGCAGCAGAATGGCGAGTAGCTGCTGAAAATCGGCCGTCGTGGCAGGGTCATCGTCGGGCACCTGCGCGCGTAACGCCACCGCGTTGGCGGGTGGGTTGGCGAAGGCTGCGAGCACGGCTTGGCGCATGTGTCGTATGTGGGTTTGCCACTGCGCACGCGCCAACCGCTGCGCGAGGGCGAACCGGAGTTGCTTGGCTTCCACGGCGCACACTTTTTGGCGCCAGGCCAGGTCTTCACGAGCCTTCTCGGTGAGGGGTGGCACGGGGGCGGGTATAGGCAGCAGTTCCCCGGCTACCGGCGGTTCAAGAATACGCTCCGGCATATTGGCCGCATCGAAGGCCGCTGGCGGCAGCAGCAGCAGTAAGTAAGTATGCCGGATGCCGGCGTTGCCGCGCATCGTCAGTGCGCGCCGACCCGACTCGGCGTCGCCGACACGCTGCGGCAGCACGTTGAGGTAATCGGCCAGCTGTTGTTGGGTGAGGCCCAGGCTGCGCCGAAGGATGGCAGTGCTGTTCTGGCGGTAGCGAAGCGTATGGGTGGCGTTCACGTAAAATTTTGGTCGGTTTAGCTTTGGTCGGTTTTAAAACTGACCAAAGCTAAACCGACCAAATGAAATTACGCCTTCGGTGACGACCGGTGCCGCTCGACCAGCGTTTCGAAAGAATCGGCTTTGCTGGCCAGAAAAATGGGGTGGTGGAAGCCGTCGAGCTTACTGAGCAGCCGCAGCAGCAGTTGTTTTTCGGGCGGGGTGAGCGGGCCGATACTCAAGGCGGCCACTTGGCCCATCGGGCCGAAGGCGGCGAACAGCACCCCCCGCCCCGCGTGCGTGAGGCGCAGGTGCTTGGCGCGCTTGTCGGTGGGGTGCGGGGTTTGGGTCACGAAGCCGCGCGCCAGCAACCGACGGATGATTTCGATGCCGGTGGCCTTCTCCTGAATATTGAGTTCGATCAGCTCCGACTTGGTAAGTGCGCCCGGCTCGGCCTCCAATAAGGCGGCGAGGTACGTAAAATCGTCGAAATTGGCGAGCGGCGAATCGGCCAGCGCCTGCCGCACGTAGCCGCGCACGTAGCGGTACGTGATCGTGAGGAGGGTACAGATTTCGGATTCCGGCGTGATGAATGGCTGCTCGGCGCGGCGGCGTATTTCGGGCACTTCGGGCACCTCCGGTATGGCCTCGGCCCCGGCCCGCGCCAGCAGCCACTGCCCGAAACCGGCCTCACTGGCCGCAGCGGCAGCGGGTAGGGAATGCTCGTACTCGTCGGCCGAAGCCAGCAGAGCCTGAATGAAAGCGTACGTCATCGGAGTAGATACAAAAATACGGGTAACAGTCTGAGAACAGAAAGGAAGTTGGAAAACCAACTACTTTTGCGCCGGTTACGCACCAAACAAGTAGTAAAACCAACCAAATCGGTCGTCAATTATGTCCCGTTGCCTCCTGTTGCTGCTGCTGATCTTGCTTTACGGGCCGGCGAAGGCCCAAACCGGCCCCACCGCCACCCTCACGGGCCTCGCCCGCGACCGCGCCACGCAGGAACCCCTGATCGGCGCGTCGGTTTCGCTCGAAAATACCACCCTCGGTACCGCCGCCGACGTGGAGGGGCGGTTTCGCCTCACCGGCATCCCCCCCGGCAACTACAACGTGCGGGTGCAGGCCGTGGGCTACGCGCCCTTCACGCGCTTCAACGTGAGCCTCACGAGCGGCAACGCCGCCACGCTGGTGCTCGAACCCGAACCCACCGCCCAGCAGGTGGGCACTGTTGAAGTGACGGCGAGCCGCGCCATCCGCGTGGCCACGGCCGAAACGCCGCTGAGCGTGCAGCGCCTGACGAGCGAGGAAATCCTGACGAACCCTGGCGGTTCGTTCGACATCTCGCGCACCGTACAGAGCCTGCCCGGCGTGGGCGGCGGCGGCACGGGCGGCACGGCGGGCTTCCGCAACGACATCATTATCCGGGGCGGCGCGCCGAACGAAAACGTCTATTACCTCGATGGCATCGAGGTGCCCGTCATCAACCACTTCGCCACGCAAGGCAGTGCCGGCGGGCCAGCGGGCATCCTGAACGTGTCGTTCATTGAAGACGTGACGCTGAGTTCGTCGGCCTTCGAGGCGCGGTACGATAATCCTCTGAGCAGCGTGCTGCAATTCCGGCAGCGCGACGGCTCGCCCGAACGGCTGCAGGGCAACATCCGCACGTCGTTCACCGAGGCCGCTCTCACGCTGGAAGGGCCGCTGAGCCGCAGCACCCGCAAAGATTCCGTGAACGGCGGGCGCACCACGTTTCTGGCGAGCGTGCGGCAGTCGTACCTCCAGAATTTCTTTGCGCTGATCGACTTACCCATTCGGCCGAAGTACGCCGACGCGCAATTCAAGATCACGCACAAGGTTTCGCCCAAAACGACCGTCACGCTGCTGGGCCTAGGGGCGCTCGACGATTTTTCGGTGGTGCCGCCGAAGGAATCTACCCCTGAAAAAGACGACGTTCTGCGTTCGCAGCCCACCTTCATTCAGCAGAACTACACCCTGGGCGCGGGCCTGCGCCACCTCGTGCCGGGCGGCTACCTCAACGTGGCGCTCAACCGCACGAGCATCTGGTACAAGATCGACCAGTTTCAGAACCGCGACATTGGCAACGAAGCCGCCCGCAACCTGCGCACCCGCTCGACGGAAAGCGAAAACAAGCTCCGCATCGACCTCAACCGCACCACCGGCGGCGTGCGCTGGGCCGTGGGCGTGAGCGGGCAGCTGATCGAGTTCGACTCCCAGTTTTTCAACCGCCTGCGGCGCGAAGTGCGCGATGCGCAAGGCCAACTGGTGTCGCCGGCCGTGACGGTGAATTTTCAGAACGACCTCGTTTACGGCCGTTACGGCGCGTTTGCGCAGGCTACGCGCAGCTTCGGGGCTACCAGCCGCCTGAGTCTGTCGGGCGGGGTGCGGGCCGACGGCAACACCTTCACCCGCACGGGCGCCGAAGTGTGGCGCACGTTTTCGCCGCGCGGCTCGGCCAGCTACGCCCTCACCGACCGCTGGAACCTCAACGCCTCGGTGGGCACTTACTACAAGATTTTGCCGTCCACGCTGCTCGGCTTCACCGCGCCGGACGGCACCCCGCTCAACAAAGACGCCGCCTACATTCGCTCGACGCACTACGTAGCCGGGCTGGAATTTCTGCCAACGCCCGCGCGGCGCTTCACCGTGGAGGGCTTCTATAAGCGGTATTCTGACTACCCCGTGAGCGTGCGCGACGGCATCTCGCTGGCCAACCTCGGCGGCGATTTCAACGCCCTCGGCAACGAGGCCATCCGCAGCGATGGCAAAGGCCGCGCGTGGGGCGTGGAGGCGTTTGCGCAGCAAAAGCTGACCAAGGGGCTGTTTCTGGTGTTTTCGTACACGTACTTCCGTTCCGAATTCAGCGGGCGCGACGGCAAGCTCAAGCCCAGTGCGTGGGACACGCGCCACCTCGTATCGGCGTTGCTGGGCCGTCAGTTCGGCAAGGGCTGGCAGATGGGCCTGAAGCTGCGGATGGCCGGCGGCGCGCCCTACACCCCGTGGGATATCGCGGCTTCGCGCGCTAATTTCCCCGTAGCGGGGCAGGGCGTCCTCGATTTTGCGCAGCTCAACACGCAGCGGACGACGTTTTTCCGCCAGTTCGATTTCCGGTTAGACAAGCAGCTCAACTTCCGTCGCACGGCGCTGAACCTGTATTTTGACGTGACGAATGCGTTCGTCTCCCCAAACCTTGGGCCCGCGCAGTTCACCTTCCAGCGCGATGCGGCCGACCCCACCAAGTTCGCCACCACTGACGGCCAGCCCATCCAACCCGACGGCAGCAACGCCATCCCCGTCCTCTTCACCGACAACGAACCGCTGGTAGTGCCCACGATTGGCATAATTTTTCAGTTTTGAGCCGGCGCCCCGCCTCCCTTGTCCGGCCATTCAAGGGCGGGCGGCTGGGCTGATTCAGAAAGGCCGGGCAAACAACTGGCGTTCATTGCCGTACTGGGGCTGACACGCTTTTTAACTTTTCGGCTTATGCGTTCTTTCTTCTCCTTTCGTCTCCTGCTCGCCACCTCTCTATTGAGCGCGAGCTTGGCATTTTCGGCAGCAGCGCAGCCCGCCCTGCTCGGCCACGTACCAGCCGTCGTACAAACCACGTATGCCGCGCGTTTCAGCGGCGTAGCCCCCACCCCCACCTGGACTCGCCGCCCCGGCGGCCGTTGGGAAGCCGCGTACCGCCAGACCGATGGCCGCGCCGCCGTGGCCACCTTCAACGGCGGCGGCCAGTGGCTGCGCACCTCCACCGTAGAATCCGCCAAGGAACTGCCCGCGCCCGCCCGCGCCTACGTACTGGCGCAAAAACCCAAAAAACCCGTTCGGCGGGTGGCGCGCATCACCTCCGCCGATGGCAGCATCACGTGGCAGGCGCGCGTCAATGGCACGCCGTTGTTGTTCGACCATACCGGCCACCTCCTCCGCGCGGGCGAGGCCAAGCGGGTGGCCGGCACCCGGCGCAGCAAGCGCGGTACCGTGCTGCCGGCGGCCCCCGTGGTGGAGCCCGTGGTGTCGGGGGCGGCGGTGCAATAGGGCGAGCGCGCCAACATGTGGCCCTCGTTTTGCCTTAGGGCGGCGCAACGGGTCTACTTTGCCCGCTTCCTGATGCTCACCACACCCCGCTTCCTGATTTTTTCGTTCGTGGCCGGCCTTTTGGGCGCGGCCCCGGCTCTTGCCCAAACGCAGCCCCGCAAAACAGTAGCCACGCCGGAACCCGTCGTGACGGAAAGCCTGTCAGGCCTCGACCTGATTCCGAACCGCCGCACGGGCACGTTCGGAGTTCGGGTAAACCATCGCCTCACGCAGCCCGCCACGCTCCGCCTCATCGACGTAAAAACGAGCCGCTACCTCAAAACCGAGTTCCTGCAACCCAGCACCGCCGCCACGCGCGCCGTGCAAGTCGGCAAGCTCGCCCCCGGCGAATACAAGATGGAAGTGGTGATGCCCGATACCACGTATTGGAAAACAGTACGGGTGAGTGGGAAGTGAGGAGTGACTGGTGAGGAGTGACTAGTGAAAGCGGGCTGTCGCGCGGGGCTCTGCCTCGTGTGCACTATTTGCGGGGCTCTGGCCCGCCAGCAGCCCGCCACCGTAACCTGCTTGCAGCCCACCCCCGTAGCCCGCTTGCAGTAGCCCAAACGCGCCGCCTTCCCCTCCCTTGCCCGGCAGTTAACTGCCGGGCAAGGGAGGGGAAGGCGGCGCTCCAACTTGATTGCTCTACGCGAACGAACCGCGCGCCGTGCCGGGGCTGGAGCCCCGGAAATAGCCCACACGGGGCGGAGCCCCGCGCCAAACTCGTCACTCGTCACTCAGAAAGGCCACTGCCCTGTACTCCGGCTGCGAGCCAGAAAAACGCCCGTGCCGAGCGCCATCATCAGCAGGGCCGCCCCTTGAAAAGGCAGCGTGAACCCGCCCACCGCCACGCCGCCTTCGATGGAATAAAAAAGCCAGAGCCAGACCGTCACCGCCACTACCACGGGCAGCGGATAGAGCGGCATCCGAAACGGCAGCCCCGCCGACCCATTGCGGCGCCGCAGCAGCACCAGCCCCACGGCCTGGCCCACGAACTGCACCAGAATGCGCATCGCCAAAATCGCCGAAATCACTTCGCCCAGCCGGAAAAGCAGGCTGAACACGAAGCCCAGCCCGCCGAGAATCAGGAGCGAAACGTGCGGAAACTGCTTGGTCGGGTGCAACCGGCCGAAGATTTCGAGGAACTCGCCATCGGCCGCCGCCGCGTACGGGATGCGCGAATAGCCGAGCAGCACCGCGAACAACGACGCAAACGCCACCAGCAGCACCAGCCCGGTAGCCACCTGCGCCGCACCGTGCCCATACAGTCGTTCAACGAATACGCTCACGATGAACTGCGATTTGTCGGGCGCGCCGCCTACTTTGGCCAGTCCGGCGGCTTGCCAGCTTTGCACTTCCTGCCAACTCACCACCGAGCCTACCGCCCAGTTCAGCGCTAGGTACAGCGCCATGATGCCCAAAATGCTCAGGAAAATGGCGCGCGGAATGTTGCGGCCGGGGTTACGGATTTCACCCCCCAAATGGCACACATTATAGTAGCCCAGGTACGAGTAAATCGTCTTGACCGCCGCTTGCCCCAGCGCCGCCGATAGCAGTAATCCCGGCCACCCCACGGCGGTACTGGTAGCTGATGAGGGCACCGGCCACCACGCCACCGCGTGTTGCGCGTGCGTGAGGCCGCCCCAAATCAGCCAGCCCATCAGGGCCAGCACGGCCACCCAGAGCGCCACGCCCAACCGGCCGATGGCCTCGATGCGGCGGTAGAGCAGCGCCACAATCAGTAGCACCACACCGCCCGCCACGGCTTTGGGCTGCCACCAGTGAGGCAAAGGCTGCAAAAACTGCACGTACTGCGCAAACCCAATGGCGCCCGACGCCAGCACCAGCGGCGCCTGCACGAGGGTCTGCCAGACGTACAGAAACGACAGCAGCCGTCCCCATTTGCGCTCGCCGTACGCCAGTTTCAGGAAGCGGTAGGAGCCGCCGGCTTCGGGGTGAGCGGCGCCCAACTCGCTCCAGATCAACCCATCGACGAGGGCCAGCCCGGCGCCCACGAGCCACGCCAGCAGGAAATTCGGCCCCATCATGCCCATGACCAGCGGCAGCGTCACGAACGGGCCGATGCCCACCATATCAATCATGTTGAGCGCCGTGGCCGGCAACAGCCCCAGGCCACGGGGGAGCGGCGCGGCGGGGTTGGCGGCGGAAGAAGCGGCGGGCGAAGCGGGAGCGGCGGGCGTCATAGGGGCAAGGTACGGGGCCGGGCGCGCCTCTTGCTGCGGGCGGAGCGAGTGGCGCGCATTTTACTCATCCGGCAAGTATTATGGCACAATACCGGTCATTCAGGCGGGCGAGCCGTACACAGTTGGGTCGCAGCACGAATGCCGCGTCCTATAGTTCAGCCACGCATTACGCAACAACGCGTCATGAAATTCTTCGCTCTCCCACTACTCATCACCGCCGGGGTGTTTGCCCACCTCTCGGCCACCGCCCAAACCGCCCCCGCCGATACCGCCCAGCAGCGCCTCGACCAGCAGCGCCAACGCTATGAAACGCAGCGCCAAGTCTCTGAGCAAAGCACGGCCAACCGCAAAAACGCCGACCAAAGCGTAATCGACACCAAGAACCGGATGGCCGCGCAGGAGAATGATGCCCGCGAACAAAAGCGGATTCGCAAAGAGCAGCACGGCGCCGCCCAGGGAACCAGCAAACAGCTCAAAGCAGACCGCCGGGCCGCCAAATCCGCCAAAACCGCCCAGCACGAGGAGAAGGCCGCGCTCAAAACGCAGAAAAAAGCCCTCAAGACGGCTAAAAATCACAAGTAGGCGCCCGGCGGTGCGGTTGCCGTAATCCAACGAGTGGCCCGCGCGGGCCTACTTTTAAGCGTGCGTATTCCTCTCCTCCTGCCGCCATTCGCGCGGCACGCGTTGCTGCTTGTGGGCCTCGCCGTGCTTGCCGCCTGTGCAAAACCGACGCCCGCCACCCGCTTCCAATACCACGGCTTGGCATTCGTGGCTCCCGCCGGGTGGGCGCTCGACACCACCGATTTGCGCACCACCGACGGCGTTTTTACGCTGATTTGCGAAAAAAGTGGCTTCAACGAAAGCGGTATCGTCACGCTCACGTGTATCGAGCAGCCACTTAGCGTGGCCGAAGGGCTGGAGATTTTCCGCCAGAGTATGGCGGAAAACATCATCTACAAAAACGCGGACTTGCAGTTCCAACCCGCCCGTGATACCACCCTCAACGGCCAACCGGCGCAAGCGCTGGCGTTTCGGCTGTCGTTGCTGGGGGTGCCGCACGCTGGCACGCTTACGTGTGCCGCGTCGGGCGGGCGACTGGTATCGGTGATGAGCCAAACCGCCGACGAAGACCGTCCGAAAAACCTGCCCGGTTTCCGCAGCATCGAGCAGAGCCTGACGTGGTAACGTGGCTGCTCCCAGTGTGCCCGCGCGCTACTGGCCGGATATCCGGCGATTGAAGATGGCGAAAATTCGATTCGGCATCAGGCGAGCGACCACTCGCAGGATCGCGGCCGGCATCACCGCCACGTCGTAACGATTGTGACGGAAAGCGGAAAGCGCAGCTTCCGCCACTTTTTCCGCCGAAATCCCGCGCGATTTCTGCCCCCGTGCGGCGCGTGCGCCTTGATCCAGGTCAGTATCGACAATCGGCGGAGCCAGATCAAAGACCCGCACGGTGGTTTTCTTCAATTGATACCGCAACGACCGGGTGAATGATTGAAGCGCCGCCTTGGTGGCGCAGTACACCGGCATGATCGCGAGCGGAACATAGCCCAGGCCCGAAGAAATATTCATCACGGCGGCTGTTTGCTGTTGCAGTAAGTGCGGCAACAACAGCAGCGTGAGATGGATGGGCGCCGTCAGATTCGTTTCGATCTCATTTTCGTACGCAAAGCGTGTAGCCGCGTCGGGGGCCGCCACCGCCAGCTCGCGCTGGATACCGGCGTTGTTGATGACGATGTTGAGCTTCGGGAATTCGCGGGTGATCCATTGCGCAAGGGCCACGCGCGCTGCTTCGGTGCGCAAATCAGCAACCCTGGTGTGCAGCCCCGGCAACGCCGCTTGTGCCTCGGCTAGTAGTTCGGCGCGCCGTCCGCAGACTACCACCGTATTGCCTTGCGCCAAAAGCGCCGCCGCCAGCGCCCGACCGATGCCGGTGGCGCCGCCCGTAATGAAAATGGTGTTGCCGGTAAGATTCACGTGCAAAAGACGCTAAAAGTGAAGTGCAAATTTCTCCTTGGCACGAGGTCAAAATCGTTGTTCTAGCGCAACGTTTTTAGCCCGACTCTGCTCACCTGAAGCCCGGTATCTCAGAGCCGCACTTTCAGCCTGCTGAGCGTGGCAGGCGTGACGCCCAAGTAAGAGGCGGCGAGCTTATTGGATACCCGCGTCAGCAACCCCGGCAATCGTCGCTGTACCCACTGCACCTTTTCGAGTGCGCTCAGCCCTTGAAAACCGTAAATTCGCTCCTGCGCCTGCACGAAAGACAGCTCCAGAATACGTCGGTAGATGAAAGCGAAAGGTGGCAGGGTTTCGACGAGGCGATAGAAATCGTTTCGGTCGATTACCAGTAAGTCGCTTTCTTCGATAGCCTCCACGTATTCCGTTGCCGGAACTTGCTCGATCAGGCTGGGCAGTGCGGTGCCGAAACTACCCGCGAACGCGAAGTAGCGGGTGTTTTCCTCGCCTTTTGCATTCAGGTTGAATATCCGAAGCGCCCCGCGTTCCACGAAGTAGTAGTGACTGCAAATTTGCCCAGGCGCCAGCAGCACCTCACGCCGCCGCACCCGACGCGGCCGAAATGCCGCCACGATACGAGCTACCTCTGTAGGTGTAGCCACGGTGCGCTCCGCGAGGAAGCGAGGAAGCAAGCTGCTGACGGAAAGCTCCACGCCCCTTAATCGCGCAGAATCAATACGGTGGCATACGCCGCCACGCCTTCGCGCCGTCCCACGAAACCGAGTTTTTCGGTGGTGGTGGCTTTGATGGAAATCGCGTCTTCGGGCACGTCCATCACGGCGGCCAGGCACGTCTGCATTGAGGCGATGTGCGGGTTCACTTTAGGCGCTTCCAAGCACACGGTGGAGTCGACGTTGCCGAGCCGCCAGCCGCGCGCGCGCAACAGCGTCATCACACCGGCCAGCAGTTTTTTCGAGTCGATACCTTTGTACTGCGGGTCGGTATCGGGGAAATGAAACCCGATATCGCGCAGGTTGGCCGCGCCGAGCAGCGCATCGCAGATGACGTGAATAAGCACGTCGGCGTCGGAATGGCCGAGCGCGCCGTGCGTGTGCGGCACCTCAATGCCGCCGAGCCAAAACGGCAAGCCCGGCTGTAGTTGGTGTACGTCGTAGCCGAAGCCGGTGCGGATATCCATAGTCGTTTTGAATGTAACGCGGGGCGTTGGCCCGCGAGCGCGGCAGCGCTTTCGCATTAACCTTACATCTAGCGCGCCGAGCGTTGCGCGAAACTCGCTTCGCTCGGCGCGGGCCGGCGCCCCGCGTTACACGCCCAGTTTCGCCCTCACCACTGCCAGAATCTCCCCTTCCCGCCGTTCTGCTTCGGCCAGCATCTGCGCGGCGCGCGCCAACGCATCACGCTTGAAGTCAGCGTCTTCCAAATCAACGGCATTGACCTGCACGTTGAGTGCGGCGCCCAGCACGGCGGTGCGGGCGCACGCCGCTCCCACGCCCGCATCCGTCACCGACGATGGTTGGCCGTCGCGCGCCATCGCCTCGATTACGTCCATACTCGCCAGCGCTTCCTCCATCACGCGGAGGGGCGTTTCGATGGCGCCCTTCGTCGCAGCCTGAATGGCGGCTTTGCGGGCGGCCTTTTCCTCGTCGGTTTTGTTGGGCATTCCGAAGCACGCCATAATCTGGTTGAAGGCGGCGGTATCGGCATCAACGAGTGCCAACAGAGCATCTTTTCGCCGCTGACCGTGAGCGGCGTGGTCGGAGAAAAACGCCCAGCGGTCGTCCCAACCGCGTTTATGAGCGCTGAGGTTGGCCACCATCGTGCCCAAGGCAGCACCGAATGCGCCCACTGCCGCCGCGATGGAGCCGCCGCCGGGGGCCGGCGATTCAGAGGCGGTTTCGTCGGCAAGCGCCGCCAGGCTCATCGTCACGAGGCGGGTGGCGGCCGGCCCGGCGAGCTGTCGCAGTTTGTACTCGATCACGCGCTCCTGCGCATCGAAGGGCGCCAATTCATCGAGCCCCAACGAGCGCACGGCGATTTTCACCAGTTCGGCCTCGCTCACGCCTACTGACCGCTCCTGTTTCGCCAGAAAATACCGGCCCGCGTCGAGCAAGGCATTCAGCGGCACCAACCCCACCAACTCGGAGCCGGTAATGCGGATGCCGCGCGCGTCGGCGGCCTTCACGGCCGTATCAAAAGCTAAGTGGACGGGCGTTTGCCGAATATTGGTGAGGTTGAGGCTGACTTGCGCAATGCCATATTCCTCAATATACCAGCCGATGCCTTTTACGGCCTTCAGCAGCCCCGGCTGCGTGGTGGTGCTGCCGTCGGGGTTTTTGGTCGAGCGGCCACTCTCGCGCAAATCAAACGCGATGGCGTTGGCACGGCGCGTGGACGTGGTGTTGAGATTGAGATTGTACGCCACCAGAAAATCGCGCGCGCCGATGACCGTCGCGCCCGCGCCGGGGTTGAAGGCGGACGGGCCGAAATCGGGCGCCCAGCGCGGGTCGCGTAGCTTGGTTTCGAGCCCTTCGTACTCGCCGGCCCGCACGGTGCTGAGGTTGCGGCGCTCCGGCGTGGTAGCGGCTTCTTCGTAATAGTAGCCGGGGATGCCCAGTTCGCGCCCGACGCGCTCGCCGAGGACGCGCGCAAGGTGCGCGGCTTCTTCCATCGAGACGCCCGAAATCGGCACCAGCGGGCATACGTCGGTGGCGCCCATGCGCGGATGTTCACCGGTGTGGTGGCGCATATCGATCACTTCCGACGCTTTTTTGATGGCCCGGAAAGCGGCTTCCACTACGGCTTCGGGCGCGCCCACCAGTGTCACGACGGTGCGGTTCGTGGCGCGGCCGGGGTCTACGTTCAAGAGTTGAACGCCTTCAACAGCTTCAATTTCAGCCGTGATGAGGGCGATTTTGGCGAGGTCGCGTCCCTCCGAAAAATTGGGTACGCATTCGAGTAGGCGGGCAGAATCCATGGGCGGGGCGGGAGCTACAGAAAAAGCCGCGCACGGCGGCGTGAATTGCGCCAGCAAAGCTAGCCGCCGCGCCGACGTAACGCCACGCACACGAACGCCCGTCGCGCCCGCACCACGCAACGGCTATCGGGGCGCGACGGGCGCCGTATCCCTTCCTCAAAGGGAGGCTGACTGGTGAAGGAGCGCGGAGTGCGACCCGCGCGCCGGCAAAGGTGGGGTATAGGCGGTGAGTGTTGCGTGCGTAACGCCAAGCTCCCGCTTGGCGCCCCTAAGGCCCGGCGGTTAGGCAACGTAACGCCCAACTCCTGCTTGGCGACTGACGCTCGGCAGCGCGCGGCAACAAGCAGGAACTGGACGTTACGTCCCCTTACGCACCGACTCGATGCAAACCCAGCGCGCGGCACCCAAAAAAACCCTGCCCCGGCACGCGGCCGGAGCAGGGAAATGCTGACGTACGTCAGACCGGGCAGAAAAAGGAAGGGAAAGAAAAACGAAATTACTCGCCGGCCATCATCAGGTAGCTCCACGCGAGGCGGTAGCTGTCGGTGAGGCTCGCGCCCGTGGCCCCGGTGGTGCTACGGTCGGCGGAGCAACCGCCGCAGAGGCTGGCAGCCAGCAGTAAACCCAAAAACCAAGAAGAGGAACGGCGCATGGCAGAAGCGAGAAGAACGACTAACGGCGAGTTGATGATGCAAATCTCTCCTGCTATCGTCCTACGCACAAACACTTTTCGGCCAGCCCCTGGATTTGAGAGGTGAACGGTACGTTTCCGTCTGTGGTCAGCAGACCGGCGCGCCACGCCGGAGCGCCAAAGTGCCCCAAACAGCCGGTAGGCGCCACCGGGTTAGCTGATGGAAACCCGTACCTTTTTGGTGTATTCGCGCAGTGCGGCTGGGAACACAACGCCGTGTTCGTCCATGTAATGCTGAATCCAGATGGCAGCCAATACGTGGGTGAGTTGTTCGCCCTCATCGTCGCCAGGAATGTCGAACGCGGGCGTTTGCTCGTCGAGCAGTGCCTCCTCGGCAGCGCGTAGCTCGGCGAGGGTATGCGCCTCGACGAGTTGCTTGATGGCCGGAATCTTCATGAATAGTGCAAAAAAATAGGCGAGGGGAAATCGAACGAATCGGACGAGGCGCAAAAAAACCGCCCCGCGCGCCGTGAGGCGCGCGGGGCGGCAAGCGAGCATCGGTTATGCCAAGCGGCCGATGAGGTCGCGGACGGCTTCTTCTTTAGTAGCCGACACCGTGCCGACGAGTTGGCCGTCGCGGAAAGCGGCAAAGAACGGCAGATTCGTCACGCCCGCCACTTTGCGGGCGGCCTGATCGGTTTCGGCATTAACGTCGAGGAACGTGACGTTGGCGAGGCCGGCGTCGTCGCTCATTTTCTTGAATTTCGGGGCGAACAGGCGGCACGAACCGCACCAATCGGCGTAGTATTTCACCACCACGCGCTCGTGTTCGGCGAGGAGGGCCGAGAAATCGGCATCAGTAGCTTTTTGAACGGGCATAGTATTCAACACGAAAAAAACGCAGGTCGCCAACGGGGCGACGAGCAACGGGTTCGATGGACAAAAACAAGGTTCGGGCGGAAAAAGGTGCCTGAGGCAGCCGGGCCGCTATTCGTCGATTTTAGTAGTGCCGGTGCGCTTTTCGGCGCGGGTCAGCGGGCGCATCCGCTGGGTATAAAATTCGGCTACGCCTTTGCGGGTGAAGTACGCGCGCCACACTTTGCCATTGCTGGCGGGCCGCACATACGAAAAGGTTTCGGGCGTCGGGCGCGACACCCGCACGCCGATGCCCGGCCGCGCCATTGGTACCACGGCCACGGTAGCGCCCAAGGTGTTGGCTACACCCGCCGTGCGCGGCAGGCGTTTGAGCCGGAAAGAGTCGACGGGCAGCCCTTCTTCTTTCAATTCGCGCTCGGCGGCGTGCGTCAGCGAATCGCCGGCCCACACGGCGCCTTTCAGCAACTCTTCGGGTGTGATACGCTTGACTTTCCAGTTCTCGGCTTCCCGCGCGAGCGAGGGATCGCCGCCGGTTTCGGAGCGGGAATTATTCATCGTGTCGCAGGAAGCGAGCAGCGTAGCGCCCAGAACAACGGCGGGCAACAGGCGAAGCAATGGCTTCATAGGGAGGAGCGAAATCAGGAAATTGCGCGAGATGGGCCAGCGAAGACAGATAACCGAGCAGAAAGCCGCAGCGGCGGCGGCCGGTGCTTGTACGGCTGCATGAAACTAAGGTACAAAAGTACGCGCTGCAAAGGCGCACAAAATTCGCTCCGGGGCGCAAGTTCGTACCTTTGCCGCATACCTACTGGTTATGATTGATAAGTTAGAAGCGATTCGGGTGCGGTTCGACGAAGTGGCGCACGAGTTACAGCAGCCCGATGTGTTGAGCGACCTCAAACGGTACAAAGCGCTCAACAAAGAATACAAAGACCTGGATAAAATCGTGACGGAATACCGCACGTACCAGAATATCCTGAGCAACATCGACGGCGCCCGGCAGGTTATCGCCACCGAGAAAGATGAAGAATTTCGGGAGTTGGCCAAGGGCGAACTCGACGAGCTACTGCCGCTTCAGGAAGCGCAGGAGGCCAAGTTGAAGGAAATGCTGATCCCGACGGACCCGAACGATTCGAAAGATATCGTACTGGAAATCAGGGCAGGAGCCGGCGGCGACGAAGCCGCCATCTTCGCCGGCGACCTCTACCGGATGTACGCCCGCTTTGCCGAGCGGATGGGCTGGAAGATGGAACTCATCGACGCTACCGAGGGCACGAGCGGTGGGTACAAAGAAATCATCATCGGCGTGGTGGGCGAAGATGTGTACGCCAAACTCAAGTTTGAGTCGGGGGTACACCGCGTGCAGCGCGTGCCGGCCACCGAAACGCAGGGCCGCATCCACACGTCCGTGGCGAGCGTGGTGGTGATGCCCGACGCCGGTGAGCTGGAAGTGCCCATTGATATGAACGACGTTCGGAAAGACCTCTTTATGTCGAGCGGGCCGGGCGGGCAGTCGGTGAACACCACGTACTCGGCGGTGCGCCTCACGCACTTGCCCACGGGCATCGTGGCGCAATGCCAGGATCAGAAGTCGCAGCTCAAAAACTTCGATAAGGCGCTGCAAGTGCTGCGTTCGCGGATTTACGAAATTGAATTGGCGAAGAAAAACGAAGCCGAAGGTGCGCAACGCAAGAGTATGATCGGCGGCGGCGACCGTTCCGACAAGATTCGCACCTACAACTACCCGCAAAGCCGCGTCACCGATCACCGTATCGGCCTGACGGTGTACAACTTGGCGTCGGTGGTCGATGGTAACATCGACGAGTTCGTCGAGCAGTTGCGGATTGCCGATAACGCCGAGCGGTTGCGGGAAGGGGTAGCGTAGTCGAGCCGAAAAGCAATAACTCTGTCGTTTTGCGCGTTAGCGCCCCTAATGAAGCACCTGCGTCGATTTTTCTGGATTCTGCTGGCGCTTGTAGGCGCTGGCTCGGCACTACTGACCGGCTGCGAGCCGCGCGAAGACATCATCACGCGCGATGCCGGCGCCACGCTCACGGCCACCGTCGATACGGTATTCTTCGATACCGTTTTCGTGAGTCGCGGGTCGGCGTCGCGGCGGTTTTGGGTGCATAACCGCAACGCCAAAGCCGTGCGCGTTGATGAAATCGCGTTGGTGGGGGCGGCGTCGGCGGTAGCGCGTTTTGAGCTGATTATCGACGGTCGCCGAGGCCCGGCGCGGCGCGGGTTCGATCTGCGCGGGCGCGATTCGCTCCTCGTGATCGCCACCGTTACCATCGACCCCAACGCCGCCGATATTGCGTTTATCGTGACCGATGACGTGCGCCTGACCGCCAACGGCACCACCCGCACCGTAAAACTGCTGGCCTACGGCGAAAACGCGCGTTACTACAACGCCTCTAGTGGCTTTGCGCCCGTCGTGGCCTGCGACACTACCTGGACGGCCGCCCGCCCCATCGTGTTGCTCAAAAACACCGTCGTCGATTCGAGTTGTACGCTCATTATCGCCCCCGGCACGCGGGTGTACGTGGCGCCCGGCGCTAGTTTGGTGGTGTTGGGCCGGTTGCAGTGCGGCGCACTGGGGCCGGATGTGCCCGGCGTAACCTTCCGGGGCTTGCGGCGCGACGATTATTACGACACCCGCGACCCGCGCTACGAAACGCTCGACATCCGCTTCCCGAAATACGCGTTTACGCCCGGCCAGTGGGGCACCATCCTGTTCCGGCCGAGCCGGGGCTTACGGCAGAGCGACCGTAACGAGATTTTCAATACCAGCATCCGCAACGCCACCTACGGCGTGCTGATCGATAATCCGAGGGTCGTGCCCGGCCACAAACTCCTGATTGAGAGCAGCACCATCCGAACGGCGTACACGGTGGGCATTTATGGCGCCGGAGCGGGTACCGTGGAGGTAATCAACACGGTCGTCGCGCATTGCGGCGAGCGGGCGGTGGTGGGCGTCGGGGGCGGCACGTGGCGGCTGGCGCATTGCTCCATCGATATGAGCTCCGGTCCGTTTACCGGCAGCCGCCGCGCCACCGAAGCCCTCGCGTTCAACAACGCTGTGGAAGTGGCCGAGAACGTCGTGCGCAGCGCAAAAACCGACCTCACCGTCGAAAACAGTATTCTGTGGAGCGGCCTGACGGACGAGCGCGGCCAACTGCAAAACGAGATTTTGCTGCTGCGCGAGGGTAGCACTTCCGACAGCCTGTACACCTTCCGCCACAACGTGCTGCAAACGCCGTTTGCGCGGTTCAATATCGAAGGCGACAAGTACAACCGGCCTACTCGCGAGTCGGGCACCAATATTCTCAGCCAAAACCCGTTGTACCGCAACATCGACTATCGCAACCTCGATTTGCGGCTCGATTCGTTGCTTTCACCTGCCCGCCGCCTCGGCAAACCGGTGAGCCCGGCGGTGCCGGTTGATCTGCGGAATGCGCCGCGTAGCTCCGTGGCGCCCTCGGCGGGGGCGTACGAGAGCGTTCCGTAACGCACGGCGCGTTCCGCGTTTCCGGAAGGTCATCCGCAGGTTTGCGCATCGGCTTCCGCGTTTTTGGAACGGCATCCGCAAGTTTGTGCATCGGCTTCCGCGTTTCTGGAATGCTATCCGCAAGTTTGTGCATCGGCTTCCGCGTTTCCGGAACATCATCCGCAGGTTTGCGCATCGGCTTCCAGGTTTCCGGAAGGTCATCCGCACGTTTGCGCACGACATTCCAGGTTTCCGGAATGGTCTTTACCCCGTAATCCGCAGCGTGTTGCCGGTTTGGGCCACGGCGTACACTTTTAGGTTACCGGCGGAACCTGTATCTGGTTGGCGCGCCACGCTGCCATCCGGCCGAAATTCGGCGTTGTGGTTGGGGCACTGGTACACGCCGCCTCGCCCCAGGAAGACGAGGCTGGTTTGCTGATGCGTGCAGGCGCGGGCGGCGGCGATGTAGGTGCCCGCCGCCGTGCGCGCCACGATGATGGCCTCGTTCGGCCTGCGGTACACGAACCCGCCCGCCGCGCCGAGCGCCGAATTGGTCGAATCGGCGAGGTTGAGGGTGAAATCAACGTTGGTGGGCGCCGCGTCATCGTCTTTGCCGCAGCCGCCGAGGCAGCCCGTGAAAGCGGCACCGGCGCCGAGGGAAAGCAGGGTGAGAAAATTGGAACGGTGCATATGAGTTGGCTTTAGCATCCGAAAGTACGCGCCCGGAGCAGACCGTCGTTCCGGCCCGCTTCGGGCGGCCCGTACCTTTGTCGCTTCCCGATGAAAACCTACTGGCGTATTCTGCAATTTGCGCGGCCCTTCCGGGGGTTTGTGCCGGCGTATGTGGTGCTTACGGTGCTGGGCATCGTGTTTGGGCTGCTCAATTTTACGCTCATCATTCCGCTGCTCAACGTGCTGTTCGGCACTACGGAGCGGGAAGCGGCCACGGCAGCCACCCTCACGCACGCGCCGCCGTTTGCGCTCACGCTGGAGTGGGCGCGCGACTGGTTCAACTACCACGTCGGGCGGCAAATCATCGAACACGGCAAAGTGGCGGCGCTGGCGCTGGTGTGCGGCGCGGTGGTGGTGTCGGTTTTTCTGGCGAATCTGTTCAAGTATCTGGCGCTGCGGCTGATCGTGGGCGTGCGCGCCGACGTTATCCAGCAATTGCGCACGGCGCTGTATCAGCGACTGCTGACGCTTCAACTCGGTTATTTCTCGCAGGAGCGCAAGGGCGATTTGATGTCGCGCCTGACGAACGACGTGCAGGAAGTCGAAAACTCGGTGGTGAGTACGCTTACGGCCGTCATCCGCGAACCGTTTACGCTCGTAGGTTTCTTTCTGCTGCTCCTCACGATGAGCGTGCGCCTGACGCTCCTCACGCTGATTATTCTGCCGGTTTCGGGCTTCATCATCAGCACCTTAGCCAAGCGCCTGAAGAAACGGGCGCAGGAAGGGCAGCACGTATTGGGCACGATGCTCACCGTCCTCGACGAAACGCTGAGCGGCATCCGCGTCATCAAAGGCTTCAACGCGGAAGGCTGGATGCTTGGCAAGTTTCACGACGAAAACAACCGTTACGCGCGGCTCGTCCGCTCGATGGGGAACGCGCGCGATGCGGCCTCACCGCTCTCCGAATTTTTGGGCGTGGCGGCGGTGGCGGGCATTCTCTTTCTGGGCGGACGGCTGGTGCTGGCCGGCGATTCGGAGCTGTCGCCGTCGGAGTTCATCACCTACATCGTGCTGTTTTCGCAGATTCTGGTGCCCGCCAAAGCGCTCAGCGGCGCGTTCAGCAACATTCAGCGCGGGCTGGTGGCAGGCAGCCGTATTCTGGCCGTCATCGATGTGGAGCCGGCCGTAGCCGATGCGCCCGACGCCATACCCGCCGCGCCGTTTACCGACGCCCTAACGTTTGAAAACGTCTCGTTTCGGTACCCCGGCCTCGACCACGATGTGTTGCATCAGATTAATCTGACCGTGCGGCGGGGCCAAACCGTGGCGCTGGTCGGCGCCAGCGGCGGCGGCAAATCGACGATGCTCGACCTGGTGCCGCGATTCTACGACCCCACCGCCGGCCGCGTGCTGCTCGACGGCGCAGACCTGCGCACGCTGACCCTCGAATCGGTGCGCGCCCAGATGGGCATCGTCACGCAGGAAAGTATCCTGTTCAACGATACCATTTACGCCAACATCGCCTTCAATTCGCCGCACGCCACCCCCGAAACCGTGGAGGCCGCCGCCCGCGTCGCCAACGCCCACGAGTTCATCGAGCGGCAGCCGCAGGGATATCAAACCACCATCGGCGACCGGGGCGCGCGCCTCAGCGGCGGGCAGCGCCAGCGGCTGGCCATCGCGCGGGCCATCCTGCGCAACCCGCCCATCCTGATTCTCGACGAAGCCACTTCCGCCCTCGATACCGAAAGCGAGCGACTCGTGCAGGATGCCCTCACGCACCTGATGCGCGGGCGCACGACGCTCGTCATCGCCCACCGCCTGAGTACGATCCGTCACGCCGACGAAATCGTCGTCCTCATCGGCGGGCGCATCGTCGAGCGCGGCACCCACGACGCACTGCTACGCAACCCAACGGGCGCGTACTTTCGTCTAAGTCAGTTGCAGCAACTGCAAAGCGCCGAGGCGGCGGCATAGCGTCAGCATCCGGCAACCGTCGGCCTCCCGCCTAAACACGAAACACGAAACACCAAACCCTAAACACTCCCCCAATGCAGACTCTCCGCAAACTCGTGTTGCTGCTCGCGATGGTGTATTTTCTGTTCCTCGTCCTCGTCATCACCAATCTGGTGAGCGTCGATTTCCTCGATGATCAGTTTTCGCACTTCAACCGCGACAATTTTTACAAGGTGATGATGCTCATCGGCGCCGGGCTGTTGGCCTTGGCGCTGGCCGTGGAGCAATCGCACGCGGCCTTCCTGCACCGCCGCGTCACGCAACTCGACAAGCAGGTCAATGAGTTGAAGGCGCAGCTGTACGACCAAAAACAGGCACTCAGCCGCCTCACGCCGCTGCCGACGGTAGCGCCTACCGCGTCGAACATCCCGCCTGCCTCCGCCTTCCCCGGCGAGATGAAGTAAGGAAGTAGCGCGGAGCCACGCGCTGCATCCGCTACTTTCGCGCCGAATGACTGCAACTGCCGCCTCCCTCATCCGCGCCGAGCTGACCGAAGCGCACGACCTGCTGACCCGTTTTCTGGCCGACGAAGCGCAATTGGCCGCCATCGAAGCGGCGAGTGAGGTGCTGCTCACGGCCTTCCGCGCGGGCAACAAAGCCGTGAGTTGCGGCAACGGCGGCTCGATGTGCGATGCGATGCACTTCGCCGAAGAACTCACCGGCCGCTACCGTGAAGACCGCCCCGGCTTGGCCGCCCTTGCCCTGTCCGATGCGAGCTACCTCACGTGCGTCGGCAACGATTACGGCTACGAGCAGGTGTTCGCGCGCGGCGTGCGGGCGCTCGGCCGCCCCGGCGACGTGCTACTCGGTATCAGCACCTCCGGCAACTCGGCCAACGTGCTGCGCGCGGCCGAAGCGGCGCGCGAAATCGGGATGAAAACCATCATCCTCAGCGGGAAAGACGGCGGTAAACTGGCCGCCCTGGCCGATGTAGAGGTGCGCGTACCGCACTTCGGCTTCGCCGACCGCGTACAGGAAATCCATATCAAAGTGATTCACCTGCTGATTTTGCTCGTGGAGCGGGGGATGGGGTTTTAAGCAGTTATGCTACGGAGGTCAGGAGCGTAAAAAGGGGGCGGTTGATATAGAAATTAGCAGTGCCGATTCGCTGTTTTTCGAGAACGCCATCAGTAGCCAGCTGATTGAGATAGTTCGACGCTGTAATGCGGCTTACTTTCAATTCTTGCTGCACAAACTCGATTTTTGTGTAAGGATGGCGGAAAAGATTGTTCAGCAGATCCTGTGAGTAAAAGCGGTACCGCGACCGCAAATCCACTTTCGTCGTCTGCATCAAAGCGCGAATCTGCCCGATGAGCGTGATCGTGGAGCGCGACGTGAGGGTCAGCCCATCGAGCCACCACAAAGTCCACCGTTCCCAGCCACCTTCGTCGCGCACGCCCTGCAATAGCCGGCAATAATCAGCTTTGTGCTGAATGACGTAGCGGCTTAAATACAGCACCGGCAGGTTCAAAAGGTCTTTCAGAACCAGATAGAGCAAATTGATGATGCGGCCCGTGCGCCCGTTACCGTCGTAAAACGGGTGGATGCTCTCGAACTGAAAATGAATGACGGCCATCTTCACCAGCGGATCAACATCGCTGAGCGAGTCGTCGTTGAGGTAGGCTTCGAGGTTGCCCATCAGCCGCAAAATGGTATCGTAATCCTGCGGGGGCGTCAAAACGACTTCGCCGGTACGCTCGTTTTTCAGGGCGGTACCCGGTACGCGTCGCAGCCCGGCCCGATTAGCTTCCAACGTTTCCTGAATCTCGATGATGTGGTTGAGGCTCAGGAAACCGTTGCGCCGCACGCGCTCATAACCCACCAGCAGCGCAGCCGCGTATCGCTGCACTTCTTTGGCCGCCAACGACCGCGCGCCATCGCCGGGTAGTAGTGCTGCCCGGTATAACTCATCGTGCGTGGTGATAATGTTTTCGACGGCTGAGCTATCCTTGGCCTCCTGCAAGGGCAAGGTGCTAAGTAAAATTTCCTGATTTGGAATTGTAGCGGCGACTCCTTTCAGCTCGGCCAGCGCCCGATGTGCCTCGCTGAGGCGTTTGAGTACGGCGCGCGTTTCCAATTCACCGGAAAACGGCAGAAGCGGTGGAATCCAGGGTTCGGCGATACTAGCGGTCATATGATAAGGGAACAGCGGTTTGCTTTGCATAGCCACTCGCTTATGCAAAGTAAATACGCGTTTGCTTATCATACCACCCAGCATCTGATAAGCAAACCGCCCTTTCCTTATCAGATGCCAACGCAAGTGATAAGGAAAGGGCCGTTTGCTTATCACTTGCCAGTCTCAACCCCTAAAACTCATACAGCCGCTGCCCGATATTCCAGCGCAGCGCCACGGAGGTAAAATTGCCATCGGCGGCGCGCGGCGTGATGTCGGTGGCGGGGAACACGGTCTGGTCGTATGCCATCTGTCGCACTACCTGCTTCACATCCACGAACAGGTTGTGCGCCATTTGGTAGGACGCCGTAAAATCGAGATGTAACTGATTGGTACCCAAGCCCTGGCCGGTTTTGTTGCCGTACTCGTTGGGGCGGGTGTTGTAGGAGAGCAGCACGTTGGTGCCGTAGTTGGTGGAACCGGTGTTGAGATCGACCACATCGGTGCCGAAATCGGTATAAATCGCCTTGCCGACCACCGTCAGGCGGGGTAGCACGCTGGGCTGGTAGCGCACCACGCCGATAAACTCGGTAAGGTTAGCGCCGATGGGGTGGGCCAGCGGCTGCTGGTAGTGCTGGTAACTGGTGAGCGAATCCTGGTGCTGGTAAGTATAGGGGCGTATAAAATTGACTTCGGCCTGAACATCGAGGTTCGAGACGCCGGCCACATCTACGTATTTCACGCCAAGCTGCACGGCTTGCTTGTTGGCCCACCAGCCCTTGCGCGCTTTGATTTCCTTCAACAGAAACTCGTCGAGCAGCACTTGGCCGTAGAGCTGCACGCGGTTTACCACGTTCCATTTCACGTCGGCCCCGACGAGCGAGTTATCCTTCGAGCCAACGCCCTGCTCCACGGCGCGATAGAAAATGAGGGGGTTGAGGTATTGCAGCTCGAAACCGCCGGTACGCTTCCCAAAAATCACCATTTCGCTCATGCCCACGCTCAGGCGCGGCGTGATGGCGAAACTCAGGTGGTGCTGCGCCATGTATTTCTTGCCATACACCTGGTTGGCGCGGCCGTAGTTGGCCGTCAGTTCGGTAAACAGGTTTTGGTAGCGGAAGCGCCAGACCTGCGTATTCAGCTTCAAAAAGAAGAACGCAGGCGCGTAATCGCTCAGAATGAGCGAACGGTAGCCGTTGCCGATGAACACTTTGTCGTGCCCCAACTGCGCCGAAATGTGCTTCGTGACGGCATAATTCAGGTAGCCGCGCGCCGTAAAAAAATCGTAGCCGCCGACGCTGGTCGGGGTATTTTTGAAGGGCTTCCAGAAACCCTCCTGCGGCACTACGCCATCGCGGCGCACGCGGGCATCGACGTAATCAGGCGCGAACACTTGATTGTCGGCCAGAAAGGTGTAGAAACCGAGGCGGCGGTCGATGGTGCCTTCCACCTGAATGCCGCGTGTGTTCACGTTGAGCCCCGCCGTACCGGTGCCCGTACCCGACCCCGTGCCCAGGTACAGCACCGGATTGACGCGCAGCGTAAAGGCCGAATCAGGGGTTTGCACGGAGTACAAATCGGCGGGCCGCTGGTAAAAGACGCCCTTCACGTAGCCGTCGCCCACTTCGGCGGGTGTACGGGCGGCATTCCAATTGTCGCGCCGGAGCCAACGCAGGTTGAAGCGGTCGGCGGGCGAGAGTGGGCGGGCTGCGGGGTTAGCCGCGCTGTCGGCCGCGATGGCGTCGGCCAATTGTGCCACCTGCGTGCGACCGTACGGCTTGAGACTAGTCTGCAGACCCGGCACCGCCCCCCCGAACCGAATGGCGTAGCGGTCGATGAGCCGGTACGTGTCGGCGTCGAGCGGCACGGTGGCATCCTGGGCGCGCACCGCGCGCGGCGCGGCACCGGCCACCGCGAGCAGAAAAAGCGAAAACAGAGTAGGTATACGCATCGGGCGCAAAGGTCGCTCCCGGCCTCCGACCTTTGCCACGTGCCCGCCCTGCCCGCCCCGCCTACCTTCGTCCGCCACCCCGACCCCGCCGCGTGGGCCGCGCTGCACGCCGCTGCGCCCCAAGCCACCGTGTACACCGCCGGCTGGTGGCTCGATACCGTAACGGCCCGCTCGTGGGGCGCCGTGGTGGTGCCCCACGGGCACGGCGGCTACGCGGCGGGCCTGCCCGTGCCGTTACGGCGGCGCTGGCGTGGACTGGGCCGTACGGAAATATTTCAGCCGTTTTTCACGCAGCAGCTAGGGGTGCTGAGCTTGACCGATGCGGCGCCCAACGCCGCGCCGTTTATGGCCGCGCTGCCCGCCGGGCTACGCGCTTACGGCCAGTTGCACTACACCAACCAACTTGCTTCGCCGCCGCCGGACTTCACCATCGGCGCGCGACTGACGCACCACCTCGACCTTTCGCCGCCGTACACCACCCTCGCCGCCGGCTTCCACCAGAACCACCGGCGCAACCTGAAAAAGGCGACTGCCTTGCTGCTTTCTGCAGATTTTTCTGCGGAAGGCGCCGCCGCTCCGGCCGTAATCGAGCTGTTTCGGGCCACCAAAGGGCGCGAGCTATCGGAGGTAAAATCCCGCCATTATGCGCTGCTGCACCGGTTGGCGGCTGGGCTGGCAGCGCGACACCAGCTAACAGTCGTGACGGCCCGCGCCACCACCGGCGAGCTGCTTGCAGGCGGCCTGTTCGCGCACGATACCCGGCAAACCATCTATCTGCTGGGTGCCGTAAGCGACGATGGTCGCGCGCGCGGCGCGGCCCACGCCGTAGTCGATGCGCTGATTCGGCGCGAGGCGGGCGGTGCCGCCGCTCCCGGTTCGCCCGCCCGGCTGCTCGATTTCGAGGGTTCGATGGTGCCGTCGGTGGCGCGTTTTTACGCCGGTTTCGGCGCGCGGCCGGTGCCGTACGTAACTTTCCAGCGCCCCTGACGCTTCTGCGGGCCGCGCGCCCATTCCTCCGCTTTCCTCCCCCGCCATGATCCATCACTCCACCGACCCGCAGGTGCGCATTTTGTCGGGTACACCCTCAGTAGCCAACCATTTTCTAGCCGAATTGCGCGATGTGGCCGTGCAGCGCGATGCCCTACGGTTTCGCCGCAATATGCAGCGCCTGGGCGAAATCCTTGCCTACCACATCTCCGGCACGCTGCAATACGAAACGCGCACCGTGCAGACGCCGCTGGCCGCCGCCGACGCCGCCCTCCTCGCCGAACACCCCGTGCTGGCCACGGTGCTGCGCGCGGGGCTACCGTTTCATCAAGGCTTTCTGAATTATTTCGACCAATCGCCGTCGGCCTTCGTGGCCGCTTACCGGGTGGAGGGTTCAGCCGAAATGAAAGTCCACGTGGAATACGTGGCCACGCCCTCGCTTGAAGGCCGGACGCTGATTCTGGTGGATCCGATGCTCGCCACCGGCACATCGCTGGCGCTCACGTACCGGCAAATGTTGCGGTTCGGCACGCCGCGCCAGGTCCACATCGCGGCTGTCATCGCGTCGCCGGAAGGGGTGGCGCACCTGCGCCGCGAAGTGCCCGAAGCCACGCTCTGGCTCGCCGCCCTCGACGAAAAACTCAACGAACAAGCCTACATCGTGCCCGGTCTCGGCGATGCCGGCGATTTGGCGTACGGAAGTAAAGTGTAGGGTAGTACTTGGTATTTGGTCGATTGGTACCAAGTACCAGTTACCAAGTACCAAGTACCAACCAAAATGCTCAAATACCTCACGGTTTTCGCGCTGAGTATGGTTAAGTTCCTCGGCGGGCCGCTGGCGGGCGTGTCGATGGGCGTGCCGTTCGGCCCGACGCTCGCGCTGACCGTGGCGGGGATGATGACCTCAGTCGCGATTTTCTCCATCGTTGGCGCGCGTGTGTCGCGCTGGTGGACGGTGCGCGCGCGGCGGCAGGGCAAACCCGTGTTCTCGACCCATAGCCGACGCACGGTGTGGGTGTTTCAGCGGTTCGGCATCGGCGGCATCGCGTTTATCACACCGCTCATTTTGTCGCCTATCGTGGGCACCATCATCGCCACGGTGCTGGGGGTTGAGCGGCGGCGTATTCTGCTCCATATGCTCTGGAGCGCAGTGTTGTGGGGCGTGGCGTTTACGTTTTTGCTCACGCGGTTCAGCTTCATTGTTGAAAAACTGCACCCGCGTTAGGGCGCACCTATTCTATTTCAACTGCCCCAGCGCCGTGCGAGCATCTACACTGAACGGGTGGCCGGGCTGCTGCGCCAGCCGCTCGAATGCGGCCCGCGCTTCTTCGGGACGGTCTTGCGCCCACAACGCGATGGCATAGTAATAATCGGCT
Source organism: Hymenobacteraceae bacterium (assembly GCA_031425525.1). Classification (GTDB taxonomy): domain Bacteria; phylum Bacteroidota; class Bacteroidia; order Cytophagales; family Hymenobacteraceae; genus JANNMJ01. Next base: position 25,859 of record JANPJM010000082.1, on the reverse strand, counting down.
CGCTCGCGGAAGGCAGTGGTGGGCAGTTGCCGCAAGTGGGCCATCGCCGCCTCAGCATCGGCGTTTTGGTGCAGCTTGAGCTGGAAAATTCCCCGGAAATACAGCGCGGTATCTTTGCCGATGGCGCCGGCCGGCAACTGACTCCAGGCCCGAAGCGCGTCCGCCGCGTTGCCCAGCTTGTAGGCGTTCATCGCTTGATTGATGAGGGGATTCGTCGTCGAGCCTCCTCCGCCCATCAGCACCGGTAGGCCGGGTTCGGGCACGCCAAAACGGTCGGCGGCGGCTTGGGCGCCTCCGGTGCGCATCGTCCACCACCCCAAGCCGGTGGCCAGCACCAACGCGGCGGCCATCGCCAACCGCGTCATCCGCGCCGACCACGACACGCGCATGATGGGCACCGCGCGCGCGGCAGCGGAAGTTTTCGTCGGCTCGTTCGCGGCTTCAGCAGTAGCCTGAAACTCGCTTTCGACCCGGCTCAGGCGGCGGCGCAGGGCCGCGCGACCTTCGGCCCGAATACCGGCTACCAGTGCGTGGTGCGCAGCCAAGGCCGCCCGGAAAGCATCATCCGCAGCCAGGCGCGCTTCCACGGCCGGTCGCTCCGTCGGCGGCAGCGAATCATCGGCGTAAGCTTCGAGCAGCGACCAATCGGCGGGGGTGAGGGAGGAATACGACATAGGATTGATTGGTAAAAAGGCGTGGTAAGAAGCAATTGACTTGAGCTACTGACGGCGGCGCGGCTACGTCCGCTCGATGCCGCACAGGGCGCGCAACCGCGCCAAACACTGGGATTTGCGCGTGGCCAGCACCGAGGGCGCGCGGTAGCCAAACGTTTCCAGCAACTCGTCCTGGGCAAGGCCATCGTAATACACGGCCGTCAGGAGGCGGTGGCACTCGGGCCGGAGGCCATGCATGGCGCGCTCGATGGTAGCGAAGTTGGTGGCCTCGACACCGGCCGCGGCGCTCTCGGCCAAGCCGAACGGGTCGTCGGCGAGGGTGAGCGCGTAGGGCGCGAGTGGTTCGGCGGTGAGCATATCGAGTTCGTTGGTACCCTTAATACCCAAAGGGGTCAAATTATTAATCGTTCTCGTCGATTTTTTTTCACTTTTTTGACAAAACCGCTCTCCCAGCGTAAAAACGTAGGTTTTTGGCGACACCATTAGCTCGGTCAACCGCCCGCTCGTGATGTTCTCGTAGAACGCGACCACGGCATCCTGAAAAGCGTCGGCGATCTCGTCGGCGCGCAGAGTGGGGTAACGCGCGGCGCTCCACTTACCAAAAGCCACGCGGTAGGCGCGGTACAGCTCGTCGAGGACGGCGGCCTCGCCGGCACGCACGCGGCGGAGCAGCTCGGCGGCGGGTATATCCAGCGGCGTAACAGATGCGGTAGCCATCAAAAGGCAGAATGAAGGAGCGGAATGTTGCCGTGAGGCGCGACGAAGCTAGGCACGAAACCCGACGTGCCCAACCCGGCGGCAGCGAAGCCCCTTCGTACCTTCGCTGCTATGAAAACCACCGTTGGTAGTTCGCCGCGCACCGCGGCCCGTACCGTGCCGCAGGACACGGTCATTTTCGACCTGATTGCGCGCGAAAAGCAGCGCCAGCTTCACGGTCTGGAGTTGATTGCGTCGGAAAACTTCGTGAGTCAGCAGGTGATGGCCGCCGCCGGTTCGGAGTTGACCAACAAGTACGCCGAGGGTTTGCCCGGTAAGCGTTACTATGGCGGCTGCGAAATTGTGGATGAAATCGAACAACTCGCCATCGACCGCCTGAAGCAGCTTTTCGGCGCGGCCTGGGCCAACGTGCAGCCCCATTCGGGCGCGCAGGCCAACGCCGCCGTGATGCTCGGTGTCCTCAACCCCGGCGATACGATTCTCGGGTTCGACCTGGCCCACGGCGGGCACTTGACGCACGGTTCGCCGGTCAATTTTTCGGGGAAGCTCTACCGCCCGACGTTTTATGGCGTGGAGCGCGAAACGGGGCTCATCGACTTCGATAAAATCATCGAAACGGCCCGCCGCGAACGGCCGAAGCTGGTTATCTGCGGCGCGTCGGCGTACTCGCGCGATTGGGATTATGCCGCTCTGCGCCGCGCCGCCGACGAGGTGGGCGCGCTGCTGCTCGCCGACATCAGCCACCCCAGCGGCCTGATTGCGCGCGGGCTCCTCAACAATCCGCTCGACCATTGCCACATCATCACCACCACCACGCACAAAACGCTGCGGGGGCCGCGCGGCGGCGTAATTATGCTCTCGAAGGATTTTGAGAATCCGATGGGCCACCGCACCCTCAAAGGCGAGCTAAAAACGATGAGCGCGGTGCTGGATGGCGCCGTATTCCCCGGTACGCAAGGCGGGCCGCTCGAACACGTGATTGCCGCGAAAGCGGTGGCGTTCAACGAGGCGCTGTCGGAGGGCTACGGTACGTACATCCGCGAGGTGAAGGCGAATGCCGACGCGATGGCCTCGGCGTTTACGGCGCTCGGCTACGACATCATTTCCGGCGGCACCGACAACCACCTGATGCTCATCGACCTGCGCTCGAAGGGGTTGACGGGCAAATTGGCGGAGAATACGCTCATCAAAGCCGACATCACCATCAACAAGAACATGGTGCCGTTCGATGATAAATCGCCGTTCGTGACGAGCGGGATGCGCGTCGGGACGCCCGCGCTGACCACGCGCGGCCTCGGCACGGCCGACATGGGCCGCGTGGTGGAGCTAATCGACCGCGCCCTCACCCACCACGACAACGAAACCGAGCTGCGGGCCGTAGGCGCGGAAATCAACCGCTGGATGGCGGATTATCCGCTATTTGCCGGCTGATTTTCGATTGCGTGATGGCGTGATTTGGCCTTGCTCAGCCAGTCCCAGTCTTGCCATCACGCAATCGAAAATCACTCAATCACTCAATTCTTCTTTCTTGAATATCCCGCGTTCCCGTCCGTCGTACGCCGCTCCGCTCGACCAAACCGACCCCGCCCGCCCGACCCCCGCTGAAGAGCCGGAGCCGGAGGCCGAAATGTCGTTCGTCGATCATCTGGAAGTGCTGCGCTGGCACGTAGTGCGGGCGGCGGCGGCCATCGTGATCTTCAGCACGGCGGCGTTTTTTGCCAAAGATTTACTGTTTCACGACATCATTCTGGCGCCTTCGCGGCCCGACTTCTGGACGTATAAGCAGCTCTGCCGCCTCGGCGCGCTGCTGCATTCGGAGGGGATGTGCATCGAGCGGCTCAACTTCGACATTCAGTCGCGCGAGATGAGCGGGCAATTGTCGATGCACTTTTCGGCGGCCTTCACGGCGGGGCTGGCGCTCGGTTTCCCGTATGCGTTCTGGGAGCTGTGGCGGTTCATTGCGCCGGGTTTGCGGCCCGAAGAGCGCAGTAATTCGCGCGGGGCGGTGTTTTTCGTGGGAATTCTGTTTTTGCTCGGGCTGCTGTTCGGCTACTACGTGGCCGCGCCGATGAGCATCAACTTTCTCAGCTCGTACCAGATCGATGAGAGCATTCGCAACCAGATCGACATCCAGAGCTACGTTTCGACCCTCACGACGATGACGCTCTCGTGCGCCTTCGTCTTCGAGCTGCCGATTGTGGTGTTCTTCCTCGCGAAAGCCGGGCTCGTGAACGCGGCGCTGATGCGTCAGTATCGCCGCCATGCCATCGTAGTCATTCTGGTACTCGCCGCGATCATCACGCCGCCCGACATTTCGGCGCAAATCATCGTCACGATTCCGATTTTACTTCTCTACGAAGCCAGCATCTGGATTGCGAAGGTGGTAGGAAAGAAGTAGGGTATAGGGTTTAGTTTATAGGGTTTAGGAAGCAAGACTTTTGAACACTTGAGCCGCTACTACGACAACCTTTGCCCAGCCTAAACACTAAACCCTAAAAACTAAACCCTAACTCATGCACCGCACTATTGCCATCGGCGCCGATCACGCCGGCTACGAGCTGAAAGAGCATCTGCTCGAAAAGCTGCGCGCTCAACTGCGCGAAGTGAAGGATTTCGGCACCTTTTCGCCGGATTCCGTCGATTACCCCGATTTTGCGCACCCCGTGGCGGCGGCCGTCGGGGGGGGCGAGTTTCAAGTCGGGATTTTGGTCTGCGGCTCCGGCCAGGGCGTGTGTATGGCCGCCAACCGGCACCCCAACGTCCGCGCCGCCCTGTGTTGGAACCCCGAAGTGGCCGAAATGGCCCGCCGCCACAACGACGCCAACATTCTCTGCCTCCCCGCCCGCCATCTCGACCACAAAACGGCTGTCGAGATGGTCGCCGCGTTCTTCAACCACGAGTTTGAAGGCGGTCGGCACGGCCGCCGGGTCGATAAGATTGAGTGTTAGGCGGGTAGTTGAGGCGATGCGTTTACCAAAACACGAGTAGCCCCAAAGGTGCTACTCGTGTTTTGGTAAACGCTATTTTTCGCTGCTGACCAACCACACTCCGGCCCTGACCTCGCGGTATGCCCCAAAATCGCGTGGCAGGCGGGCGCGGAGGGTGGGCACGTATCGCCGGGCGGAGTCGAGCAAAACGGTGGGACGGTCATTGGCGAACCGCTCGTGGATGCGGTAAAGCGCGCCGTAGGTATCGAGCTGCTCGAAATCGGCGGCGGCGAGCGACCAATCGAAGTACGGCGACGCTGGCCGGTTAGGGGCGTACGCGCGCCAATCGGGCGGGCCGAAACGCAACAGACGGGCGTTGCGGATGCCGCGCGCTGGGTCGGGCTGACCGGGCGGCACTGCCGCCACCAACGCGGCGGGGGGGGCGGGCAGCCCCGCTACCACCGTCAGGTGCAGCGGCACGGCGTAACGCACGGCCAGCAGCGCCGCCACCGCCCCGCCGAACAGCACCTCGTTGAGCCACGCGCCGCGCCCGCGCCCCACCAGCGCCGGCGCGAAATAGGCCAGCGGCGGCAAAAACGGCAGCAGCGCCGCCGCCGGCGTGAAGGTGTCACCCGCCACCACCAGCAATGCCGCTACCAGCAGCCACGCCAGCATCACCTGCCGAAACCGCACCTGATAGTTGAGCTGTCCGCCGCGCTCCAGCGTGCGGAAGGCGGCGATGGCGAGCACCAGCACCGGCCCCAACAGCACCCGCCACGTCAGCCAGGTAGGCACGACGGCGACGGGCCAAAACGGCCACAACGTATCGGCCACGAGGTGCTGACTAAGGAAATCGGCCAGCGAACCACTGTAGAAATACGCCGTCGCGAGGGCCGCGTACGGAAACAACGTGCCCACCAACAGCAGCAGCGACGACCGAAACGCGTTCGCCGCGAAGAACACAATCGTCAGCAGCCCCACCAGCCCGAAGAGCAACAGCGGCGGGTGGCACAGCCCCGCCACCCCCAGCAGCAGCCCCCCCTGGAAGAGCGTGCGGTTGTCGTAGCCCTCGCGCGAGGTGGCCGTGAGGTTGCCGAAAGAAAGCAGCAGGAACGTCTGCCCCCAGAGCAGCGGCGAGAGCGCATCCAGCTCCCACCACACGGCGCCCACCAGCCCGTAGAGCAGCAGCGGCACCCACGACCGCTCGGCGAGCGCGCCGCGCCGGTGCAGCAACCCGTTGAAATACACCCCCTGCGCCAGGAGCAGCGCCGCCGCTACGCCCCGATACACCAGCAGCGAGCGCCCGCCGCCCACCCAGTCGAGCAGTTGCCATAGGTAGGCCGAAAGCGGTGCTTCCGTCGTGAACAACTCGCGGTAGAGGGCGCGGCCGTCGGTGCCGAGGCGCTGGCCGAGTAGCTGCTGCCGTAGCTCGGCCAAAGTCCAGGGCGCGCCCTGGAGCCACCACAGCGGCACGCGCACGGCCAGCAGCAACAAAAGCAAAATCAGCAGACGGCCCGTGAGCGGGCGGTTGAAAAAACGCAGCACGCGGCGAAGGTAGATGGATGAAGATGGTGAAGGGATTTTTGGAGATTAGGAGATGCGTGAGTAATGATGCGTGAACGCGGGCTATCGCGCGGGGGTGTGGCCCGTGTGGGTTTTTTACGGGGCTCCAGCCCCGGCACGGCGCGCAGATGGCCTGTTTCGTTTTGGCGGACTATGGTAGCGGGCTACCGGCGGGCCAGAGGCCCGCGAATAGCCCACACGGGGCAGAGCCCCGCGCGAAACGAGAAACGAGTCACTCGTCACTACTCACTCCTCCCAAACTCCCTCTCCCCCCTCCGTACCTTTGCGTTTGTGTCTACGGAAAGCCCTCGTCAACAAAAATTTGCGCGCCTCCTCGTCCGCGAACTCGCCGACCTGTTTTTGCGCGATGTGCCGCACCTGCTGCCGCCCGGCGGAATGGTGTCGGTGCAGATGGTCAGAATGTCGCCCGACCTGGGGCAGGCCCGCGTGTACCTGAGTACGCTCCTCGCGCCCGACCCACAGGCGCTGCTCGCGCTCATCACCGAAAATAAGTCGGTCATCCGCAAGCACCTCGGCGAGCGGATTCGGCGGCAGGCGCGGGTGGTGCCCGACCTGCACTTCTTCCTCGACGACACCGGCGCCTACGCCGCCCACATCGAAGGGCTGCTCAACTCGCTCGATATCAAGCCCGAAGATCCCAAAGATTGAGTGAGTCCATTTTGGATTGCGTGATTTTCGATTGCTAACGGCTAATCCAAAATCGCGCAATCGAAAATCACTCAATCAGTTAATGAACTAATGCACTACGACCCCATCAAGCGCGCCCTCGGCAATGTGTTTAACCGCACGCCGTGGCTACGGCGCGTGTTTTATCACTTGCTCGATCTGCTGCTGCTGCGCACGTGGCACGTCCACCGCGAGCTGCGGGCGTGGGCGACGGGCCGCACCCAGGAATCGCTCAACATCCTCGATGCCGGCTCCGGCTACGGCCAGTACACCTACTTTTTGGCCGGGATGAGCCGCTTGTGGCAGGTGCTGGCCGTCGATGTGAAGCAGGAGCAGGTGGATGATTGCAACAATTTTTTCCGCCAAATCGGGCGCACCAATGTGCAGTTTGCGGTGGAAGATTTGGTGCTGTTTCAGCAGCCTAACACCTTCGATTTGGCGCTATCGGTGGATGTGATGGAACACATTCTGGAAGACGTGGAGGTGTTCATCAACATTCACGCATCGCTGCGGCCGGGCGGAATGCTGCTCATCAGCACGCCCTCCGACCAGGGCGGTTCCGATGTTCACGACGATTCGGAATCGTCGTTCATCGAGGAACACGTCCGCGATGGCTACAACATTCACGAGATTCAGACCAAGCTCCGCCGCGCCGGTTTCGAGCGCATCGAGGCGCGTTACGCCTACGGCGAGCCGGGGCAGGTGTCGTGGCGTCTCTCGATGAAATACCCGATTCTGCTGCTCGGCGTGTCGCGCTGGTTCTTCGTGCTGCTGCCGTTTTACTACGCCGTGGTGTTTCCGGTCTGCCTGATTCTCAATTGGTTCGATGCGCGCATGACGCACGAATCGGGCACGGGGCTGATCGTGAAGGCGTGGAAGTGATTGAAGTTTCGAGTTTCGAGTGATTTGCAATGGGTGAGCGCGAAACCAATGCGGCATTTGCCGAGCGCATGAAACTGCGCACGAAAGCGTTTGCACTGCGCGTCATTCGACTCTTTGAGCATCTGCCGCATACCGTGCCCGCGCAGATTATGGGTAAGCAGCTCCTGCTTTCGGCGGCGGCGGTATCTGCTAATTACCGGGCGGCGTGTCGGACTCGTTCACCGCGGGAATTCGTCGCCAAGATTCAAATCGTGTTCGAAGAAGCCGACGAATCCGTCCACTGATTGGAGCTTCTTTGCGAGTCTGGTCAGATGGAGAGCCACAAATTGAGCGCTTTACACCAAGAAGCCGAAGAATTGGTCGCAATTTGCGCTACTATTCGCCGCTCGATACGTGGCGGAACCGAAAACTGAGTTACGAATTACTCAAAACTCGAAACTCAAAACTCAAAACTTCCCGGCGTGAACGTCTCCTACCTGATTGCCAAGCGCTACTTCTCGTCGAAGAACAAGCGGAACATCATCAGCATCATCGCCAATATTTCGATGGTGGGCGTCGCGATTGGCACCCTGGCGCTCATCATCGTGCTGTCGGTCTTCAACGGGCTCGAAGATTTGGTGCGTTCCGCGTACTCGAAGGCCGACCCGAACCTGAAAATCGTCGCGCTCAAAGGCAAATCGTTTGAAACGACGCCTAAGCTTTATGCCGATATCAAGGCGACGGCCGGCGTGAAGCAGTACACCGAAGTCATCGAAGACAACGCCCTGCTGCGCTACGACGAGCGCCAAATGGTGGTAAAGCTCAAAGGCGCGAGCCCGAACTACTACGTGCACAACCACTTGGATTCGGCGATGATCGACGGCCGGTTCGAGCTTGATCGGAACGGCGGTAAGTACGCCGTGGTGGGCGAAGGCGTGCAGCGGCAACTCAGCATCAACATTGCCAACCGGTTTGCCCCGCTGCTGCTGCTGTACCCCAAGAACAAAAAGAAAATCTCCCTCGACCCCACCGAAGCCTTCAACGACGGCCGGATTATGCCCGGCGGCGTTTTTCGCCTGGAACGGCAGTACGACGATCAGTACATCTTCGTGCCACTCTCGTTCGCCGAGGCGCTGATGGGCTACGGGATGCGCCGCACCTCGATTGAGGTGGAAGTAACCGACCCCGACGACATCCGCAGCGTGCAGCGCGGGTTGCGCCGGGCGCTCGGTTCGGGGTTCAAAGTCCTCAATTCCGATGAGCAGCACGTAGCACTGCTGCGCGCCGTGAAGGTGGAAAAGGCGTTTGTGTTCGTGACGTTCACGTTCATTCTGCTCATCGCGTCGCTCAATATTTTCTTCTCGCTGTCGATGCTCGTCATCGATAAAAAGAAGGACGTGGCGATTCTGCTCTCGATGGGCGCCGACCCGATCACAATTCGCAATATTTTCCTGATCGAAGGCACCATTGTGGCGTTTTCGGGCGCCCTGATGGGGATGGTGATTGGCGTAGGCGTGTGCCTGGCGCAAAAGCAGTTTGGGCTGGTGCCGATGGGCACGCTCGCGAGTGGGCTGCCGCAGCCGTACCCCGTAAAAATGCTCTGGCAGGATATCGCGCTCACGGTCATCGCCATCATCGTGATCACGATCACCGTTTCGATTCGGCCGGCGCAGCAAGCGGCGGCTATTCAGATTCGGGATAATATTTAAGCGCCGCAGTAAGCGCTGCTACAAGCGCCGCGTAGTGACCGGCGCGTGTCGGCGGCGGTGGCCCGACTACGAACGACGGCTGGCAACCTTCCGCCCCGGCAGGGGTTTAGACGCCATATGCGCCTTCTTCTCAGCACGCCGCTTCCCACTCCCAGCCCCACGGCCGTCCTCGCCCGCTTCGACGAAGCCCTGTTCAAGGCGTTGGCGCCGCCGTTCCCACGCCTCCACGTCGAGCGGTTCGATGGGTGCCGGGTGGGCGATACCGTGGCGCTCTCGATGGATTGGGGCGTCGGCCGGCAGGCCTGGGTCAGCCGGATTACCGAAGCCGGTAGCTCGGAAACGGCCGCGTGGTTCACCGACGAAGGCGCGACGCTGCCGTGGCCTTTCCGGCAGTGGCGCCACCACCACCGCGTGGAGGCCGACCCCGCCACCGGCGGCACCCGCATCATCGACGACCTCACGTACCACACCGCGTCGGTAGCGCTCGATTGGCTCGCGCGGCCCAGCTTATGGGCGCTGCTGGCGTACCGTAAGCCGATTTACCGGCGGCTTTTGGGGGCCTGAGCGACTGAGCGACTGAGCAAAATGAACGTGCCGACGTATCCAATCAGCGAAATCAAAAAATCAGCTAAATCAGCAATCATCATCGGCGCGGGCATTGGCGGGCTGGCCGCCGCGTGCCGCCTCGCCGCGCAGGGCCACCGCGTGACGGTGCTGGAAACCGCCTCTTCCTTCGGCGGCAAGGCGCACGAGTTGCTGCTGACCGCTGACACCACGGGCCACCCCTACCGCTTCGATACCGGCCCGTCGCTCTTCACGCTGCCGGAGCTGGTCGATGACGTGTTCCGGGCCGCCCAGCGCGACCCCGCCGCTTACTTCCGCTACGACCGCCTCGACCCCGTAACCGCGTACTTCTTCGCCGACGGCACCCACCTCACGGCCTGGGCCGATCCCGCCCGGCTTGCCCAGGAAGTGGAAACCAAGCTCGGCGTGCCCGCCGCGCGCGTAGCTACGCACCTGCGCCGCGCCCAGCGCGTCTACGACGGCACCGCGCCCACGTTTTTGGGGCGCTCGCTGCACCGCCTCGGCACCTACCTGCACCCCGAGGTGCTGCGCGCCGTAGCCGCCATTCCGCAGATGGGGCTGCTGCGCACGATGCACGGCGCCAACCACCGCGCCACCGGCGGCGAGCCGCGCCTGACGCAGCTCTTCGATCGCTACGCTACCTACAACGGCTCCGACCCATACCGCGCGCCCGCCACACTCAACCTCATTCCGCACCTCGAATTTGGGCGCGGCGCCTACTACCCCACCTACCCCGTGCCCGGCATTCACGCCATTCCGGTGGCGCTGCACCGCCTGGCCGTGGAGTTGGGCGTAACATTCCGCTTCAACGAAGCCGCCGAAGAAATTCTGGTTTCGGCTGGCCGCGTGACCGGCGTGCGCACCGCCGCCGCCACCTACGCCGCCCCCGTGGTGGTGAGCAACGCCGACGTGGTGCCCACCTACCGCCGCCTGCTGCCCCACCAGCCCGCGCCGGAGCGCACGCTGCGGCAGCCGCGCTCGTCGTCGGCGCTGATTTTTTATTGGGGCATCGGCCGCACCTTCCCCGCGCTCGACCTCCACAACATCTTCTTCTCCGACGATTACCGCGCCGAGTTTGCCGCCATTTTCGGCGCCCACCTGCCCCCCACCGACCCCACGGTGTACGTCAATATCACGAGCAAGCGCACGCCCACCGACGCGCCCCCCGGCCACGAAAACTGGTTCGTGATGGTGAACGTCCCCCACGACCAAGGCCAGGACTGGCCTGCCCTGCTGCCCCCCCTGCGCGCCGCCATCCTGCGGCGCCTCACCACCGCCCTCGGTACCGAAATCGAGCCCCTCATCCGCGCCGAACGCACCTGGACACCCCCGCAGATTGCCGCCGATACCTCGTCGTTCGGTGGCGCGCTGTACGGCGCCTCCTCCAACAACCCGCTGGCGGCGTTTCTGCGGCACCCCAATTTCAGTAGCCGCCTGCCGGGGCTGTACTTCTGCGGCGGGTCGGTGCATCCGGGCGGGGGCATACCGTTGTGCTTGCTGTCGGCGCGGCTGGTGGGGGAGTTGGTGGGGTGAGGGGGTTGTTGAGCGATCTTTGGAATGCAGAAAGCGCAACCACGCTTACATAGCGCCAGACGTTGGAAGCGTTTTCTTGCCTGCGGTTCAGCCTGGGGCGGTTCTGCCAGGCGGCGGAGTTGCCGGCCACCCGGGCGGCCGTCCTGAAAGTAGTGCAGCGCCTACGTTCCTGCATCATAGCCTAAGAGCCGCCGGTTACCCCAGCTCCTCCGCCCTCCCGATTGGTATGCAACTGCCCCCTCCCGACTATTCCCAGCTGCTGCACGCGGTGAAGCAGCGCGTTCGCGAAGCCCAGTACCGGGCGCTGCAGCAAGTCAATCAGCAGCAGATTCAGCTCTACTGGGATCTGGGCCGCCTCATCGCCGAGCGCCAGCAACAGCACGGCTGGGGCAAAAGCGTGGTCGAAACGCTGGCCCGCGACCTGCAAATCGAGTTCGTGGGAATGAGCGGATTTTCCGCCCGTAACCTGTGGTATATGCGGGATTTTTGCCTCGCTTACTACAACGAGTAACTTCTGCAACCACTGGTTGCAGAAGTTACTCCCTTTCGGGTGTACGTTCGCTCTTCTCGTTTTTTCGGTGGTTCGCCCTCGTCTGACGGCTCCCGGCCGTCTGACGGCTCTCGCGGGCGGCTGACGATTGCCCCACGCGAGAGCCGTCAGACCGCCTAAAGCGGTCAGCCGGCCTGCCAAATCAACTGTTCTTCACCCCAAAGGGAGTAGCTGGACGCATAATCTGCTGATTCTGGAGAAGTGCAAAACCGCCGCCGAGCGGCTTTTTTACCTCGCCCAGATCCGGCAACATCCCTGGACAAAATCCGCTTTCTGCTTGAGATGGGCGGCGAATTCACCTTCATCGGCAACCAGTACCGCCTGACGCTGGAAGATCAGGAATACTTCATCGACCTGCTGCTCTTTCACCGCGAGCTGCAATGCCTGGTGGCGGTGGAACTCAAGGTCACCGAATTCCGACCCGAGTACGCCGGCAAAATGAACTTCTACCTCTCGCTGCTGAACGAGCAGACGCACAAGCCCCACGAGCAGCCCAGCATCGGCATCATCATCTGCCAAAGCAAGCAGCGCACCGTCGTCGAGTTTGCCCTGCGCGATGTCAATAAGCCCATCGGCGTGGCCACCTACACCCTCACCGAAACCCTGCCCGCCGAGTTGCGCCCCTTCTTCCCCAGCAAGGAGGAGCTGGTGCGGCGGCTCAATGCGGTGACGGCCGCGCTCGTTTCGGGGGCAGCGACTGGCAAGATGGGTTGATGGAGCGGACGGGAATCGCGGTCTCAAATGGGTCGGCTACGCGGCCATCCTGCGGCGCCTCACCACCGCCCTCGGCACCGAGATCGAGCCCCTCATCCGCGCCGAACGCACCTGGACGCCCCCGCAGATTGCGGCCGATACGTCATCCTTCGGCGGGGCGCTCTACGGGGCGTCGTCGAACAACCCGCTGGCGGCGTTTCTGCGGCACCCCAATTTCAGTAGCCGCCTGCCGTGTACTTCTGCGGCGGGTCGGTGCATCCGGGCGGCGGGATACCGTTGTGTTTGCTATCGGCGAGGCTGGTGGGGGAGTTGGTGGGGTGAGGTTCGCGTTTCTCGTTGGATCGTTTCTCGTTTTTGGTTTCTCGTTTCGCGCGGGGCTCCTGCCCCGGGTGGGTTATTTCCGGGGCTCCTGCCCCGGCCCGCCGCGCGGTTGGCGGGTACGTGGCGAACGCGCGCTATTTGCCCGTTTTGGCTGGGGGCCGACACTGCCGCCTAATTGACGCCCCCGAATCAAACGTAGGGGCGGGCCTTTTGCCCGCCCGCGCGGCGGTTGTGCCATCGGGTGGGGGCAGGTTTGCTACCAAAGCCCGTGCTGTTGACGCTGCGGCGGGGTTTTGCGGATGTAGAGCGGTTGGTTCTTGCGATGATTTAGAATTGGCTGCTGCTAGACATCATAATCAATAACCAGTTATATTATGGGTGCTTTAAAATGAAATAAACTATTAGCTTGTTACAACCCGCGATAATAGGGAATCAGCGGGGGGTTGTCTGTGCTATCCGGCATCATGTGCCGCTCGGCAAAGCTCAATGAGGAGCTTCTTGAGCTGGGAATAAACTCTTTGTCAATCAAAACGGCCTGCGTACCTAACAAATCGGTCTCAAGCAGTTCATACACCAGCGCGTGAAAACCCTCGAATTGTGCCCGGTTTTCCCGCTCGCTAATGTTTTTCATAGGCGAGTCAATGATGAGAAACGAAGGTAACATAGCGCCTACTTCAACTGCCAGCCGGTGTACGGCCAACGCAAAACATGCTTTGAACAAGGTTTTTTTGCCACCGCTGCCTAGGTTCGCGAATGACATTACCGTAACCTCGCCTGTGTCCGGTTCCATCACGATAGGCAAAAAGGTCTTCGGACTAATATTGACAATGTTTGCAGCCGTCACGCCTGGTATCTGTGCCCGCACCAAGCAGTCCAAAAAATAAGCCTCTAGTTTCCGCAGGTTACTCATATCAGATTCGGCTCCTACACGGGCGACTTCCAGCTTCCGGCGGAGGGTGACCTCTTGTCCCTGTAGCTCGTCGGCTTGGCGAAACAGTTCCTGTACCTTGCGGGGCAGTTGCATCAGGCGGCGCAAGTCGTTGATTTGCTGACCAATTTCCGCAGCCCGGCGCTCCAATACCAAGGCAGTGGACAGGTAAGCGGAATCATAATCGCCCATTAGCTGAGTCAGCTCGTTGTCTAACGCTTGTTTATACTGATTCACTTCCACTTCGTGCCGTCGCAACCTCGCCAACTGGTCTTCATGGCGTTTGATAGATTCTTCTAGCTCGCTAATGCGAGCCTTACTATCGGCGGCCAATACTTCAGGGTTCAAATTAGACTCTCCCTCTTTAGGATCATCCTGGCCGCATACTGGGCAATCATGTGCGGCGCGCTCGGGCAGCTTCTGGGCACAGCGCGGACACGCCTCGAACGCTACGCCACCAAGCACCGCCCGGGCGGCCGCTACTCGCTGCACCTTCAAGCCGAGCGTAGTTATTTCGTTGATATGCCGCTTATCTTGGTCAATTGTACGAGCGATTTGCGGCGCGGCGTCTTCCAACGCCACCAGTTCCTCGGTTAGCCGACGTGCTTGCTGACGCAGCACGTCGGCACCGTGCGGAATCTGTAAATGCTGGGTTCGCAGCGCTACTAACTTCTGAGATACGTCGGCGGCTTCTTTTTCGAAGCGAGCTACGCTGGCAACCAATTGCTCTTCAGATTCAACCCCTGCCTCTAGCAGGCTTTCTTTCAGTGATTTGGCTGCACCATGCAGTTGCTGCCGTCGTAAGTACAATTCTTGCAGCTCAGATTCCAACTCAGCCACCTGCTCTTGGTGGAATCCTAAGATGAACCGCAGCACATCTAGACTTTTCAACCGCTTGAATGTGTCGCCTCCATCAAGCTGAAAAAAGTTACTGTCAATAGTCTCCTGATCCAAATAGCAGAACCACAGCAAATCGCGCATACTCAGCCGCGACAACTCGGAGTTTTCCCGAAGCTTACTCCGGCGTACACGTGGTGGCCGAATACCAGCAAGGTAAAACACCAAATCCGATAACACTTCTACTTCTGTATCCGGAATGACTACCCCGTTTGGCTTACGGGCCGGCAAAATGCGGTCGTAGCTGCCCAACTCGTCGCTCCAACTGCACAGAATGTAATCGCTGTCGCGTTGCCGCTCCAACGCCAAAGGCTTCTCGTTAACGATTAATGAAAGCGTGGCGCTGACAAATTCGTTTTGCAGAGCTGGCGATAAGTCGAGTCGCCCACCTAGACAATAGTCGATGAGACGGGCAATACTCGACTTGCCGGCACCCATTTGGCCGTAGAAGTAGGTTATGTCCTCGAATACTAAGTCTTCAGTAGATGCTGCGAACACGAGTTGCAAGTGCCGCAAGCGAATATGCATGGGGTAGCTCATAGGGCAATATTTTCTCCCCACTTCATGTTTACGATTTCGGGAAAAACTTCGTAAACTAAATTTTTAAGCGCCGTGGCGGGCATCGAACCTACCGTTTGGTAAATCAGGCCGCTACGCACGCGCATATCGGCGAAATCCGGTAACTCGCCGAGTCTGCCTACCAAGGACCGGCCAGTGTCAGTCAGATCAATATGCACTGTGCGACCTTGCACATAGGTCACCACCATGCCTTTGGCCACAAGTAGCCCTATCCAGCGCCGGTAGCGTGTGTCCCAAGGCCCGTAGCGAAAACGCACCATTTTGGATTCAATCGACGTGCGTTCGTGAGGTTGAATATTAGCTTTTGTCACACTTTTGTTCTTGGCTAACAGAAGTCTTTCCAGACAGTTGGGATAACGCAGCAGGAAATCTAGCTTAGCCAGCTTCATTATACCGGCCATTGTTTTTCCGCTTCGCTTGTCTGCTTCGCCCAGCAACAACAGCAAGCGGGCCAAGTGCAGCTCGTCAGCGTTTTCGGTAGCCGCTACGGCTTTGATTAGGCGCATACTCATAATGCGTTCAAATTAAACGGGTCGCTCCACCACACGGTGCATTGCTCCGTCAACAAGCCAGCAATCCCCACCAGACACTCATACGGTTCGTGGCCTACTTTGCCGGGTGTCTGTTCAGCAATGCCTCTCAGGCGTTGAAATACACTCGCAAGCATGGTCGGTCCGTAGGCAGTAGTCGGCGAAATTCGGCCAATTTGCGCCACTAGTTGGGCTTCGGCGCATTCGGCTTGTACTACCCCTTCCAACTGCTTTAACAGATCCTCGAAAGTGTCCGGTAGGGCGTGCGCCAGTTCTATCAGCCGCTGCTCGGTGTCTAAGGTTCGGCGCTCCATCACAGGCAGTTGGTCTACTAGTCCAGCCTGCACAAACTTGGCCCGCAGCACATCCCGCTGCGAACCGGAGTTGCCAATAGCTAGCGTAGAGTCACCAGTTTGGTAACGAAATACCATGTCAGCCAACTGCATTACACACGCTGCCACAACAGATACCTCGACTCGCTTGGCTAACAGCCGAGGGTTTGCTTGCCCATCCACATGAGGCAGGTGCTGACGTGGGTCTTCAATGCGTAAAGAAGACGCACCGTACACTTTTTGAATAAGCTCGTCGCGCACTGCATTCAGACTGGCCGGGGGCAGCAGCCTGCACTCTGTCAGTTTGGGCAGGTGTATGTGAGCCACTTCTGATTCAAACTGGTCGCGGCTGGGTCCTTTTAGCAGTTTGGTTCGTTTCAAGACGCCGAACAGCACTTCTTGCTCGCACTCGAACTCAGCAGCCATAGCCGTTAACACCTCTAGAAATAGGGGAGGCACATCACTTGCGCAAGTACTCGCCTGTATTGCGTCCAGAAAACGAACCGGACTACTTTTAAGCTTGCGCAGGTCTTGAATAGTTATACTTACTGTTAAAAATTCAGTATTCGAGACAATGAAGAAACTACGGATACTGCGACCAAATTTGTGGTCTAGCTCGACAAATCGCTTAATGCTATGACGCATGGCCTCATCGCCCAAGGTCCAGTCGCCAATTTCCGGTCGGCGGGTTTTCACTTGGAAAGCATCATAAGTTGCATCTGTTCGCTCGGCCAGCAGGTCTTCATGGTGTTCACACCAAACTGCTTGGTAAGGTTGCAGACCCGCTGCGGC
The DNA here is from genome assembly GCA_031425525.1 of Hymenobacteraceae bacterium. Classification (GTDB taxonomy): domain Bacteria; phylum Bacteroidota; class Bacteroidia; order Cytophagales; family Hymenobacteraceae; genus JANNMJ01. Next base: position 8,960 of record JANPJM010000082.1, on the reverse strand, counting down.
GGCTACTAGTAGGATAGCTCCGTAAGCGTGCTGGTAGCGAAAATTGCGTTGCGTTTCGTCACCAGGGTCATCAGTAGCAGCTACAGACGCTGGATCTTGAACCTTCAAAGTTGAACTAACTGGTGTTTTCTTCGGCATAGGTAGTGAGATATTTTCCGGACGTGTTAGAAAGCAGGGCGGAAAAGAGTAAAAAAGCACATATGAGAGCAAGTCTGGAGTTCTTATGCTTCACCATCAATAAGATGGTCCCGACCAATCGTTCTAAAGCTTACAGCGGCAAGTTATCACCGCCAGCGGCGCCTTGCCCAGCATGCATCATTAACTGGCTTTGGATTATCTCAGACTCTGCCCTTCATCGGCTAATATGCGAGACTAACGAGAATTACCGACGCACCTTCCCCCCTACCAAAATGTGTATCTACCGAATGATTATCTCTTCGGGACTGTAGACTGTCCACACGCTCTAATAAGGATTGAGTAGTGGGCGCGCAACCTTATAGAGCGCCGGTTTATAGGGCGCTTTTTCGCCGAGCTTCCCGGCGGTTTTGAGATGAGCGAAGCGGTACGCATACGTATCGAGCGGAGATGGCATAGTGGTGGGGCAGTAGTACCCAAACATACGCCGGGGCAGCCGGGCGCCGCACGCCGCGCGGCTGCGGCGCACCCTGGTTCGTCGAGCCAAACCGCTCCTTCACCCCTATATTTCTCCATATTCATCGAAAAGCACTTGCGTAGGCACCACCCCCCGCTGCACCTTCACGCCATCGCCCCGTGACACGGGCTGCTTTTCCCTCACCCCCTACCGATTTTCGATATGGATGCTCCTAAGAAGAAGGCGGCCACCGGCCCCGTCCGCGCTTACAAAGGCGCTGACGCCGACATGCTTACCACCTTGCTCGTGCTGCTCGATGCGGCGCTGGCCGAACAACCCGCCCTCGTGCAGCGGCGCTCGCGGTACACGGTGCCATTCCTGAAAGCGCTACGGAAGGAGACCGCCGATGCCCTCGAAATCGACCTCGGTATCGACCCACGCTCGGCCCGCCAGGAGGCTACCGGTCAAGTGCTGACCGCCGCCGCCGAGGCCCGCCACCTCCTCGCCGATTTCTACCAGGATCTGCGCGATGCCTACGCCAATAACAAGCCGCGTCTGCAAGAGCTACGTGCCGCCCTCGGCTTCCGCGACCACTACGCCACCGTGCGCGACGAGCACCAACAGGCCCTGGGCCAACTGCTCGCCCAGTTCGACCAAGCCATGACCCCCGCCCTGCTCGCCGAACTCACCGACCCAGCGCGCGGTGATATCTCCGCCAGCCTCATCGCCGATATCCGCGCACAACTCGCGTTCTACGAGCTGAACGTGACGCAGGAAAACCTGAAGGGCACGGCCGTCATCATCACCCGCGAGCTGGTCGAGAAATTCAATGCGCTGTACCGCAAAGTGATGCAGGTTGCCCGCCTCGGCCGTAGTGTCTTCCGCTTAGCGCCCGCCAAAGCCGCCCGCTTCTCGTATTCACACAGCCGCCGGATGCTGCGCGGGGGGCAGCTCAACGCGCCGCCGACGGCGTAAGGGGGCGCGCAGGATGTACCGGGAAAGTAAGGGCGGCCGGAAGGCAACCCCGCTCTCGGCTCCGTTCCCGCTTGGCGGGGGCGGAGCCTTTTTCGTCGGACTTGCTGCACGGCCAATTGGCCAGAACCGAAATTCTGGCGCGTCAGTGAACCCTGAAAGGGTTCTATTCCCCAGCCTGGGGTTGCTATCCCGAAGGGATTGCTACCCCAGGTGGCGCGCCGGGATGGCTACCCCAGGTGGCGCGCCGGCCCCACATACCGCCGCAGGACTACCCGACATACCACCTTAACAGCCCCCGCATACTACCGTAAGTGGGGTGGCATACGGCATATGCCCTTGTGGGCACCACCGCAGCCCTGGTAGCATACCACCGCAGACGCCCCCGCATACCGCCGCAGCGGTACCAACACACCACCGCAGCAGTACCCGCATACCACCGCAGCCGTAGTGGCATACCGCCGCAGCCGTCCGCGCATACCCCCTAAGCAGCAGGGCATACCGCCGCAGGTGTGGTGGCATACCGCCTTTGGCGCTACCCCCACCGTTTCAAACCAAAAACGCCCGCCCCGGCACATAGCCGGAGTAGGCGTTTTTATTGGTAGGGTTTAGGGCTTAGGGTCTAGGGTGTAGTTTTTAGGCACACAAGGCGCGCCTGATCAGACTAAACCCTAAAAACTACACCCTAAACACTCCCTTACTGCACCACCACCTGCCGGGTCAGCGGCTGGCCGTCGGCGGTGAGGAAGCGGAGGGTGTAGGTGCCGGGCGCCAGCGCGCGCGTGTTCAGCACCGCCGAGGCGCTTTGGGCGGTTACGGCCAGCGTGTGGCGCAGCACCGAACGACCGAGGGCATCGTAGAGTACTACCGTGGCCGAATTGCCTTGGCCGATGCCGAGGGCCGTGACCGTGAGGCCGGCGCCGGAGGCGTTGCCCACCGGGTTGGGGTACACGTCGAGGCTCAGCGTAGAAGCCGCCGTTACGGCACTGCCCCGGCCGAACCGCAGCGCGAAACGCGTGAGGTCGGCGCCGGTGTGGGTGGCCGTAAAGCGCACCGTCGACTGCTGGTTCAGGTCGTAGGTGGTGCCGGTGGCCCGGTCGATCAGGCTGATGTCGGTGCCGGGCGCGAAGGCCGAAAGGGCAGCCGCCGACAGCTCGTAGGTACCGAGTTCGGGCGTGATGATGCCGAGCGCCACCGTAGCGGCACCGGCGGCCGTGGCGGGCAAGCCGTTGATCGCCAGCTCCTCGCCGTTGGCGAGCGTGAAGATCGAAGCGGCGGGGCCTTCCGAACGGAGCTTCAGGCCGTCCATTCCATCTTCAAAGGCAGGCGTAGCTCCGTCCTGGAAGTACACGTACGCGGCATCGGCATCGTCCATCGGCTGGTCGGCGCGGCGGAGCGTGAGGTGCGCCGTAGGGCGGCTATCGGCCGCGCCCCGGAACACGTTGGGGTTGGCGTACGAGGTCAGACGCGCGGCATTGGTGAAGGTAAACGTCACGCCCGGCGAGGTAACACGGGCGAAGAAGCCCTGCGCCATCCCCACCAGATCGGCCCCGGCCGGGCCTACGCCGTTTACGCGGGTGGTGTAGATACCGCCGCCGCCGCCCGTGGTGCGCACCACCGAAATGGAGGGGCTCATGCCGGCCGGAATCGTCACCAAATCCCAGTCAATCGGCGCTGGGTAGGGGTTGCCCAACAGGTGCCAGCCCGATTTCTGGGTGTTGCCGCTGAAGTTGCCGGTGCGCGTGAGGTTGCTCACCACCACGTCGCCATTGCCGAGGGTACCCACGAAATCGGGTTTCGCGGTGCCGGGCATATACACCGAGTAGCCCCGGCCGGGGATCATCGGGTCGCTGAGCGACGTGGGCGAGAAGTAGCCTTGCAGGAAGTCGGCGCTCGCGGGGAACCGCGACTCGTTGTAGCCGAATACCGTCGGGTAAGGCACCGTGCTGCCGGGGTTCGCGGGGATGTTGTACGCCCCATTGACCACCGGCGTGAAGTTGGGAGCGGTGGTGGCGAGGTCGCCGAAGGTGGTGTTGCTCACCGGCGCGCTCAGGTGGCGGTAGCCGAGGCCCGTAATGCCGGGCGCGGTGCTGGTGATGTAGCGCTGCACCGTGGCGGCGCCCACTACCACCCCGCCGTCGTTCGTCACCATTGCGGTGCCCGCCGCATCGGAGAGCAGCGTGAAGGGGCGGCCGTTGGTGGTCAGGCTGCCGTCGAGGCCCAGCACGCCGCGCACCCGCGCGCCGCTGCCGGCGACATCGAGAGCCGCGCCCGCCACATTGCGCACCCGTACGTTGCCGAACGTGGTGGTGCCGCTGCCGCCCAGAATCTGCGACGACGGCTTGATGAGCGTCGTGGACGAGGTGCGGGCAGCATCAAAAATTCCGTTGTTCGTCAGGTTGCTGTTGAGCGAGAACTCGGTCAGCGGGTCAATCGTGACGCTCGCACCGAGGTTGATGACGAGCAGGTTGGCTTCGCCGCTGCCCGTGATCACGGGGTAACGCGTGAGCTCGCCGGGCACCGTCACGTTGGTCAGTTGCTCGGGCACGCCGTTGGGCGTCCAGTTGGTGTTGAGGTTCCAGTTGGTGCTCTGGGAGCCGTTCCAGGTGAGGGCCACGGGCAGACGGATGGCGAGATCGCGCAGCGGAATGCCGCCACCGATACGGCCGATTTCGGTAGCCACGCCGCTGCTCAGGTTGAGCGTGTACAGGAAATCGTTGGTCGACGAACCCGTATTCGCCACCAGGTAGGCGGTGTTGCTCGGCACGCCGCTCGGCTCGAATTTAATGTCGAGGTCGACCGAACGGTCGGCGGGGTTGAGCGTGATGCTCAGCGGCCCTACCGTACTCAGCACGCCCGCGTTGGGGTTGCCCACGAAGGTCACGAGGTCGTTTTGGGGCTCGTCGATGCCGTAGAGCAGCGTGCTGCCCGACCCACCGAACGAGTTGGTGTACGCCGCCGAACCCACGGCCGCAGGTTGGCCGAAGTTGGGGTCGCCGGCCTGGTAAGCGGGGTCGGTGTCGGTGCCGCTCAGGGTACCGTCGTTGGGGTTGAGGCGGTACGAATCGCCGGTAGCGCTCAAGACGCGGATACGGTCGGGCACGGGGTTGAAATCGACGGCGATATTACCCGAACCCAGCGGCAGCACGATGGCCGGGCCAACCGCCGTAGCCACACCCGTGCTGGGCACCACGTTGTACACCTGCACCTCGTTGGTACCGGCGTTATAGCCGACCACCACCAGCGCGCCGGTAGCGGGCCGCGAATCGAAGCCGACCACGTTTTGGCCGGCCGTAAGGCCCGTAATCTGGCGCAACCCGCGAATGAACGTGGGGTTGTCGGTATCGAAGGTGACAAAGGCGGGCACGGCGGGCAGCACGGTATTCTGCAACGCCCACGCGATTTCGCCGGTGACGGCAGGCGCCGTGCGGTCGATGAACACCGCAATGTCGATGATCGGGTTCGCCGAAGGCACCGGCGCGCCTACCGCTCCCTGGTTGGCGATGGTGGCCGTGTTGAAGTCGATGATGCCCAAGGCATTCACAAAACCAAAGCCGCCCGCGTTGTAGGCACCCACGGCGTAGCCGGTTTGCACGCCGGTGGCGAGGTCGTTGTAAATATCGAAATCCAGATCAACCAGATTCCCCTGCGAATCGGTGTTCGAGGTGTTGAGCACGCCGCCGTTCGGCGGGTTCTGGATGCTCAGAATCACGCGCGTCGAGCCGGGCGTCGGGGTGTTCGGCAGCAGATCGGCGTCGAACAGCGTCGTCGTCACCGCCCCGAGGAACGAGTTGGTGTAGGCCACGGCGCTCACATCGGGGTTACGCCCGGCGTTGAGGTCGCCGGGGGCGTAATTGAGGTTGCCGTCGGGCTGAATGCCGGGCGCCACGAGGTCGCCATCGACGAGGCCGCCCGTTACGGGGTTGAGGCGCCAGTTGGCGTTGTTGCTGGCCGCCACTACGCGGATGCGGTCGACGGTGGGGTTGAAATCGAGGCCGATGTTGCCCGGCGACTCCGTCCCCAGATCGATGGTAAAGGCTGCCGCCCCCAGGGGTGTCGCCACGGCCGTCGTACGGTCGATGACGTAGAGCCGCGCCGATGTCGTGGCCTGGTCGTAGCCGAGGGCCACCAGCTCGCCGGTGGCGGGCCGGAAGTCCATCCCGACGAGGGTTTGCCCCGCCGTGATGCCGCTGATGGTGCCTACCGCCGTAACGGTACCCGGCGTAGCCACCGCGAACGACACGAGCGCGTTGTTAGACCGCAGCCCGTAAATGGTTTGCCCGTAGGCCGATCCGAGCGATAACGCGCCGACCGCGAGCGCCAGCATAGCCGGCCTCAACAAGGAAAATTTCCGCATAGCGGTAAGTGGGGGGAAAGGTATGAAATGAGGGAATGGAGAAAACAGCGTACTCCGGCGGGTGCCCAGCGAAGATAGCGCAATATACAGTAATTGGCGAAACCGGTCAAAGCGTCGCCGAACCCGCCCCGCTACGGCACCTCCGGCGGGTGGTTCGGGCACCGGCCGAAAAAAGTGGTGAACGGCGTAGGGGCACGGGCGGGCGTTGGTATCTCTATTCTTGAACCCCCACCTCACCCCCTCGGCTCTTCGCTATGTTGCGTCCCGCTATCCTCGGCTCCCCGCTGATTTTTCTTCTCTTTTTCGGTGGCTTGCTGCCGGCGGCCCGCGCTCAGGCGCCGGGTACGGCGACGGTAGCGCCGGTCACGGTCAAAGGCCACCTGCGCGATGCCGCCTCCGGCGAGACGCTCATCGGCGCGTCGGTCGGCGTGAAGGAGCGGCCCGGCACGGGCGCCGTCGCCAACGAGTACGGCTTCTACTCGCTCACGCTGCCACCCGGCGAGTACACGCTCGTGATTCAGAGCATCGGCTCGGGCCGCCAGGAGCGCCGCGTGACGCTGGTGGCCGGCCAGCCGCAAACCCTCAACGTCGAGCTGCGCGCCGACGGCCAGCAACTTCAGGAAGTGCAGGTGACGAGCGAGCGCCAGGACCAGAACGTGCGCTCGACCGCGATGGGCTCGATGACGCTCAAAGCCGCTGAACTGAAGAAAATCCCCGCGCTGTTGGGCGAAGTTGACCTCATTCGCGCCATCCAATTGATGCCCGGCGTGCAGACGGCCGGCGAAGGCACGGGCGGGTTTTACGTGCGCGGCGGCGGCGTCGATCAAAACCTGATCCTGCTCGATGAAGCCACGGTGTACAACGCCTCGCACTTGCTCGGCTTCTTCTCGGTCTTCAACGCCGACGCCATCAAGGATGTGAACCTGATAAAGGGCGGCATCGGGGCCGAATACGGCGGGCGCCTCAGCAGCGTGCTCGATATTCGGATGAAGGACGGCAACGCCAAGCGCGTGGCGGGGGCGGGGGGCATCGGCAGCATTTCGTCGCGCCTCACGCTCGAAGGCAACCTCGGCAAGCGCGGGCCGGTCGATTCGCTCGGCAACCGCGCCCCCGCGCCCGGCTCGTGGATGATTGCCGGGCGGCGCACCTACGCCGACGTATTCTTCAAACTCGCCTCCGACAAGAACCTCCGCAACAACATCCTCTACTTCTACGACCTCAATCTGAAGGCCAACTACCGCCTCTCCGACCGCGATCAGCTCTTCGTGAGCAGCTACCTGGGGCGCGATGCCAACGGCAACAAGAGTTTCAGCTTCAACTGGGGCAACGCCACCACCACCGTCCGCTGGAACCACCTGATTTCCGACCGCCTCTTCTCGAACACGACCGCCATCTTCTCCGATTTCGATTACGCCCTGAATGCCAACGACGGCAGCTTCAAGTTCAAGTGGAAATCGCACGTCCGCGATTATTCGCTGAAGCAGGATTTTCAGTGGTACCTCAACCCCAGCAACACCGTGCGGTTTGGCGCCGTGGGCACGCTGCACCGTTTCCTGCCCGGCGACATCACGCCCGGCGAGGGCTCGATCATCAACCGCATCAAGCTCAAAGGCACCGATGCCGCCGAGGGCGCCGTGTATCTCGCCAACGAGCAGCAGCTCAGCCCGCGCCTCACCCTCAATTACGGTCTGCGCCTGAGCGGTTACGCCAACATCGGCCCCGGCACCACCTACTCCTACAACGACCCCACCAACCCCGACCGCCCCACCGATACCACCGATTACAAGTCGGGTGAGGTCATCAAAACCTACGGCGGGCTGGAACCGCGCCTCGCCGGCAACTACTCGCTCAACGACGTGTCGAGCGTGAAGGCCAGCTACAACCGCACCCGCCAATACCTGCACTTGCTGAGTAACACCACCGCGTCGCTGCCCTTCGATGTCTGGACGCCCGCGACGGCCACCATCCCCGCGCAAACCGCCGATCAGGTGGCCCTCGGCTACTTCCGCAACCTGAAAGACAATATGTTTGAAACGTCGGTGGAAGCCTACTACAAGACGATGGCCGGCCAGATCGACTACAAAGACAACGCCCAGCTCCTGCTCAACGACCGCGTAGAGCGCACCGTGCTGACCGGCACCGGCCGCTCCTACGGCCTGGAGTTTCTGGTGCGCAAGCAGCGCGGCCCCCTCACGGGTTGGGTGAGCTATACGCTGAGCAAGACCGAGCGCAAGATCGGCGGCATCAACGAGGGCAACTGGTACCCCGTGCGCTACGACCGGCGCCATAATCTGGCGGTCGTGGGGTCGTACCAACTCAGCAAGCGCCTCAATTTGGGCGCCAACTGGACGTACGTCACCGGCGGCGCCGTGACGATGCCCGTCGGCAAATTCGTGTACGACGGCGGCACGTTCCCCTTCTATTCCTCGCGCAACGGCTACCGCCTGCCCGATTACCACCGCCTCGATTTGGCCCTCACCCTCGACAACCGCCCCAAGCCCGGCCGCCGCGTCGATGGCTCCTGGACGCTGAGCATCTACAACGCTTACAACCGCAAAAACCCGTTCTCCATCTACTTCCGCGAGAAGAAGGGTGGTACCGGCGAAACGGAAGCCGTGATGACGTATTTGTTCGGGATTTTGCCGAGCGTAACTTACAATTTCACTTTCTAGCACCCTTTCCCGCGTCTCGGCGGGAAAAATTCTTATCAAATGAAAAAGCTCCTGCTCGCCCTCGCCGCCGCTATCTCCCTCACGGCCTGCGAAAAAGTCATCGATTACCCCCTGCGCTCCACCGACGAAAAACTCGTCGTGGAAGGGTTCGTCAGCGACCTGCCTGGCCCCTACACGGTGCGCCTGAGCGGCACCACCGGCTATCTCAAAGCCGGGCAGGTGCCCGCCCGCGACGCCGACCTCGTGACCATCACCGACGTGGAAGCGGGTGTGACGGACACCCTGCGCCGCACCGAAGCAGGTGTTTATCAAACCACCCCGAAACTCGGCCCCGGCCAACTCAACCACACCTACCGGCTGCTGGTGG
>JANPJM010000081.1:0-18660 GCA_031425525.1 Hymenobacteraceae bacterium | reverse complement strand
CGGCGCGCTTTCGGCGGTTGGCGCGCGATTACGAACGGCTCGCTATTTCCCTCCAGCAATTCCATTTTCTCGTCTTTGCGATGCTGATGGTAACCAAAGCAAATGACTTAAATATCCTCAGCAGTGCCTAACACGCTCTAGAATTTTTTCGTCTGCCACTAAGATTTTTTCGCTAACCGCACCCAATTTATCGTCCGTCACCATCAATTTTTCGGCCGTCACGTGGACTTTGGCAGGAGTCACGGGCAGTTTGGCGACATTCACCGACCGTGTGGGAGCCGTCGAGCGGTATTGGGCCACCACTCGCCGGGCAGGAGGACTTCATGGAACCCCGCACTCCGCCCCGCGTTCCTCCATCCTACCTTGCACCTCATTATGGCTACCATCACCGCATCCGCGCCAACCGCCATCAGCCCGTACGCCATCGTTCTGCAAGACGAGCTGACGAATCGAATGACGGAGGAAGAATTCTGGAAATTCTGCCACCAAAACCCGAATTTGCGCATCGAGCGCGCCTCTGACCAAACGATTTTGATTATGCCCCCAACTGGCTACGAACCCGGCGCCCGTAATATGGAGGTGCTGATTGACCTTGGCATCTGGCATCGCCACTATCGGAAAGGTATCGTGTTCGATTCTTCCACCGGCTTTACGTTGCCGGATGAATCGGTGCGTTCCCCCGATGCGGCGTGGGTATCGCCGGAGCGTGATGCTACGGTGGTGGGCCGCGACCGGGAGCGATTTGCCCACATCTGCCCCGATTTTATCATCGAACTGGCTTCACCGAGTGACGCTATCGGGGTGCTGCACGAAAAAATGGCCGCTTGGCTCACCAACGGCGTCCGCCTCGGCTTCTTGCTCGACCCCGCCACCGAAACCGCCTGGGTGTATCGCCCCGGCGCCGAACCCACCGAAATCACCGGCTTCGATCACAACTTGACCGGCGACGACGTGCTGCCGGGCTTCGTGCTGGAATTGCGGCGGCTGCGGCGGTAGTGGAGCGCGGCCCGCCAGACCGCTTACTTACGAGTAGCGCGCACTGTGCGGCAAGCGGGCCGGAAGCCCGCGCTCCTTCACCCTCCGGCCCCGCCGTACTTTTGCGGCTTCAAATTTCCGCTGAAGAACCCGATGCACGTCCCGTCCCACCTGAGCGAACAGGAAATCCGCCGCCGCCACGAGCGCGAGGAAATTCTGGCGCGCGGCCTCAACCCGTATCCATCCGCTGAATTCCCGGTTTCGGCCGCCGCCGCGCAGATCAAGGCGGAGTACAAACCGGAGAATTACGCCGAGGGGCAGCGCTGGGAAGTAGCCCTCGCCGGGCGCCTGATGAGCCGCCGCGTGATGGGAAAGGCGTCTTTCGCCGAATTGCAGGACAGCAGCGGCCGCATCCAGCTCTACGTCTCGCGCGATGACATTGCGCCCGGCGAAGACAAAATGCTGTACAACGACCTGTTCAAGAAGCTCCTCGACATCGGCGACTTCATCGGGGTCAAAGGCTACGTTTTCACCACGATGGTCGGCGAGATTTCGGTGCACGTGACGGAACTGACCTTGCTGGCGAAAAGCCTGCGCCCGCTGCCCGTGGTGAAAGAAACCGTGGACGACGCCGGCAACAAAACCACCTACGACGCCTTCACCGACCCCGAAGCGCGCTACCGCCAGCGGTACGTCGATCTGATCGTGAACCCGCACGTGCGCCAAACCTTCGTGCAGCGCTCGCTGCTGATGAAGACGATGCGCGAGTTCCTCGGCGACCGGGGCTACCTCGAAGTCGAGACGCCCATTCTGCAACCGCTCTACGGCGGGGCGGCAGCGCGGCCGTTCAAGACCTTCCACAACACGCTGGACATGACGCTGTACCTGCGGATTGCCAACGAGCTGTACCTCAAACGGCTGATCGTGGGCGGGTTCGATGGCGTGTTCGAGTTCGCGAAAGACTTCCGCAACGAGGGAATGTCGCGCTTCCACAACCCCGAATTCACGATGATGGAGTTGTACGTGGCGTACAAAGACTATCGGTGGATGATGGACCTGACGGAGGAGATGGTCGAGCGCATCGCGCTGGCGCTGCACGGCACCACCGAGGTGCAGGTCGGCGAACATACCATCAATTTCGCACGCCCCTGGAAACGCTACACGATGTACGAGGCCATCGAGGCGTTCACGGGGGTCGATATCAGTAAGATGCAGGAAACCGAGCTGCGCGCCGCCGCCGCCAAGCTGCACATCAAGCTCGACGCGTCGATGGGGCGCGGGAAGATCATCGACGAGATTTTCGGCGAATACTGCGAAGGCAAGCTCATTCAGCCTACGTTCATTACCGATTACCCGGTCGAGATGTCGCCGCTGGCGAAACCGCAGCCCGGCAACCCGGCGCTGGTCGAGCGCTTCGAGGCCATTTGCAACGGCAAGGAAATCTGCAATGCTTTTTCTGAGCTGAACGACCCCATCGTGCAGCGCCAGCGGTTCGAGGAGCAAATCGAACTAGGCCGTCGCGGCGACCCCGAAGCGATGACCCTCGACGAAGATTTCCTGCGCGCCCTCGAATACGGCATGCCCCCAACGGCGGGCATCGGCATCGGCATCGACCGCCTGGCGATGATCATGACCAATTCAGCCTCCATTCAGGATGTGCTGTTTTTCCCGCAGATGAAGCCGGAGAAAGGCACGGAAGCCGCGGCTGAGTAGCCAGCGTCATCGGCGGCGCGGCCTACGTTACCACGCCGCCGATGACGACGGTTTCGACTGGATTCTCCCCCAGCCAATACGGGATTTCGGCGTAGCTCGGCACGCCTAGCACCAGCACATCGGCGCGTTTGCCGGGTTCGAGGGAGCCGCAATCGGCTTGCCGGTCGATGGCCCACGCGGCGTTGAGCGTGACGGCGGCGAGGGCTTCGAGCGGCCGTAAACCCATCTTGAGGCACGCCACCGAGAGCGCGAGCCACAGGTTTTTGCTGGGGCAGGAGCCGGGATTGAAATCGGTGGACACCGCTACGGGCACGCCCGCGTCGATGAGCATACGGCCATCGGCGTAGCGTTCCTGGCGCAGAAACAGCGGCACCAGCGGCAGCAAAACGGCTACGGCGCGCCCGGCAGCGGCGATACGCACGGCATCGGCGGCGCTCACATAATCGCAGTGATCTACGGAGATGGCGCCCAGCTCGGCGGCCATCGCCGAGCCGCCCAAATCGTGCATCTGCTCGGCGTGGATTTTCAGCTTGAAGCCCGCCGCACGCGCCGCCGTGAGGTAGCGGCGCGCCTCGGCGAGCGGGAAGGCGCCTTCTTCACAAAAAATATCGACGAATTCGGCCAGTCCGGCGGCGTTGGGCAGTACCTCGCGCAGCAGAAAATCGAGGTAGGCGCCCGGCCCGGCGGCCTTGTATTCGGGCGGCACTACGTGGGCTGCCAGCAGCGTATGCGCCACGCGCACCGGCTGGTGGCCGCCCGCCGCGTGGGCCGCGCGCAGGAGGCGCAGCTCGGTGGGGTGGTCGAGGCCGTAGCCGGTTTTGGCTTCCAGGGTGGTGATGCCGTAGCGCCGAAAACCTTCCAGATGGTGCAGCGCGGCGGTCAGTAACTCGGCGTCGGACGCGGCGCGGGTGGCGCGCACGGTACTCAAAATGCCGCCGCCAGCCGCCAGAATATCGAGGTAGGATTCGCCCGCGAGCTTGCGCTCGAACTCGTGCGCGCGGTTTTGGCCGAACACCAGATGCGTGTGGCACTCCACGAGGCCCGGCGCCAGCACGCGGCCGGTGCAGTCGAGTAGCTGCGTCTCCGGGCCGATGCGGGCGCGGTCGAGTTCCGCCATCGGCCCAACCGCCGCGATGCGCTCGCCGTGGCACGCCACGAAACCGCCCTCGATGACGCGCCAATTGCGCAGGGCGGCGCCCGTCAAGGGGCGGGCGGGGGGCGCGCCGCTCAGGGTCAGCACTTGCCGCGCGTTGAGGAACACCAGCGAGTACGGCGCGGTCGTGGCCGGGGAGGAGGAGAAGAGGGAAGATGCCATCGCGCGGGCAAAAGTCGGCACGCGGGAGGCGGTTTCCGGTGACTGTCTGCGGCAACCGCCAACAGTGCGCCCGACCGGCACTATCGGCAGTCTGCCTGACAGATGAGCCGCAAAAACCGGAGTTTCTCGACGAAGCCGTGAAATAGCCCGACGAAACCCCTTAAAACGACTTTTTTGGAGCCGACGAGCCAAACGGCGCGCTCAGCTACCAATCAACCGGATTGAGCGAATAAATACCGCTCAGAGGCGAGCGGCGACGGTAGCGGCGGCAGAATTGCTGCGGCCGCCCGCCGCGAGCAGCCGGAAGTCCCGCGCGCGTTTTTGCCCCCAAGTATCCGTCATACTCCCATGAAAAAACATCTTTCCGTAAGTTGGAGTCTTATCCTGCTGCTACGTGGCCCGCACGTATTATGTCTGCGGCGTCACGTTCTGGTATAATGTGTTGGGGGAGGTATTTCGAATGTTCGGTTGAGTGTCGGCACAATCAATCTGGCTGCCACTCCGGTCGTGGCGGCGCCGGTTTGGAAACTGGCTTCCCTCGATGCTGCTTCGCAAGCCTACATCAACTCGTACGCCGCCACCGTCGCCTCGGCGGTAAGGTCGGGCGGGGCGTTGCCGGCGGATGGGTTTCAGGATTGGGCTTTTGATGTCGCCAATAACCGCTTAGTGGTGTATTTGGGCATCGATAAAAAATTCACGACGGTTTCCAATCTCGCAACCACTCCGTCCGTCACAACGAACAATATTCCGCCCGCTAATCAGCTGCCCATCAGCGATGATATCGGCGGGATGTACCGCGACCCGGCCAATAACCTGTATCTGTTGGCCGCCGCCACGGGTAGGGTATACAAAGTCGATATCACGAACGGCAATTACAGCGGCACCTCCTTCGTGAGTGGCGTAGGCTTCTCGCGCGGCGATGCCACGCAAACGCCGTCGCCGCCCCCACCCCTGCCCGTGGAACTGGTGAGCTTTGAGGCCGCCGCCACGGCCACCGGTACCGTGCAACTGCTCTGGCGCACGGCGAGCGAAGTGGCGGTGGCGCGTTTCGTGTTCGAACGCAGCCTCGATGGCCGCCTTTGGACTGATGTGGCCGAGATAGCCCCTAGCCAGCGCGCTACCGGCGCCATCTACTACACCACCGATGGCCGATATCCGCGCCCGCTACTACCGGCTGCACACGGAGGACACCGACGACTCGGCGGCGTGGTCGGCGGTGCGGGGCACGCAACCCGCCACTTGTAGCGGCCCGAAAGTGCTGCCCATTTTCCCCCACCCGACCACCGGCAAACGCTTCACGGTACAACTGCCGGAAGCCGTGGCCGACGGCCGCGTGCAACTCGTCGATGCCGTCGGCCGCGTGGTGTGGCAGCGTACGCTGACGGGCGCGGCGCTCGACGTTACCGTGGCCGAGTTGCCGGCCGGGGTGTACCAGTTGGTGGTGTCGTGGCCGAACGCGCCGGTAAGCGCGCAGCAAGTAGTATTGGGCGAGTAGCTGCGTTGGCTCCTCCAGCGTTCCTGGAGGAGCGCGGTGGTTCGGCAGCTTAACGCCAAACTTCTGCTTGGTGCCGCGCGCCGCCGAGCGTCAGTCGCCAAGCAGGAACTGGGCGTTACGTTCTTCGCTCTAGTTTCCATCAGCAGTTCTCCGCGCGTATAGCCTCGTTCCGAGGCACTCAGTCCAGCATCGTAGTTTTACCGCTACGAGGCCGGGCTTTTTTTTCGGGGAAACGGGTGGGCGTTTGGCCCGATATTTCTATTGGGCGCCGGGCGTTGGCCTCTCGTTGCTACTTTGTTTGTTGCTCTGGTCGTTTCATCATCCCTTCGCTTTCAACTTCCCTTTTCGCTCCTGATGAAGCTCTCCGCATTGGCGCCGCTTACGCTGGCCGCCGCTTTGGCAACCGCTTGTGGGCCGACGTATTACGTCGTCCGCAACCCCAACGACACCTATACGACGGTAGAGCCCGCCCCGGCTCCCGCGCCGCCGCAAACTACCTATTACCCGCCGCCCGCCCCGGCACCGCTACCCGCCCCTACGCCCGCCGCCCCGCCGTTGGTGTACTACCCGGAGCCCATTTACGCGAGTAACCCCGTGCCGGTGCCGCCACCTACGCCCCCACCCGCGCCAACACCGCCGCCGCCCATCCGGACGCCCGCGCCCCCACCGCCCATCCGCAACCCTACGCCGCCGCCCGCGCCGCCAGTTCCGGCACCCGCGCCGGTGCCGGTGCCGGCTCCACCACCCCCGCCGCCGGCACCCGCGCCGCCGATAAAGAACCCGCTGCCGCCCCCCAACCATAACCCAACACCCACGCCCGCGCCGCCTCCGGCGCCGGTAGTGCCTTCGGTGCCAACGCCAACCCCGGCACCACCGCCCGCGCCAACGCCCGGCCCGACCAAAAACCCACCGCAGCCGCAACCGCAGCAGATTCCGGATATGCCCGATGACGCTGTGCCCACCAACGGTGCCACCTTCCATTATCAAAAGACGCCGTGCGGCCGGGGCGCTTGCCCCACGTTTACGCTGTTCATCTATGCCGACGGTCGCGCCGTGTACGATGGGCAGCGCAACACCGCCCGCGCCGGGGTGTGGGAGCGCCGCCTGAGCCCCACCGAAATGAATGTGCTGCGCAACCGGTTCGAGCAGAGCGGTTTTTGGCAACTACAAGCGCGCTACGATGGCAACATTCAAGACATATCGGGCGTGTACTTGAGCTACTCAAAAGGCCGCCGCACGAAGCAGGTGCTGAACCGCGAAACCGAGAATCCGCCGGCCGCTTTTCAGCAGGTGGCGGCCGCGCTCGACGCGCTTGTATCTTCGGGCCAATGGACTCAACCCGGCACCCAGAGCAGCCCCGAGACGGCGCCCACCAAAACGCCCCGCATCACCAAGCCGATGACGCCGCCGACCACCACCCCGGCGCCCGCCTCCCCGGAAGCCACGCCTACCACCCCGACCCGCACCATCCGGCGCCGCTAGTCGCGCCGGATACGGCCGTATTGTCGGCGGCCGTGATAGTGGCGGCGCTTGGGTATTTCGTCGATATCTACGATTTAGTACTGTTCAGCATCGTGCGCGTACCGAGTCTGACGGCGCTGGGCGTGCGCGGCGCGGCCCTCACCGACGATGGCCTCCTGCTCCTCAATATGCAGATGGGCGGGATGCTGCTCGGCGGCATTTTGTGGGGTATCCTCGCCGACCGGCGCGGCCGGCTGACGGTGCTGTTTGGGTCGATTCTGTTGTATTCGCTCGCCAATCTGGCTAACGGGTTCGTGCAGACGCTGCCGCAATACGCCGTGTTGCGGCTCATTGCAGGCATTGGCTTGGCCGGTGAGTTGGGCGCGGGCATCACGCTGGTGAGCGAGGTACTCCCGCGCGAAAAACGCGGCTACGGTACGATGATCGTGGCTTCCGTGGGGGTGAGCGGCGCAATGCTGGCGTATTTCGTGGGCGAGCGGCTGGGGTGGCGCAACGCGTATTTCGTGGGCGGCGGCCTGGGGCTAGCCCTGCTGGCGCTGCGCGTGGGGGTGCGCGAAAGCGGGATGTTTGCACGGGTGGTGGAGGCTGAAACGGTGGCCTCCGTCGATGCACCTTCCAGTGGCCCAGCGGCCGTGAAGCGCGGCGATTTTTTCCAGCTCTTCACGTCCTCTGATCGCCTGAGCCGGTATTTGCGGTGTATTCTGATGGGCGTGCCGCTGTGGTTCGTGGTGGGTATTCTGATTACGCTGGCGCCGGAGTTTGGCAAGGCGCTCGGGATAAAAGGCACGGTTACGGGCGGCGAAGGCATCTTTTGGTGCTACTTCGGGCTGGTCTTCGGCGATGTGCTTACGGGGTGGCTCAGCCAGGTCTGGCGCTCGCGCAACCGCGTGATGCTGACGTTTTTGGGTCTCACGGCACTGGTAGTGGCCGGGTACCTGACGCTGTTACGCGGCGCCGATGCCACGGCGTTTCACGTGGCGTGCTTCGCACTGGGCATTTCGTCGGGCTACTGGGCGGTGTTCGTCACCATTGCCGCCGAGCAGTTCGGCACCAATCTGCGCGGTACCGTGGCTACCACGGTGCCCAATTTCGTGCGCGGCTCGGTGGTGCTACTCACGCTTTCGTTCAAAGCCCTGGCCGGGCCGTTGGGCGTGTTGGGCGCGGCGGGAGCGCTGGGGGCGGTGGTGCTGGCCGTAGCCGCCTGGGCGGTAGCCACGCTGCCCGAGAGCTATGGGCGCGATCTGGATTTTGTGGAGTAGGTTTCGGCAAAATGCCTGAACTGCAACGGCTGGCTGCTGGCATCGTCGGGGCAATTTCGAAAAAAATGCCACTCCCGGCAACGGTGCCCCATTGGCTTGCGTCTTGCGCGCCGCCGCGCAGTTGCTGCTTCGCAAAAACCAGCCAGCAAGCACCGGCCTTTGTCTTTGGCGCGGCTTCGGCAGATCAGTGCCAAATTTGCGCTCCCAGTTGACTTTTATTTCATTTCCTTCGATGCTGCGTTTTTTCTCCCGCGCTGCCCTAACCACCTCGCTCGCCGTTGCGGCGCTGCTGATGGCTGGTTCGGCCTCTGCCCAAACGGCCCGCACGGCGCGCCAAAAGCCCGTTAAAGCGGCTCAGGTGACTCCGCGTGCTACGGCTCCCGCGCCGGAAGCGGCAGCCGGCACTTTCCAACTCGTGCGGCTCTCCGAAAAAGTGACCGTCACGATCACCACCGACGCGCTGAGCGAAATTGAGCGCCGCCGCAAAGACACCGAAGAAGTTAGCTGGCCGATCAGCAACTACGCCCGTGTGCGCATCCTGCCGCGCAGCGTCATCAACGCGCGTGGTTTTCAGCCGCTGGCGCCCGTCGCCAACGCGTATTAATCTCCTTCCGCCGAACCTAAGCCGCTGACCCAAGATCAGCTTTTCGCTTGATTTTCACTTCTCCAATGCGCTTCTCTTCTTTTCGAGTTTGGGCACTAGTCGGTTCGCTGGCGATGCTGGCGGGTTCCGCGCTCGCCCAACCCGCTAACGACCGTTGCTCCACTGCCCGGCAGGTACAGGCCGGCACCTTTGCTCTCGCCGAAACTGTTGGTGCCGCCGATGATATTGTAGGCTCGGTAGGTTGCCAAACTGGCACAGCGGCACACCCAGATGTGTGGTTTTCCTATACCAGCACGACTGGTCAATTTAGCGTCATCGTCACACCTGACGCCAACTCTGCCAGCACCCCGTACGAAATCCTAACCTTCGCGGGAACCTGCGGCGCTGCCTTGACCAACCGCGTAAATAAATGCGGCGCTGTTGGTGTCGATTCAATTCGGGGAGGCGCTACCGCTGGTACACCCACATACATTGTTATCGCTTCGCCGAGTGCGACTCAAACAGGTACCTTCTTCGTCCAAATCGTTGATCGAGGTGCGGTTGTTATTCCGGCGCAGGATTGTATGAATGCGAACGTGGCACCGACGAGCGCACCCATCGTGCAGGGGCCGTTCAATCTCGGATCTGGGACTGTAGTGGATGAAGTGACCGATACCAACTCCTGTTTTGGTGCTCAGCAAGGCACCGACGAGCGCCAGCCGAAATGGTACAAATTCATCGCCGGCTCGAACGGACCGCTCAATTTCAGTATCAGGCCAGCCGATCTGAACGATGACTACGATTGGGCGGTGTGGGATATTACCACTGACCCTACCACTTGCGCTATGAAAGGCAACGCGTTGGCGTGTAACTGGTCGGGCGCGCGTGGCTCAACGGGCCTGAGCCTCTGCCCAAGCTTAGAACCGGGATATAACCAAGGGTCTAACACGTTCGACAACACGACCACCGGCCTGACGGGTGCTAACGCTCCTATTCAAGTCCAAGCCGGACGTATCTATGCGCTGCTCGTTGATAACTTCTCGATGTCGAGCTTGGGCTTCACACTGACCTTCGGTGGTGCCTGTGGAACGGTGCCGGGTCAAGCGAATTCGCCAGCTCTGATTGGTTTGGATGCGAAATTTATTCAGGCGCGCGCGGGGTGCAACACGGTACAATTCAACAAACGCAACCCGGTTGATCCGGCCGTTCAACCGTTTCTGACTTACCTCTGGACGTTTGGCGATGGCACTACAAGTACCGCTCAGGATCCAATCCATACGTACGCACAGTCCGACACCACCCAGACTTTTAGCGTGACGCTAAAGATCACGGTACCGGCATTGGTTGATCAGAATACCGGTCAGCCACTCACGTACTCTGAACCTGGGAGCGTTGTGCTCGTCCCCCCATCCGTAACCATCACCGCCTCCGTCGACACCACGCAGGAAATCGACGCCGGCACCGTCGTGACGCTCACCGCTTCCGGGGCTGACCGGTACGCTTGGAGCGGCCCTGGCGTTATTCCGTCGGCGGATAGCGTGTTGAGTGTGACGGTAAATTCCAGGGAGCGCTACCAGTTGATTTACACGACTGAAGGCTGCTCTGATACCACGTCGGTGCTACTGCGTTTGGCGCCGCCACGCATCGCTTACAACATCATCACCCCGAACGGCGATGGCAAGAACGATACGTTCTCGGCGCGCGTGAGCCCGCTGGCGCTCGACTTGCAGATTTTCAACCGGTGGGGGCGTAAGGTGTACGACAAAACCAACTACCAGCAAGACTGGAACGGGGGCGACCTCTCGGCCGGCACCTACTACTACCACCTCAAAGCCACCGATGGCAAGACGTGGAAGGGCTGGGTGGAAATCGTCCGATAATCTCACCCTACCCAACGGCACGCTTTTGCTGCATCGACTGAACAAAAAAGGGCAGCCCACGGGCGGCCCTTTTTTGCTTGCGGCGGTTTGGTAAGCACTGGGCGGTTGCGCGGCAAATGCCGGCCGCTGCTGTTGCTTTGCGGCGGCAAAACGCGCCTGCGCTTACCGCCGAAACTCTCCGCCGCCTTCCGGCGGCAACTCGTTTTTTTCATCACTTTTCGTTTACCTACGATGCGTCAGTTTTTGTTGGCCGGTGGCTTGGTCGCTATGTTGTTGGGGTTGGCCGGCTCGGCGGCCCTCGCGCAGGAAGCGCCGAAGCGCCCTGATTTTCCGAAGCTCGACAAGAGCCCGCTCGATGCGGCGTGGCTCCCGCGCGACGCCGTTTTCCGCGAAAAACCCGGCGATGCCGTGCCCGCCGCGCGTATTCTGTACAGCCGTCCGCAGCGGAACGGCCGCCGCATTTTCGGCGCCGATACCACCTTCCTGGTGCCGTACGGCAAGGTCTGGCGGATGGGCGCCAACGAATCGGTGGAGCTGCGGGTGTACCGCGCCATCACGGTGGGCGGCAAAAAGCTGGCGCCGGGTACCTACGCACTGTTCGCGGTGCCCGGCGAGAAGGAATGGACGCTCATCGTGAGCAAC
Organism: Hymenobacteraceae bacterium; assembly: GCA_031425525.1. Taxonomy (GTDB): domain Bacteria; phylum Bacteroidota; class Bacteroidia; order Cytophagales; family Hymenobacteraceae; genus JANNMJ01. The sequence goes on along the minus strand of JANPJM010000081.1, from coordinate 7,316 downwards.
GACACCGAACGCTGGGGCGAGTACGCGTACACGCCGAAGTCGGACGTGGCACGGATTCCGGTGGCCGTGCGCGCGGCTGCTGAGCCGCTGGAAGCCTTCAGCATCGCCTTCCGCGACGATGCGCCCGGCAAAGCCACCCTGCGCATGGTGTGGGATACGGTGGAAGCCGCCGTGCCCGTGACGTATTAAGCGCACGCCAAAAATGTGGGGCGGAGCGCTAGCTCCGCAACTTGGCTGCACATGTCGAGTAGGGAGGCGGAGCTAACGCTCCACCCCACGTCTGTGCCGTGCCGCTGCTTTGCCTGACCTTTGTGCCCGTCGCGGACTGCTTGTCCGTGACGGGCATTTTTATGAAACACTTTCTCTTCGTGGGACTGCTGGCGACCGGGCTCAACGCCTGCACCAACGGGCGTATGGCCGCACCCGCGCCCTTACCGACTGCTACCACTGCCGTGTCTGCCAATTCTGCTTCTGCCGCCGCCGCGCCCATTTTGCCGCTCTACCAATCGGCGGCGTTTACCGTCTGGCCCGACCGCGTGGAGCAGGGGCCGTTTACGGCGCGGGCCGTGTCGCGCACCGAAATCACGAGCAATTATCAGAGTCCCGCGAACCGCACGTTCAACCGGGAACTGCAATTCAAATTCGCCCTGAACGGGCGCGATAACGAATTGGCCGTCGGCGTGAACCACCTGCTCACGTTGCGCCCCGGCGCGGCGGGGCAGACGCTGACGGCGCCCGTCATCGTGTTCGGGCAGCGAGTGCAGCAGGAAGTGGTGGGCGCAACGGCTGCCGCCGCCACCGACCAGTACTTGGAAGCCGATACGCGCCTGAAACTCCGCCTCGATTTGCGGGCGGTGCTGGCGGCATTCAAAGAGAAAGGCCATTTCGAGACCTTCAACGGGCAGCGCATCAACTTCCAGGATTTCAAGGGCGTGTTCGTGGCGGGCGGCTCGGAACCGCTGGGGTGGGATTTTGATAATCTGTCCGTGCGGCCGCAGTATCAGCTTACCGACCCCGACGGCGACGGGATTTACGAGCTGGACATCCTGCTCAACCCCGGCCACGGCGCGGCCAACGAAGGTGCCCCCGCGCCGCGCACCTGGAAGCTGACGCAAGACATCAGCGCCCTACCAAGCTACCACTCCGACCAGCCGCTGGTGGATGCCCTCTGGAATCTCTCGCTGGAAGAAATGCTGCTCAACATCCGCCCCGACCAAACCTTTATGGCCGGCGCGAAGTGGGATGGCGTCTGGACGCGCGACATCTCGTACAGCATCGTGTTGAGCCTCGCGCACCTGCGGCCCGACATCGCGATGAACTCGCTGCGGCGGAAGGTGACGGCCGATGGGCGCATCATTCAGGATACGGGCACCGGCGGGGCGTGGCCCGTATCAAGCGACCGGATGACGTGGGCGCTGGCGGCGTGGGAGGTTTATCTGGCGACGGAGGATAAGGCGTGGCTGCGGTATGCATACGACGTAATCATAAAATCGCAGGAAGCCGATGAGCGGGTGGTGGCGCGCCCTAGCGAGCTGGTGTGCGGCGAGTCTTCGTTCCTCGACTGGCGGCAGCAGACCTACCCGCGCTGGATGCAGCCGGTGGACATCTACGAGTCGCGGTGCTTAGGCACGAACGTGGTGTTTTGGCAAGCACATTTCATTCGAGCGAGGATGTATGTGGAACTGACTGCTGGTGCGCACTTTCCTAATATGGTTCTTACGCCTCTGACCCAAATAAGCCAGCAGCTTTGGTCTAAGAAAAAAGGCTACTACGGCCAATTCCTTTACGGCCGCCCCGTTGCCAATCAACTCTCTGACCGCTGGGAGGCGCAAGGCGAAGCCTTAGCTATTCTTTATGACGTGGCGCCGCCCGAACGCGCGGCCAGTATCATCAAAAATGCCCCCGCCCTCAAATGGGGCGTCCCCACCATCTGGCCGGGCATCCCGGACGTGCCGCCGTACCACAATCAGACGGTCTGGCCCTTCGTGCAGGCGTACTGGAATTGGGCGCTGGCGAAGCAGAAAGCCGGTCAATCCCTTGACCACGGCTTGGCCGCCCTCTACCGCCCGGCGGCGCTGTTCCTGACGAACAAGGAAAACATTAACGCTTTCGACGGCGATTTCAAAGGAACCGAAACCAATTCCGACCGGCAGCTTTGGAGTGTCGCGGGGAATTTGGCGATGGTGACACGGGTGTTTTTCGGGATGGATTTTCAGTCTGATAAATTGATTTTTGCGCCGTGTGTACCCATTAATTATCCAGGCGAAAAAACGCTCAGTAATTTCCGGTATCGCGGCGCTACGCTCACGCTACGACTGCGTGGCGTCGGCAATAAAATCAAATCCGTAACGCTCGATGGCAGCGTGATTCCAGCGGCCGAAATCCCCACCACCCTCACCGGCCCGCACGAATTAATTGTCGAGCTGACCAACGAGCCGCTCCCCTCCGGCCCGCCCGTGCGCTACGTCGAACCGATCACGGAAGCCTTCCCGCCCGAACCGGCGCCCGTGCCCGCTACCGCCTTGGTGGCGAGCGTGGAGCCGCCGAAGCAAGTCAAAACCGGCCCCGACCAGCAGCACCCCACCGGCTACACCAGCGCGGGTTTCGCGGTGCTGAGCCGTACGGAAAACCGCACGCTCACGCTCAAATTCAAGGTGCCGAAAGCGGGCCGTTACGCGCTCGATTTCCGGTACGCCAACGGTTCCGGCCCCATCAATACCGACAATAAATGCGCGCTGCGGACGCTTAAAATAGACGGCAAATCAGTCGGCCCCGTCGTGCTGCCCCAACGCAGCGCCGCCGATTGGTCAGATTGGGGCTGGTCGAACGCGAACCTCGTAAACCTCGAACCCGGCGAGCACACTGCCGTGCTAAGTTTCGAGCCGGGCGACGAGAATATGAACCCGGAGGGCATCAACACGGCCCTGATTGACTACCTGCGCGTCTGGCGGCCGTAGCAGTAATACTGGTTGTCGGTGCCGCGCATGATACGATGTAGGCACCCCCCTCCCCCCGAATCGTACCATAGTAGCATGGTACGATATAGGTACCCCCCTCCCCCCGAATCGTATCATAAGTCGGCGCCCTCCTTTGCTCGGCATTTAACTGCCGGGCAAAGGAGGGCGCCGCACGCCGGCCGTCGTGTCAGAGCGCGGTGGCCGGCGCGTCGGTGAGCAGCATCGGGCGCAGTTCCGGCCACACCACCTCCGCCATCCGTTGCTGCCCGGCGGCGTTAGGATGCACGCGGTCGGAGAGGGTGAGGGCGGGATTGAGGATGATGCCATCGAGCAGAAACGGCACGAAGGCGCAGTTGTGCCGCCCCGCCACCTCGCGGAACAGGCCGCTGAAGGCCGCCGCGAACGGCCCGCCCAGCACGGGCGGGAGCTGCATCCCCAGCAACAGGCAGCGCACCGGCGCGTGGTGGTGGCGCACGGCATCGAGGATGGCATCGAGGTTGGCGCGGGTAGTGGCGGGCTGATGGCCGCGTAAGCCATCGTTGGCGCCCAGCTCCAGCACGAACACATCGGGGCGCGGGTGCCGCGCGATGGTTTCGGCGAGGCGCGCCCTTCCGCCGGTACTCGTATCGCCGGAGCGCCCCGCGTTGATGGCCTGATAGGGCAGCCGTTCCGTCTCGATTTTGGCTTGCAGCAACGCCGGAAACGCCAGCGCCGCGCCAACGCCGTAGCCCGCCGTGAGGGAGTTGCCGAAGAAGAGAATCGTGCGTTTCATCGGGCAGAATGTACCGATTACGGGCTGCTCAGGTTGTGAATTGCGGGCGGTGCGTCCTGATGTTTTACGTATCCGGCACCGTCCTGGTGCCGGCTTGTCTGACGTGACGAGCGTCGTCTCGGCGCCGCGTCGTCAAATTATTTTCGGCTGCGCCTCCCACGCGGCACCAGGACGGTGCTCGCCACATCGACACATCAACACATCCTCAAATCCTCCCTCACCCCATCAGCACGAACAACTCCACCACCATTGCCAGCAGCGAGCGCCAGAACCACGGCAGCACCTGCCCCCGATGCTTCTGCGGCAGCCGTTGGGCCAAGCCCAGGTACGCGGCCACCGTGAGCGCCAGATGCCCCAAAATGAACCACACCGCTACCGCCCAATTGACGCTGATGGTGTTGTCGGGCGTCCATTGATCGGGCGCGCTGAAACCGATGAGCAGCGTGCGCAGCAGCCAATACGAGCCGATTTCGAACGCCAGAAACAGGAGCCACACCATAGGCAGCGAATGTACGGCCGGCGCGCACCAAACGGCCCGGTACGCGCGTTTCAGCCGACCTTGCGCGTGCTTTCGGCCTTTCCGGCGGCGGGCGCTTTAGTCCGTTGAACTCTGTTGTTGCTCGCGTGCGCCACCCGCTGCTGTTACTTCTGTTGACCTTTTTGCTGCTCGGCGCCACGGCGCGCGGGCCGGGTGCGGCGTGGGCGCAGGGCGGTGCGGGGGGCGTGCGGCTGCGTTGGCACCTCACGGCGCCCGACCGTGCGGCCGTGCGGCGGTTGCGGCTGCCCGACCGCGCGCCCGACTCGCTGGCCGCCCTTGCGGCCGTGCGCGATGTGGTGCAGGGGCTGCGCGCCGACGCCTGGCTCACGGCGTCGGCCGACTCGCTGTTTTGGCCCCGGCGCGATACCCTTCGCACCACCCTGCACCTCGGCCCGCGCGTGCGTTGGGCCACCGTGCGCGGTACCGACGATGTGCCCGACGGCCTCCTCGCCCGCGCCGGGTTCCGCGAGCGACTGCTGCGGAATCAGATTTTCCGACCCGCCGAACTGGTGCGGCTCCAACAGGCCGTTTTGCGCGAGTGCGAAGACCACGGCTACCCCTTCGCGCAGGTGCGGCTCGATTCGGTGCGGTGGCTGCTGCCGGCGGCGGATGCGGCCACAGAGCCGGTTTCAGCGTCGCTTTCGGCGGTGTTGAAGCTGGAGCGCGGGCCGTTGATTCTGATGGATTCGGTTTTGGTGGAAGGCCCGGTGAACATCAGCCGAGGGTTTTTGTCGCGCTACCTCCAGATTTTTCCGGGCCAACCCTACTCGCAGGCGCGGCTGGCGGCGGCAGCGCGGCTGCTCAAACAACTGCCGTATTTGCAGAGTACCGCCGCGCCACGCGTGCAGTTTGCCGGCGAGCGGGCGCGCATCACGTTTTTCCTCGCCGACCGGCGCGCCAACCAATTCGACGGCATCGTGGGCGTGCTGCCGATCAATAACCCAGTGCCAGGCGCCAAGCGCGTGCAGGTAACGGGCGAAGTCAATCTGGCGCTCCGCAACATCAAAGGCGGCGGCAAGAGCCTGAACCTCAACTGGCGGCGGGCCGATGCGCTTTCTACTGCCCTCGATGCGGGGTACGCGCACCCCGGTCTGCTGGGGTCGCCGCTGGAGCTGGTGGCCACGTTCAATTTGTTGCGGCAGGCGAACCAGTTCGTCACCACGCGCCCCCGCCTGGAGTTTGCGTACCCCACGGCGCGGCGCGGGCGCGTCAGTTTTTTCGCCGAATTCCGCGCCTCGCGGCTGCTCTCCGATTCCACCTTCAAGCTCCTGACGACGCTACCGGCCAACGTCGATTCGCGCTACCCCAACTATGGCCTCAGTTACGCCTTCAACGCTCTCGACGACCCGTTTTTCCCTCGCCGAGGTTGGAACTTGGGCCTCACCGGCGCCGCCGGCAACAAGACCATTCGTCGCAACCCCGATGTGCCCGAAGCGCTTTACGCCACCGTCCGGCCGCGCACCACGCAACTTACGGGCGCCTTACGCGTCGAGCGCTACCTGCGCACGGGCCGCAGCGCCTCACTGGTGGCGCGACTCCGCAGCGAAGGCGTCTACAACGCCGACCGCCTCTTCGAGAACGACCTGTTCCGGTTAGGCGGGCTGGCATCGTTGCGCGGCTTCAACGAGTGGCAGTTTTTCGTGTCGTCGTACGCCGTCGTCACCACCGAATACCGCGTCTTCACCGGCGACGATGCCTACGTATTCCTCTTCGCCGACCAGGGCTACTACCGCCGCGACCGCACGCCCGCCTCATCGGCCGCCCGCCCCACCGACTGGCCCGGCGGCGCCGGTCTGGGCCTCACGTTCAGCACCGGCGCGGGCGTGTTTCAGTTCGTCTACGCTGTCGGCCGCTCCGCCGACCAAACCGCAAGCCTCACGCGTGGTAAGATCCATTTCGGCATCACGGGGCGCTTTTGATCGTTGATTGTTTTGATTTCGCTGGTTTTACTGTTGACGGTCAGAAACTTAGGTGCTGGTTCGTGTTTTCTTTTGCACAGGGCTTGAACCTTGACGGTTGCGCGCCGTACCTTTGCAGCACCAAACGGCTTCCGGGCCATTTGCGTAGAGTGCGGGGTGGAGCAGTTGGTAGCTCGTTGGGCTCATAACCCAAAGGTCACAGGTTCGAGTCCTGTCCCCGCTACAAAAGAAAAGCCGCTGAAAATCAGCGGCTTTTCGCGTTTATAAGGGTCTGCGTTTGGGGCGTTTTGAGGGCTTGGTACAACATAGGTACAACATTAGCAGGGTAAGCCCCTTGATAAAAATTGGAGATGACAGAGGTGATTAGGTCTTTCCACGTAAGTTAACGTGCGAATCTGTAGCTACTTTTGAGGGCGACATGTAACCAATCTTGACAAACCTAGCGTGCTAACCTCTCCTCTCCAGCTTCTCGCACACAGTGTTGCTACCTCAGCCACTAAGCCGCGTGGCCCGGAGGAGATAGATATGCTGCTTGTCTCAGCCATCAAAAGCGTCACCGAGCGCGAGCCGAACTTCTGGAGCCAGCCCCAAGAATACGACCGGCGCGGCGCGGGGCACCGCTTCTTTCAGTATCCGGCTATGATGCTGCCGGTAGTGCAGCGCAAGTTAGTTGAACTTGTCAAACTAGCCGCTCCTCATACGAAGACGCTCCTGGACCCCTTTATGGGCTCCGGGACTGCCCTAGGAGCTGGTATGCTAAATGGTTTAGATTGCTACGGGCAGGACATTAATCCTATGTCCATCCTGCTATCGAAAGTCAAAGTGGGTGCCTTCACTGAGGACGCGTTCAAGAAAGCTGCGAAGGCCTGAGGTGGTCGGGTAAAAACGGACAGTTGGGTTAGAGTTGGTTAGGGGGTGTGAATTGTTGCTCGAATTGCGTTGGGGTGCGGTAGCCGATGGCGGAATGGAGGCGGAGGGAGTTGTAGTAGGTCCCCAGATAGTACTCGATTTCCTCTTTGGCCTGCTGGACATTCTCGAAGACGGCCTGGTTGGGGAGCAGCTCGGTTTTGAGGGTGGACCAGCCGCTCTCGACCAGGGCATTGTCGTACGGATTGCCGGGGCGGCTGCAC
>JANPJM010000080.1:0-64691 GCA_031425525.1 Hymenobacteraceae bacterium | reverse complement strand
CGGCGCGCTTTCGGCGGTTGGCGCGCGATTACGAACGGCTCGCTATTTCCCTCCAGCAATTCCATTTTCTCGTCTTTGCGATGCTGATGGTAACCAAAGCAAATGACTTAAATATCCTCAGCAGTGCCTAACACGCTCTAGTGCAACAGGCAATGGAGTTAGGGCAGCGCCAAGTAAAAGCTCATTTGCCAGAACTGGAAAAAATGATACGCGAACACGACCAACGTCGCGATATCATGCCGGAAAAATAGCGCGCTAGGTTTAGTTTTAGGGTTTACCTTCGATTGGCGCAAACCACCGTGTAGCTCGCGCCGGATTGCTTCGCTGCGCTCGCAATGACAGAACAAGTATTTGTCATTGCGAGGAGGCTTTGCGACGAAGCAATCCTCGTTTGCTCGGCTACAGCGGCACAGCTACTCTGGGCAAATGAGGATTGCCACGTCGTCGCAAAGCCTCCTCGCAATGACAAAACAAAAAGCTTAGCTGGCCGCTCAACCTGAGAGGAACGCATCGTTTCGATGCCGCCTCTGAAATCGACCAGCGCAACAAAATCAGACTAAACCCTATACACTACCTCCTAATTCGCGTTATGATACACCGCCTGCACGTCGTCGTCTTCCTCGATTTTCTCGACCAGCGCTTCGATATCCTCGAATTGCTCATCGGTGATTTCTACTGTGGAGAGCGGAATTCGCTGTAATTCGGAATTCGTGACGGTAATGCCGCGCGCATCGAGCGCTTTCAGCATCGCGCCGAAATCGGTGAAGGCCGTGTGAATGATGATTTCACCTTCGTCTTCAAATATTTCTTCGGCGCCGAAATCAATTAATTCCAGCTCTAAATCTTCCAGATTCAGTCCTTCGGCGGGGAGGCGGAACACGCCTTTGCGCTCGAAAATGTGGTTCAGGGAGCCGGTTTTGCCTAATTCGCCGTCGGCGCGCGAGAGGTGCATGCGTACGGCGGCTACGGTGCGGGTGGGGTTGTCGGTCGCCGATTCGATCAGAATCGCCACGCCGTGGGGGCCGTAGCCTTCATACACCATTTCGGTGTAATCCTTGGCGCCTTTGTCGGTGGCGCGCTTGATGGCACCTTCCACCTTATCCTTGGGCATATTGACGCCCTTGGCATTTTGCATCGCCGTTTTCAGGCGGAAATTCGACTCCGGATTCGGGCCGCCTTCTTTCGCGGCAATCGTCAGTTCCTTGGAAATGCGCGTGAAGGCCTTCGACATCGCGGCCCAGCGTTTCATTTTCCGGCCTTTCCGGAATTCAAAAGCACGTCCCATTGGGGGGTAGTTTGGTGGTGGGGTGGTTAGGTTGTTCGGACGGTTTTTTGGCGAAAAACCGACGGCTTCGGCACTTACTTGTCGGTGCTCAATGCCCGCTCGTATAGGGCAAGATTCGCCGCGTCGCGCAGCACAAAGATAACCCCGTCGAGGGCGTCGGTCTGGGCCAGAAACGCGCGTACGGTGGCCACGGCAATGGGCGCGGCCCGGTCGGCGGGGAAGTTGAACGCCCCCGTGCTAATGGCCGGAAACGCCACCGAGCGCAGCCCTTCAGCTACGGCCAGCGCCAGCGAATTGCGGTAACAATCGGCCAAAAACTCGTCTTCGCCGAATTTGCCGCTCGTGTAGCGCGGCCCTACCGTATGGATGACGCGTCGCGCCGCCAGCAGCCCGGCGGTGGTACTCACGGCCTCTCCGGCATCGAGCAAGCCATCGGGCAGCTTCTTCTTGATACGGCGGCATTCCTCCAGAATCTGCGGCCCGCCGGCGCGGTGAATGGCCCCATCGACGCCCCCGCCGCCGAGCAGCATCTCGTTGGCGGCGTTCACGATAGCATCGGTATCGAGGGCCGTAAGGTCGCCCTTCACGAGCCCGATGCGTTGGCCGGGGAGGAGGTAAGTGGGCCAGATGGTAAGGGCCATGTCAAAAATGATAAAAGGACACGTAAGACGGGCGTGGCGAGCGTCGTCGCGGCGTCGCGTCATCATCGTAAAATCGGCGGCGTCTTTACGCGGCGCCGCGACGGCGCTCGCCACGTCGGCTTGTCAAGCGGGCAACCCGCCGCGAAGGTCGGACGGCGCGCGGTTTGACGCACTGGTTTCGCGCCTGATTCGGCCATTCAGCCGTATTTTCGGCACTCGCAAACCACTTGGCCTTCCGGGGCCGCTGCTCTCGCCCGTTCCCGTGCCCGATTCTGCTGCTGTACCTCTGCTCACCGAAACGCCGCCGATGGGCGTGATTCTCACGGGTTTGACCCCCGCCCACGGCCTCGCCGCCGTGGCTGCCCATCAAGGGTTGCTCGAACCCATCGCGCTCGCCGATTTCACGCTCGCGCGGGTGCGGCAGTATCAGGCGCTGGTGGTGCCGTTTCGGTCGCACCACAGCCGGTTGTGGGACCATCGGGCGGTACTGTTTGAGTTTTTGCGGATGGGCGGACGGGTATTTTTGCAGGCTGATGCGCCCATTCCGTGGCTCTCGGACGCGGTGTGGGAAGACCGTCCCGGTCGCAATTACTGGTGGGTGACACGCCCGGAGCTGATTCTGACCTCGAAAGTCGATTCGGGTCACCCTGCGTTTATGGGGTTGCGCTCGCCCTACGAATGCTGGCACGCGCGCGGCGCCTACACGCGATTGCCGGGCGGCGCCCACATCATCCAGCAAAACCCCCACGGCGAAACCCTGACGTGGCAAACCGCGCAGTTCGGGGGGCTCCTGCTCGTCACTACGCTCGACCCGCTGCCCGACGCCGAGCCGGGGATGCAAAACCGCTCGACCTTCGACCGCTACTGCGACCAGCTCACCAACTGGCTCCTCGACCGGCGCCCCGCGCCGCGCCCCCGGCCGATTGGCGCGGCCGTCAATATTTTCTCCTTCGCGACGGTGGATGAGGCGCTGAGTAAGGGCGTGTGAGTCGTTTTTTACTTTGGGAGTCGTTTTTCACCTTTACTAACAGGTTGTCATGGCCACTGATTCGCGCATCACGATTGCCGCCACGGTCGATGTACCCGTTGAGAAGGCGTGGGATTTTTGGATGCTCCCCGAACATATTACCCAGTGGAATAACGCCTCCGATGCGTGGTTTACGCCGCATGCGGAAAACGACGTACGCGTTGGTGGGCAGTTTTTGTTTAGGATGGCAGCCCGCGACGGCAGCTTCAGCTTCGATTTCACCGGCGAATACGAAGTGGTGGAACTGCACCAACGCCTCGTCTACCGCCTCGCCGACGACCGCCTCGCCGACATCACGTTCGAGGCCCGCGATGGCGCCACGCACATCACCGAATCGTTCGACCCGGAAGCGGTCAATTCCGTTGAGATGCAGCAAGCCGGCTGGCAAGCCATCCTCGACAATTTTAAACGCTACGCCGAGCGAGTGGCCGGCTAACCGCCCTTTTCGGTTTAGCCGTTTTTGCCTGATTTCGGCGCACCCAAAACCGCCTCAATTCGATAGCGTTTTCGCGAAGCAAACGCTGTTTTCGACGCTCTGATATTGCCCGTAATTGGCAATTTTATCGTAGCCACGCTTTTCGTACAGCGCGATAGCTTCAGGCTGCTTCTTGCCGGTTTCGAGGATACATTTTTGCGCGCCCAACGCGGCGGCCCAGCCTTCCAACTCGCGCAGAATTTCGGAGGCAATCCCGTGGCCCCGCTTTGCTTCGGGCACGAACATCCGCTTTACCTCCATCACCCCGTCTTGATACGCACGAATGGCCCCGCACCCCACGGGCTCCGTCAGCTCATAGGCGACCACCACGGTCTGCAACAGCGTAATTTTGTTGAATGGCGCATAAAACGCGTGTTCGGCCCCATCGCGCACGGCTAATTCAGCGTCCAGTAGCTGCACTAAACGCTGAAAATCCGGGTCGTTGGAATCTGTTCGTTTTAGGGTGAGCATGGGGGCTGTTAAATTCGATTAGACTGAAATGACCGTAGTTTTAAGCCAAAATGTCACCCTTATCGGCTCGATTTTTTGCTTTTTGCCTATGCGCCTTCACTCGAAACGTAATCAACCTGGTGATTAAATCAAGTGGCAGCGGCTGATTAAGCGGAAACTGCACAGAGCCTTTGCCTTGCACGTACGGCACCAATTCCGCCCGAAATTCAGGTTCATCGACCGGTACCGAATACAGGCCGATATGGCGTTTGAATGCGGCGAAATACACCAAATTGCCGTGCAGCACAAAACACGGCATCCCATATTTGATGGCTTCTGTGGCGCCCGGCGCGGCCTCCTGAATGGTACCGCGCAGGATTTCCAGCGCCTCGCGCACGGCGGGCGGGAAGCCGACGATGTAATCGTCGATGGAGCGGGGCGGGTTGGTAGTCATCACATTGTCTAGACGCTGAATTTTTTCCAGAGTTTGGGAAATTTGCTTTCTAACATTTCCTCCCCAATCTAACAAGATGCCCGGCGGAGATTCTATACGTGGAGGGATGAAGCGATAGATTTAGGCCGAGGTACTTATGTGCTGTTCGATGACGTTGATCAGGTCTTGTACCGGCGCAAAGAGCGGCTGTACGCGTTCGGCATCAAAATCGAAAATGTCCTCATAATCGCCCTTCTGTCGGCTGTCGAATAGCTCGGCTAACAATCGACCGTGTTTTCTTTCAAATAGACCCGTTTTCACGAAATGCTGCGAAAAGAGGCTCTTGATTGCGGAATGAGACTTGGCTTGAAATCCGTTGTAGACCAGTAAAGCACTAACGGCATAGAATGCGGCGTAGTACAATCGATTGACTGCTGAATTCCAAAAGGCATTTTCTGCAAGTATTGCAGCGGCGTCGAGCGTTTTACGGGCAGTTTCCAGCCGATAACGTACGTACCCGATTTTTTCGTCGTCGCTCATAATCGCACGCCTTCGCGGGTTACGTTTTGGAAGAAAGGTGTGACCCGCTGCTTGGTCAACCAATCTTCTTTATGATAGACAAAAAGCGAAATAGGCTCTCCGGTTTCCAACTCCAAATCGTATAATGCATCCCGAAAAGTGCGCTCCTGCTGCACACTGACGGGTTCCGCCGTCAATACCAGAATATCCCAGTCGGAATCAGGTTTTTCATCGCCTCGTGCGCGCGAGCCGAATAAAATGACTTCAGCAGCGGTATCTATTTGGTGTACGTTAAGCCAAATTAAATGACCAATTCTTGCTGTCTTCCTTTTCATTACCGCTGGAGCTAAAACAAATCAAGCTGTAGTTGCCTTCACCGTCTCCACAAAGCACCGCACCTTGTCGGGGTCGGTATCGGGGTACACGCCGTGGCCGAGGTTGGCGATGTGTGGACCACCCCGAAAAGCGGCGAGCATTTTCCGCGTTTCCTGCTCCACAGACGCGTAGGAGCCGTACAGCGCGGCCGGGTCGAGGTTGCCTTGCAACGTGATGCCCGTGCCGATTTGCGCGCGCACGGCCGCCGGGTCGTGGTGCCAGTCGAGGCCGACGGTGCGCACGCCGGACAGTTTCGCGAGGGAGGCTGTGGCGAACCACGCGCCGAGTGCAAACACCGTTACGGGCACGGCCGGTGTACCCGTAGCCATATCGGTCGCGCCGAGCGCCGTCGTAATCTGCGCGATGTAGGGCTGCGAAAACACGGCGTACGTCTCCGGCCCTAAAATGCCGGCCCACGAGTCGAACACCTGCACCACATCGGCGCCGGCGCGTACCTGAGCGCGCAGGTAATCAATCGTTACATCGGTGATCCGTTGGAGCAGGTCGTGCGCGAGGGCGGGGTTTTCGGCCAGCAGTCGGCGGGCGGTGCTGAAGGTTTTGGAGCCCGAACCCTCGACCATATACGCCAGAATCGTCCAGGGGGCGCCGGCAAACCCGATGAGCGGCACGCGGCCCGCTAGTTCCTTTTTGGTCAGGCGGATGGCATCGAGGACGTAGCGCAGGTGCGTTTCGGCATCGGGGCCGCGCAGGGCCGCTACGTCGTTGGCCGTGCGGATGGCGCGCGGGAAGCGCGGGCCTTTCGCTTCCACCATCTCGTAGGGCAGACCCATCGCTTCGGGCACCACCAAAATATCCGAGAAAATGATGGCCGCATCGACGCCGAGCAGCTCCACGGGCTGGATGGTGACTTCGGCGGCAAATTCCGGCGTTTCCACCAGTTCCTTGAAGCCGCCCATTTTCGCGCGTACGGCGCGGTACTCGGGCAGGATACGCCCGGCTTGGCGCATTAGCCAGACTGGTGGGCGCTCGGTGATTTCGCCATGGGCGGCGCGTACAAAAAGATCGTTCAATTGAATTACGAATTACGAACTGCGAATTACAAAATGCGAATTACGAACTGCGATTTTAAATTCGTAATTCGCAGTTCGTAATTAAAAAAACACTGCCTTCAGCCCCGTTACGATAAAACTCACGCCGAGGCTGAGTGTGATGAACGCCATTACGCGCGAGAGCGCCGCGAGCCCGGCCTTCCCCATAAACCGCGACAGCCGCCCCGCGAAATACAGTGTGGCGAACGACGCCCCCGAAACGGCGATAATGGCGAGGATGATGAGCGCAAAATCGAAGTAACGCAGCTTTTCGGTGAACAGGCCAATGCTGATGGCGATGGAACCGGGGCCGGAAAGCAGCGGCATCGCCAGGGGCGTAAACGAAATGTCGGGCTTCGTCTGCGATTCTTCGAGTACTTCTTTCGAGACTTTTTTGCCACCCGTGCCGGAGCCCGAATCAAGCAAATCAAACCCGGATTTGAGGAGCATCATCCCGCCGGCAATCCGCAGATCGTGAATCCGAAGGCCAAAAAAATTGAGGATGTACTGCCCGGCCAGAAAAAACGCGATCAGGACGAGCGTCATGTAGAAGCACGCGCGCAGGGCAATGCGGTTGCGCCGCCCCGGCGAATCGCCCTGCGTGAGCGTCAGAAACACCGGCATCGCCCCAAAAGGGTTGACTACGGAGAAGAGCGCCGAGAACGTGCCGAGTAGAATGTCCATCGTGGGCACAAAAGTAGGAGGTAGCGCGGGGGAGAATGTCGGCGCTACTTTCGCCGCATGCTCACTCTCGGAATTCTTGGTGGCGGCCAGTTGGGCCGAATGCTCTGTCAGGCGGCGCTCGATTTGCCGGTGCGTACGCGCGTCCTCGACCCCGACCCGCACGCCCCGGCCGCGCGTTGCTGCGATGAGTTCGTGGTCGGCGATTTTGCCGATGCGGCCACCGTGCGGGCGTTCGGCGCCGGTTGCGACGTGGTAACTATTGAAATCGAACACGTGAGCGTGACCGGGCTGCGCGCGCTGCAAGCCGCCGGGGTGGCCGTGTACCCCAGCCCCGACGCCCTCGAAATCATTCAGGACAAAGGCGCGCAAAAGGCGTTTTACCGCGCCCACCACCTGCCGACGGCCGATTTTTGGCTGGCCGAAACCCGCGCCGAATTAGCCGCCTACGTAACCGAAAACCCAGCGCTGCTACCCGCTTTTCAGAAGCTCCGGCGCGGCGGCTACGACGGTAACGGCGTGCGCCACCTGCCCGATGCCGCCGCCCTCGCCACCGCCTTCGACGCGCCAAGCGTGCTGGAAGCACGCGTAGACGCGGCCCTGGAGCTGGCCGTAGTATGCGCGCGGGCCACCGACGGCACCATCCGCGCGTTTCCGGTGGTCGAAATGGTCTTCGACCCGCACACGCACCTCGTGACGGCGCTGGCCGCGCCCGCCGCCATCAGCCCCGAAACCGCCGCTCGCGCCACCGAGCTGGCCGTGCGCACCTGCGCGGCGTTCGGTACGGTCGGGTTGCTGGCGGTCGAGCTGTTTCTGACCACCGACGGCGCGTTGCTCGTGAACGAAGTGGCGCCGCGCCCGCACAATTCCGGACACCACACGATGGAGGCGAACTACGTGTCGCAGTTTCAGCAGCATTTGCGCGCCGTGCTGGGCCTACCGCTCGGCGACACCACACCGCGCGCGCCCGCCGCGATGGTGAACCTGCTCGGCGCGCCCGACGGCGGCGACGGCCCCGCTACCGTCCACGGGCTGGCCGAAGCGTTGGCGCTGCCGGGCGTAGCCGTCCATCTATACGGCAAGACGCGAACCCGGCCGCACCGCAAAATGGGCCACGCCACGGCCGTAGCCACCACCACCGCCGAGGCCACGGCGCTGGCCGCGCGGGTAGCGGCGCTGATTCGGATTGCGGCGGCGGGTTTTTAGTTTCTTATTTCTCGTTTGAATTAATGAAACAAGAAACGTATCAATGATACTGACGCGGGCGCGCCTGATCCGAAGGTTGCAATGGTATTACCCCACCGAGTTATTCAACGCCTGGGCTATCACGGCGTGCTTCGGGTATGTGGCGTGGCGCTACCCGCTGGCGGCGGGGTGGCCGCTGCTGTTTGGACTGGGCTTGATGGCGGCGCTGCTGTTTCAGGGGCAGTTTTATTGGCACGTGAAACTGCGGGTGTTGTTGGGCGAGGCCGTCGAGGCGGCGGCCACGCTGCGTCGGTTTGCGGCTTGGCGGCGCGCCAACGGGTGGGGGCTGGCGCTGGTAACGGTGGCGTTGCTCGGCCAAGCGTGGCTGACGGCTACGCACGCGCCCGGCGGCGAATTATGGCCCTGGATGCTGCTCGCGACCACCTTCGGCGTGCTTGAACACATCAATTATTATCATTGGCAATTGATGCTTGATACCGTGGCCGATTGGCGGTACGTGGGGCGGTATCGGCGGCTCAAAATCGCGAGCCTGCGGAAAGATCTGCGCGAAGGGCGGTTGTAGGGGAGGGGCGTTCGGAGCAGACCGCCGTCCGCGTTGCCCCCTGACCGGTCGCGGACAGGGTATCGGCGCTACTTTCGCCGTTATGACTGACGAATCCCTTGTTTCTGCTTCCGCCCCCGGCTCTTCGGCCGTGGTGGGCGTCATTATGGGCTCCATCTCCGATTTGAAGGTGATGCAGGCCGCCGTCGATACCCTCGCGCAATTGGGGGTGCCGTACGAAATCACCATCGTGAGCGCGCACCGCACGCCGCACCGGCTGGTCGAGTACGCCGAGAATGCCCGTAAGCGCGGTCTGCGCGTGATCATTGCCGGGGCGGGCGGCGCGGCGCACCTGCCGGGCATGGTGGCTTCGTTTACGTTGCTGCCGGTAGTGGGCGTACCGATCAACTCCTCGAACTCGATTCGGGGGCTCGATTCCATTCTTTCGATTCTGCAAATGCCGCCCGGCGTGCCCGTCGCCACGGTGGCCGTCGATGGCGCCGTGAACGCGGCCCTTCTGGCCGCCCAAATGCTCGCCATCAGCCAGCCGACGGTGGCGAATGCGCTCGAAAAATACCGCAAGAGCCTTACGGAGAAAGTGATGCGCTCGGTGGAAGAGATGCGGCGGGGGTTGGATGATGAGGTGTAGGCCGGGCAACGTCGGCGGCTTGTTCGCCGTCTGATGCCTACTTCCTCCTTCCATTTCCTCGGATAAAATCCATGCAAAAAGTATATGCCGGAGTGGCTGTGGTAGCCTTGCTCGGTGGCGCGTTTTGGTGCCCCATCACGGCCATAGCCCAAACCGCGCCCGCCTGGACGAGCGCTTTCCAAGCAGGTGCGGCCGAATACGGCGGCGGCGTAGTGACAATCGATGCCGATCATAATCAGCTCATCATGGGCTTTCTGACGGAACCCACTACGTTCGGTACCATCACGTTGCAGCCGCCCGGCGCCATGCTACCGTTGTTCGTGGCCAAGCGCGATTCGGCCGGGCAGTGGCTCTGGGCGACCACCTCGGCGGGTAGCGGCGAAGCAGTGGGCAGCGACATCACGACCGACGCGGCGGGCAACGTCTACATCTCCGGACGTTATACCAGCGGCTCGCCGCAGTTCGGCACGACGGCGTTACCCCAAACCGGTCGCGTGATTTCCGGCGGGTTCATCGCCTCGCTCACGCCGGGCGGGCAATGGCGTTGGGCCACCGACGTAGGCAGCGATGACGGCGATGGCGCCATCGCCGAGCAAGTAGCTACGGGCGGCGGCTCGGTGTACACCACCGGGTTTTTTACGGGCAACGGCACCTTTGGCCCGCTGACTCGGCAAGGCGAAAACGGCAGCCAGGATGCGTTTGTGGCGGGCCTAAACGCCGCTACCGGCCAGTTTCAGTGGGTGCAAACCGGCGGCGGCCCCGGCGACGATATCGGCACCGGTATCGCCACCGACGCCGCCGGGAACGTGTACGCCGTCGGCGGTTGCGAACTGCCCGCGCGGTTCAATAACGCGGTGGTGCCGGTGCAGGGCGGCGAAGATGTGTGGGTCGGCAAACTCAGTCCAACCGGTCAGTGGCGCTGGGTGACAACCGCTGGTGGTGCCGATTATGAGGAAGCCTCCAGCGTGGCCGTGAATCCCACCACCGCGCAAGTGGCCGTCACGGGGTATGTGCGCGATGTGGCCAGTTTCGGCGCGGCCGGTACCGTACCGGCGCCGCGCGGCGATACCGACGGTTTTCTGGCGCTCCTCGATTCGGCCGGCACTTGGCAGCGCGTGAGCGTGATTGGCGGGGCCGGGGCTGAAACCTACCCGTACGATGCGCAATGGGTGCCCGGCGGGGGCGGGTTGGTGGTATCGGGCGGGTTCTCAAACACCGTTACTTTCGGCGACCCCGCCCCCGGCGGAGTGCAGCTCACGCTGACCTCGAATGGAAATACCGACGCGTTTCTGGCGCGCTGGGTGGGTGGTACTGCCGGGTGGGCCAGTCCGCTGGCAGCCGGGGGGATTGGCTACGACGAAGCCTTTCGGCTCGGCGCCGAGCGCACCGTCAATGGCCAACTACGCGTCCTGACGGGCGGTTTTTTCGATAGCCCCACGATGGCCATCGGTGCCACGGTGCTTACCAATCCCGCCATGGGCAACTTCACGGGGCCGTTGTTCGTGGCGGAGGCCGTGTTTGGCCCGCTGCCGCTCAGCGCGCTCGCCGGACTTGCCGAAACGGCCAACCTGCACCTCGTGCCCAACCCCGCCACCACCGCCGTCCGCCTGACGCTACCGGCCGCGGCCGCGCCGCGCGCCGTATCCGTGTTCGATGCGGTGGGCCGCGAAGTGCGGCGCGCCACGGTGGCCGCCCATCAAGCCGAAACCACTGTTGATTTGCGCGGGCTGCCCGCCGGGCTGTACGTGGTGCGGTGCGGCGGCGGGAGCCAGCGGTTGGTGGTGGAATAGACCCGCACGACCGGTATCAACCCAAAAACGCCCCGCCGACCACAAGGTCGGCGGGGCGTTTTCGTTGCGAGTAATCGGTAGCGAATCTACTGCTTCACCACGCGCACGGCCTGGCCGCCCTTCTCGGTGCGGATCCACGCGATGTACACCCCGGCGGGCAGGGTAGGGCCAAAGTCGAGGACGGCGGTTTGCTCGCCGGCGGATTGGGCGCCGAGCGCCTGGCGGATGACGCGCTCGCCGAGGATGTTGTACACGTCGAGGGCGACGGTGGGCGCGGCGGCCGGCAGGGCGTAGTGGAGCGCCGTGACGCCGGCCGTCGGGTTGGGCGATACGCGCAGGTTGAAGCGCGCGGCATCGCGGTCGGCCAGCACGCCGAGAGCGGTGAAAGTGCGCGTGAGCGAATCGGTGCCGCATTGGCTCAGCACCGTGAACGTGACGGTGTGGATGCCGCCCGCCGCGAAGGTGTGCAGCGTGGGGTTGTTGGCCGAATCGACGGGCGAGCCGTCGTGGAAGTTCCAGCGGAAACGGGCGCCCGCCGGAATGCCCGCGCCGTTGAACGCAAACTGATTACCCACCTGCGAGTGCGTGAACGCCGGGGCCGGGCGCGCCGTCTGCCGCGAGAGCGTGATGGGCACGGCGATGGAGTTGTTCGTCTCGTCGGATTCGAGGAAGTTGTTGTTCGGGTCGGTCGTCGAGACGAGCCAGTAGTTGCCGTTGCAGACGTTCGGCAGGTCGATGGTCATGCCGGGCAGGTTCTGGTCGTAGATATCGAGGTGGCCGGTGAAGATGCCTTGGTCACGGCCGCAGCCGGTGACGTCGCCGAAGTCGGAGTTCGGGATATCGGCTTTCGTGAGCAGCCGGCCGTTGTTGTCGCGGCACCAGCCGGGGTTGCGCGAGCAGTCGCCGAGGTTGATGAGGCAGAACGAGAGCTTGGCGCCCGCCGCCACGATGGGCCAGGTGCGGGGGTCGGGGTCGGGGCCGCGCAGACGGAGCGAGAAATCACCCCAATCGTCGCAATGCACGTGGCCGTGGGTGGGGTGGTAGCTCATGTAGCCGGCAGCGCGCGTGGAACTGGTAATCGAATCGGCGCTGATCTTGCGGTAAACCGTTTGCAGCACGCGCTCCTTTGGCTGGTCGCCGTTGGGGCAAATGGTGCCGCATGCAACGGCCACCGTATCGCAGAAACACTGGCCGGAACCGTGGATTTCCATCGGCCCCCAGCCGATATTCGGCGTGGCGTTGGAAATTTTGAGCGAGCCGTTGGCTTCGGTATGGTCGGCAATCATGATCTCGCCGGAGGCCGTCATGTCGGGCAGTAGCTCGCACACCACTTGCGCCGAATCTTCGCATTGGCACCCGCGGGGGTTGGCCACCGAGCAGGGGAGGGCCGGTGGCGGCGGGTTGGCGGGCGGGTTGGCGCCGAAGGTCAGGCTGAACGCGTTCAGCACGCCCGAATCGGTGCGGGCGCGGTCATCGAAACACACTTCCCAGACGCCGTTGGGGTTTTGCCCGCCGTTGAGAACATTGAGCGACTCATCGGGCCGGTACGGGCCGGTGAACGGCGCGCGGCCGTTGGCAATCAGCACCGGGGCGTTCATCCGGAATTCGGTGTTGGTAAAGTTGCGCCCCGCGCCGCCGCGCCGGTCTACCAAGACGATTTCGGCCCCCGACGGCGCGCGCAGCGTGATGTACAAATCGCCGACGTACGTGTGCGTCAGGTTGAGATTGGCCCGCACCAGCCCGAAGGTGGTGTCGGCGACGGGGCGCAGCCCGCTAACCGTTACCTGAAAACAGGTTTTGGTGGTGTCGGGAACCCCGCCGGCGGTCGGCACCGCGAAGGTTTGCGCGTGTGCCCCACCGGACAACCCGCACAGAAGCGCTGCCAGTAGCAGCGAAAAAAGGGTACAATGACGCATTGGGAACGAAGGGGGAATGCGGAATGAGGGTTGAAAGGTACGACGTTTTGCGGACTGACAAAATGAGCGGAAGCCGTTGAGCGCCACGGGGGTTTAGGGGCGTCGAACCGGCGCTGCGGGCAAGACGTGACGGGGGCGAGAAACGTCACTTGCGCCCCGGTAGGCGCGCGGGTCCGGCGGGCCGATGACCGGCGGGTTCGGCTGCCCGGCCGGCAACGGGGCACGGGCGGGCGCGGTGGGCGTACAAAGCCAACGCCCGCCCGGAACGTGGTTCCGGGCGGGCGTTGGGGCGGGGCAGCCCGTGGGGGTATCAGACGCCCGGCGCGGGGGGCGGCGCCTGATAGCCGGTGTTCTCTTTCAGGATGGCCTGGTTGAAGTAGTCGCGCACCCGCGTCGGCTCGGTGGCGTGGTGGAGCAGCAGCGTGAGCAGGTTGCGGAACAGCTCCACGACCAGCGCGGCGCGGGCGGTGTTGCGGTCGGCCTGGGTGTCTTTGGTGGTGCCTTTGCCCGCGAGCTGCGCCTTGCGGGCGTTGATGACATCGGCCAGCAGGGCGGTGACTTTGGCGAGCAAATCGGCGCCGGTTTTGGCCTGGTAGGTGGTGGCCGCCGCCACGAACGGCGCCACGTCGGTTTCGAGCGTGGCCTTATTGGCCTGGGTAATGGCCGTAATACCCTGCGGGAAGAACGCCTGATACTCTTCCGACTCAGCGCCCTTGATCTCCTTGTCGAAATCGGTGAAGAGCGCCTCCAGCACGGGGCCCTGCACACTTACGAACCGTTGCAGCCGCGCGATGGCCTTTTCCAGCGTCACGGTTTTGCCCTCGCGGGCGGCCGAGGCCACGGCCCCCGCCTTGCGGCCGGTGGTGAAGGTCGTGAGCGCCGTTTGCGTAGCGCTCACGCGCTCGGCGAAGACCGCGCCCGGCAGGGCCGCCGCGATCAGGCGGCCCAGGTGTTCGTCGGCGTACTTGCCGAAACGGCCGTTGCCGAGGTCGGAGTTGGCAAAGGGGTTAGAAAGATGGTTTTCGATCATGAGGGTGTAAAGAACTGAAAATGAGGAGCGCCGAACCCACCTTGAATAAGGCGAGGCAAGATACACTATTTTCCAGTGAATAAGCACCCGTCATGACGACTGGCACCTCCGACCCGGTCGGACAAGGCACCCGTCATGACGGGTGGCACCCCCGACCCGGTCGGACAAGGCACCCGTCATGACGGGTGGCAGGTGCGACCCGGTCGGATAAGGCACCCGTCATGACGGGTGGCACCTCCGACCCGGTCGGATAAAGCACCCGTCATAACGGGTGCCTTAGGGGATGCGGTGGGGGGTGGCAGTCGCCGTGACGGGTGGGTTTGGCCGGTCTGGAAACGTAGTCGGGGCGGGTGGCTACGCGCTGCCCCCGGCGCCCGTACTTTGCGGCCTAGTTCGGCCACTGACCTATCCGGTATGTACCTGCGCAAGCTGACCATCGAAAACATCCGGGTGCTGAAGCGCCTGGAGCTGACCTTTCCCGAACCGGCTGCCGGCTGGCACGTCATCATCGGCGACAATGGCGCGGGGAAATCGACGCTGATTCGGGCGATTTCGTTGGGGTTGATCGGGCCGACGGAGGTGCGCGCCGCCCACCCCGATTTTTCGGAATGGCTGCGGAAGGGGGAGGAAGCGGCTAAGGTGACGCTGGACTTGGTGCGCGATCCGAAACTTGACCGGGCAAAAAACAACAGCCGCGCCCACCACCTCACCGCCCAAGTCCTCATTGAGACCCACAACCCGTTACGGCGCTTGGGAGGGGAAGGGGCGCCGGTCGTGGAGGTATTGCCGGGTACGCACGCCAGACTCGACCCAAGCCAGGGCCCGTGGAGTAGCCAACTGGGCTGGTTTTCGGTGGGATTCGGCTCCTACCGGCGACTAACCGGGGGTGACGAAGAGACCAACAAGGTATACCACTCGTCGCCGCGTTGCGGCGCGCACCTATCCGTATTCGGCGAAAACGTGGCATTTTCGGAGGCTTTGAATTGGTTGCAGGAATTGGATTACCGCATCGTCAAAGCTCGCCAAATGAAGTTGCGGCAGGAAGCGCATCCGCTTAACCTGCGCAATACGGAAGCGGCAGCAGAAAACCCAGCCGACGATGTCTTACAGGAAGTCAAACAATTATGGGAGATAAGTGTAGGCGGCAAAACAAAATGTTACACGCGGCAAAACAAAATGTTGGCTAATCGGCCTGCTTAAACAGCCTTTAAAGGCCGGGAAAACACCCTTTAAAGTGGGGCAATACTAGCCGCAAAGGGTTGTACTTTTCTTAGCTTACCCCGGCTAGGTACTCAGCTAAAAGAAAGGGCTCAGGCTTGCGCCTGAGCCCCACCGGCTACTCTTCGCTATTAACGAGTCTTGGCCGGTTGGCAGGCTGGGTGCGGCTACGTTTCTGTTTAGGAAGTCTTCACCTACGCCCTGGCTGCCGTTGACAAAAGTACACCTGTTAGCTCGTTTTTTTTCTGTGGGAATCGCTCGGCAGTCGCTCACCTCACCCGTAGCAGCTCACCCGTAGCAGCCAGCTTTAAGGCGTTGGCATTGGATGGGACGGCCACGATACTGGCTTCAAAAAGCAGGCAGCGGGTAACGGTGGGCAGTGTCTGACCCGGTAGCCAATTCTTCTTGTTATCGTCCCACTCCAGAATGCGAATACCGATGGACGCCGCCTTGAGGTAACTACGGTCTACCTTCCCCATGATGGGTAGTACAGCCGGGTCGTCTTTGTCGAAGTCCGTTTCGGCCGATAGCACCCCGCCCGATTTCTCCCAGTTCTTCCACCGCCCGATGGGCATCCCAGCCTTGGTTTCGTGCTGGTAGAACATCACCGGATTCTGCTTAAACGCGGACAGGTCAATACCACTGGTAAGCACGCGAAAGCGGTAGCTGTTTAGCGATTCGTCGGAGAGTTGAAAGCGAGTCATTGAAAAAGCAGACGCCTATGCTTGCTATACCCGTTGGATCAGGGCTTCAGCGTTCACCTTGTGCAGCGCGTTCGGGTGGGCGTCTGGGTGCTCCAGGAACTTGTCAATCATAGCCGCCCACCCGATATTCGAGCCGCTGTAGTACGTGGTGCGCAGCGTATTCAACCCGGCCGCGAACGCCGAAAAGACGGTCCAATGATCGAGCTGCCTTTGGGTGCGCGCGTACACTTTATACTGCTCTTGCAGCGCCGTCAAATGCGCGGGAATCACGGCCAGCGTGGTGCCACTGTTGGTCACTTGCCACGCATCATTGCTCAGGGCGCCCCCCCCGGCGCGGTTTTGCCGCTTCTTCGCCAGGGCGAAGTACGCGGCGGCGGCGTCCGGCCACACAACCCACTGCAACGCCATTTCCGGTTTGACCGGAACGCCGTTCAGGGTTAGCGGTTGCTCGTTGTTGAGCTTGCGCAACAATAGGGCTTCGGGGTTTTGCACCAGGTCGTACAGGTCGGCATTGTTAATCGGGGCCGGGGCATTGCAGGCCACGAAGGCATCCAATACTTGCTGGTGTTCAGCGGTGAGATTGGTCAACCGGGCTACTTCGTTGTTGTAAGCCGATTCGTTAAAAAACAGGAGTTGAGGCAGAGCCATCGGACGAAAAAAGAGGAGATGAAAAACGAAAGGGGCGGCGGCGCGTCAGGCGTCGGCTGGGCGGTTACGGGCGGCTGTAGCTCTGTTCAAACAGGCGCTGAAACTCGGTGGGGTTGGTGCGGCGCAGCTCGCCCAGGTAGGCGGCGCCCTCGGTGGTGCGCTCCAGCTCGGCGTACGACTTACCGGCCAGCGTGGCCCCCAGCGTAGCGCCCGATGTGCCCGCCGATGTCGTAGCGCCGTAGCTCTCCTGAAACAGGCGTTGAAACGCCGCTGGGTCATTGGCCCGTAGGTAGCTCAGGTGGGCAATCCCTTCGGGGGTACGCTCCAGCTCCACGTAGGAGCGGCGCGGTGCGGCCTGAAGCTGGGCCAGCAGCCCGTGCGGGTCGGTCTTCGCGCGCTGGGTGTAGGTCGCTTCATTAGCGGCGGTCAGGACGCCTTTTGCTTGGGCCAGAGCTAGTAATGCCTCTACGGGGGAATTTGGCATGGCAAGGGGGGTGGGGGGGGATTGCACGTCCGGCAATGGCGCCGCAGGACGGCGTAAAGCAGGATCAAAAAAGAGGCGTTGCAGTTGATCAAGGCTGGTACTGCCGTCTAGCCTGACGAAAGCATCCGACGTGTCGGTGGGGGAAAAGCGATGCGGGTTGGTCATTAAAATGAAGGGGCTAGGTTTGTCTGGCTGTGAGGGGCTGTCAGGCGACGTTACTTAAAATCCGATCCACTGCCGGGCCACCAGCACCGTAAACGGTGGGCGGTTTTCGTGCGGTAAGCCCTCGCCAACAGACGAGGTAGCAACCGGCCCCGCATTGAGGTCTCCCCGACCGAACGTACTGGATGAAGCGCCACCGCCACCCAGAAACGATTCCCCCCGCGTCACGCTGTGCGTGTGTGGCGGCAGGTGCGCCACATCGAGCCGCACGAAGTTTTTGCCGCCGACCGCGCCCACCGTTTGCCATTCGGACAGGTTGGCCGTGCCGTTCGGCTCCTCCATCGCGGGCGAACAGTAGCCCGCCACGAACCGGCCGCGCAAATCAGTCGTGCCGTTGCGGCCGTCGCACAAGGCCCAGCCCCGGTGCAAGCCGACGCCCCGGCCGGTAGCATCAAAACCGGCCGGGTCAAAGGCGCCGTGTTCGATGGCGCCCAGAGGCCGCGCGGCGGCGGCCAGCACTTGGGCGTAGGTCAGCCCCCCGGCCGTATCTACGACCTGAATTTTGGGTACCGCCGTAATGGTGGCCGCGCGCACGGTGGCGAAGATTTCCGCCGCGCCGGGGTGCGTATTACCATCCTCATACCGCCGCTCATCCGACGTTACGGGCACCGTATCCGCCACGATTTCCAGCGGCAAGGTCAGGTCGGCCACGGCGTTGAGCCGCAGCAACTGGCCGCCGATATAGACCACCCCACCGCTCACGCGCACGGTGGCGCCGGTGGGCGTCACGCGGCAGCCCTGCACCACAAAGGCGCTGGCCGCCGTGGCGGCGGCGCACAGCGCCACGGTGGTGGCGCGAGTCACTTCTTCGAGTTGCTGCAGATCATCATAGACGAACTCCCGTCCGCCCTCCTGCACATGTAAACGCTTCATGATTGAAAAAAAGATGGGGGAAAAATTACGTGGTTGGGTTGGGGAAAGTGTTGAAAAACTAATCGAGATCGGCCAGGGTAGCGTCGGAAGGAGTAGGTGGGTGAAGAGTGTCGAGCATTCGTGTAGGAGAGTAATCAAGCCGCCGCTCCCGGCGTGTTCGCGGTAAGGCGCACATGGATGCGTTCCACCGTCGCCTGGGCCAACCCAAATTCTGCCGCCACCTGCTGATACGCATCGTCCAGGCGCAAGCGCTTGCCGTTGAAAAGCTGGTGAATCCGGCTCACCACCCGCAGGTGGCGGGCGGCGGTATTGTGGCGGCGCGTCTGGGCCGCGTCGGCGGCGATTTCAGCACGGGTGCGGGGTGGCGCGGAGAGCATAGGCAGCAAAGGGACCGCAAGCTACGTTAATACTAATAATATTAGCAAATCTAGCACCCATTCGCGTAGATTTGTCCAACTCGCTTATCCATACACGCGAAAGGGCCGCCCTGCTGGGGCGGCCCTTTGTGTTTTCGCACAATGTGCTGTACTCCGTAGCCTAGGCAGTTTTTACTATCTAAGCCCGCATTCGTGTAACAGTTCCTCTACACAAACTCGAAAAGCAATCTTGCTCTTATCAATCTCTACTAGGCGCGCAATGTATCGGCCGCCGTGAGCGGAGTTGTTACCAAGTTGGCGAAGTTCTTCCAAAACGTCACTGCTGGCTCTTGTCAACCTTATGATCTGATTTGATTGCGCGTGGTTGATGAGATGACTCAGTGGGTAATGCCAGCCGCTGGCATCCTTGCTTTCCGCCTCGCGTCCTTTATGTTCGTACGCCAAGAGGATAAGCATTTCGAGCATTCGCCTCATCAGCAGTAAGCAGCCGTCCGCTATCTTGTAGTGACGGCTGCCATTGATCTGCTGACCTACCTTTTCTAAATAGGTACGGGTACCCTTTAGCAAGCTATCGGGTAGTATCGTCTCATCCGTGACAATCTCTTCTGATTCGACTAATGCAGTCGGGTAAGCCTCTTTAAAAGCTCGGTGTTGCTTAATGCTAAGCTTGTAATTGCCCTGCTGTTTTCCTTTGATGAAAGGGCTGCCATTGCCTTTCATTCTGTCGCGTAGCCGGTACTCATTTGGTCTACTCAGACCGAAATCGACCATTCCATCAACTAGAGTGCGTAAGGAGTATTCCTCAAGCTCTTGATGGATATGAAGGTAAAAGCCGACCAAAGTAGCTTTGACAAGCTCTGTTTGGTCAGCAAGGTTTACCAGCTTAGAGAATTGGTCCTTTGTCATTAATTACCCCTCGTTTTCTGCTCCGGCTTCACCCTCATCCCCAGGTTTTCTAGGGCCTTTCTTATATTTTTTCTTAGGCTTACCAAGCTTGAATCCTGCTGGCACATTCTCATCCTGCATTTCCTGTAGAACGAGTTTGGCGAAGTCTTTTCCTGGCCGATTCAGCTTCAGTTCCTTCTCGGTGGCAATAAGAATAGACTTGCCATCAGAGCCAGCCAGCCACCTGCGGAAGCTACTACGGTCTAGATTACAGTCTTTTAAAAGAGCATTGACTTCCTTGCGGGATACTGCACTGACCCCCTGTTCGTGCCTAAAATGGACGAAGACCGCAACCAGTCTCTTCGTGTATTCCGTCTGCGAATCGGCTCCTTTCAGTTCAGGATCCAGAATCGACCAGACCCCATCACTTTCCTCGAACAGTTCACTTAATTCAAAGCCGCTGCTATTAGCAGTCAGCGGGGCTGGAGTTGTTGGCGACGTTGGGGGTATCGGAGACGTTTGCGGCGCCGGGGGTAGAGCTTTTGCGGGGTCAGGCGTTTCTTCGCTTACGTCAGTGAAAAGCTCTGCTTGGCTGGTTGGCTTATCGAGAGACTTGGGAAAGCGTATCGGCAAGGGTTTGCTGCCGCCTCTAATAGCCAGTATAGCAGCTAGCACTTCCATACTAGCTACGCCTACATCATTTGTTACATTAGCGTCGAACTCTGTACCCTGCTTGTCCTTATAACGAATGTTGTTCATTGGCTGTCCTGAAGTAGCCGTCGGGGGTGCTTGAAGCATTACAACGGCCCTACCACAGTCAGGACAAACTACGTCTTCCGCTCCTAAGTCGTGGCGGCACTCATTGTTAGTGCATCGGACATTGGCGCGACAAGGGCCACAAAACTTGGCGGTTTCGGATAGTGGGCGTCCACAGTTATAACATTCAGTTGCCATTTCTTAGCTCGTTAAGCGGTTGAGTGAGCTTACGGACGCGACCCTTCGCGTTCTTTTCGGCCGACAATGTACTTACGAATTAGGTATCCTCTGGAGCGTTCGGACGGCTAACGGTGGGCCAAGTACCCGCCGAAGCCAAACGCGCAGCAGCGGGGCTATTAAAGCGGTATTAAAGCCGGTCCGCGCCGCGCGCGGGCGCCTTAGTGATTGTTCGTCAGCAGACGCCAATCTAGGTCGGCCGGTACGCGTCGAAGGCGCAGGATTTCTTCGGCCTCAATCTCCCGATAATCCACGGGGGAATGGGAAAAAAAATTTTCCACGGCGGCAATCTTTTCCGGGGGCGTACGCTCGCCATCCACCACTTCGATCAGGTAGCGGGCCGCGCCCTTGTGAAAAATCGTGATGCTAGGGCAAAAGAGCATCGGCCCTCGGAACGCGTCCGGGTCAAACCAGTCAAGCGGCGGGGTGCGGTCCCTGTCAGCGCCGGGGTTCAGCCCCTGGCTACTCTCAAAGTAGAACGGGTCGGAAGTTTCGTGGAATTCCAGGTCCACGAACACGCCGTAGTTACGGCGCCATTCCAGGCCCGCACAGGTGGCGTGGTCGTCTTGTATCTCGGCAGTTTGCAGCCAGTCGGCCAACAGCGCTTTCGCCGCGCGTTGTTTGAAGGTAGGGGTACGGTACGGGGTCATCAGCGAAATAATAGATAGAGACCAGCGGCGGCCCCGGTGCAAGATAGGCCCAGGGCCGAAACCCAAACCGCCCGCCCCGGTGCGAAACCGAAGCGGGCGGACTACTGACGAAGCGCCGGGATGGGGCTTAACCGGCCGAATTCGGCACCCCCTCGGCGATGGTAACGCCCTCATTCCGTGGGCGTTTGGGCGGGGCGGGCAGGAACGAACGCGGGTGCAGCACCCGCGCGGCTAGTTGGTGCGTGAGCGTCAGCCGTTCGGCCGCCGTCAGGTAGGCCGGGGCGTGGCGTTCCAGCAGCGCGAACACGTCGGCCGTCACGGTCGCCTCGCGTTCCAGCCGGGCGCGTTCGGCGGGTCGTTCGGCGGCGGGCTGGGCGGGGTCGGCCAGCGGGGCGCCTTCGCCGTCGCGCAGCCAGACCGCGCGGTAGCCGAAGCGGGTTTCGAGCGCGCGGGCCAGCCGCACCGAGATGCCCGTGCGCCCGCTGTGCGCCCCGGCCAGCGTCTTGGCCGATACGCCCAGGTGGTGTGCCAGTTCCTGCCCGTTAAGCCCCGTTTCCTGCTGCACCAATGCCAGCCTATCGGCCTGGGCGCGGCGCCATTCCGGGCCGCCCGGCTGGTGCGGGCGCGGCGGCCCCTCGCCCGTCAGCAGCCAGGCGGGGCGGTAGCCGAAACGGGCGGCGATGCGCCCGCACAGCAGCGGCCCCAGCGGCCGGGCGCCGTTGTTGGCTTGCGAGAGGCGCGACGGCTGCACGCCCGTGGCGGCGGCCAGGGCCGTGAGCGTGCCCAGGCGCTGCTGGGTAATGATGAGCCGCAGCCGTTGGCCTTGCGGGGTGGTAGGGGTGGTAGCGGAACGGGCCACGGGGGGAGGGAAAGACGGTAAAAAAAACGAACGGGGCCGAAGGCAAGCGCCCCCAGCCCCGTGGCGTCTGTCAGGTGGGGACGCGGGGTTAGTAGTCGAGTTGCACAAAGTAGGCCCGGATGCCCGATTGCTGACAGGCCATCAGCCGGTGGTAGCCGTCTAAAATCCGTCCCTCCCGGTCCAACAGCACCGGGGCGCGCCGGTCGAAGCCAGCCACCTCCAACACCTGCTGGTAGTGGCGCACCAGATTTTCGTTGCAGGCGTAGCCGTTGCCGTTTGGCTCACTGCGGCCGGGGGCCAGCGGGTAGAGGTCGGGGCGCAAGGGGCCGGGCTTATTGAATAGCCGGGAGGGTGCTAGGCCGTAGCGTAGCACGGCCACCCCCTCGAACGGGGTATGATCGTTCAAGGCGTTCCAGGAGCGTAAGGATGTACCCAGTAGGCGCAGGAAGGCCGTTACGTTGCGCTGCCAGGAGACATCAGCAGCCGGGGGCGCATAGAACGCGGGCGGTACGCCCCGGTCGGCGGATGTGGGCACCGTCGCGGGCGGAAACTTGCCCACGGCGTGATACTGTGCCCGCTGCTGGGCCGTATCGGTCAGAGTCGCTTGCGCGGCCAGGGCGCTGAATAAGCCGGGGGCCAGGGTCAGGCGGGAAACGAAGTGAGGGTGAGCCATCGGTTACGAACGGGGGGAAGGGGACGTGAGGGAAGAAAGAACACGGGCGGCGCGCGGGCGGCGGGCCGGAGTCGCTGGGGTCACCCCGGCCGCGTCGGCCAGGGCGCGCACGGCGCGCCCGGCTTCGGCCTGGGCGTTGTGTTTCACGATCTGCTGAAACTGCGTCACCAGCTTGGGAAGCTGGGCCAGGGTGTAGGCATTGATGGGCTGTTTCACGCACCCGTGCGCCACTAAAAAGGCGTCGAGCTTGGCGGCGTTCATGCGCTTATCGTCGGCCGTTTCGCCCCAAATCATCCCCGCCTCACGGGCCAGGGCGAACACCTTGCGGCGCATCTTGTTGGCCGATTCGGCTTGCTCCGGGGTCAGCTGCTGACGGGCGGGCGCCGGGACGCTGGGGGCAGGTGTGGGCGGCTGAGACACTGGGCGGCTGGGGTAGTGCATCGGGCGTTCCGAGCCGGCCGCGCGTTCCAGGTCGCCGATCAAGCCGGCGCATTCGGCGTAGGTCATTTCCGAGCTTTTTTCGGTGCGGCCGTTGGTGTGGGCGCTCACCAGGGCGCCTTTGTCGGCCGTCATTCCGAGTTCGGCCAGCAACTGGTGCAGGCGGGCGTTTTGGGCGTGGGTGCGTTGCATCGGCGTGGGCTAGTCGAGTAGTTCAAGCGTGACCGTGTAAGTGGAATTGGGCACTTTGTAGATGCTCCGATACCGGACGTTTGGGCCGTCTCGGCGGCTCATTCGGCGGAAGGTGGCGCGGGCTTCCGACAGAGAGGCAGCGCCGATAGACGTCACAGAAGTGAATTCTTTCCCGCCCTTGAAGCGCGCGATGCGCCAAGCGTGATAGGTATCGAGCGTACGGGGGTAGGTATCCAGCTTAGACATTGCAACTGTTCGGTTTAGGTGAAAAAACAGGGTTGCGCTACAGGTTTTCCAGTTCCAGCTTCGCCAGCAGCAGCGCGTTCGTCAGGTCGCCGAAGCTCTGGTGCCCTTGCATCGCGCGCACCGTCTCTTCGTCCGTCACGCCGTGGGCCTCGCACACGGCTTTGATTTCCGCCCGCGTCGGGCGCTTCAATTCCACCCACACGTTCACGCGGCGGTAGAATTCGGCGGCCCCTTCCCGCTGCCGGGTCACGTCCTTTTTCAGGTTCGCCCGGAAGTAGGGCATCCCGGCCAGCACAATGCCCACGTTATCCTTCGTGCGCTCACGTAGCACGTGCAGGAACAGATAGAGCTGGTGGGTAAGCTTGCCAGCTTCATCGATAATTACCAGCGGCGCTCGCTGGCCGTTCAGCTCCGATGCCAGACGCGCCACCATATCGTACACCGACCCAGCGAACGATACGCCCATTTCCTGAAGCAAAGCCCCGAAGAAGTGGCGCGGCTTCATCGTCTTGTCCACCGCCACGAAATACACGCGCGGACGGCGGGCGTAGTGTTCTAGGGCGGTGCTTTTGCCTAGTCCCGTATCGCCCACTACGCCAATCATCAGGCGGCTTTTCTGGGCTTCCTCGCACAGGCGCTGAATACGCTCAAAGTTGGCCGTTGCCACCAGTTCGGCGGGCGCCTGGGCGGTGCCCACTTCATGCCAGATTTTCAGCCACATCTTTTCGTCTATCCGGTCCCATTTGCCGGTTTCGACATTGCTCAAAGTGGCGCCGCTGATGCCTAGCCGGGCGGCCAGGTCAGCTTTGCTTAGTGCCCGCTGCTGGCAGTAGGCGTTCACAGCGGCTCGAATGTCCGCTTTTTCGGGTAGATTTGTCATTGAAATGACCGTTTTTGAGTGGAATTGAAAGCGTGTTAAATCCTCGTTGAAGCCCCGTGGCCTGTCCGCCACGGGGCTTTTATGTGCCTGTTATTCGTCGTCCTCATAGCCCTCATTTTGGCCGATGCGGCGCAAGCTGGGCGGCTGCTGAAAGAGGGTGGTAGCGGTGTTGCCCTTCGCTTCCCGGCGCTTGGCGCGGGCGGCGCTGCTGAAAGGCGTTCCCTTCAGCGGGTCGGACTGGGCGCGTTCCGGTAGGGTCGCCACGTTCACCCCGGCTTCCTTCAGCAGTTGGCCCACCTCGTATTCGGCCTGGGCGCTCAGGTACACGTCTTTCGGGGCACTGATGGGGTTCAGCGCCTCGTAAGGGGCTTCCCCGTGGCGTTCGTCGGTGTAGTCGGCCAATTCCTCGTTCTTGCGGCGGCTGGCCTCTTTGTTCGCCTTCAGGCGGTGCCCGTGCTTCGCCAGGGTACTCATGTCGGCCGGGCCTTGATTCACCAGCGCGCCGTGGGTGGGTGCTTGGCGCCCGCACTGGCAAATCAGCGCGTCGGTCGCCACGTCGAACAGGTACACCGTCGCCAGATCATCATCGTAGCGCACGGTCACTTCCTGCTGATAGGTGCGGCGGTAGGTATCGCCACCCGGTAGGTAAAACCTGTAGCGTTCGCCGCCGCTCGTCAGAATCACCATGCCCCGGCCCACCTTCAGGCGGGTGGTTTTCCAAAACAGGTGCAGCACGTCCGTATCATCGGCTTGCGGGGCGTGGGGCTGTTCCGATGCGGTGTAGGCATCGTTCGGCGTGGCGCCGCGTAGGGCGTTCAGCGGGCTTTCGTTGAACTTCTCCAGCAGCCGCGCCACCAACGCCGTCACGGTGTTCGCGTCGGGGCAATTGGCCGTCTTCAGTAGCTCTTCGCGCTGTTCGGGCTTCAGCTTGGCGTTCGTTTTCCGGTTGCGCGGGCTGCTGCCCGTCCACCCTTGCACGTTCTTGCAAAACCGCTCTTCAAAATCAAGAAACCCCCGTTCGACCAGTGACTTGTATTGCGGATTGCTGGTGACCGTCCACGTGGTGCCGCGCGCCCGTAGCAACTCCTTAAAATTGCCCGCTTCTTGGGTTTCGTGGAAACTGTGATTGTCACTGACGATTTCAGCGGGCAGCCGCCCGGTACGCTGCACGGCGTGGCGAAGGGCTTGCAGAATGAGGGCCGTGTTTTCGCTCTCCCCAAAGGCGTAACCCACCGCGCGGCGGCTATGCGCGTCGCGCACCACCACCGCCGTCAGCTTTTTGTACCCGTTCACCTGCTGCCCGTGCTTATTGCGGCGCTTCACCAGGTAGTAAATGGGTATCTGCCAGCCGTCAATCTGCCATTGGTCGTTGGCGTGTAGGGCGGTTTGCAGCGTCAGGTAGGGCTGCTGGGCGCGGCCGTAGGCGGCGCCATAGCGGTAGGCGTCAATATCGGCGCGCACGTCGGGGCGGGCCAAGTAGTGCTTTACCCAGCTCACTGAGCCTAGGGGCCGCACCTCGCAGGCGCGGCACAGTTCGTTCACCTTGTTGAAAATGTACGGCGCTTCAAACCCCCGGCCCTGACTGGCAATCAGCCGCACCCAGTATTCGTGTTCGAGTAGGGCAGTGCGGGCATTCGTGTTACCCTCGTTGCCGTGGCGCACGAACTTTTCCAGCCCCACTGTAGCGGCCCGCCGTAGGGCGTTGCCGAACGAATCAGCCGACTTATAGCCATTCGGTTCTACCAAGTGGTAGGCGGTAAATAGGTCGGCCACCGTATGCTGGGGCCGCAGTTCCAGCAGCCGTGCCCACAGGCTATGCTGTTCGCCGTACGCCACCGCGCGGGCGTGGCCCAGGTGCTGATACTGTTTGTAGTAAACATGAAGCTTTTTGCCCGTAGCCTCTTTCAGTTGGGCAGCGAGACTAGCCGCTTCGATTTCGACGGTAGCCAAACGGTCAGTAAGGATTGTTTCCTTTTGGTTCTTGTGGTATATAGACCACAATTCTTCAACTGAAGGCAGGTTATAAAGACGCCTTGTTGTAGATGGAATGGTTGCGTACTCAATCAGTACTTGCCTATTATCATCGGGGTCTTTTATATTGGCCCAAGACTTTGACTGTTTGGCGCGAAAACGTACTGTGCCCTTGTTGAGGCACGAACGCGACACGCTATAGGGCGAACTTTCTAGAGTTGCCCAAGCCACAAATAGCTTGTTGCCAAAGACCTTCATTACTAGCGTACTTGCTTAGCTAGAAGTGCTTTCAGCTTTTGTTCGCTCGCTACTTCTTTTTTGTAGCGTTCTAACATTTCTGCCTCAGAAGGCAGACTATAGAGGTTTTTTATTCGTTTTGGAACTGACGAATACAGAATCAGCAGCCGCCGACGGCTATGGTCAGGGTGCGGGATGTGAATCCACCCTTTACCACCCTTGCGACGTTGGTATGAAACGCTGTTTTTGATGCTCTCGTAGGGCACCCCTAATTCGGCGAGTTCAGAAGTCTCAACGAACAGTCTCCTTGCTAACACCTTCATGGTTGCTTTTTGAGTTAAGTTTGCCGCTTACATAGGTCGTTATTCGACGTATGATTTTGCAAACATAACACCAAAAGTCGAAAAACAACCAATGGACGCAAAAGACATTCACGAGCGCCTTCGCTTAGTTCGCAAGGGCCAAAAGCTAACCCAGGCTGACTTCGCTCATCAGCTGGGCGTCACTCCGTCCTACATTTCGGCAATGGAGTTAGGAAAGAAGGAGGTAACCAGCAAGGTCATTAAACGACTTTTAGAACTTTTTGAAGTTCCATCCGACTGGCTTTTTACTGGAAAAACGACCAATGGTAATGAATTGAGTGTCCTACCATTTGTCCACAATTCGTCCTACGATTCAAAAGACCCAGAAAAGTGGGACGTGGGTGGCAATGAAGTACGCAAGGGCAAAAACAGCCCTAGCGCGCCCACAGCGGGGAAAAAAGGCTCAAAAGCGGGAGCGGGCGGCAAGCTGCTGTCGGTACAGGATATGATGGCCCGCGAGTACACCCCGCAAGAGATACAGGATGACGAAAACCGCACCCGTAAGCGCCACGAACTGGCTCGCCTGGGCAACCGTCACGCTGTGCGCCTGCACAAGCACCTAGACGCTTATCTGACCCAGCAGGCGCCCCACCTACACCAACTCCAAGAAGATACGGAAAGCCTGCTGACCCTCATTCGGACGGCCGAAAAGGTCACGGGGCTGTACCTACAGGCCAACTTTGATACCGATACGCTAGTCTTTGATCCCACCACCCGCGACCTCGAAAGGCTTGACCTAGTGGAGCCTGAGGACTTTCGCGCCCGCACTGTGGCCGCCCTCACTGAACGCGCGCCCTACGCCCCCGCTATAAGCCGCCTAGTGGTTGCCCTACGCGCATTCCTCAATGAAACGCGCCCGCTTGACACTGACGGCGTGATAGGTGCTGACTTGCTGACGGGCACCCCAGAAGCCGAAACCGCCCCCGAAAGCTAGGTTTCGGGGGCGGTAAAGCACAGGTAAAACGCAGTCAATCCCAAACTTGGGCACGGTTAGGGGACTACGTTCGCAGTTCAATCGCAGATAATCGCACCACCCCCAGAAGCCGACATTTTGTTTTTGTTCGGCGCGGATGCACAAAAACTGCCCTAGCGCGGCCCATTGGCCGTTTTTTCGCATTTTTTTGCTTTTTCCATCTTCTTCTTACTTCAACCTTTTGTTCTACCCCCCACATAAGTGAGCGCCTCAGAAGCCGCAGCCTATTTGATGAAGCTGAATCGCTCCTTAATAAGGCGCAGACAATAGCGGAGAAGGCATTTGGCCCTGATCATCCCAGCGTGGCGACCACACTCAGCCATTTGGCCCTAGTGTTAAAGGATATCGGCCGGCTGGAAGAAGCCGAGCAGCGGATGCTTCAGGCGTTGGCAATCTATGAAGCCACCTTCGGCCCCGACCATCCCAGTGTGGCAACTATGCTCAGCAACTTGGCGACGGTGTTGCAAGCTACTAATCGACAGGAAGAAGCCGAGCAATTGCTACGCCGGGCACTGGCCATTGATGAAGCCAGTCTAGACCCTGATCATCCCAGAGTGGCCATCCGCCTCACCAATCTGGCAGCAGTGTTACGAGATACCAACCGGTGGGAAGAAGCCGAGCGACTGCTGCGCCGGGCGCTAATCATCGGGGAAAACAACTATGGTCTCCACCATCCTAGCGTGGCAGTAATGCTCAGCGTTCTGGCGCTTGTACTAAACGATATCAATCATCTAGAAGAAGCTGAGCAACTGCTGCGCCGGGCGCTGGCTATCGATGAAGCCAGTCTTGGCCCCGACCATCCCAGCGTGGCGACCCGCCTCAGCAATCTGGCAACGGTGTTACAGAAGACCAACCGCCCAGATGAATCCGAGCGACTACTGCGTCGGGCGCTGGTCATTGGGGAAGCCAACTTTGGCCCCAACCATCCCAATGTGGCAACTATGCTCAGCAACTTGGCGACGGTGTTACAAGAGACCAATCGCCCAGAGGAAGCTGAACCGCTGCTGCGTCGGGCGCTGGTCATTGGGGAAATCAACTTTGGCCCTCACCATCCCAGTGTGGCAACTATGCTCAGCAATCTGGCAATGGTGTTACACGAGACCAACCGCCCGGCGGAAGCCGAGCGACTGCTGCTTCGGGCCTTGGCTATTGATGAAGCCAGCCTCGGCCCCGACCATTCCAGCGTGACGAACCTTCTCAACAACCTAGCAACAGTGCTACAGGAGGCCGGCCGCCCAGAGGAAGCTGAGCCGCTGTTGCGCCGGGCCTTGTCTATCGATGAAGCCAACTTCGGACTCGACCACCCAAGCGTGGCGACCACGCTCAGTAATTTGGCACTGGTGTTACAGGCTACTGGCCGACTGGAGGAGGCCGAGCAGCGACTAAGGCGGGCGTTAGCTATCAATGAAGCCAGCTTTGGCCCCGACCATCCTAATGTGAAGACTGTACTCGAAAATCTGACAACGGTGTTAAAGGGTGCCAGCCGACCAGATGAGGCCGAAGCCCTGGTGCAACAGCACCAGCGGCGGCTGGCGTTGTTACCACCGCCTGCGGTGCCGACAGTTCCGCGCACGAGGCAGTTGCCGATTGCGGATGAAGATGAATGGCTAGTGCAAAGCCTGCGGACTTTTCTCAATGAAAGCAAGCTCTTACCACATGGCACCCGATTTATCGAAGTAAGCGCCAACGGTCCGGTTTTTCTGGATGGCAATGGCCAGACGGTACTGTTGACGCAACTCTCCGATGGGTTTCGGTCGATGTTAGGCGTAGCGTTCGAACTGATCCGGCAATTGATTCGAGTGTACGGACTGGTCGCGGTTTTTCCAAACGAGCGACACGGTGTCATCGACTTGCCCGGCGTGGTGCTGATCGATGAAGTGGATGTGCACCTGCACCCTATGTGGCAGACCACCATTGGACAATGGTTCACGAAATGCTTCCCGCAGTTGCAGTTCATCGTCACCACCCACAGCCCGCTGGTGTGCCGCGCCGTGACCGCCACGGCCGGTAGCATCTGGCGTCTGCCCACCCCCGGCCAGGGTGAGGAAATGGAACAAGTGACGGGCGTAGAGCGCGAGCGCCTACGGCTGGGCAACGTCCTCGACGCCTACGGCACGGGGTTGTTTGGTGGCGCCGAAGTAGAGCAATCGGTGGAGGCTATCGCCCTGTTGGAAGAGCGCGCCCACCTGAGTGCCAAACAGGCGATTGGCAAAGCCACGCCCGACGAACGGAAGCGGCTTCGGGAGTTACGTCAGCTATTTCTGTCCGTCGATGATCCGGCGACCTACTAGCGTCCTGAGCGCGTCCACGGCGCAGCACCTGGCGGCCCAGCAAGCCAAAATCGACCACCTGCCTGGCGCCGGGCAGCCGGCCAAAGCGCAGGCTCTCTGGAATGGCAAAAGTGGTAAGAAGAACCGCAAAGGCGAAGCGGCTTTCGCAGAGGTAAAGCAGGCGCTGGCCGTCATGTGCGCGTGTGCCGACCTGTGCCACTACTGCGAACACAATGAAGGCACCGACATCGAACACATCTACCCCAAATCATTCTTCCCGGGGCGGACTTTCCAGTGGTCGAACTACTTATGGTCGTGCGGCAAGTGCAACAGCCGCTGCAAGCTCGATCAGTTTGCGGTATTCGCGTCGGCGCAGTCGGCAACGGTGGTTGAGTTGGCGAGCGGCCAGTCTATCCCGCCGTTCGATACCGCGTTCATCGACCCGACCGTCGAAGATCCGATGCAGTATTTGTGGCTCGACATTCAGAGCGGTTCATTCGTCTTCGCGGTAGATCAAACGCTCATCGACCCCCGCGCCATCGCCAAGGCGGCCTACACGCTGCGTGTGCTACAGATTGGTAGCCGCGCATTGCTCATCAACGCCCGCCGACACGCATTCCAGTTTTTTCGCGCTATGCTGGAGCGGTATCGCGCCGTAAGCGCAGCCACCTCATTTGAGGACTTGCGGAAACTGACTCGTTACCCAGAAGAAATAGATACCGACGAACCACTGAAAAGCGAGCGGGACACGATCCTGAAGGGCATCAAGACGGCTATTCAGGAACACCAGCACCCCACGGTTTGGCGCGAAATGCAGCGCCAGCGCCACGCGCTAGCCCTGGCAGAACTGTTTGCGCAGACCGACGCGCTAAACTGGTAGCGCCGCTGGGTAGGGTGCCCAGGTCGCGCCACCCAAAACCGGTGGGCAACACGAACCCGTTGACGGCTTTTTCCATCCGACCGTAGCCGAGGCTCCCGTGGCGGCCGCGCGAGCCAATGCCGACGGTAATCTCGACCTTCTGACGGCCAACGAAACCGCTGGTAACGTGAGTATCCGGGTAGGCAATGGGGCGGGCGGGTTCGGTGGCACGACCAATGTGGCGGTGGGCCGCAGACCGCGCGCTCTGGCCGCTGCCGATGTAGACGGCGACGGCGACATGGATTTTGTGGTCGGGAATACGGCCGATGCTACGGTCAGTGTCCGCCTCAACAACGGTACTGGCACATTTAACGCCCCCCCGGATGTGACAGTGAACGGGGGCGCAGTTGAACTTTCCCTCGGCGATGTGGACGGCGACGGCGACCTCGACCTGCTCACCAGTCACAACGACAACGAATTAAGCATCCGCTACAACGACGGTACCGGCACTTTCAGGGGTTTGAGTAAGCTGGCTTCTAGCAACGGGTCCTTCGGATCGGTGCTGGCTGAAATGAACAACGACGGCCGGACCGATGTGGTGGTCGGGCAGTCGGCGCTCAGTAAAATCGGGGTCGTTCTGGGCGGCGGCGATGGCAATTTCATCATCCAGGGGGCTGGCCTTCAGAATGATACTGGTGCCGGCGGGTATTTTCAGACCGGCAATCTGGGGGGGACGGGCGTCGGCGGGGCCCTGGGTCTGCTGCTGGCGAAACACTTGCCGATGCCCGGCGCCGCCGGCATCATTCTGGGCGTTTCGTGTCTGGCTTGCTGCCTGGCCTTGTTCGCTTTCAAAGACCAGACGACCACGATCCGTACCGAGCGAATCGGGGAGACGTACCGGGCGCTGGTGGCCGATGTCTGGGCAATCATCAGCACCAAAAGCGGCGGACTGGCCCTGCTGCTGTGTTTTCTGCCGCTGGGCACCGGGGCGGCCAGCGGCCTGTGGTCGGCCATCGCGACCGACTGGCAGGCCGGAGCCGGTACCGTGACGCTGGTCACGGGCGTGTTGGGCGGGCTGGTATCGGCCGTGGGCTGCCTCGCGGGCGGCTGGATCTGCGACCGCGTGAGTCCGCGGTATGCCTACCTGTTATTTGGCTTGACGGCAGCAGCTTGCTTGGTCGGAATGGCCTACGCGCCCCGCGTCGAAGCGATGTTTATCGCGGGTACCCTCGCCTATGCCCTGGCCAACGGCCTGTGTTACGCCGGCTTTACGGCCCTCACGCTGGAAGCGATTGGCAAAGGCGCGGCGGTGACCAAGTACAACCTCTTCGCCTCGCTTTCCAACTCCCCCGCTTACCTGCTGACGTACATCCTGGGGTTTGCCTACGCTCGCTTGGGGGCTGGGGGGATGCTGAACACCGAAGCGGCTTTTG
This sequence comes from Hymenobacteraceae bacterium, assembly GCA_031425525.1. GTDB lineage: Bacteria > Bacteroidota > Bacteroidia > Cytophagales > Hymenobacteraceae > JANNMJ01. Next base: position 32,177 of record JANPJM010000080.1, on the reverse strand, counting down.
CGGTGGGCGCGGTGGCGTTTTTCCTGCTGCTGCAACGGGTGGTGTATCGAAACAAAATTCCCCACTGGCGGAAGCAGACCACGGAGCCTGCGGAGGCCGCGCTGCTGACAGTGCCGGTCAGCGGGTACGAATGAGGGGACGAAAGCGGGATGAACCCGCCGTTTAGAATGGAGCGTGGCGCTTTTGCCGCGCTCACTACACCACCACCCCGGAATAGCCCACCACCGGGAAAATAAATCCTCCTATCCCCAAAATGGGGACAGCGGACAGGCGGAAAACGCCCCCCGCACCGCGGACTTTTGCCACCGGCGCGGCCTGGTACCGGCGCGCCTGACCCTGCGCTTATGACCGCCTCTGCCTCTGCGGCCCGTTCCCGGCCGGCCCGCCCGCTGCCCGCCCTCGCCCAGAGCGCCCGCCTGCGCTACGCCACCTTTATGGCGTTGTATTTCGCGCAGGGCATCCCGCAGGGTTTTCTGAGCTTTGCCGTGCCGGCGTGGCTGGCGATGCACGGCCACTCGGCCGCCCGCATTGCCGGCTACGGCGCCGTCGCGCTCCTGCCGTGGAGCCTCAAACTGGTGGTGGCGCCGCTCATCGAGCGGTTCGCGTACCTGCCGATGGGGCGCCGCCGGCCCTGGCTGCTGGCCGGGCAGGCGGGGCTGGTGCTGAGCCTGCTGGGGTTGCTGCTGCTGCCCGACCCGCAGCAGCACGTGGCCCTGCTGACGGCGGCGGTGTTCGGCGTGAACCTGTTCGTGGTGATGCAGGATGTGGCCACCGACAGCCTCGTGATCGACATCGTGCCCGCCGAGCAGCAGGGCTACGCCAACGGGCTGATGTGGGGTGCCAAAGCCGTGGGCGTGGCCACGGCGCTGGCCGTGGGCACGGCCCTGCTCAACGGTCCCGGCTTCGGGGCGGCGGTGGGGGTGGCCGCCGCCGTAGTGGGGCTGATTTCGTTGTTGCCGCTGGGGCTGCGCGAGCGCCCCGGCGAAAAGCGCCTACCCTGGACGGCCGGCACCGCCGCCCCCGAATCGCTGCGGCTCCACGCCCACGGCTGGGCGCCGCTGCTGCGGGCGGCCCGGCGGGCGCTGGTGCTGCGCAACTCGCTGCTGCTGCTGCCGGCCACGTTCGTGGCCCAGCTTTTCGAGGAGTACCTCGATAACTCGCTGCCGCTGTTCACGATCCAGCAACTGGCCTGGACCAACGCCGACTACGCGCAGATCTACTCGCCGGCCCGGCTGCTGGGGGGCGTGGTGGGGATGCTGGCCGGCGGCTGGCTGATTGGCTGGCTGGGCACCGTCCGGCTGGTGCAGGGCACGCTGCTGGGGCTGGGGGCGCTGGCGGCCGTGCTGGGGCTGGGGCGCGCGTGGTGGCCCAACGCCGCCTTCATCACGGGGGGCATCGGGGCGTTCTGCCTCCTCAACACCCTGGCGATGGTGGGCCTGCTGGCCCTGGCGATGCAGTGCTGCTGGCGGCGCATCTCGGCGGTGCAGTTCACGGTGTATATGACGGTCTTCAACCTGGGCGCGGCCGCCGGCACGGCCCTGCTGGGGCTGATGCGCACGCATTTCACCTGGGAAACCACCTACCTGCTGGTGCCGCTGGGGCTGGTGGCGGCGACGGGGCTGCTGGGGCTGGTGCGGCTGCCGGCGCACGTCCAGCAGTTGGCCGAACTCGAAGACCACCAGCAGGCGCAGGAAGCGCCGGCGCTGCAAGTAGCCATATAAGTCTCCTCTTTCAGCCCAACCCGGATGAACACCCCAACGGCTTCCGCTCGTCAGCTGCCCGCCCTCGCCGATAGCGCGCGGCTGCGCTACGTCACCTTCGTGTTGCTGTACCTGGCGCAGGGCCTACCCGAGGGCGTGGTCATATTTGCCATTCCGGCGTGGCTGGCGATGAACGGCAAGACGGCCGCCGAAATCGCCGCCTACACGGCCGTGGCGTTGCTGCCGGCAAGTCTAAAAATGTTGCTTGCGCCATTGGTCGAGCGGTTTACGTATCTGCCGATGGGGCGCCGCCGGCCCTGGCTGCTGCTGGGCCAGGTGGGTCTGACGGGCAGTTTCGCCGGGTTGGCCCTCGTGCCTAACCCGCTCCACCACCTGGCGTGGCTGGCGGCGGGCGGCTTTACCGTAGTCGCGTTCAGCGTGTTGCAGGATGTAGCCACCGACAGCCTCGCCATCGACCTTATCCCCGCCGCCGAGCAAGGCCAGGCCAACAGCCTGATGTGGGGCGCCAAAGCCATTGGCGCTGGCGGTGCGCTGGCGGCGGGCAGTCTGCTGATCAACGCCTACGGGTTCGCGGCGGCCGTGCTGGCCATTGCGGCCGTGGTGCTGCTGATTCTGCCGGTGCCGGTGCTGCTGCGCGAACGCCCCGGCGAAAAACTACTCCCCTGGACGGCCGGCGCGCCCCACTCCGAAGCCGCCCGCCTGCACGCCCACGGCTGGGCGCCGATGCTGCGGGCCGCTCGGCGGGTGCTGGTGCTGCCCAACAGTCTGCGGGTGGTGCTGGCGCTGTTCACGGGGCCGATTTGCCTGGGGTACGTGGCGACGGCGCTGCCCCTGTTCACCATTCAGGAGCTGCACTGGACGAACGTGGCCTACGCCGAAGTGCGGGCCACGGCCGTGCTGGTGGCCGGCGGTCTGGGGATGCTGACGGGCGGGGCGCTCATCCGGTGGCTGGGGCTGGTGCGGCTGGGGCAGGGCAGCCTGCTGGCGTTTGGGCTGGTGGTGGCGGGGTTGGGCAGCGCAGCAGCCTATTGGGGCCAAACGAACGTCGTCATCGCGTTCATCGGGGGGGTGAGCTTACTGGCCGTCATTGCCAACATCGGCAAGCTGGCCCTGGCGATGCAGTGTTGCTGGCCGCGCGTGTCGGCGGTGCAGTTCACCCTGTATATGGCCATCACCAACGCCGGCACTACCGCCGGCACGGCCCTGCTGGGCTACGTGCGGAGCCACTACGCCTGGGACGTTACGTTCTGGCTGGTGCCCGTGCTGGCGCTGGTGCCGGTGGTGGTGCTGCAAACCATCCGCCCGGCCGCCCACGCCCGGCAGGTAGCGGCGCTGGAAGAAACCTGGCTGGCGCAGGAAGCGGGCGCGCTGCAAGTGGCGGGGTAGGGGGAGTTTCGAGTTTTTACCCAATCCTCCGCCCAGTTTTGCGCCCTGAAAGAGGCCGCTCCTCCGCATATCTGCCTACAGTCCCGCTGGTGGGGGCACTTGGGCTATCGACTGGGTGAACTGTGAGGCCCCAATCTACTCCGAAGGCGCGGCGCTAGGTAGTGGCCCGCGTCATGTCACGCCCAGAAGGCGAGATAGCCCGAAATCAGCCCGAAATCAGCCCGCGTCAGGTGCCGGCGGGGCGGCTGACCAACGGCCGGGCTATAGTCGAAGACGTACGAGCCGGCGCCGGCGGGAGGGCGGGAATTTTATCGGTTGGTGAATAGAGAAGCAGCAAGTGGGTCGGCAGCCATAAGCGCTACCCGCCGGGGGCGTTCCGGCCAGTATGGAGCCAAAAACGATGTGCCAGGGCGGCGAGGAAAAGAGCAGTGAAAAATTTATTTCTCTATCCCCAAAATGGGGACAAGCGCGGGTAGGAGGTTGGGATGTCAAGAGGAGACTTTTGCACGCTGCTGGTCAATACCTTTGGGCGCCGACGGGTGGCGCTGTCACGTATTCGTTCATCGTTTTTCATCATTCGCTGATATGCTCTTTTTACCCGCTTTTCGTTTACCCGCGTTGGTTGCCCGGCGCTTGACACCGCTGGCGCTGCTGACGGCGCTGTTGCTGCCCACCGCGCCGTTGGCGGCGCAATCGCCCGCCCAGCGCGCGGCGGCGCCCGTCGATGCGCTGATGATGCGCGCACTACCCGCCCGCCCGCCTGTGGCCCAAAAAACGGCTGTGCTGCGGCAGGAACTCGCCCTCACCGCCGCCGATGATATGCGGCTGCTGCGGACGGAAACCGACGAACTCGGCTTCGTTCACGAGCGCTTTCAGCCTTATTATCAGGGGGTAAAGGTGGAACACGCTACCATCAGTCTCCACGAGCGCGGGGGAAAGATCGAAACCCTGACCGGCGCGTACGTGCGCCCAGCGGCGGGCCTAAGCGCCCGCCCGGCGCTCTCGGAAGCAACCGCTCTCCGGCGGGCAATGGCCGCCGTGGGCGCCCGCCAGTACATATGGCAGATACCCGGCGAAGAAGCTGCTCTGAAACAACAGACCGGCAACCCCACCGCCACCTACCAGCCCCACGGCGAGCTGGTGTGGGTCGGCGATTTTCGGCAGCCCGAAGCCACCCGGCCCGTGGTGCTGGCCTGGAAGTTCAACATCTACGCCGCTGACCCCGTCAGTCGCGCCTGGGTTTACGTGGATGCCCGCACTGGGCAGGAGGTGATGCGCGATGCCATCATCAAGCACGTGAATGCGCCGGGCGCTGCCTTCGCTACCCGCTACGTGGGCGCCCGTACCTCCATCACCGACAATACCGGCTCGGGTTTCCGCCTGCGCGAAACGGCCACCGGTAAGGGGGTCACCACGCTGAACCTGCGCAAGAGCCAGAACTTCGGGACGGCTGTCGATTTCATCGACAACGACAACAACTGGACGGCCGCCGAGCACAACAACGCTAACAAGGACAACGCCGCTCTCGACGCCCACCTCGGCGCCCAGGCCACGCAGGGCTACTGGACCACCGTCCACGGCCGCGATTCCTACGACGACCGCGGCACGGTGCTGCTGAGCTACGTGCACTACGGCAACAACATCGACAACGCCTTCTGGGACGGCACGGCGATGCTCTACGGCGACGGAAACACTGCCTTCAAGCCGCTGACTTCGATTGACGTTTGCGCCCACGAGGTGGGCCACGCCGTGATGGACGCCACCGCCAATCTGACGTACCAGGGCGAATCAGGTGGTATGAACGAAGGTTTCTCGGATATCTGGGGGTGCACCGTCGAAAACTTCTTCGACCCCACCAAGCAGAAGTACCTGATCGGTGAAGACATCACGCTGCCGAGCTTCGGCACGGCGCTGCGCTCGATGAGCAACCCCAACGCCCACGACCAGCCCGATACCTACCTCGGCACCAACTGGCGGCCAACCGGCGTGGGCCAACCCGACAATGGCGGCGTTCATTACAACTCCGGCGTACTCAACTTCTGGTTCTACCTGCTCAGCAACGGCGGTTCGGGGACCAACGACTTCGGCACGGCGTTCAACGTGACGGGCATCAGCATTGCAAAAGCCGAGAAGATTGCTTACCGCACCCAGCGGATTTACCTGACCGCCTCTTCGAATTACGCGGCGGGGCGCAAAGCCTCTATGCAGGCCGCCATCGACCTCTATGGCCTCGGCTCCCTCGAAGTGCAGAGTACGGCGCAGGCCTGGCGCGCCGTGGGTGTGGGCACCACCACGGGGGCTGCCGAGGCCGCGCCCACCATTACCGGCTTTACGCCAACCAGCGGACTGGCCGGCACGGTGGTGACCATCACCGGCACCAATCTGGGCGCCACGATGCGCGTGACGTTCAACGGCGCCGATGCGACTATTGCGACGCTTGCGTCGGGAACGAGCCTAACCGTAACGGTACCGCCTAGCGCTTCCACCGGCCTCATCAGCCTCTCTACCGCCGCAGGCACTGTTACGACCTCGGCGCTCGCGCCGGCTAACTTCACCATTACGGCGGCTGGGCCGGCGCCGGACATTGCCAGCTTCTCACCGGCGGGCGGTCAGGTGCAGGGCGGCGCGGTGACCATCACGGGCACGGCCCTTACAGGCGCCACGGCGGTTAGCTTCAATGGCGTTGCGGCTACTATCCTGACAAATACGGCCACGACCATCACGACGACCGTGCCCGTTGGGGCCACTTCCGGCCCTTTGACGGTCACTACAGCTAATGGTACAGCTACTGCGCCGACCACCTTTATGGTGCTGCCCAATATTCTCAACTTCTCGCCGGGCAACGGCGCGGTGGGCGCCAGCGTGGTGCTGACGGGCACCACCCTCACGGGCGCGCTGGACGTAAAGTTCAACGGCGTGTATGTCACCACCTACACCGTCAATTCGGCTACTCAAATCACCGCCACGGTGCCGGCAGGCGCTACCACCGGGCCGATTACGGTGCGCACGGCCTCGGGGCTGGCCACCAGCGCGACCAACTTTACCGTGAACCCCACGCTGGCGTTCACCAGCTTCTCGCCGCAAAGCGGGGCCGTGAATACGACGGTCGTCAATATCCGGGGGCTAGGCTTTACCGGCACTACGGCCGTCACCTTCGGCGGCGTGAATGCGCCCACGTTCACCGTAGCGAGCGATCAGGAAATATTTGCCACCGTGCCAGTGAGCGCCCTCACCGGAAACATCGTGCTGACCACGCCGCTGGGCACGGCCACTTCGCCGGCGGCCTTCACCGTCACGGCGCCGCCGGTGCCTACGATAACCAGCTTCACGCCCACCAGTGGTGTAGTAGGCGACCCCGTAACGATTACGGGCACCAACTTCACGGGCGCTACGGCCGTGACGTTCAACAGCACGACCGCCACCTTTACCGTCAGCAATTCGACCACCATTTTTACTTCGGTGCCGGCTGGGGCCACCACCGGCGTTATCCGAGTGACGGTACCTGGCGGCACGGCTACCTCGGCGACCAGTTTCAGTGTCCTCGTACCCGGCGCGCCGGTTATCAGCAGCTTCACCCCCGCCAACGGCAACGTCGGAACCGTCGTGACACTGACGGGGACCAACTTTGCCGGCACCACGGCCGTGGCCTTCAACGGCACGGCTGCGGCCTTCACGTTGGTCTCGTCCACCTCCATCACCACCACGGCACCGGCGGGCGGCACGACGGGCCAGATCAGCGTGACGAACGGCTTCGGGACCGGCCTCACCGCCACGTCCTTCTTCTTCCCGCCGACCAATGACCTCTGCGCCAATACGGGCCTGCCCGTACTGGCCTGCGGCGGGTCGGTGAGCGGCACTACCGTCAACTCGACCAGCACCGGCGACCCCACGGCTACCTGCACTACCTCCATTACGGCGGGCGCCGGGGGCATCTTCTATCGGTTCGTGGGTACAGGCGGCTCGGTGACGATGACGACCTGCGCGGCCGGCACCAACTACGACACCAAGCTCTTTGTCTTCACGGGCACCTGCGGCAGCTATACCTGCGTGATCGGTAACGACGACGCCTCCTGTGGTGTCATCAGCACGGCCTCGGCTGTGACGTTTGCATCAGTGGCCGGCACGAATTACTTCGTCTTCGTGAGTGGCTTCAACAGCGAGCGGGGCAACTTTACCCTCACGGCCACTTGCGTACCCGTGACGCCCACCATTACCAGCTTTACGCCTACCAGCGGTCCCGTGGGCACCAGCGTCGATATCACGGGCACCAACCTCACAGCTGCTTCGGCCGTGAGGTTCAATGGCACGGCGGCCACCACGTTCACGGTGAACTCGGCTACCAGCATCACGGCCACGGTGCCGGCGGGGGCTACGACGGGGCCGATTGGCGTAACGGTGCCGGGCGGTTCGGGCGTGAGTGCCTCGAACTTTACGGTGCTGATTCCGGCGCCCGTCGTCACGACGCTCAGCCCCACCCGCAACCTGCGCAATACAGCCCGCGCCACCAGCGTGGCCGTGACCTTCGACCAACCGATGAGCGGCAGCGCGGCCAGTGCGGGAGCCGTCAACGTGTTCAGCCAGCAAAGCGGCGGCCGGATGAGCGGAGCGCAGGGCGGTGCGGCCTCGGTCAGCGGCAGCACCATCACCTTCAACCCCACCACCGATTTCCAGGCCGGTGAAACCGTGCTGGTGACCACCACCACGGCCGCGCAGAGCAGCGCGGGCGCGGCGCTGGTGAAGGGTGCCGTCCATCAGTTCACCACGGCCACGGGCGGCACCGGCGTGGGCCTCTTCGGCGCCGCGACCTCCGTGCCGGGCGGCAACACCACGAGCCATCTGGCGACCGGCGACCTCAACGCCGACGGGCGCCCTGACCTGCTCTGGACCAACTACGGCACCACCACCGTGGGCGTGGCGCTGGCTACCGGCCCCGTCACTTACGCGCCCGCCACTGCGATGACGGTAGCGGGCAACCCCATCACGGCCGCGCTGGCCGACCTTGACGGCGACGGCGATCTCGACTTCGTGACGGCCAACTACGGCAACCCCGCCGGCACCGGCTCCAACCTGAGCGTGGGCCTGAACTCCGGCAGCGGCACCTTCGCCGTTTCGACCGTGACCACCACGAGCGGTCCGCGCTGGGTGACCCCCGCCGACGTGGACGCCGACGGCGACCTCGACCTGTTGGTGCCCGTCGCCAGCGGGGTGCAGGTGTACGCCAACAACGGCAGCGGCGCCTTCGCCCTGCTGAGCACCGTGAGCGGCATCAACTTCGCCATCGCGGCCCTGGGCGCCGACGTGGACGGCGACGGCGACTTCGACCTGCTCACCTCCAACTATTTCCAGGGCAACACCGTCAGCGTGCGCCTCAACGACGGCACGGGCACCTTCTCGGGCGCGCAGAACGTGGCCGTGGGCACCCAGCCCTTCCACCTGGCCGTGGGCGACGTGGACGGCGACGGCGACCTGGACTTCGTGACCGCCAACCAGGGCGCCGGCACCGTGAGCGTGCGCCTCAACACCGGCGGCACCTTCGCGCCGCCGGCCCTCGCAGCCAACGGCGAAGTGGCCACCGGGGCGGGCAGCTCCACCGTGGCGCTCGGCGACGTGGACGGCGACGGCGACCTGGACCTGCTGGCCAGCGTCAGCGGCGGCGCCGTGGTGCGCCTCAACGATGGCAACGGCGTGTTCAGCGCGCCCGCCAGCAGTGGCACCTTAGCGGGCGGCTTCGTGGCGCTGGCCGATATGGACGCCGACGGCGACCTCGACCTGGCAACCGCCACCGGCGGCACCACCGTCACCGTCGGCCTCAACCAGCCGCCGGCGCCCACGCTTACCAGCCTGACGCCCAACAGCGGGCCGGTCGGCGCAAGCATTACCCTCGCGGGTACGAACTTCACGGGCGCCACCGGCGTGAGCTTCAATGGTACGGCGGCCGTCACGTTCAGCGTGACCAATGCCACCACCGCCACGGCTACCGTGCCGGTGGGTGCGACGTCCGGCAACGTGACCATCACGACGCCGAGCGGCACCTCGAATGGGGTCCCCTTCACGGTCATCACCAACCAGGCGCCCACGGCTATTGGCCTCTCGCCGCAGAGCGTGGCCGAGAATACGGCTGGTGGCTCGGCCATCGGTAACTTCTCGACGACCGACCCCGACGCGGGCAACACCCACACCTACACCCTGGTGGCGGGCACCGGCTCGGCGGACAACAGCGTCTTCAGCATCAGCGGGAGCCAACTAGTGATCACCAGCGCGCCCGACTTCGAGACGAAAAGCGCCTACGCCATCCGCGTCCGCACCACCGATCAGGGCAGCCTCTTCTTCGAGCAAACCTTCACCATCACGGTGACGAACGTGAACGAAGCGCCGAGCATCAGCCCGCAGACGTTCTCCACCGCCGAAAACCCGCCCAATGGCAATCTGGTGGGCTTGGTTGTCGCTTCGGACCCCGACGCCAGCACGACGCTGACGTACTTAATCACTGCTGGCAATACGGGCGGCGCGTTCAGCTTCAACGCTTCGACAAATCAACTGCAGGTGGCCAACTCGGCCGCAGTCAACTTCGAGACGAATCCGACGTTCAGCCTCACGGTGCAGGTATCGGATGGTACGCTGACCAGCTCAGCCACCGTGACGGTGAACCTGACGAACGTGAATGAGGCGCCGGTTCTGACGATTCACGGCCGCTCGATTCCCGAAAACTCGCTTCTCGCCGCGCACGTGGGCGCGCCGATTCCTGCTTCGGACCCCGACGCAGGCACGACGCTCACCTACAGCATTACCAGCGGCAACATCGGCGGCGCGTTCGGCTTCGGCGCGGGCGGGCAGCTGGAAGTAGCCAACGCAGCGGCGCTCGACTTCGAGACCACGCCCGTCTTCTCGCTCACCGTGCAGGTGAGCGACGGCGTCCTGACGGCCTCGGCCACCGTGACGGTGAACCTGACGGATGTGGCCGAAAGCCTGGTCGTTTTCGCGACGCAGCCCGTGCCTGCCGGCAACTACATCAATATCACCGTGACGGGCACCGGCGTGGGCACCCTCACTGGCCCGGTGCTGGTGACGGGCGCTTTCACGGTGCAGCCCGGCGGCCGCCTGAATACCGCCTGCCAGCCGATCACCGGCGCCGGCAGCTTCACGCTGGCGACCGACGCCACGCTGGCCATCTGCGATCCGGCCGGCATCAGCCTGAGCGGCCCGACCGGCGCCGTGCAGGTCACGGGTGCGCGCGCCTTCGCTGCGGATGCCACCTACGCCTACAACGGCGCTGCCGCGCAAGTCACGGGCAACGGCCTGCCCGCTGCCGTGCGCGAACTGGAGGCGGCTAACCCCGGCACCCTCACGCTGACGCAGGCCGCGGCCGTGACCCACGTACTGCGCCTCAGCGCTGGCACCCTGGTCACCAGCGACTTCGCGCTGACGCTGCGTTCTGCCGCCACGCGCACGGCGTACGCCGTCCACGCGGGCGGCCTGACGAGTGGCGCCGTCACGGTGCAGCGCTACGTGCCCGCCCCACCGGCCGTGAGCTACCACCACCTCAGCAGCCCCGTGCAGAACAGCCCCGTCAGCGACCTGGCCACTGCCGGCTTCGTGCCGAAGGTGAACCCGGCGTACAATGCCCTGCCGTACGTGGCGCCTACCCCGGCGCTCTTCCCCACCGTGTTCGGCTACGACGAAACGCGCGGGGGCACCACGCCCGCCTACGCCGCCTTCGGCACGGGCTACTTCTCGCCCGCCACGCTCGGTACGAGTCTGACGAGCGGGCGCGGCTACTCGGTGTACCTGCCGGGCCAGCAAACGCCCGACTTCGTGGGCGCGCTGACCACGGGCTCCGTGCCCGTGGCGCTGACGGTGACGGGCACGAACACGAGCGTCAATGCGCAGAAAGCGGGCTGGCACCTGCTGGGCAACCCCTACCCGCAACCCATCGACTGGGATCTGGCGACCGTACCGGCCGGAATGGAGCCGACGATTTCGGTCTGGTTCAGCACCGGTGGCACCTCGGGCGCTTACCGCTTCCGTAACGCCGCCACGCAGGTGGGTTCGCTCACCGACGGCGTGCTGGCGCTGGGGCAGGGCTTCTTCGCCCGCGCCACGGCGCCCACCACGTTCACGTTCAGTAACGCGCTGCGGGTCGAGAACGGCACCGTGCCCTTGGGCCGCGCGGCGGCGCCAGCCGCCAGCGCCAGCGTGCCGCTGCTGCGCTTGAACCTGGCGCCGGTCGGCGCGCCCGCCACCCACGCCGACGCCACCTTCCTGACGGTGGCGCCCGGCGCCACAGCGAGCCTCGACGCCGGGCTCGACGCGCTGCGGCCGGGCCGCAACGTGGGCGTGCCGACGCTGGCCACGGTGGTAGCCGGGCAGGAAGCGGCCATCAACGCGCTGCCCGAAACGGCGCTCACGCAGGCCGCTGAAACGGCGGTGGAACTGACGGCGGTGCTGCCGGAAGTGGGCGCTTACACGCTGACGGTGGGCGAACTGGCGGGCTTTGGCCCGGCGTCCCTCGTGCTGCTCGACCGCCTGACCCGCACGCGCTACGACCTGACGCAGCAGCCCACGATTACCCTCGCCGCCACCCGCGCCAACGAGGAAGTGAGCGGTCGTTTCGCCATCCTCCTCAACGGCAACCGCGTGCTGGGCACCCACTCGAAACTCGAAACTGAAAACCCGAAACTCGAAATCGCCCCCAACCCCGCTTCCGCGCAAGGCGCTCCCGTCCGCCTGAGTGGCGCGCCGGCCGGCACGCGGCTGGTCGTCTCCGATCTGGCCGGTCGGATCGTGGCTTCCCTGCCGGCCGACGCCACCGGGGCGGCCACGCTGCCCACGCACCCGCTGGCGCCCGGCGTGTACGTGGTACGCGCCGCCGACGGCCGTACCGCGCGGCTGGTGGTGGAATAAGGAGGAGCTACTGGCCCGCGCGGCGGTTGCGCCGATTGAAATAAGCACCCCAAGTTGCCGACTAGCTGGCCTATCCCCGTCCGGGGATACCGAACGGTAGCTACGCGCGAATGCGACCACGGGTCTCCGTCAGGCGATACCGAATTCCCCATCGGTATCGCCTGACGGGCAAGAAGCCGCAACTGGGGTAGGTAGTCGCCGCTCGGGCAGTAAGTACTGCGCCAAAAATAAATTGATAACGTGAGCCTCTTAACTTACTGACAGCCAATGCTCTGGCTTGTAGCTTGCAGCTAGAAGCTTGTGGCTAGCTACTTAAGTAGCTGGCTCGGCTGGCGGGCACCGATCTGCTTCGGGGCGAACCCGTCGAGGGCGCAACGCCAAGTGTTACCCGTTTTCGCCCAAGACAAAAAAGCGTAACACCTGACGTGTTACGCTTTTTCGCCGCACACGAAAAACGGTAATCCCGACGTTGTTACGCTTTCCGCCTACCGCGCGAAAAGCGTAACACCTCCCGCTCAATGCCCGAAGCCGACGACCTGCGCGCCGTACGCGCCTTTTTCGACCTGACGCAGCCCGAGCTGGCCGGGTGGCTCGGCCTCCACCGGATGCAGGTGGCCTACGCCGAAGCCGGCCGACGCGCGTTGCCGTTGCGGGCGGCAGTCCGGCTCACGGCCCTCAACCTCTGCGTAGCGCGGGCGGAGGGGGCGGCCCCGGCGCCTATCCCTACCTACTTGGCCCCGCTCCGGCGGCGGCTCGCGGAAGGCCGCTACGAAGCCGTCCGGCTCGCCCACGCGCTGGCCGAAATGCGTCGCCGCGTCGCCCCCTTGGCCAACTGGCTGGCGGCGCTGCCCAGTCTGCGGGCGACCCTGGCAGCGGGACCGGAAGCGGCGCTGGCAGGGCGCTGGCTGACTCGCCTCTTCGATGGGGAGGCAACGGATGAGCTGGCCGCCGAAGTGGGGCTGTTGCCGCAGCTGCTGCTCGCGGCCCGGCTGGCCGCCGTGGAGCACGAGATCGCGCTGCTGGAACAGGGCCTGGCGGAGTGGCAACCGTAGCAACCGTGGCAAGCAAGCAAGCAAGCGGGTCATCGGTTGTCGGCGCAGGACAAGGAAGTGGAAAAAGGGGGAAAAGCCGGCCACTATCCCCAAAATGGAAACAAGGGAGGGTAGGAGCCGGGTAGCCCCGGCGGGGACTTTTGTGCGCTGCCCGTCGGCGGCGCGACGACCGGCGGCATCGCGGCGGTGCTGGCCGACGTGGACAACGACGGCGACCTGGACCTGGCCATTGCCACCAACGGCAGCACGGTGGCGGGGCGCCTCAACCTGGCGCCGGTGCCCACGCTCAGCAGCCTCAGCGCCAGCAACGGGAGTGCGGGCACGAGCATCACCCTCACCGGCACGAATTTCACCGGGGCCACGGGCATCAGCTTCAACGGCGTGGCGGCCACGGTGCTCAACGTGACCAGCGCCACCACGGCCACCGTCAGCGTGCCGACGGGGGCCAGCTCCGGCAACGTGACCATCACTACGCCCAGCGGCACCTCCAACGGCCTGGCCTTTGGGGTGGTGCCGGCGATGAGCATCGCGGCCCGCGCACCCACGCGCAACCGGCCCAACGCCCCCGCCGGCAGCAGCGTGGCCGTGACGCTCTCCCAAAACTTGCAAAACACCGCCACTATCCAGGGCGCGGGGAAAGTATTCAGCCAGCAGCGCGGCGGGCTGATGAGCGGCAGCCAGGGCGGCGCGGCGGGCGTGAGCAGCGGCTCCAGTATGCCCGCCAAAGGCGACCCGGATTTCTTCGTTCGCGGCGGCTCCCTCAACGTCGATTTCGCCCCCGTGAGCCATATTGTCTTTCGGATCGAGGGCAAAGTATTCAACTCCCAAGAGCCCATTTTCCTGAACCGCGCCGACAAGCCCCGCGCTACCTACGGCGCCCTTACATCCTCGATTGCCTGTCTGTTCTAGGGTTGTTTACGGGCGCCGGATGATTGGCCGCGGCTTGCCGATTCCGGCGAGCGCGCCGGTCTTTCGCTTAGCCAGGCTGAAGTCATCAATCTAGCAAACAATCTTTTACATCTCACGGCCCAACGTGCGGCTTGCTGATTGAGGCAGTGCTGCCGTTGGGCTGGTTTCGCGCTGCTTCGACAGTGAACTGGCAGATTCAGGCCAAGAAATGCACTATAGAGGATAGACTTGAACTACATTTGGCCGAGTGGCGCGCTTCTATTGGCTTACCTTATCGCTGGCCTTCGCCGGGGTGCTTGCCGTGCTGGCAGTAATGTCGGCGCGGGCCGAGTCGTGGCAGCGCGACCCCGTGCTGAGTAAACTCCTTATCAAGCACCTCCTCACCGACGCCACCGGCTTTCAGTGGATTGCCACCGATGAGGGCGTTTTTCGGTACGACGGCTACGAACTGGTGCCGCTGGCGCGGCTAGTGCGCCTTGGCAGTGCAGCACCACCGCGCGGCATCGTTTCTACTATGAGCCTCGACCCCGCCGGCCACCTCTGGCTGGGAGCCGATGCCGGCCTGTTTTGCCTGACGTTGCGCACGGGCGTGTTTCGGCGGATGGCATTGCCGGCGGATGTAGGCGCCGCGCCGCCTACGGTGATTCAGCTGTTTCGGCACCCGCGCTCAGGGCATTTATGGGTGAGCTGCGGCGACGGCTACACCGTGGTGCTGGATGCAAGCCACCGCGCGCGCCTGATTAGCCGGCGGCGCCTACCGGGCATCAGTTTCCGGTTTCAGCCCGATGGCACGGCCGCCGGCGTCTGGATTTCGTTCATCGAAAATCGCTATTTCGACCCCGCCCGCCGGCAGGAGCGCCTGGCGTTGCCGGGCATCGCCCGGATTGGCCCCATCGGCTCCGTTCGCCAGTATGTGCCAACGAATTTCCTGGTGCTGGCAGTGCCCGGTACCGCTCCGCAACAGTTTTTCAGCGCCAACGCGCGCTACGAGCTGACGGCGGACAATCGGCTCCGCGAAATCAACCATTGGCTGATTGCCGACCGCGCCGATAATTTTCTGGCCGCCGCCGTCGGTCCGGATACGGCCTACGAGTGGGTTTCGCGCCACCGTTACCTATGCCTGACCGTGCGCGGCCCGCGCACGGGCCACCTCACGACCGACAGCCTCCGCCTCGGCGAAGTGCCTAACCCGTACCACCACAACTTCGTGGTGTACCGCGATCCCCTCGGCGTACAGTGGTGCTATTCGCGGGCCTGGCGCGGGGTGTACAAGCGCCGCACGGCCGCCCCTCGCGCCGTGTACGCCCTGACGCAGCCCGGCGGCCGACGCCTGGCGAGTATGCGCGGCATTGCGCGGCTGGCCGACGGCCGGCTGCTGCTGGGCACTTACGAAGGCCCTTTCGTGCAAGCGGCCGACTCGCCGCGCGCGCCCGTTCGCCCGCTGGTGCCGGCCCACGCGTGGCGCCCGACCCTCACCATCACCCCCGGTGAGCCGCCGCGCGCCGCGCGGTTTCCGACCATCTACGACGTCCTGACGACGCGCACCCACCCCGCCACTACCGTAGTGGCCGAAGATGACATCGGCTTTTCGGTACTCGACGCGTCCACCCGCGAGTGCCGCCTATTACGCCTGGACTCCGCCGAGCGCCATCAGCCCGCGCGGTTTCTGACGCTGCTCGAACACCCGCGCGGGCGCGTGTGGGGCGGCACCGACAGCGGCTTGTTCGAGTTGGACTTGCGCCGGTTGCGGGTGCGGCGCTACCGGCCGCCGGCGGCGGCGGGTGGGGGCGGGGCAGCGGCGGCCACCCTACGGCGGCTGCGGATTCTAGACCTGGCCGCCGACTCCGCCACCGGCCACCTCTGGCTGGCCACCGCGCAGGGCCTCTACCGCCTGCACCCCGCCACCGGCGCGCTGCGGCGAGTGGGCGCCCCCGACAGCCCCCGCCCGCTGCCCACCACCGACGATATGCTGTGCGTGGCCGCCGCCGGGCCGGGCCGCGCCTGGGTGGGGACCCGCGCCGAAGGCTTGCTGCTCGTGGACGCGCGGCGCGGGTTGGTGCAGCAACTGGGCATCGCCGACGGGCTGCCGTCGTCCACGGTGGCCACCGTGCTGGTGCGGCCCGATGGCCCGGTGTGGGCCGGTACCTACGCCGGTCTGATCCGCTACGACCCCGCGCAGCAGCGGCTGGCCGTCTTCGGGCCGTCGGCGGGCCTCACCGAGCCGGAGCTGAACCGCAGCTCGGCTTACGCTGACCCGCGCACCGGCGCGCTGTTTTTTGGCGGCGTGGGCGGCGCGTTCGAGGTGGCGCCTACCACGATGGGCCAAGCCGAAGCCGACCGCCAGCGCCCCATTCGGCTGCTGGTGACGGCCTTCGGCGAAGCGTCGCCGACGCGCTCCGGTGGCGAAATAGTCCCGCCGACGGCGCTGCGCGGGGGCCAGGCCGTGCCGGCGTTGCGGCTGGGCGCTCGCGCCACCGATTTCGTGGAATTACGTCTCGCCCTCACCGACCTTCTCACGCCCGACCTCACGCACTACGCTTACCGTTTGCGCCCGGCAAGTGCTGCCGACGCGGCTACCCCACTGCCTGCTTGGCAGCCTACTACCCGGCGGCTCGTATTGCAGGGACTGGCGGCGGGCGATTACGCCGTCGAGATTCGGGCTGAAACTAGCACCGGCCAGCTGGCTTTCAACACCGTGCGGGTGCCGCTGCGGGTGGCGCGCGTGTGGTGGATGCACCCGGCCGCGTGGGCGCTGGCGGCACTGGCACTGGTAGCGGCGGGCTACGGCGTGTTCTGGCTGCAAGGCCGCCGCGCGCGGCGCGAAGCCCGCCTGCGCGACGAACTAGCCGCCAACCTGCACGACGAAGTGGGCGGCCTGCTGACCAAAATCAGTCTGATGGCTGAGGTGCTGCAACAGACCGACGACGACCTCCCCGAACCCGTAACCGGCGTGCCCGTCGTGGCTCCCGACCCGGCCCTGCACCACCTCGCCGGGCGGCTGCTGTTCAACAGCCGCGCCGCCGTGCAGGCCCTGCGCGATGTGGTGTGGAGCATCGACTCGCGCGCCGACTCGGTGCAGTCGCTGCTCGACCGCATCGCCGACCACCTCGACCAAACCGCGCCGATGGCAGGCTTGGCGCACACGTTCGAGGCCGACCCGCCGGCCCATTTTCAGGCGCTTCGGCCGCTGGTGCGCAAGCAGCTCTACCTGATTTTCAAGGAAGCCGTGACGAACGCCGTGCGCCACGGGAAAGGGGCCACCACCCTCCAGGTGCGGCTGGTGCGCGACGGTAGCTTCTTCATCCTAGAAATCACCGACGACGGTCACGCCGCCATCGTCCCCAGCCGCACCGGCCTGGGGTTGCGCAGTATGACGGCCCGCGCGAAAGCCATCAACGGCACCCTGCAAACCGGGCCTCGGACGGATGGGAAGCCGGGGTATCAGGTGCGGCTGCGGGTGAAGGGGTAGTAGCGAGTAGCAAGTTTCGAGTGGCGAGTAGCGAGTAGCGAGTGGCGAGTAACAAGGCCGCTTATAGGGTTGGGGGGAGCGGCTTTCTGGGATAGCGACTGCCAGGGACAGGGCTTTCGTTTGCTGCGTTAATCAGGCCTTTGATGACGCGGGATATCTCGTCGTTTTGCTGTAGCAGTTCTTCAAGTGAGGTGGCTTCCAGATATCCCCGGTCAGCCACCCGGTATAGCTGCGAGCGAACTTCGCCAGTTGAGCCTTTCGCGTAGCCCTGGAACTGCCGGAACTCACCTCAGCTGCCCCGGTCAAATCCTTCCGCGATGTTATCCATAATAGAGCTTGCCGCCCGGCTGATCTGATCGATCAACCCAAAATCGCGGCGCATCGGCTCACTCCGGCACAGTGCCGTCACGGCCTGACAATGCGAGCGGACCAGCTGCCAAGCGCGTAAATCCTCAAAACACTGCACCATAAAGACCGGCAAAAACCCACACAATTTACGCCACTCGCCACTCGCTACTCGCTACTCGCCACTCGCTACTCGCTACCACTGCCCCCTTCCCGCCCGCCGGATCAGCTCGGTGCGGCCTTCGGTTACTTGTAATTTCTTGTAGATGCGCTTGACGTAGGTGCGGACCGTTTCGGGGGTGAGGTCGAAGAGGACGCCCATCTGCTTGTCGGAGCGGCCCTGGACGAGGGCGTCGAGGATGGTGCGCTCGCGGTCGGTGAGCAGGGTGGGCTGGCTGGTGGGCGTAGGCTTGAAGTGCGCCAGTACGCGCCGCGCCACGGCCCGCGACATTGGCGCGCCGCCGTGCATCACGTCCACGATGGCGTCTTTGATCTGCTGCAGGGGCGTGTTTTTGAGCACGTACCCGCTTGCGCCCCGGCACAGGGCGTTGTAGATGTGGTCGGGGTCTTCGAAGACGGTGTGCATCAGAATCTCGACGCCGTCGGGCAGCCGCGCCGTGATGATCGGCAGCGCCTCCACGCCGTTGAGGCCGGGCAAGCCGATGTCGAGCAAAATCACCTGCGGCGGCAGCGCGTCGGGGAGCTGGCGCAGGAAGTCTTCGACTGAGTCGGCCACCAGCACGCACGCGATGTTGGGCTGGCGCGCCATAAAATGGTGCACCAGCGCGCGGATGTCGGGGTCGTCTTCGACGATGGCCAGGCGGATAGCGGTCATAACCGGGAGAGGGAAGGAGGAAGGAGTGCGACTGACCAGCATTGGGTTTACGAACGGAGAGCCGCGCGGCGGCTTATCCGCTAACGCGACCACAAAGGGCGGTAAAGTGGCGCCGGATCACAACTGCCGGCTGTCCCCTTTTTGGGGATAGCGGACGGGAAAGGGGAGCGAAATATTTCGCGTCACTATCCCCAAAATGGGGACAAGCGCGGGTAGGTGCCCAGCGCGGCCGGCGCAGACTTTTGTGTTCATCCAAGCGCCGCCACTGCTCCCCCCGCTGGCCAGTACCGACCCTCCGGCAGGATCCGCCGGTCCCGCGCAGGTAATCCATAGCGGGGGCGAAACCGCAAAGCCAGACGAGTAGGAAAACGACCTCTAATCCTTGTCAGATGAGCCTTTTTTCGTCCCTCTCTTTTGGGGCCGCTTGTGCCGCCCTGCTCGGGTTTGCCGTCAGCTGCAACCCCGCCGCTTCCCCGGCCGCTGAACCAGCAGTGGCGCCGGCTGAAGCACCCGACTACTTCCTGCTGCGGCCCACCGTCGAGAAAGCTTACGGTTACTCGCACGCCGTGCGGATCGGCGACGACCTGAAAATCTCCGGCGCCGTGAGTATGGACTCGTCCGGTAATCTGGTAGCGGCCGGCAACCTCAAGCAGCAGATGATCAACTGCTACGCCGACCTCGACAAGGTGCTGCAACACTACGGCTACACCTTCGACGACGTGGTGGCCGAGAACGTGTACACCACCGATATGGCCGGGTTCATCAAGGAAGCGGGCTACCGCAACGGCATCTACAAAAAGCACTTCCCGACCGGCACCTGGCTCGAAGTGAAAGGGCTGGCGTTGCCCGGCCAATTGATCGAGATTGATATGGAAGCCCAAAAAAGCCGGTAGCGTCTGCTACTTGATAAGCAATTTTCAGATGAGCCACCTGACCACCTCCACCAGTCAATTGCCCGCGCTGTCCGAAAGTGCGCGGCTGCGCTACATCACCTGTATGGCGCTGTATTTCGCGCAGGGCATCCCGGCCGGCATACTGAGCTTCGCCATTCCGGCGTGGCTGGCAATGAACGGCCAAACGCCCGCCCAAATTGCTGCTTACGCCACCGTGGCCCTGCTGCCGTGGAGCCTCAAGCTGGTGGTGGCGCCGCTGATCGAGCGGTTCGCGTACCTGCCGATGGGGCGGCGCCGGCCTTGGCTGCTGGCCGGGCAGGTAGGGCTGGTGCTGAGTTTTCTGGGGCTGCTGCTCGTGCCCGACCCGCTCCACCACTTGGCCCTGCTGGCGGCGGCGGTGTTCGTGGTCAATGTCTTCGTGGTGGTGCAAGATGTCGCCACCGACAGTCTCGTCATCGACATCGTACCCCCGGAGCAGCAAGGCCAGGCCAATGGCCTGATGTGGGGAGCGAAGGCGGTGGGCGTGGCCACGGCGCTGGCCGTGGGCACCGCGCTGCTCAACCACTACGGTTTCGGGGCGGCGGTGCTGGCGCCCGCCGCTGTGATCGGGCTGATTTCGCTGCTGCCGCTGCTGCTGCTCGAGCGCCCCGGCGAAAAACGGCTGCCTTGGACCGCCGGCGCCCCCGCCCCCGAATCGCTGCGGCTCCACGCCCACGGCTGGGCGCCGCTGCTGCGGGCGGCCCGGCGGGTATTTGCGCTCCGTAACAGCCTGCTGCTGTTGCCGGCCGTGTTCATCGCCCAGCTCTGCGAGGAGTACCTCGACAACTCGCTGCCGATGTTCACCATCCAGCAGTTGGAATGGACCAACGGGCAGTATGCCCAGATCTATTCGCCGGTCCGGCTGCTGGGGGGCGTAGTGGGGATGCTGGCGGGCGGTTGGCTGATTGGCCGGCTGGGCACCATCCGGCTCGTGCAGGGCTGTTTGCTGGGGCTGGGGCTGCTGGCGGCTGTGCTGGGGGGCGGGCAAGCGCTCTGGCCCAACGCCGCGTTCATCACGGGGTGCATTGGCGCATTCTGCCTGCTCAACACGCTGACGATGGTCGGCCTGCTGGCGCTGGCGATGCAGTGCTGTTGGCAACGCATCTCGGCCGTGCAGTTCACGGTGTATATGACGGTCTTCAACCTGGGGGCGGCCATCGGTACGGCGCTGCTGGGGGTGGTGCGCACCTATTTCGCCTGGGAAAGCACCTATCTGCTGGTGCCGCTGGGGCTGGCGCTGGCCGTGGGGCTGCTGGGGCTGGTGCGTCTGCCGGCGCACGCCCGCCACCTGGCGGCCCTGGAAAGCAGCTACCAGGAGCAGGAACAGGAGCAGGAGGTGCCCGCCCTGCAAGTAGCCCTGTAAGTTGTCTCTTTCAGCCCAATCTGGATGAACACCCCAATTACTCCCTCGCGCTCGCTGCCGGCGCTGTCCGAGCATACCCGGCTGCGGTACGCCACCTTCATCCTGCTTTATCTAGCCCAAGGCCTGCCGGAGGGTGTGGCCATCTTCGCCATCCCGGCGTGGCTGGCAATGCAGGGTAAAACGCCGGCGGAAATCGCCGCTTACTCGGCCGTGGTGCTGCTGCCAGCGAGCTTCAAGATCGTCTTCGCCCCGCTCATCGAGCGCTTCACGTACCTGCCGATGGGCCGCCGCCGGCCCTGGCTGCTGGTGGGCCAGATGGGGCTGACTCTCAGCTTTGCCGGACTGGCGCTCGTACCCGACCCGCTGAATCATCTGACGTGGCTGGCGGCGGGGGGCTTCGCGGTGGTGGCGTTCAGTATGTTGCAGGACGTGGCCACCGACAGCCTCGCCATCGACATTATCCCCGTGGAGGAGCAGGGCCAGGCCAACAGCTTGATGTGGGGCGCCAAAACCGTCGGAATGGCCGGCGCTCTGGCCGCCGGCTCGTGGCTGATCAACACCTACGGGTTTGCTGCTGCAATTCTGACCATTGCCGGGCTGGTGCTGCTGATTCTGCCGGTGCCGTTGCTGCTGCGCGAGCGGCCCGGTGAAAAACTGCTGCCCTGGACGGCGGGCGCGCCCGCCCCCGAATCGCTGCGGCTCCACGCCCACGGCTGGGCGCCGCTGCTGCGGGCGGCCCGCCGGGTGCTGGTGCTGCCCAACAGCCTGCTGGTGGCGGCCACGCTGTTCACGGGGATGCTCTGCCTCAGTTACGTGCGCACGGCGCTACCCATCTTCACCATCCAGCAACTGCACTGGACCAACGTGGCTTACGCCCAGGTGCAGGCCACGGCCGGGCTGGTGGGCGGCGCCGGGGGGATGCTGGCGGGCGGCGCGCTGATCCGGTGGTGCGGCCTGACGCGCCTGGGGCAAGGCTGCATTCTGGCGTTCGGGGGGCTGGCGGGCGCGCTGGGCGGCGCGGCGGCGCATTGGGGGGAAGCCAGCGTGGTGGCGGGTTTCATCGGCGGGTTCAGTCTGCTGACCACCTTTTTCCAGATCGGCCTGCTGGCCCTGGCGATGCAGTGCTGCTGGCAGCGGGTGTCGGCGGTGCAGTTCACGCTGTATATGGCCATCACCAACGCCGGCGGGACCACCGGCGTGGCCCTGCTGGGGGTCGTGCGGAGCCACTGGGGCTGGGACGTTACGTTCTGGCTGGTGCCCGTGCTGGCGCTGGTGCCCGTGCTGGTGCTGCAAACCATCCGCCCGGCCGCCCACGCCCGGCACCTCGAAACGCTCGAAGACACCTGGCAGGCGCAGGAAGCAGCTACGCTGCTGGTGGCCGGGTAGGAGTGACGGAGACGACCAACCTGAAAGTCAGCCCAAAAATGTGCGTGATGCAACCCCGCCCCAAACCTCAAATGCCGGCTGCGGTCATCTGCCTGGCCGTTTTCACTTCCATCGCCGCATTTGCCCAGGCGCCGGCCGCGCGTAAAGCCGCGCCGGCAGTGTCGCCCAACGCAGCCACGACGACGGGAAAGGCCACCATCATTCCTGCGGCTGAAATTAATTCAGCCGCCAGAAGGGGCGCGGGGCTAGCCGTGGCCGATTCGGTACTGCGCGTGCTGCCGATACAAGGGAAGTACAACGTGGGCGTTTCCGTGGTCACCCGCTCCAGAATAAACGGCAAAACGCCCCCGGATGCCCTTGTGCACGATGTCGTTACGGAGGTGTACAGCATCATCAGCGGCAGCGGTACGCTGGTCGTGGGCGGGACGCTTGACTCGGCGAAGCGGATGCCCGCCAGCAGTCCGATCGTGTTGAAAATAACCGGCCCCAGCCTGCGGGGCACCCACATCGCGGGGGGGCGGCAATACCTGGTGGGGCCGGGCGATATCGTCGTCATTCCCCCGAATACCCCGCACGGATTTATCGACCTCCAAACAGATCAGATCGTGTACACGCTCGTGCGCATTGACCCCGAAAAAGTGCTTCAAGTAAAACAATAGGCCGCTACTGCCGCCGCCCAACGCAGATTCTGCCGCTTACAAGGATGCCCACCCCATTCCACCCTCAGCTATCCCACGATGCAACGGTTCCTGCTCCTCCTTCTCCTGCTGACCTCCGGTCCGCTCCGGGCGCAGGACGCCCCGGCGTTCGCGTTCACCTTCAACCATCTAGCACTTTCCGTCAAGGACGTGGATCGTTCGGCTGAGTTTTACAAAAAGACCCTGCAATTACCGGATATTCCTAAACGAACGACGCTAGCCAACATCCGGTGGCTATCGTTGGGGCAGAGCAAAGAGCTGCACCTGATTTCCGGGGTGAAAGAGCCGGTGGCCGTCAACAAGGGCGTCCACCTGGCGCTGGCTACCGCGCGATTCGATGATTTTGTAGGGGGGCTTGACGCGCTGAAAATCCCCTACTCCGACTGGCCCGGCGCCACCCACACCATCAACCGCCGTGACGACGGAATCCGGCAAATCTATTTTCAAGACCCCGACGGGTATTGGATCGAGATCAACGACGCGGTGCAGCAGTAGTCCCTTTTTTCGCACGATACCGGATGAGCCAGACCCTTTCCTCCACCGTGACCATTCCGGCCGGCCCCGGATTAGTGACGCCGCCCGCTCCTGCGCGCCCCCGGCTCCGCCTCGACGCCCCCGACCTGCTGCGCGGTATCGTGATGGTGCTGATGGCCCTCGACCACGTGCGCGACTTTTTCACCAATGCCCGCTTCGGCCCGCTCGACCTCACCCAAACTACGCCCGCGTATTTCCTCACTCGCTGGGTGACGCACTTCTGTGCGCCCACTTTCGTGCTGCTGGCCGGCGCGAGCGCCTATCTCTACGGCAGCCGGGGGCGCACCCGCGCCGAAACCACGCGCTTCCTGCTCACGCGCGGGCTGTGGCTGGTGGTGCTGGACTTGACGGTGGTGCGGTTCGGCTGGTTCTTCAACCTCGATTACCAAATCACGGCTGGCGGCGTCATCTGGGCCATTGGCTGGGCGATGGTGGCGTTGGCGGGCCTGAGCTACGCGCTGTCCGTACGGGTGGTGGCGGGCCTGGGGGTGCTGATCATCGTCGGCCATAACCTGCTCGACCCGCTGGTGCCCGCGCAGTTTGGCGGGGCCGCCTGGCTCTGGACGGTGCTGCATGAGCGCGGGCTGCTGCAAGTGACGCCGGGCTACGCCTTCTTCGTGGCCTACCCGCTGCTGCCCTGGGTGGGCGTCATCTGTGCCGGCTACGGCTTCGGCGCGCTGCTGGCGCTGCCCCCGGCGCGCCGGCAGCGCGTTTTGCTCGACCTGGGGCTGGGGCTGATCGCCGGCTTCATCGCGCTGGGCCTGTTGGCCGGCTACGGCGACACCACGCCCTGGACGCCGCAGCGTACCTTACTGCTGACGGTGTTCTCGTTTCTGGACGTGCAGAAATACCCGCCCGCGCTGCTTTATGTGCTGATGACGCTCGGGCCGGCCATCGCCGCGTTGCCGCTATTGGAGCGGGTGCCTCAAGGGGCGGGGAAGCGCTTCTTCGTCACCTTCGGCCGGGTGCCGCTCTTCTACTACGTGCTGCACCTGCTGCTGATCCACGCGGTGGCCCGCCTGACGGCCATTGCCTTAGGTATAGATCCGTATCACCTGCTCCGCTTCGGCTCCTTGTTGCCGCCTACGCCTGCGGCCTGGGGCTTCGGCCTGCCCGTCGTCTATGCCGTGTGGGCGGGGGTGGTGCTGGCCCTCTACCCGCTGTGCCGCTGGTTTGCAGGCGTGAAGGCGCGGGGCGGGGCGTGGTGGCTGAGCTACCTGTAAGGCTGGCTTTATTTCAAACGGAGATAATACTTATTTTACCGCATATTTGCCGCTGACAAGCGCGTCGGTACCCCCACGGCACGACGATAATTTTCTCCTGTGATGCCCTCATCTTCACTCGTAAAAGCCGGCCTACTGGCGGCGCTGCTCACCGGCACCTTCGTGGGCGGGTGGGAAATGTACTGGCGCGGCCAGGGTTTCCCGATCTCCTACAACGACGACGAAAGCCTGTGGGCGAACACGCGGAAGCGCATTTACCAGAGCAGCCCGGCGCGGCCGGTGCTGATCGGCTCGTCGCGCATCAAGTTCGATGTGGACCTCGATACGTGGGCCGGCATCAGCGGGCAGCGGCCGATTATGCTGGCCATCGAGGGCGCCTCGCCTCGGCCCGTGCTCACCGACCTGGGCAATGACCCCGCCTTCAACGGGACGGTGATCGTGGACGTGACGGAGGGGCTGTTTTTCGCGCCGACGGGCGCGCGGCAGGAAAACTGGGCGATGGACCGGCTCAAAGCCTACCCGAAGTGGTCGCTGGCGCAGCAGCTCAGCTTTCACCTCAACCGGGGGCTGGAATCGCAGCTGGTGCTGCTCGACGAAAACAAGCTGACCCTGACGGCCTTTCTGGAGCCGTTGCCGCTGCCGAACCGTCCGGGGGTGTTCGAGCCGCCGCATTTCTCCCCCCATTTTTCCTTCAACAGCTTCGAGCGGCAAAGCTGGATGTCGGCCAAGTTCGTGGCCGATACCGCCATGCAGGGCCAGATGAAAGGCGTGTGGCGGCATTTGGGCGCCGGTCAGCAGAAGCACGGCGCCGGGGGCGATACCCTGCGGACGATGCTGCAAGCGGCCAAGCGGGCGGTTGACCAGATCCGGGGGCGCGGCGGGCGGGTGCTGTTCGTGCGCACCCCATCGAGTGGCCTCTATCGGCAGACGGAAACCCGCAATTATCCCCGCGCCGAGTACTGGGATCAGCTGCTGGCCGTCACCCGCGCGCCGGGCATCCACTACGCCGATTACCCGGCGCTGGCGGGCTTCGAGTGCCCCGAATGGTCGCACCTGGCGCCCGCCGACGCCGTCACGTTCACGCAGGCGCTGATTCCGATCGTGGAGCAGCAAACCGGCTGGATCATCCGCGCTCACTCGGTGGCGGCGGCTTCGGCCGCGCCCCGTTAACCCGCCCCACCCGATATGGTCTTCAACTCCTACGGTTTCGTGCTGTTTTTTGGGGTGCTGCTGGTGCTGCACCACCTGCCACTGGCGTGGCGGGTCAAGAAAATCAATCTGCTGCTGGCGAGCTACCTGTTCTACGCCGTCTGGAACCCGCCGTTCGTGCTGCTGCTGTGGCTGGCCACCGCGGTAGACTTTTACATCGCCCGCCTCATCTCGCGCGAGGAGCGGCCGGGGCCGCGCAAGCTGCTGCTGGGCGTGAGCCTGGGTTTGAATCTGGGGCTGATTTCGTTCTTCAAGTACGGCGGCTTTCTGCTCGACAACTTCACGGCTCTGCTCGGCGCGGTGGGCATCGCCTTCCACGCCGCCAAGCCCGACCTGATTTTGCCGGTGGGCATTTCCTTTTACACCTTCGTCACCCTCTCGTACACCCTGGACGTGTACCGGCGGCAGGCGCCGCCCGAGCCGTCGTTTCTCAACTTCGCGCTGTTCGTTACGTTTTTTCCGCACCTGGTGGCCGGTCCCATCGTGCGCCCCGCCGACCTGATTCCGCAGTTCTACGCGCCGCGCCAAGCCAATCGGCAGCAGCTGCTGTGGGGGCTGTTCCTGCTTTCGCTGGGGTTGTGGATGAAGGTGGTGGTAGCCGACGGGCTGCTGGCCCCCACCGCCGACAGCGTGTTTGGGGTGCCGTTTCCGGTGGCCGGCCTCGATGCGTGGGCGGGCGTACTGGCGTTTTCAGGGCAGATCTTCTGCGACTTCGCCGGCTACTCTACCTGCGCCATCGGGGTGGCGCTGTGCTTGGGGTTCGTGCTGCCCGACAACTTTCGCTACCCCTACGCGGCCATCGGGTTTTCCGACTTCTGGCGTCGCTGGCACATCACCCTCTCCACCTGGCTGCGCGACTACCTCTACATTCCGCTCGGCGGCAACCGCCGGGGTTCGGCCCGCGCCTACCTCAACCTGATGCTCACGATGCTGCTCGGCGGCCTCTGGCACGGCGCGTCCTGGACCTTCGTGGTGTGGGGCGCGCTGCACGGCCTGTTTCTGTGCGTCGAGCGGCTGGTGCGCGGCTGGGCCGGGGGGCGCCGGGGGCAGCCCCTGCCGGCCCACGTAGCGGAGACCGTGCTGCATCAGGCCTCGCTGGCGCCACCTTCTGCGGCCGGCAAGGCGCTGGGCCGCTTTGGTCTGGGGCTGCTCACGCTTCTGCTGGTGAACGTGACGTGGGTCTTTTTCCGGGCGCCCGATTTCGGCACCGCTTCGCGCATCCTGCTCGCGATGTTCGGCCTGCTGCCCGACGGAAAGCCCCTGCTGACCACGATCGACCTGCTCAAAGTGGGCGTCCTGTCGGTCGGGCTGGTGGGCGCCCACTGGCTGATGCGCGATACGTCGCTAACGCAGGTGGCGGCGCGCGTGCCCTGGTGGCTGCTCGGCTTAGTGTGGGCGGCGATGCTCGTGCTGCTGGTGCTGACGCAGAAGAGCAGCAGCTCGTTTATCTACTTTCAGTTTTAAGCGGTCGACCAGAAATTAGCCAGCATTTGACATTCGTTTTTTGCTTGCTTATCAGTTGATTAGCTTGCAGCTTGAAACTTGAGGCTGACCACTTAGTGCGTCAAGTTTAGCGCGCCGGGCGGCGGTGGTGGTGATGGTACCCGCTGTGCCGCTGGTTCGCCCGGGGCATTCGCGCGGGGCTCCAGCCCCGTGCGGGCTATTCGCGGGTCTCCAGACCCGCCACGCGGCCGGCTGGCGGCTAGGTGGTACCGGCGCTGGAAGACGCCTGGCAGCAACAGGCCGCGCCCGCGCAGCCGGCGGCGGCGATGGCGTAACCCCGCCGGGTTGGCGCGGGCCAGCGGCCCTCACCCTCTCGCCCAACCCCGCGCCCGCCGGCGCCCCGCTACGCCTGATTGGCGCCCTCAGCCAACGCCCTTCCCGCACAGTTACGTGGGAGGGGCGTTTTGCTGGGACCGGCATTTCCGTTGGCGCGCTCACGCCTCGTCCAGCCACTGGCGCAGGGTAGCGGCCTCAGCTTCGAGCAGGGCCAGGCGTAGGCCGGCCAGGGCGCGGGCCGCCGGGTCGGCGGGGGCACCGGGGGCGGCCCGGTCGGCCAGCTCGGCGGTGCGAAACGCCAGCCACCGCGCGGCGCGGGCCTGCACCGGGGACGCCAGTGCTGGCACGGCAGCTTGCAGCGCGGGCAGGGCGGCCACCCAGCGGACGGCCACTTCGGCGCTGCGGTGCTGGCGCAGCAGCGCGGCGTGGTGGCTGGCGATGGCCGCCGTGGCATCTACCAGCCGGGCCTGTAGCGCGTCGGGTGCCGTGCCGGCCAGCGGGGGCGGGGCTTGCGCGACCGGCAGTGCAAGCGGGGGCTCGGTGGGCGGCCGCGCGGTGTAGGCCGCCGGAGGCAGCGCCGCCGGCAGACACGCGGCCAGCAGGCGCAGATGGTCGCTGGCCGGCGCGCCCAGGCGCTTCGCGCCGAGTTCGACGCCACTCACCAGCGGGCCTGACACGCCCAGCCAGCGGCCCAGTTCAGTCTGGCTGATGCCCAGGTAGGCGCGGATAGCGGCGGCCAGAGTGCGCGAGGCGGAAGGGTGGCGGGGCATCGGTGAGGAAGTGGGTACGGCACCCTAACGCGCAAACTCCGGCGATTCGCGTGGTTACGAATGGGGCGGTTAAGATTCTAAATCGTAACCGCCTCATTCGTAACCCCTGCTGCCGACCGCCTGGTGCGTGGACGGGCACGAGAAAAGCCGGCCACTATCCCCAAAATGGGGACAAGCGTGGGTAGGAGGCCGGCCGGCCTGGCGGGGACTTTTGTGCGCTGCCAGCCGGGGCGCCGTGGGGCGCTGGCGCGGTCTTTTTTTCAGCCACGATCCTGATTCCCTCCTCCATATGCTGCACGTTTCCTTTTCGTCCATTACGGCGTGTTCTGAGCAGGGAGCGGGCCGCAGTTGCCGCCCCAACCCCGGCTACCCTTCGGTTATGCGTTTTTTTAGCTCGCTTCCCGGAGGCCGGCCCGTTCGTTCGCTGCTGACCGGCCTGGGGCTGGCCTTGCTGCTGCTGCCGCTGGCGGCGCTGGCCCAGCCCACCCTTACTGGCCTCAGCCCCACGCGCAACCTGCGCAATGCGCCGCGCGCCGGCAATGTGGCGCTCACGTTTAGCTAGGCGATTTCGGCGGGCACGGCGGGCAACATCCGCATTCATAGCCAGCAGCGGGGCGGGCAGTTGGTGCGGGCCGGGCAAGGGGTGGTGAGCGGCGGGGGCACGAGCACGGTCACGTTTGACCCCGCGACGGACTTCCGGCCGGGCGAAACCGTGACGGTGACGGTGCCGCCGACGGTGCAGAACACCGGCGGGCAGGGGGCCAATAAGCAGGTGTACCAGTTCACGGCGGCCACGGGCGGCACGGGCGCGGGCAACTTCCTGGCCCCGGCCACCAACCCCAACCCCGCCGTGGGCACTAGCCCCTACAGCGTGGCCGTGGGCGACGTGGACGGCGACGGCGACCTGGACCTGCTCACGGCCAATTTCAGCGTCAGCACGGTGAGCGTGCGGCTGAACAACGGCGCGGGCACCTTCGGCGGCGGCTCCGACCCCGGCGTGGGCCTTAACCCCTACAGCGTGGTGCTGGTGACGACCACCACCGCCGCCACGGCCACCAATGGGGCCACGCTGACGCGGGGGCAGGTGCAGCAGTTCACGGCGGCGGCGGGCGGCACGGGGGTGGGCAACTTCCGGCCCGGCTCCAACCCGGCCGTGGGCAGCTCGCCGCAGTGCATCGCCACCGGCGACCTCAACAACGATGGCAACCTGGACTTTGTGACGGCCAACGACAACAGCAGCTCGGTGAGCATCCGGCTGGGCAACGGGAGCGGCACCTTCGCCCCGGCCCCCGCCCCCGAGCTGCCGGTGGCGCAGCGCGCCTACTGCCTGGCCCTGGCCGACCTCGACGGCGACGGTGACCTGGATGGGCTCATCGGCAACGCGCCTAACTTAACTACTGCCGGCACCATAGCCGTGCGCTTCAACGATGGTGCGGGCAACTTTAGCGGCAGCCAGGCATTGGCCACGCCCAGCGGCCCCAGCTGGGTGGTAGCGGCCGATGTGGACGGCGACGGCGACCTGGATATGCTGTACACGAACTTCGGTTCCGACCAGCTGAGCGTACGCCTCAACGACGGGGCGGGCATCTTCAGCGTGCCGGCCACCGGCAGCGAAGTGGCCGTGGGCGACGGGCCAATCTCGCTGGCCGTGGGCGACGTGGACGGCGACGGCGACCTAGATGTGCTAACGGCTAACTTCAACGGCAACACCCTGAGCGTGCGCCTCAACGGCGGGGCGGGGGGCTTCACGGCCCCGGCGACTAACGCCGAGCTGGCCGTGGGCAACGCCGCCAACGGCGTGCAGCTTGGCGACCTCGACGGCGACGGCGACCTGGATGCCGTGGTGGCCTGCATCAGCTCGAACGTGGCCAGCACCCTGCGCAACGATGGCACGGGCACCTTCGGCAGCCGCGTGGATGTGCCGACGCTGGTGCAGCCGGGCTGGACTGCCCTCGGCGATGTGGATGCCGACGGTGACCTCGACCTGCTGACCAGCAACTACTCGGGCACGGTGAGTGTGCGCCTCAACGACGGCACCGGCGCGTTCGCGCCCCCGGCCCTCAACCCAAACTTCGCCATCAACGGCTTCCCGGCGATGATGGTACTCGCCGACGTGGACAACGACGGCGACCTGGACGTGCTGACGGCCAACCTCCCGAACGCCAGCTTCCCGACCAGCAGCGTGAGCGTGCGCCTCAACCAGCCGCCCGCGCCGGTGCTGGCCAGCCTCAGCCCCACCAGCGCCAGCCTCGGCACCAGCATCACCCTGACGGGCACGGGCTTCCTCGGGGCCACGGGCGTGAGCTTCAACGGCACGGCGGCCCTGACTTTCAGCGTGAGTAGCGCCACCACGGCCACGGCCACCGTGCCGGCGGGCGCGACGTCCGGCAACGTGACGATTACCACGCCGAGCGGTACGTCGGGCGGCGTAGCTTTCACGGTGATTCCGCTCACCATTACGGCCCTGGCCCCGACGCGTAACCTGCGGAATGCATTGTCCGGCAGCGACGTGGCCGTCACCTTTTCGCAGGCTATGCAAAACACGGTCGCCACGCAGGAAGCGGTGCGGGTGTTCAGCCAGCAGCGCGGCGGCCGGATGTTCGGCTCGACGCGCGGTGTGGCCTCGGTGAGCGGCTCGACCATCACGTTCAACCCCACCAACAACTTCAAGGCGGGTGAAACCGTGTTGGTGACCACTACCACCGCCGCCACGACCACCGGCGGTGCCACCCTGGCCAGCGGCCACGTCCACCAGTTCACGGCGGCGGCGGGCGGCACCGGGAGCGGCAATTTCCAGCCGGGCACCAGCACCACCGTGGGGTCGGCTCCCCGGACCCCCACCGTGGCCGACGTGGATGGCGACGGCGACCTCGACCTGCTCTCGCCCAATTTCAACGACGGCACCGTGAGCGTGCGCGTCAACAACGGCAGTGGCACGTTCAGCGGCAGCGGTTCGGTAGCGGGAGGCCCCCACCCGCTGAGCGTCGTTGCGGCGGATTTCGACGGCGACGGCGACCTGGACCTGCTCGCCCCCAGCTACAACGGCACGGTGAGCATCCGCCTCAACAACGGCGCCGGCGCTTTTGGCGTTGGCGGCTTCATCACCATCATTGCCGCCAACAGCCGGGTGGCCGACGTAGCGGTGGGCGATGTGGACGGCGACGGCGACCTCGACCTGTTCACGGCCAACTTCGACGCCAACTCGGCGAGCGTCCGGCTCAACAACGGCAGCGGCGCGTTCGGCGGCGCGACGAATGTGGCGGTCGGCTCCGGGCCGATAGCCATAGCGGTGGCCGACGTGGACGCGGACGGCGACCTCGACCTGCTCACGGCCAACTCCGGCGGCAGCAACGTGAGCGTACGCCTGAACAACGGCAGCGGGGCGTTCGGCGGCACCACCGACGTGGCGGTGGGTGCCAATCCCACCGCCGGCTGCCTGGAGGTGGCCGACGTGGACGGCGACGGCGACCTCGACCTGCTCGTGGCCAACAACGGCACCAGCGCGACTACGGTGAGCGTGCGCTTCAACGACGGCAGCGGCGCGTTCGGTGGCGGGGCCGATGTGTCGGTCGGCGGTCGGCCCAACGGGTTAGCCGTGGGCGACGTGGACGCCGACGGCGATATGGACTTCCTCGCCTCCATCGTGGGCGGCAACGTCGTGGCGC